>NZ_MRDE01000006.1 GCF_001968835.1 Tersicoccus phoenicis
ATCGCGCGGCCATCATTCACAACCAAATCTACCGCGTTGGCCTTGTACTCGTCAGTGAAGCTACGTCTCGTCGATCCCATAGCCGGTTCCCTTCATTTCTCGGGAACCCGCCCATCAAACCCTGTGTCCACCAGAGTGGGAACGGTCCAAAGTACGCCCCGGTCTTCCCCGTCAACTTCGGCTCCCTGGCCGACGCCCGCGCGTTCGGCGAGACGTTCTTCGGCTACTACAACCACGAGCACCGCCACTCCGGGATCGGACTGCACACCCCGGCCAGCGTCCACTTCGGCACCGCGGGACAAGTCCGCGCCCAGCGGCAGGTCACCCTCGACGCTGCCTACACCGCCCATCCGGAACGCTTCGGCCACCGCCGACCCGCAGCACCCACACTGCCCGCCACAGCCTGGATCAACCAACCCTCACAGGAGGCCCTCATACAGACCGCCTGACGGAAACTGTCTCACCAGACTTGACACCTTCCGGCGTTCCGAGGCCGCGTTCGCGCACCTGTGCGGCGTGGCCCCCATCCCGGCCTCCTCCGGACGCCGGGACCGACACCGTCTCAACCGCGGCGGCGACCGCGCCGCCAACCACGCCCTGCACACCATCGCGCTGTCCCGCATGCGCTGGGACGCGCGCACCCGCGCCTACGTCGGAACGCCGCACCGAGCAAGGCCTCTCGAAGAAGGACATCATGCGCTGCCTCAAACGCCACATCGCCCGCGAGATCTACCGGGCCCTCATCAACGACCTCAGGACCCGAGACACCCACGTCCCGACTTCAACCGCCGACCTCGCGAAAGCGGCTTGACATCCATAGGAGCATCGACGGGCTCGTGACGGCCCCCGCGACGAGCCGGTACGGAGCGCGGCGACACCGCGCGCCTAGACTGGTCGTCGTGAGCATCCCGACGCCGTACGAAGACCTGCTGCGCGATGTGCTCGCGCAGGGCAGCCCGAAGCCGGACCGGACGGGTACCGGCACCCGCAGTGTGTTCGGCCGGCAACTGCGCTTCGACCTGGCCGACTCCTTCCCGCTGGTCACCACCAAGCGGGTGCACTTCAAGTCCGTGGCCCTGGAGCTGTTGTGGTTCCTGCGCGGTGAATCGAACGTCCGTTGGCTGCAGGAGCGCGGCGTGCGGATCTGGAACGAGTGGGCCGACCAGGACGGCGAACTCGGCCCCGTCTACGGGGTGCAGTGGCGCTCCTGGCCGACCCCCGACGGCCGGCACATCGACCAGATCAGCCAGGTCGTCGAGTCCCTGCGCACGAAGCCGGACTCGCGACGGCACATCGTGTCCGCCTGGAACGTGGCCGAGATCGAGAACATGGCGCTGCCCCCGTGTCACGCGTTCTTCCAGTTCTACGTCCAGCCGCAGCCGGACGGCCCGGGCCGGCTCTCCTGCCAGCTCTACCAGCGCAGCGCTGACCTGTTCCTCGGCGTGCCGTTCAACATCGCGTCCTACGCCCTGCTGACCCGGATGGTCGCGCAGCAGACCGACCTGCTGCCGGGTGAGTTCATCTGGACCGGCGGGGACTGCCACATCTACGAGGACCACCTGGAGCAGGTGGCCGAGCAGTTGACCCGGGACCCGTACCCCTACCCCCGGTTGCAGCTGACCCGCCGGCCCGAGAGCATCCTCGACTACGCGTACGAGGATTTCTCGGTCCTCGACTACCAGCACCACCCGACCATCAAGGCGCCGATCGCCGTCTGACGCCGGACCTGGTCCGCCGACCCACCCCGCAACGGACCCACCCCACGGAAGGTACGACCATGACGACGACGCCGGCACCGCCCCTGCACGCCGACTGGGCGGACCTGACCCTGGACGAGGACCCGGACCGCGGCCGGTTCAACCTGCTGATGGGTCCCACGTACCTCGGTTTCCTCGGCTTCACCGAGCGGGAGGACGGGGCGATGGTGCTCCAGCACACCATCATTGCCGAGCAGTACGGGCGGCAGGGGTACGCGCGAGCGCTGGTGACGCTCGTCCTCGACCGGCTGCGGGAGCGCGGTAAGCAGGTTGTGCCCGAGTGCAGCTACGTGCAGGACTATCTGCGCCGCTTCCCGCAGTACGGCGACCTGGTCCGCTCGTGACGGGCCACGGCGCCGACGACGCCGGGCCGGACGCCGTTGCGGTGTCCGCCGCCGCGTCCTCGTCCTCCACCGCACCGAACCGCCCGTCGGTGGGCCTGATCTGGGCGCAGGCGCGCGGTGGTGTGATCGGCAAGGACGGCACGATGCCGTGGCACGTGCCGGAGGACCTCCGGCACTTCACCGCCCGCACCACGGGCCACCCGGTGATCATGGGCCGGACCACCTGGGAGTCCTTCCCGGACCGCTACCGGCCCCTGCCGGACCGCACCAACATCGTCCTGACCCGCAACCCCGACGTGGCCCCGGAGGGCGCCGTCGTCGCCGGCGACCTGACCGCGGCACTCGCGGACGCCGCTCGGGCCCCGGGCGCGGACCTGGTGTGGGTGCTCGGCGGGAACGCCGTGTTCACGGAGGCCGTGCCGCTGGCCGACGTCGCCGTCGTCACCGACCTGGATCTGACCGTCGACGGGGACACCTTCGCCCCGCGACTCGACCCCGCCTGGTCGGTCGACCGGCGCGAACCGGCGGACGGCTCGTGGCTGACATCGGCCGGGGGGACCCGCTACCGCTTCACCTGGTACCGGAGGGACGCAGCGTCCAGCTGAGCGCTCCCGTGACGCAGCGCGCAGACGCCGTCGGACGCGTTTCCCTACACTGGAGGACATGACCTTCCCCGCCGTCACCGCCGCACGCCCCGCTCCCGACACCGCGACCACGACCGTCGGTTTTGTCGGTTGGCGCGGCATGGTCGGTTCGGTCCTGATGCAGCGGATGCGCGAGGAGGGCGACTTCGCCGGCATCGACCCGGTCTTCTTCTCCACCTCCGACGCCGGCGGTCCCGCCCCGGCGTTCGCCGAGGGCGCTCCAGTCCTGCAGGACGCGCGCGACCTGCAGGCGTTGGCGAAGCTGCCGATCATCGTGACCGCCCAGGGCGGGGACTACACCGCCGACGTGCACCCGCGGCTGCGGGCCGCCGGCTGGGACGGGCTGTGGATCGACGCGGCCTCGACGCTGCGTCAGGCGGAGGACTCCGTCATCGTCCTGGACCCGGTGAACCGGTCCGTGATCGACGCCGCGCTCGCCGGCGGGGTGAGGGACTTCATCGGCGGCAACTGCACCGTCTCCTGCATGCTGATGGGCCTGGGCGGCCTGTTCAAGGCCGGCCTGGTCGAGTGGGGCACCGCGATGACCTACCAGGCGGCGTCCGGTGGCGGCGCCCGGCACATGCGGGAGCTGCTCAACCAGTTCGGGGCCCTCCACGGGGCGGTCGCCGATCAACTCGCCGACCCCGCCTCGGCGATCCTCGACGTCGACCGCCGCGTCCTCGCCGCCCAGCAGGATCCGGGCCTGGACTCCTCCCGCTTCGGGGTGCCGTTGGCCGGTTCGCTGATCCCCTGGATCGACGCGGACCTGGGTGACGGGATGTCCCGGGAGGAGTGGAAGGCCGGCGCGGAGACCAACAAGATCCTCGGTTTCGGGCAGAGCGGGCCGGGGGGCGCGCCCGGGCGCAGCGCCATCCCCTTCGACAGCCTGTGCGTGCGGGTCGGCACCCTGCGCTGCCACGCGCAGGCCATCACCCTCAAGCTCACCGAGGACCTGCCGATCGAACAGATCGAACGGATCATCGAGGCGGACAATCCCTGGGCGCACGTGGTGCCCAACACCCAGGAGGACACCGTGCGCGGCCTCACCCCGGTCGCCGTGACCGGCACGATGGACATCCCCGTCGGCCGGATCCGCAAGCTCGCCATGGGCGGCGAGTACATCAGCGCGTTCACCGTCGGTGACCAGTTGCTGTGGGGCGCCGCGGAGCCGCTGCGCCGGATGCTGCAGATCGCGCTCGGCACCCTCTGACGTCACCGTCCGCGGCCCGGACCACCCGAGCGTCGGGGCTGACCGCAGTTCTGTCAGTGGCGGCGTCCATGCTGGCGGGATGGAGTACCGCACCATCGACGACGCGCTGCACGGCTTCGTCGTCTCCTGCCTCGGCGGCCGGAGCCTGCCCGCGGCCCGGCGGATCGTGGCCGTCGACGCTGCGCTGCGCCGCTACCTCGACGACGACGGCGCCGGCGCGCTGCCGCCCGACGAACGCGTGCTCGTGGAGCTCGAACGGGATCTCGGGACCAGCGATCCACTGGCACGGCTGGTGCCGGCGGACCGGCTGCTCGGCCTGCTGCCCGGCTTCATCGCCGCTACCCCGTCCCCGACGGCGGTGCGCCGCGCCCGGCTGACCCAGGTGTGGCGGCTGGTCCAGTGGCTACGCAGCCGCGGCCTGGTCGACGCCGCCGCACACGCCGGGGACATCGCCCGGATCCGGGAGGCGCTGGCCTCCGTCCGCACCTCCCGGTACCACTGACGGGGCCGGCAGTGAGCGGTGCCCGGGACGACAGTGAGCGGGGCCGGGGCCGGGGCCGGGGCCGGGGCCGGGACGACCGTGGCGGAACGGCACGCCCTCCGCTCTAGAGGCTCGTGCCGATCAGCAGCGGCTCGGGGTGCAGGTCGATGCCGAACCGGTCCCGCACGCCGTCGCGCACCGCCCGGGCCACGGCAAGGACGTCGCCCGTGCTCGCCCCGCCCCGGTTGGTCACCGCGAGGGTGTGCTTGGTGGACAGGCCGGCCCGCCCGGCGGCGAGTTCCTCCCCCGCCGTGCCGGGGAGTCCGAAGCCCTTGCCGAAACCGGCCCGGTCGATCAGCCAGGCCGCGCTGAGTTTGACCATCCCGTCGGCGGCCGGGTAGCGCGGCGCGTCATCGGGCAGTGCCGCCGCCTTCTCCGCGCTCACGATCGGGTTGGTGAAGAAGGACCCGGTGCTGAACGTGTCGCGGTCCTCGCGGTCGAGCACCATGCCCTTGCCGGCCCGCAGGCGCAGCACCGCCCGCCGGACGTCGGTGGCGTACGCCTTCGCGCCGACCGCCGCGTCCAGGGTGCGGGCCAGCTCGGCGTAGCGGATCGGCACGCTCATCCGGCCGATCGCGAGCTGGAAGTCGACGGTGAGCACCACGTAGCGGGGCGACCCGTCCACGGTGGTGCGCTTGAGCAGGGAGTCCCGGTAGCCGAAAGCGAGGTCGTGGTTGAAGAGGGTGCGGACGGCGTTCGTCTCCCGGTCCCAGCAGCGCACGCTCGCGATCGTGGCGGAGACGTCCGTGCCGTACGCGCCGACGTTCTGCACGGGGGTCGCACCGGTGGAGCCGGGGATGCCCGAGAGCGCCTCCAGCCCGGAGTAGGCGTGCAGCACGGTGAACTCCACCAGATCGTCCCACGGGTGTCCGGCGGCGACCCGGACGAACACACCGCCGCAGGTGTCCTCGGAGTCCACCCGGTGCCCGGTGCTGGCGATCCGCAGGACCGTGCCGTCGAACCCGGCGTCGTCGATCACGAGGTTCGACCCGCCGCCGACGATCAGCAGTCGCTCCCCGGCCGCATCCGCCTCCCGAACGGTCCCGATGATCTCCTCCTCGGTGCGGGCCGTGACGAGCCGCCGCGCGGGCCCACCGGTGCCCAGGGTAGTCAACTCGGCGAGCCGCGTCCCGGTCACCAGACCTTGACCTGCGCCTGGGACTTGGCGAGCACGCGGGTGCCGTCGAGACTGACCGTCAGGTCGATCCTGGCAATCTGGTTGTCCTCGTCCAGGCTGCCGACGACGCCGCTGACCTGCAACACCGCACCCGGCCCGTCCGCCGCACCGGGCACCGGCACCGGCTTGGTGAACCGCACCTGGTAGTCGACGACGGCGGCGGGGTTGCCGATCCAGTCGACGACCAGCTGCACGGCGGTCCCCATGGTGAACATGCCGTGCGCGATGACGCCGGGCAGCTCGACCGACCGCGCCACGTCCTCGTTCCAGTGGATGGGGTTGAAATCGCCCGAGGCGCCCGCGTACCGGACCAGGTCCGCCCGGGTGATCTCGACGGACCGCTCCCCGATGCTCGTGCCGACCGCCAGGTCGGTCCAGGTCACGCTCACGCGTCGTCCCCCCGCACGATCAGGGTGGAGACCGCCGTGGCGACCCGCTCCCCCTCGACGGTGGCGAGCTCGGCGCGGGTGGTGATCATCGCGCCGGCGGCCGTGGACCGCAGGGTGTCGACGTGCAGCTCGGCGGTGAGCTCGTCGCCGGCCTGGATCGGCTGGTGGTGGGTGAAGCGCTGCTCGGCGTGGACGACGCGGGAGAAGTCGATGCCCGCCTCCTCGTCCCCGACCAGCTGCGCCTCGGCGCGCTGGGAAACGATGATGGCGAACGTCGGCGGGGCGACCACGTCGCGGTAGCCGAGCTCCTGGGCGGCCTCCAGTTCGAAGTGTGCCGGGTGCGTGGCCTTGACCGCGCGGGCGAACTCGCCGATCTTCTCCCGACCGACGGCGTACGGGCGGGTGGCCGGATACACCTTCCCCTGCAGGTCCTGGTTCACTGGCACGTCGCGGTCCTCACGTCAGTCGGTCACGGGCACCATCGAGCATAGTTCAGGGGATCCGCCGGACGAGCGATCGCGGACCCTGCTCGGAACGGCGACGGGCCCCCGGCTGACGCCGGGGGCCCGTCGAAGCAGTAGCGGTGCCGGGGCTCGATCCCGGGACCTCACGATTATGAGTCGTGCGCTCTGACCAACTGAGCTACACCGCCCTTCACGGAGATGCCCGCGCCGCGTCTGCTGACGAACATGCGCGGGCGTGAACCGTGAGAGCCCCGACCGGGAATCGATCCCGGGACCTCCATCTTACCAAGATGGCGCTCTACCACTGAGCTATCGGGGCAACGATCGACTACTTTACCAGCGCAGATGCACCGGACGAAATCGATGTCCGGCCCGGTCGAGCCGGGCCGTCGGGCACGTCATTCCGGGGAAGTAGGGCCTTCAGCCCTTGCGGTTCCAGGCCTTCTCGCGGCCTTTCCAGCCACCGCCGTCGGGGCCGCCGCCGCGTTTGCGGTCGGCACGGTCCTCGCGGCGCCGGAAGCCGTCCGCCTGCGCCGCATGACCGGCGCCGCGTGGTCCGCGCCGCGGCCCGCGGTCCAGCTCCAGCTGGATCAGCTGTCCGCCGATGCGGGTGCGGGAGAGCGCGCGCACGGTCTGGTCGGGCAGTTCCGCCGGCAGCTCCACCAGGGAGTGATCGGAGCGGATGTCGATGCCGCCGATGTCGGAGGAGTCGATGCCGCCTTCGTTGGCGATGGCGCCGACGATCGAACCCGGCATCACCCGCTGTCGGCGTCCGACGGCGATCCGGTAGGTGGCCTTCCCGGCCCCGGGTCCGCGACCGGAGCTACGTCCCCGGTCCTTGCCGCCGCGGGGAGCCTTCGCCGGCAGCGGCGGCGGCTCCTCCATCAGCAGCGGCCGGCCCCCCTGCGCCATCACGGCGAGTGCCGCCGCGACCTCGACCGCGTCGACGTCCTGCTCGCGCACGTACTCCTCGACCAGGTCGCGGAACACGCTCAGGTCCTCGGACTGCCGGGTCCGGGTGATCTGCTCGGCGAACCTGCCGATCCGGGTGCTGTTGACCGCCTCGACCGAGGGCAGCGTCATCTGCTCGACCGGCTGGCGAGTGGCCCGCTCGATCGCGCGCAGCAGGTACTTCTCCCGCGGGGTCATGAACAGGATCGCGTCACCCGCCCGGCCGGCACGACCGGTGCGGCCGATCCGGTGCACGTAGGACTCGGTGTCGTGCGGGATGTCGTAGTTGATCACCAGGCTGATCCGTTCGACGTCCAGGCCTCGGGCGGCGACGTCGGTGGCGACCAGGATGTCGACGGAGCCGGCGCGCAGCGCGTCGACGGTCCGCTCCCGCTGGGTCTGCGGGATGTCGCCGTTGATGGCGGCGGCGGTGAAGCCGCGGGCGGTCAGCTTGTCCGCCAGTTCCTCGGTGGCGAGCTTGGTGCGCACGAAGACGATGACGCCGTCGTACTGCTCCACCTCGAGCAGCCGGGTGATGGCGTCCAGCTTGTGCGGGTTCATCACCTGCACGTACCGCTGGCGGGTGTTGGCGCGGGTGGTGGTCTTCGCCGCGACGGTGATCTCGGCCGGGTCGTCCAAGTACTGGGCGGCGATCTTGCGGATGGCCGGCGGCATGGTGGCCGAGAAGAGGGCGACCTGCTTCTCCGCCGGGGTGGCCCCGAGAATCTTCTCGACGTCCTCCGCGAAACCCATCCGCAGCATCTCGTCGGCTTCGTCCAGGACCACGTACTGCAGTCCGGACAGGTCCAGGGAACCCTTGCTGATGTGGTCGATCACACGACCGGGTGTGCCGACGACGACCTGGGCGCCGCGACGCAGGCCGGCCAGCTGCGGGCCGTACGGGGAGCCGCCGTAGACCGGCAGCACGGTGAAGCCGTCCAGGTGGGCGGCGTAGGTGGAGAACGCCTCCGCGACCTGCAGGGCCAGCTCGCGGGTCGGCGCGAGGACCAGGACCTGCGGGGAGGAGGCGGGCCCGTGGACGTCGGCCAGCTGGGCCAGCGTCGACAGGGCGGGAACCGCGAACGCGGCGGTCTTGCCGGTGCCGGTCTGGGCGAGCCCGACGACGTCGCGGCCCGACAACAGCACGGGGATGGTGGCCGCCTGGATGGGCGAGGGATTCTCGTAGCCGATGTCGGTCAGCGCAGCCAGCACGCGACCGTCGATGCCCAGGTCGGTGAACCTGACCTGATTCTCGTCGGCGCGGCTCTCGTCGGCGTGGTTCGCGTCGGTGTGCGCGGCGTCGATCTGAGCGGCGTCGGGGGTCGTGGCGGTCTCGATCGTGGTGTCCTCGGACATGGTCCTCATTCGTGTGCGCGGGAGATCACCGACCCGTCGCGGGCGGCGTCGTCATCGGTGGTGGCGTTGACCCGGCTTGGGGCTCGGGAGCCAGTGCAGAACCGGCTGCTGCCGGTGCCGATCGGCCTGCGCATGTCCGGGCCACGTCGGGCCGGACGAACGGACATATCCGCGATCGTGCCGGATCGCAGAACGGAACGGCACACGGGGACACGAGAAACGGGCGAACCGCCACGGGAAACATGTCCAGTCTACAGGACGTGCTCGCCTCGCGGCCGTGAGATGGCTCTCCCCCGCAAGCTCACCGACTCACGAAGACGTGTCCACGGCGGTCGCCGGATCGCGGCCGCAGCGAGGTCCGGCCCGGTGGTGCACCGGTCGTGCCCGTCCGTCGTCCGCTGACCGCCGGTCCGCGGTCGTATGCTGCCCGAGTGCACTCACCTCGGCAGGACCGCCCGTGACTGCCGGCCGGGTCCTGACCGGGTCGGTGGTGCTGGCCGCCGTCCTCCTGCTGGTGACCGGGGCGCTCCCGATCCGCGCCGCCCTGCAACTGGCCGACCGCACCATTCCCGTGCTCGTGTTCGTGGCCGCCATGACGGTGGTGACGGAACTGCTCGAGGCGGCCGGTCTGTTCCAGCGGGTGGCCCACGGTGTCGCCCGGCTCGCTCGCGGCCGCACGCTCGTCCTGTGGGGCCTGGCCGCAGCGCTCTGTGTCGTGACGACGGCCCTGTTCTCTCTCGACACCACCGCCGTGCTGCTCACCCCGGTGCTGGTGGTGGTGGCTCGCGCGTCCGGATTGCCGGTGCGGCCGTTCGCGCTGCTGTGCATCATGCTGGCGAACACGGCATCTCTCTTCCTGCCCGTCTCCAATCTGACCAACCTGCTGGCGCAGCACCGGCTCGCGTGGTCTCCCTCGGCCTTCTTCCTCGCCGCCGGCCTGCCGGCGGTGGTGGCCTGCGTGGTGCCCGTCGCGGTGCTGACCGTCCTGCACCGGCGGCAGCTGGTCGGGCGTTATCGCCCGCCCACGCTCCGACCCCTGGCCGATCCGGTGCTGCTGCGGATCAGCCAGGTCACGGTGACGGTCCTGATGGTGGCCCTGGTCAGCGGCATACCGGTGTGGATTCCTGCCGTCGTGGCCGCGGCCGTGCTGCTGGTGGCCACCTCACGCCGGACCCGGATGATCCCGTCCCCACGACTGGTGCCCTGGCGGATCCTGCTGTTCACCGGTGCGTTGTTCGTCGCGGTGGAGACGGTGCGCGCCCGTGGCCTGGACGCCGCGCTGCAGGCGGCGGCTGCGGGCGGGCGGGACACCGGATCGCTGGCGATGCTCGCCGGGGTCGGCGCGGTCTCCGCGAACGTGGCGAACAATCTCCCGGCGTACCTGCTGCTCGAACCGGCCGCCGGCACGGACCCCGCCCGGCTGCTCGCCCTCCTCATCGGCGTGAACGTCGGCCCGCTGGTCACCCCGTGGGCCTCCCTCGCCACGATGCTGTGGCACCGACGGCTCTCGACCCTCGGCGAGCCGGTGGGCTGGGCCCGGTTCGCGGTCGTCGGAGCGCTGATCGCGGTGCTCACGGTGGCCGCCAGCACGGCCGCGCTGGTACTCGTGCGCCCGGCCTGACGCCGACCGCGTGCGCGGTCCTGTCGGTCGCCGGTGACACAATCGGAGGCATGGTCCTGGCACTTCCCACTACCCCCGGCGCCGCACCGACGCCGGACGCGGGCAACACCGGAGACCGCCTCATCACGGACCGTCTCCGCACGACCGGCCCGGACGCCGCCGCCGTCTTCCGCCTGCCCGGCGGCTACGACCTGCGGTCCAGTCTGAGCATCCTCCAGCACGGGATCCAGGATCCGAGCATGCAGTTCGATCCCGGACGCGCAGCGGGCTGCTGGATGGCCTTCACCACCGACGACGGGCCGGTGTCGCTGCGGCTCGACGCGCGCCGCCGGATCAGCGGGGAAGGGAACGACAGCGGCCCGGACGAGGGCCTGGTGCAGGTGCGAGCCTACGGTCCCGGTGCGGCGGACGCCCTGGCGGCGGTCCCCGGCCTGCTCGGGCTGCACGACGACTGGACCGGCCTGGACGATGCCGACCTGACCGATCGTCTGCCACGGTTCATCCTCCGGGCCCGCCGGTCCCACCGCGACGTCCGCCTGCCGGCCGCGGGCCGGGTCCTCGACTTCGCCGTCATCGCCGTCCTGGGACAGAAGATCACCGGTCTGGAAGCGAAGCGGGCCTGGCACTACCTGGTGTCACGGTTCGGCACCCCCGCGCCCGGGCCGGCACCGGCGGGACTGACCGTCCCCCCGACCGGCGAGCAGTGGCGCCGGGTTCCGTCGTGGCACTGGCACCGCGCCGGTGTCGATCACAGCCGGTCCACGACCATCCTGCGCCTGGCCCAGCGCGCGAGTGCCCTACGGCGGCTGGCTGCCCTGCCCTGCGGTGACGACCTCACGTCCCGGCTGATGTCCGTGCCCGGCATCGGGCCCTGGACCGCGGCGGAGACCACACAGCGAACGCACGGCGACCCGGATGCGATCAGCGTCGGGGACTTCCACCTGGCCAAGGACGTCGGCTGGGCCTTCACCGGTGAGGCCGTCGACGACGCCGGCATGGTCCGCATCCTCGAGCCCTGGGCGGGGCACCGGCAGCGCGTGGTCCGCTTGATGTATCTGTCCGGGTTCCGGCGTCCCCGATTCGCGCCACGGCTCGCACCGGCAGACCACCGCTTCCACTGAGCCCGCCTCCACCGATCGGTCGGGCCGAAGCCCGCCATGCTGGGGGCGCCGACGCCGAGTCGGGCGAGGTCCGGGGACGGCGAACGGCCCGGACGCGGGTTGCGTGCGGGCCGTTCTCGTGCGGAGACGACGGAGTGAGTCAGGCGAGCGGGCCGAGGTTATCCGGGTCCTCCGAGGTGCCGGTCCGCTGTGCGGTGCCGGACGCCGACGGGTCGGCCTGCTGCGCCTGCTGCTGAGCCTGTGCCTGCTGCTGGGCGACGGCGGCGTGGACCTCGTTCATGTCCAGGCCCTTGACGGCCGCGATCAGCTGGTCCAGGGAGTTCTTGTCCAGCGCGCCGGCCTCGTTGAAGACCATGACCTTCTCCCGGAACGCCATCAGGGTCGGGATCGAGGTGATCCCGGCTCCCGCGGCCAACTGCTGCTCCGCCTCGGTGTCGACCTTGCCGAAGACGATGTCCTCGTTCTCGGCGGAGGCGGCGTCGAAGACGGGGGCGAACTGCCGGCACGGGCCGCACCAGTCGGCCCAGAAGTCCAGCAGCACGATGTCGTTGCCCTCGATGGTCTCGGCGAGCGTGTCATTGGTGACGGTGACGGTAGCCATGGGTTTCACGCTAGCCGCCGTGGCCCGGTGCGACCAAGGATGTTCGCTGACCGGAAACCGCTCACACGTGCTCCGGTTCGTGGCCGTTCAGCAGCCGGCGACCGCCGAGGACCACCGCCGCACTGACCAGCACCAGGACGCCGGCGCTGAGGAAAGGAACGCGCGGCCCGAACTGCTCGGCGAGTGTGGTGGCCACGAACGGAGCGAGCGCACCGCCCAGCCAACGAACCCCGTTGTACGCGGCCGAGGCGACGGGCCGCGGGGAGTCGGAGACCTCCATGGCCAGCTCGGTGAAGAGCGTGTTGTTCACCCCGAGCAGCGCACCGGAGAGGATGGTGAGCACCACGACAGCGGGGACGACACCGACGGCGAACACGGCCAGCAGCCCGAGCGCGACGGCCAGACCGACGAGCGACCCGACCAACACGGTGCTCGTCCCGAACCGGTTCTGCAGCACGGGTGCGAGGAACACCGAGCACACCGCGAGCAGCACGCCCCAGCCGAAGAACACCGCCCCGATGCCGTAGGCGGTCATCCCCAGGATGAAGGGGACGTACGCCAGCACCGTGAAGAAGCCGAAGTTGTAGAAGAACGCGGCGATGGCCGTGGTCCGCAGCCCGCCGTGACCGAGGGCGATCAGCGGGTCGCGCAGCCGGGTCCTGGTGTCGGGCGCGGGAAGCTTCGGCAGCAGCACGACCAGCGCGATGAACGCCGCGGCCATCAGGACCGCCGTCCCGAAGAACGGAGCCCGCCACTGCCAGCCGCCCAACAGCGCACCGACCAGCGGCCCGAGGGAGATGCCGAGACCGAGCGCGGCCTCGTAGAGCACGATCGCGACGCCGGACCCGCCGCTGGCCACGCCGACGATGACGGCGAGCGCGGTCGCGACGAAAAGGGCGTTGCCCAGCCCCCAGCCGGCGCGGAAGCCGACGAGCTGAGCGACGCCATTGCTCAATCCGGAGAGGGAGGCGAAGACGACGATGAGCGCCAGCCCGATGAGCAGCGTCTTCTTGCCACCGATCCGGGAGGAGATGACGCCGGTGATGAGCATCGCCAGCGCCGTGATCAGGAAGTAGCTGGTGAACAGCAGCGACACCTCGGCCTGACTGGCTCGGAGGTTGGTCGCGATCGCCGGCAGGATCGGGTCGACCAGGCCGATCCCCATGAAGGCGAACACGGACGCCAGCGCCGTCGCCCACAGCGTCTTGGGCTGGTGCAGCAGGCTGGTGGTCTCGCGCTCCAGGGTGGCGACCGTGTCCCCGGCTCCGTGCTGGTCGTGGCCCAGGCTACCGGGGACCGGGACTTGTGCCTGCGGGTACTGGTCGACGTCGTGGACGCTCACGTGTCCGCGCTCCTCTCGCTGGTTCATCGGACCCGGCGCACCGTGCGCCGGCCGGGGAATCAGCGGGAGTCGTCCTGCAGGGCGACGAGGCGCTCCAGGACGGGGACCGCGCGTCGCAGGGCCTGCCGTTCGTCGGCGTCGAGCTGGGCCAGACGTCGCGCCAGGTAGGAGTTGCGGCGTGCGTTCACCCCGCCGAGCGTCTGCCGACCGTGCGCGGTCAACCGGACGAGCACCGCCCGGGCATCGTACGGGTCCGGGAATCGCTGCACGAGTCCGGCCTTCTCGAGCCGGTTGACCAGGTCGGTGGCGCTGGGCACTCGGATCCCGGAACGGGCGGCGATGCCGCTGATCCGCAGTGGCGATTCCGCCAGCATGTTCAGCAGACCGACCTGCGCCGTGGACCAATCACCGTCGGCGTCGAGCCCGCGCATCAGATAGACCGCGTGTCGTAGTCCCTGCCGCAGATCGTCAGCCAGTGCCAGCTGATCGGCATCCTCGTGGTCGGCGTCCGGGCATCCGCGCGCGGAACCTCTCGGCTCCCCTGATTCCACCATTGTTTAGCCTACCTAACTATCTGGGTGAGGGCAACGCGCGGGCGGGTGATTCCGGATACACGACGACCCCCGATCGTGTCGATCGGGGGTCGTGGACGCTGGTGGCAGGTGAGGGATTCGAACCCCCGTAGGCAATGCCAGCTGATTTACAGTCAGCCCCCTTTGGCCGCTCGGGTAACCTGCCCCGCCCACCGTGGTGGGCCGCTTCCCGGGGAAGCACTAGCACCATACTAGGCGGAGCCACCTTTGGCCGAATCGGCAGGGCCGGAAGCGGTGCTCAGGCCCGTGACGTCCCGAGGCGAGCGAGTTGCCGCTCGAACCGGTCGGCCTGTTCCTGCGTCACCTGCCCGAACCGGACGGCCCGGCTGAGGTCCTCGTGCACGCCGGTGCCGGTGGGAATCTGTCGTACCGGCCGCCCGTCCCGATCGTCGGGGTCGGGGTCGGGCGAGAGCAGTTCGTCGTTCATCATCACTCCATCGTGTTGATCGCGCGTGAACAGGCTATGAATCGCGGCTTGGGGAGATCTGGGAATCCAGGCACGAACCGGTAACGACGGCACTACGCTGGACTGCGGACCAGCCCCCCGATCCCAGGAGTACCTCATGGCTTCCGAGTCCTCGTTCGACGTCGTCAGCAAGGTGGACAGGCAGGAGGTCGCCAACGCGCTGAACCAGGCGCAGAAGGAGATCGCCCAGCGGTACGACTTCAAGGGCGTCGGCGCGAGCGTGGACTTCTCCGGGGAGTCGGTGCTGATGAAGGCCAACTCGGAGGAGCGGGTCAAGGCGGTGCTGGACGTGTTCCAGTCCAAGCTGGTCAAGCGCGGGATCTCCTTGAAATCCCTGGACGCCGGGGACCCGTTCGCCTCCGGCAAGGAGTACCGGATCGAGGCCTCGATCAAGGAGGGCATCGCCCAGGACGCGGCGAAGAAGATCACCAAGCTGATCCGCGACGACGGGCCCAAGGGCACGAAGGCGCAGATCCAGGGTGACGAGCTGCGGGTCAGTTCCAAGTCCCGTGACGACCTGCAGGCCGTGATCACCCTGCTCAAGGGCGCCGACCTCGACGTCGACCTCCAGTTCGTCAATTACCGCTGACGGCGGCGCTGTCCGGCGCGAAGGCGACCCCCTCGCCGAGCACCCGCAGCCGCAACTCGGTGCCGGGGCGTGCGATCGAGGCGTTCCAGTGCCGGATGCTGATCGTCTCCCCACCGGCCTGCCCGGCGGACCCGGTGCCCGGGCCCGGCAGGAGCCGGATCCGCACCGTGGCGTCCGGCCCGAAGTAGTCGACGTCGACGACGACCCCGTGGATCGGACCGTCGGGCGCGATCCGCACCTGCTCGGGCCGCAACATCACCTGCACCGACCCCTGCCGAGCGGGCCGGCGGATCGGGATGTCGCCGAGCGCGCAGGAGGCCAGGGAGCCCTGCAACCAGGCGTCCAGGACGATGGCCTCGCCGAGGAACTCCGCGGTCTCCCGGTCGGCCGGTCGGGTGTAGACCACGAACGGGCTGCCCACCTGGGCCAGCTCGCCGCGGCGGATCACGGCCACCTGATCGGCGAAGGACAACGCCTCGGCCTGATCGTGCGTGACCAGGACGCTGGTGACGCCGGCCTGGGCGAGGGTGCGCCCCACGGCCTTGCGGGTCGCCACCCGCAGCCCGGCGTCGAGGGCGGAGAACGGCTCGTCGAGCAGCATCAACTGCGGCTCCCGGGCCAGGGCGCGGGCCAGGGCCACGCGCTGCTGCTGACCGCCGGAGAGCTCATGCGGACGGCGGCCGACGTACTCCGGCCCCATCGACACCATCTCGAGCAGCTCGCGCACGCGCGCCCGCGCGGCGGATCCACGCCGCTCGGGCAGGCCGAACGCCAGGTTCTGGCCCACCGTCAGGTGGGGGAACAGCGCGCCGTCCTGCGCGACGTAGCCGACGTTGCGGCGGTGGGCGGCCAGCATGCCGTCGGGGCCGGCCACCTGCCGGTCACCGATCGTGACCGTGCCGGCGTCGGGACGCTCGAACCCGGCGATGATCCGCAGCAGCGTGGTCTTGCCGCTGCCGCTGGCTCCCACGACGGCGGTGGACCGTCCCCGGTGGACCGCCAGGTCGATGCCGCGCAGCACCTCGGTGGCACCGAAGGACTTGTGGATCCCCTGCAGCCGCAGGTAGTCGTCGTGGTCCAGGTCGGCGGGAACGCTCATAGTCCGAGGGCTTTCTGCGATTGGCGGTAGAGCAGGTAGGTCATGGGTAAGGAGATGACGATCATGGCCAGCGCGTACGGGGCCGCGGCGGCGTAGTCCAGCTCGGCGCTCAGCGACCAGAACCGGGTGGCCAGCGTGCGGGTGCCGGTGGGGGCGAGCAGCAGCGTGGCGGTCAGTTCGTTGACGACGCCGAGGAAGGTCAGTGCTCCGGCGGCGGCAGCGGCCGGAGCGGTCAGCCGCAGGGTGACCCGGACGAACGTGCGCACCGGTCCCCCGCCCAGGGCGGCCGCGGCCTCCTCCAACTGGTGCGGGACCTGCGCGATGCCGGCCCGCAGGTTGACCAGGGCGCGGGGCAGCAGCAGCAGCACGTAGGCGGCGATCACGACCGGCAGGGTCTGGTACAGCGGGTAGAACCAGTGCACGGTGACCGTGATGAACGCCAGGCCCACCACGATGGCGGGCATCGAACTGGCGACGTAGTCGACGCTCTCGAGCAAAGCGCTGAACCGGCCCGGGAACCGGACGGTGAGCCATGCGACCGGATACGCGAGCACCGTCGTCGCCAACGCGCCGAGGACGCCGAATCCGATCGACTGGCCCAGCGCTGCGGACAGTTCCGGAAGGTCCCAAGCGGCGACGCCGCCGGCGAACAGCCACCGGCCGATGCTGTACAGCGGCACGCCGAGCGCGAGGATCAGCAGCGCGACGACGAATGCCGTCGACGGGACCGTCCAGCCGCGCAACCGGGAGATGCCGGGACCGCCGGAGGAACCGGAGCCGACCTTCGCGTACCGTGCGTTGCCCCGCGCGGATGCCTCGATCACCAGCAACACCAGGCACAGGCCGACCAGCACGGCGGCGAGCATGTTGGCCGCGCTGCTGTTGAAGGTGGACTTGTACTGATCCATGATCGCCGTGGTGAAGGTGTCGAACCGGATCATCGAGAACGCACCGAACTCGGCCAGCAGGTGCAGCGCCACGACCAGGGAGCCGCCCAGCACCGCGATCCGCAGTTGCGGCAGGACCACGCGCAGGAACACCCGCCACGGCCCCTGACCCAGGGATGCGGCGGACTGTTCGAGCGCCGGATCCAGCCGGCGCAGCATGGCCGCGGCCGGGATGTAGACGAGCGGGAAGTAGGAGAGCACGGAGATCAGCACCCCACCGGTGAGCCCCGCCAGGCGCGGCATCGTACTGATCCAGGCGTAGCTGTTGACGAAAGCCGGGATCGCGAGCGGCGCGGCGAGCAGCAGCGACCAGACCCGCGCGCCGGGCAGGTCGGTGCGTTCCACCAGCCACGCGGCGGTGACACCGAGCACCACGCACAGCGGCACGGTCAGGGCCACCAGGGCCACCGTGTTGGTCAGCAGCAGCCCGACCCGCGGTCGGAGGACCAGCCCCGCAGCGGTCTGCGGGTCGGTCGTCACCGTGCTCACCGCCACGAACCCCAGGGGGATCAGGGTCGCCGCCGCGACCGCGGCCGCGGCGACGACGACGAGCAGCGGCGGCCGTGCGACGGACCGGGGTGAACGACCGGCCCGCCGCGTCCGGCATCCCGGGCGCGGGGTCCTGTTCGCGGGGCCGTTCAGCGGGACGACGCCCTCCGCCGGCGGAGGTGCCGGCACCCCACGACCGTGTCCCGCAGCGGGGACGCCCGGTGCCGGCGTCCGCCCGGGGGCGGGGCCGGCACCGGTGGCCTGATGACTGCTCAGAGCAGACCGGCCTTCGTCATCAGGTTCACGACCTCACTGCCGTTGAGCTCACTGAGCTTCACATCCGGGTACTGCAGCTGGTCCAGGGGAACCAGACCCTTCCGGGCGGGTACACCGGGGTTCACGGTGTACTCGTTCGCGTTGTCCTGCAGCACCTTCTGCCCGTCCGGGCCGGTGAGGTACTCGAGGAACTTCTGGGCGTTCGCCTGCTTCGTGCTCGACCGGAGCACACCGCCGCCGGACACCGAGACGAAGGCTCCCGGATCCTGGTTCTTGAAATAGCCCAGGGCTACCTTGTTGCTGTTCTCGCCGGTCTTCGCCTGGTCGTTGAAGAAGTAGTAGTGGAAGATGACGCCGCCGTCGATCTCCCCGGTGTTGACGGCCTTCATCACCGCGCTGTTGCTCTTGTACGCCTTCGCACCCGACTGCAGGGCGCTCAGCCATGCGCTGGTCGCGTCCTTGCCCTTCAGCTGCAGCATGGCCGAGACGATGGCCTGGAAGTCGGCGCCCGACGGCGCGGCACCCCACCGGCCCTTCCAGCGCTGGTCCTGCAGATCCATCAAGGACTTCGGCAATCGGCCCGGGGTCAGCTTGTCCTTGTTGTAGACGAAGACGGTGGACCGGGCGGCGATGCCGGTCCAGGTGTTCGACGCGGGCCGGAACTGGGCCGGCACGTTGTCGCGAACCGCGGAGGACGTGTCAGCGAACAGTCCGGCGTTCTCCACCTGGCTCATGGCCGGCGAGTTCTCGGTGAGGAACACGTCGGCGGGCGAGTTCGCGCCCTCCTGGATGATCTGGTTGCTCAGCTCGGTGTCCGACCCGTTGCGCAGCACGACCTTGACGCCGGTGCGTCGGGTGAAATCGTCCGCCCACTGCTGGCCCAGGGTCTCGTGCTGCGCGTTGTACACAGTGATGCCGTCCCCGGCGGCCGCGGGCGAGTTCCCGGCCGCCCCGGTGTTCACCGGCCCGGAGCCGCAGGCACTCAGGGCGAGGGAGGCGCCGACCAGCAGCGCCACCGCTGCGGTGCGGGGAGTGAATCTCATCGTGGACCTTCCGTTCGGGGGATGAGCGCCGATTGCGCGCAGCGGGTAAGGGTTGCCTCACCACAGGGACACCGTAGACGAACGGACGACGATTAGCCAACATAAATGTTCGCTAATGAATGAGCGGGCCCGGTGGACGCCGTCGACCGTTACGGTGGCGCGTCCCGGCACCGTAACGTTGGACGCAGCCACCTTCGCACCGAACCGGCACGGGAGCAGCCATGAGCCTCATGCGGACCAAATCGATCGAGCAGTCGATCCGGGACTCCGACGAGCCCGGGCACGACCTCAAGCGGTCGCTCAACGCCTGGGACCTGGCCATCATGGGCGTGGCCGTCGCGGTGGGCGCGGGAATCTTCTCGGTCGGCGCGAACGCCGCAGCCAACTACGCCGGTCCGGCGGTCACCCTCTCCTTCGTGCTCGCCGCTGTCACCTGCGGACTGGCGATCATGTGCTACGCCGAGTTCGCGTCCACCATCCCGGTCGCGGGCAGCGCCTACACCTACACCTACGCGACGCTCGGCGAGCTGCTGGCCTGGATCATCGGCTGGGACCTGATCCTGGAGCTGCTGGCCGCAGGGGCGGTGATCGCCAAGTACTGGGGGGTATACCTCTCCAACGTGTTCAGCCTGTTCCAGGTCGACGTGCCGACCACCC
The DNA here is from genome assembly GCF_001968835.1 of Tersicoccus phoenicis. Lineage (GTDB taxonomy): Bacteria > Actinomycetota > Actinomycetes > Actinomycetales > Micrococcaceae > Tersicoccus > Tersicoccus phoenicis. The sequence goes on from NZ_MRDE01000006.1 coordinate 19,678, forward strand.
TGCGCCTCGGGCCGGTGGCGTTCGACTGGGGCCCGTTCGTCATCGTCGCCGTCTTCACGGTGCTGCTGATCCTGGGCACCAGGCTCTCGACGATGGTCAACAACGTGTTCACCATCATCAAGGTCGGCATCGTCGTCTTCGTCATCGTCGTCGGCTTCACCTTCGTCAAGGCGGAGAACTTCACGCCGTTCGTCCCGCCCGCGCAGACACCGGCCGGTGGCGGCAGCGTGCTGACCCAGTCGCTCCTCTCGTTCCTCACCGGGTCCGCGCCGGCCCAGTACGGGATCTTCGGCATCTTCTCGGGTGCGGCCCTGGTGTTCTTCGCCTTCATCGGGTTCGACGTCGTCGCGACCTCGGCGGAGGAGGTCAAGAACCCGCAGAAGAACCTTCCCCGCGGCATCTTCGGCGGCCTGATCCTGGTCAGCGTGCTGTACATCCTCACCACCCTGGCGCTCACCGGCATGTCCTCCTACCAGGACCTGGCGAAGGCTGAGAACCCGTCGCTGGCGACGGCGTTCGTCCAGGTCGGTGCGCCGTGGGCCGCCCAGGTGATCTCCGTGGGCATCCTGATCGGCCTGACCACGGTGATCATGGTGCTGCTGATGGGTCTGGCGCGCGTGCTGCTCGCCCTCAGTCGCGACGGGCTGCTGCCCCGTTGGCTCTCCGCGACCTCCGCCAGGCACAAGACACCCGTGCGGCTACAGCTGATCTGCGGCGCCGCGGTGGCGCTGATCGCGGCGTTGACCGACGTGGCCTGGCTCGAGGAGATGATCAACATCGGCACGCTCTCGGCGTTCGTGCTGGTCAGCATCGGCGTGGTGGTGCTGCGGCGCAAGCGCCCGGACCTGCCGCGCGGCTACCGGGTGCCGCTCTCCCCCGGGTTGCCGATCCTCTCGGCCGTGCTGTGCTTCTACTTGATGCTCAACCTGGCCGTCGAGTCCTGGCTCCGGTTCGTCGTCTGGTTGGTGATCGGCTTCGTCATCTACTTCGCCTACGGCCGCCGGCACGCCCGGGTGGGCCTGATGAACGACCCGGTGCGCACGCGCCTGGCCGACACCGGGCGCTGACCGGTCAGCGACGGCCGGCCATCCGCTCGAGCCGCTCCACCCGGGCGTCCATCGGCGGGTGCGAGGCGAAGAGGGCGGCGACGCCGCCACCCCGGCGGAAGGGGTTGGCGATCATCAGGTGCGAGGTGTTGACCAGTTTCTGATCCTGCGGCAGCGGGGCACGCTGGGTGCCCCGCTGCAGCTTGCGCAGCGCCGAGGCGAGAGCGAGTGGGTCGTTCGTCAGGGTCGAGCCGTCCTCGTCCGCGTCGAACTCCCGCGTGCGGCTGATCGCGGACTGCACCACCATCGCCGCGATCGGGGCGAGCAGCGAGGTGGCCAGGACCGCGAGAATGTTGCCGCCGTTACGGTCCCGTCCACCGCCGAAGAAGAGCGCGAACTGTGCGAGGGACGTGATCACCCCGGCGACGGCGGCGGCCACCGACGACGTCAGGATGTCCCGGTTGTACACGTGCATCAACTCGTGGCCGAGCACTCCGCGCAGCTCCCGCTCGTCCAGCAACGAGAGGATGCCCTCGGTGCAGCACACGGCCGCGTGCTGCGGATCCCGGCCGGTGGCGAACGCGTTGGGCGCCGCGGTCGGCGACACGTACAGCCGGGGCACCGGCTGGTTCGCGCGGGCGGACAGTTCCCGCACGATGCGGTACATTCCCGGCTGCTGCGCCTCGGTGACCGGGTACGCCTGCATCGAACGCAGCGCGATCTTGTCACTGTTCCAGTACCCGTACGCCGTCGTGCCGAGCCCGATCAGCAGGAACAGCCAGAGGAAAGCGCTGTTCCTGGTACCGACCGCCAGGGCGGCGCCCACCAGGAGCAGCAGCCCCATCATGCCGCCGAGCAGCAGGGTCGTCTTCAGGCCATTGTGATGTCGGTGCACGGTCCGTCCTGGGTCGGTGGTGGTCAACGAGGGTCTCATGGGGAACAACGCCCGGCAAGCGGGCCGTGTTCCGATTCGAAGGCGACTCCGGGGCAGCGTCCAGGCTGGCTCCACGCGGGAACGTTCTGCCCGCCGCGACTCACGGCGTCGGGTGCCGCGCGTCGTACTGGCGGAAACCGGGCTGGGTCCAGGCCATCACGGCGGTCAGTGCCACGCACAGGATGCCGCCCAGGAGCAGGACGGCGCCCTCGGGGAACACCGTCGTCGTGCCCCCGGCCACCGCGTCACCGATCCGGGGACCGCCGGCCACCACGACGACGAAGACGCCGGAGAGCCGGCCGCGCAGGTGATCCGGTGCCGCGCTCTGCAGCATGGTGGACCGGAACACGGAGCTGATCGAGTCCGCCACCCCGGCCGCGGTGCAGGCCAGCAGCGCGGGCACCACCCACACCGAGACGCTGCCCGGACGATCGCGGCCCGCGGCCAGCACCGTCAGCCCCAGCGCGCCGATGCACAGGCCCCAGGCGACGACGGACCAGAGCACGGCGAGCCCCTGCCGGCGGACCGCTCCGAGCGGACCGGAGAAGAGGCCCGCGAGGAAGGATCCCAGGGCGATGGCGGCCAGCAGGGCACCGGCCGTCGCCTCTCCTCCCCCGAGGGACAACGCCGCGATGGCCGGAATGAGCGCGCGTGGTGCCGCGGTGATCATGGCGATCAGGTCGACGACGAAGGTGCCGCGCACGTTGGGCCGGGTGGCCAGGAACGCGAAGCCCTCCAGCACCGAACGCAGTCCCGGCGACCCCGTCGCCCCCGTCGGGGTGAGCGAGGGCAGCGTCGCCAGTCCCCACCAGGCGAACGCGAACGAGAGCACGTCGAGCGTGTAGGTCCAGCCGTACCCGACGCTGGCCACCAGGAAGCCGCCGACCACGGGGCCGACCATGGCCGCCATCGTGAAAGTGATCATGCTCAGCGCGTTGGCGGCCGGGAGCAGGTCCGTGCCCACCAGCTGCGGGACGATCGCACTGCGCGTGGGCTGATTGACGGCGGTGCCCGCACTGTTGAGCGCGACCAGCAGGTAGAGCACCCAGAGGTTCTCCGCACCGACCCAGGCCTGGATCGCCATCCCGGCACTGGAGGCCCACATGATGCCGGCCGAGAGGAGCGCGACCCGGCGCCGGTCGTGCACATCGGCGATCGAGCCGCCGTACAGGCCGAACACCACGAGCGGCACGAGGGCGAAGACGCCGAGGATGCCGACGTACAGGCTCTGCCCGGTGATGGCGAAGACCTGGAGGCTGACCGCGACGAGCGCGATGTTGCTGCCCATCGCGGAGAGGGACATCCCCGTCCACATCCGCCGGTAGGCCGGGCTGCGGCGCAACGGGGTGAGGTCGGCGAGGAGGCGGGGCACCGGATCAGGGTACGGGGAACCGGCGGATGACGTCGCAGGTCGCGACGCCATCCGCGTCGCTTTTGTGAATAGTTCAGAAGAAGTGGTTCACTGGGGGTGATGGAGACGACAGCAGGGCCGCACGCCGAACCGGACTGGCCGACGCAGTTGCGGGCGCACGCGCTGCGAGTCACGCGGCCCCGCACCCAGGTGCTGGGAGCGGTCCGGGAGCATCCGCACGCCAGTGCGGACGAGGTGCACCGGGCGGTGCGCGTCGGGTTGCCGGAGATCAGCCTGCAGTCGGTCTACGTCGTCCTCGCGGATCTCGAACGGCACGGTCTGATCCGACGGATCGACGTCCCCGCGTCGCCGGCCCGGTACGAGACTCGGACCGGCGACAACCATCATCACGCGCAGTGCGTTCGATGCCACCGCATCGTCGACGTCGACTGCGTCGTCGGGTCCGCCCCCTGCCTGGCGCCGGGCAGCGCGACCGGCATGACCGTACTTTCCGCCGATGTCCTGTTCCGGGTCATCTGTGCGGACTGCCGGGAGAACGGCCCGGACAGCACCACCCGAGCACCGTTGCACGTATCGACCAAGGAGTGAGCATGTCGACCACCCCCCGTCCGACCGGACCCTTCACCACGACCAACAGCGGCGCGCCCGTCGCCAGCGACAACGAGTCGCTGACCGTCGGCGCCGACGGCCCGGTCGTCCTGCACGACCACTACCTCGTCGAGAAGCTCGCCCAGTTCAACCGGGAACGGGTGCCCGAGCGCGTCGTCCACGCCAAGGGTGGAGGCGCGTTCGGTGTTCTGGAGACCACTGAGGACGTCTCGCAATACACCCGGGCAGCTCTCTTCCAGCCGGGAGTCCGGACCGAGATGTTGGCGCGGTTCTCCACCGTGGCCGGTGAGCAGGGCTCGCCCGACACCTGGCGTGACCCGCGCGGCTTCGCCCTGAAGTTCTACACCACCGAGGGCAACTACGACCTGGTGGGCAACAACACCCCGGTGTTCTTCATCAAGGACGGGATCAAGTTCCCCGACTTCATCCACTCCCAGAAGCGCCTGCCCGGCTCCTCGCTGCGGGACAACGACATGCAGTGGGACTTCTGGTCGCTGCGTCCCGAGTCCTCCCACCAGGTGACCTGGGTGATGGGCGACCGCGGCATCCCGAAGACCTGGCGCCACATGGACGGCTTCGGTTCCCACACCTACCAGTGGATCAACGCGGCCGGCGAGCGGTTCTGGGTGAAGTACCACTTCAAGACCGACCAGGGCAACGAATACCTGACCGGGGACGAGGCCGAACGCCTGGCCGGCGTGGACGCGGACCACCACCGCCGTGACCTGTTCGACGCGATCGAGGGGGGCGATTTCCCGTCCTGGACCCTGTACGTGCAGGTGATGCCGTACGAGGACGCGAAGACCTACCGGTTCAACCCGTTCGACCTGACCAAGGTCTGGCCGCACGGCGACTACCCGCTGATCAAGGTCGGCAGGATGACCCTGAACCGGAACCCGGAGAACTTCCACGCACAGATCGAACAGGCCTCGTTCGAGCCGTCCAACTTCGTGCCCGGCATCGCGACCAGTCCGGACAAGATGCTGCTGGCCCGCATCTTCTCGTACGCGGACGCCCACCGGTACCGGATCGGCGCGAACTACCAGGACCTGCCGGTGAACTACCCGAAGAACGCCGTGGTCAGCTCCTACTCCAAGGAGGGGCCGATGCGGTACACCTTCAACGCGCCGGACGTTCCGGTCTACGCGCCGAACAGCTTCGGCGGCCCGCACGCCGATGCGGGGAGGGCGGCCGAGTCCGCCGGCTGGGACGCCGACGGTGAGTTGGTGCGCGCCGCAGCGACCCTGCACCCGGAGGACGACGACGTCGTCCAGCCCCGCACGATGTACCGCGAGGTGCTCGACGCGGCCGCGCGGGAACGCCTGGTGGGCAACATCGCCGGTCACATCTCCGGTGTCCGCACCGACGACATCCGCGAACGGGCGTTCCGGTACTGGGACAACATCGACACCGAGCTCGGTTCCCGTGTCCGGGACGCGTACGCGCGGGCGCAGGCCGAGCAGGATCAGCCGGTCGCGACCGTCTGACCGCTGGTTCGGGCAGCACGCCGAATTTCCCCCTGCAGGGGTTTGTGATCCGGTCGGCGTGCTGCCATACTGATGGTGAGGCGGCTCGTGGAGATTTCCCCCAATCGTTCACTGAGAGCCTCCCTAGCCGGCCGGACTGGTCACCTATCCCCCCACTGGTAATCAGCCCGGCTGGCGCCTCACTTCGGCGAATGCCCGGTGGCGCGACGACGGTCCGCCCCGGGCATTCGTCGTCTCCGGCCGGCGAATCGGCCGCAGCCGTTGCGCCTGGGCTCCCGCTCCCGGACCGGAGTACCAGATCGGGGGATCAGAACGGGCTGCGGAGCGACGCCGTGATCGTTGGTCCGGTCGAGATGCTGATCGTGCCCTCGGGCGCCGGGTCGGTCGAGGGTCTCGCGGTGGGCGAGTCCGACGCCGACGCCGGCTTCCACGGGGGCAGTTCGCCCTCGACGCTGGCGCCGTCGCGCGGATCGGTCAGTTTCCAGGCGATGGCCGGAACCGCCGGACCGGGCGACGGCAAGGAAGCGCGCACCGCCACGATCTTGATCGACTTCGTGCTCTGGCCCGCGGGGAGGTCGACGCGCAGGGAAACCACCACGGGGCGCGCGCCCCGAGTGGGCGTGCCCAGCAGGGTTGTCATGCCGTCGGTGGTCGGCGAGTCGCTCTCGGTGGGGATCGTCCCCGTCGGATCGTCCACCGGCATCGTGGTCGGGGCCGCCGCGTCCGGCATCGTGGTCGGGGCCGCCGCGTCCGACGACGTGGTCGGGGCCGCCGCGTCCGATGGTGCTGCCGTACTGCTCCCTGACGTCGGTGCCGGGCTTGCCGGTCGAAGGATCCCCTGCCAGCCGCCCTCCACCTCCAGCCGCAGGGTCAGTCGACGATCCATGTCCGCCACCGGGGCGGTGACCGTGACCCGGCCCGTGTACACCGCGACGGGTCCCGGCTGCCAGAACTGACCGTTGACGCCGATCTCGACGGTCAGCCCCAGGACGGGACCAGTGGGGGACGGATTGTCGGTCGGGGTTCCAGACGGCGAGGGGGTGGACGAGGTCGGGGTCGCACCCGGCCCCGACGTGGTGGGCACTGCGGTGGGTGACGATGTCCCGCCCCCGGTCGGATTCGGCGCGGGTGGATTCGGGCCCGGCGGGTTCGGTGCGGGCGGCGGTAGCACGGCACCGCCCGTCGGACCTCCGGGCGCGGGAGGAACACCCGGCGGCTGGGCGGTGGCCGCGCCGGGGCCGCCCCCGCCCGGCAGCAACGATCCCGGCCCGGGCGGCAGCGGATCCGTGGCACCGGCCACCGCGCCGATACCGCCGCCCCCGGCGGCTCCGAGACCCGGACCGAGGAAGGTGGAGATGTCCGCCGCGGACCCCGGGAAGCCGGGAACACCGCCGGCCTGCGGCAGCTGACCCGGGTTCCCGAGCGCCTGACCGCCCGGGTTCCCGGGGGCCCAGACACCGCCCCCGGGAACGGATCCGCCAGCACCGAACGCGTTCGGAGTGGCGCCCACCCCGGATCCGCCCGGGCCGACTCCGCTCGCCCCACTGGGACCCCCGGCCAGGTAGTTCGGCGCGCCGGTACTCGTGGTACCGCCCGGAAGCTGGCCGGCTCCGGTCGTGAGCGGATTCTGCACGGCACCCGCTAGGGTCTGGGCCGGTGCCGGATCGGCGGTCACCAGTCGGGCGGTGCCGATGCCGACCGCCACTCCGATGACGACCACGGCCGACGTCACGGCCGCCGCACCGGAGGTCCCGCCGTGCCCCGCCGCCACGCCCCACCCCGCTGCCCGCGCCGAGGGCGGCGCCGAGGCGCCGAGGCCGAGCGCCGCCAGCAGACCGCCTGCCATCGGCGCCGTGGCAGCCAGTGGCAGGTACGCGGCACGCAGTCCGCGATTGACGTCACGCAGGTGCAGCACCGCCGCTGAGCAGGTCAGGCAGTTCTCGACGTGGAACCGCGTGCGGGCCAGCTCCGCTCCGCGCAGCCGGCCCGCCGCATAGGCCGCCAGGGACGGACCGGTGAGGCGGCACTCTCCGTCCTGGACGGCGCGGACATGGCACTGCAGGTACGCCTGAGCGAGCCGTTCGCGCGCACGCTTCAGGGCCGCCGAGGCGGCGTTGGGACTCAGCCCGAGCAGCCGGCCGAAGGCCGCAGGTTTGAGGTCCTCGACAGCGGCGTACCACAGGACGGCACGCGTCCGTTCGGGCAGCGTCAGGAAGGCTCGCCGGATGGTCTCCGCATCGAAACTCTTCAGTATCGGGTCCTCGAAGGTCTGCGGCACCTCGGCGAGCTCGATCGCCTCCGTGCTGTACTGACCGCGGTGGCGCGCGCCGCGCGACCGGCCTCGTGGGTGACGACGGTCAAGAGGTAGGCGCGAACGTTCTCTCGCGGACCCGCGCCACGCCGGACGGCGGCCAGTAGGTTGGCGAAGGACTCGGCGACGAGATCGTCCGCCTGCGCAGCCCCGTTCGCGCACCGGCGCGCGACTCTCCACGCGGCACCTCGGTGTCGCTCGTACAGGATTCCGAACGCACGCCGATCGCCGGCGCGTACCGCGTCGATGAGTTCCCGGTCGCTCGCGTCATCGTCCGCGACCGGCATCGCAGATGCGTTCACTGCCTACCGCCCGTGCTTCGCAGGCCCCCACCGCCATGGTAGCGCCGGCGGCCGACCGGCAGAATGGTGAAGTGCCGGTGCCCGCCTCTCCCCCGAGCGCGGGCACCGGCGCCCCGTCAGTGCGTTCACCGCACTGGTCATACCGCCTCACCCCCGCGTGACGGCACCCGGCCCCCTCCGACGACGAGCCGCAGGCCCTGCACTGCACTCACGTTCTCGTCGTTACTCACGTTCTCGTCGTTGCTCCCATCAAGAGTCGGAAGCGGCCGAGGCATGACGCGGCGATATCGAACTGTTATACGGCTGGTCTGCTTCCGGGCGGGCGAGGGCGATCGTAGGGTGGGACTTATGGCCACCGCTCTGCAGACGCTCGTCGACCGTGGACTGTTCCTCTCCGTCGAGCATCAGCGCGCATTCGAGGAGTATCTGGTTCCCGACGCCGCCCGGGTCGACTTCGCCGGCCCACGGATCTCCCTCCCCGGCGTCGACGCTCCCGCGACCCCGTACCTGCTCGGCAGTTCCTCTCCTCGCCGCGGCACCTGGATCTGGTCGTGGCAGGAGCCCGAGCACTTCCTTCCGGCCGTGCTCGCCGCCGCCGAGTCGACCCGACGCTACGGCGTCGAGCACGACATCCCGGAACTCGCCGACGACGAGACCCCGTTGGTTGTCGGCCTGGATGAGCGGCTGGTGATCGCCGCCAAGGCCGTCACCGGTGTCCACGCCCACTACACCGCCGGGGCCGGCGCGGGCGCCCGCGTGTGGATGCTGGTCCGGTCCGACGCGCTCACCCTGCAGCCGCCGACGGTCCTCGCCGTCGGTCGCACCATCGCCGAGGGCCTGCACACGGGGCTCGCCGCGGATCACCGTGTCGCCGTGGAGGGATATGCGCGGCGGCGGGGGCTGCATCTGAGTGTCGACGCCGACGGTCGGGTCGTGCTCAGCGCGGACGACGGCGGGGTCGAGTTGACGTTCGACGGGTCGACGATCAGCGGGATCGACGTCGTCGAGAGTCGTCGGCCGGCCGGTTACGCCCCGGAGCCGGTACCGGTGACGCTGATCGAACCGCGGCCCGTCGGTGAGGTGCCTGTCGGTGATATTCCTGTCGGTGAGACTCCCGACGGTGCGGTGCCCGTCCGGGAGCGGGCCGCGGGGGAGGAAGCCGACCGCGGACCGTCGCAGCCCTATCCGACACGCACCGAGCGGGCACCGGTCGGGTGGGTGCCCGAACGCGCGGTGCGTGACGAGGCACGGCCGCCGGCCGCGCCCGTGCGGCAGGAGGAGCCGGTCGAGCCCGTTCGCGAGCCGGCCCCGCGGCCGACCGAGCCGACACCCGAGAATGAGCCCGAAACCCCGCGCGACGAGCAGCTCGAGCCGGCGCCCGAGGCCGCCCCACAGCCGGCCGAGGAGGAATCGGCGGAGGAAGCCGAGCCACGGCGGCGTGGGCTGTTCGGCCGTTTGTTCGGTCGCTGAGACGCCGGCGCGCCGTCGGGGCGGAATAGTCCGCGGTGCGCGGGACTTGGAGAACGGATGTGACCACCACGCGCAGCGCCACGACGCCACCCGGTTCCTCCATCGAGGTGAGGCGGGAGCCCGGAGGACGGCTGGGACGTACCGGTGTCGGGCTGCTCAACGGAGTCGCCGCCTACGGTCTGTGGGGTCTGCTCCCGTTGTACTTCGCGCTGCTGGGCGCGGCGGGACCGGTCGAGATCGTCGCGAACCGGGTGGCCTGGTCCGTGTTGTTCTGTGCCCTGCTGCTCACGGTGATGCGCGGCTGGTCCGCCCTGTGGGCCGCTCTGACCGATCGGCGGATCGTCGGCACCCTCACGGTGGCCGCCCTGCTCATTGCGGTGAACTGGCTCGCGTTCGCGTATGCCGTCACCACGCGGCAGGCCATCGAGGGCGCCCTGGGCTATTTCATCAACCCGCTCGTGTCCGTGGTGCTCGGGGTGCTGGTGCTGCACGAGTCGCTCCGTCGTACCCAGTGGGTGGCCGTCGGTGTCGGTGCGCTCGCCGTCGTCGTGCTCACCATCGCCTACGGCAGACTGCCGTGGATCGCTCTGGTGCTCGCCGGATCGTTCGGGTTCTACGGCCTGGTCAAGAACCGCGTCGGGGGCCGCGTCGACGCCCTCACCAGTCTGACCGTCGAGACCGTGGTGCTGCTTCCGCTCGGGCTGGCCGTCATGGTGTGGCTCACGCTCGCCGGTCAGGCCACCCTGACCGCGGACGGTCCCGCCCATTTCTGGCTGATGGCCGCCAGCGGTGTCATCACGGCGCTGCCGCTGCTGTGCTTCGGTGGGGCGGCCCGGCGGCTTCCGCTGTCCACGGTCGGGCTGCTCCAGTACCTCGCCCCGGTACTCCAGTTCATCCTCGCGGTACTCGTCCTGCGCGAACAGATGCCGGTCGATCGGTGGGTCGGTTTCTCCCTGGTCTGGGTCGCTCTGCTGCTGCTCATCGTCGACGCCGCACGGCAGATCCGGCGGCGGCGATCACGACCGCGGCCGACCATCGAGGCGGGGCCCCGCGTCGTCACCTCCTGACGACGCCGGCTCGACCCGGCCCCGCAGAGACCGAGCCGGCAGCGACGCTCACCCCGCCGGGTGGTCTCCCCGCGCACGCGGGGCAGCCTCCCCGGCGCGCGTGGTGGTGGGAGCCGCCGAAGCCTCGTCGGCAGCGGTGCGGGAGCCTGCCGTCCCCTCGTCGGCCGGAACACCGGCTGTCGCGAGCGCGCCGTCGTCGAGCGTGTCCTCCCGGCCCGGCGTGCGCAGGTTCCAGCGCCGGATCACGAACCGGAAGACGACGTAGTAGATGACGGCGTACCCCAGCCCGATCGGGATCAGCCAGATGCCGCCGGTCGACTTGCCGAAGTTCAGCAGGAAGTCGATGGCGCCGGCGGAGAACGAGAACCCGTGGTGGATGCCGAGGGCGTTGACCAGGGCGATCGAGGTGCCCGTCAGGACGGCGTGGATGACGTACAGCGGCCAGGCGACGAACATGAACGAGAACTCGAGCGGCTCGGTGATGCCCGTGATGAACGAGGTCAGGCCGGTCGAGAGCATGACGCCGCCGATGATCTTCCGCTGTGACGGACGCGCTTCGTGCCAGATGGCCAGGGCGGCCGCGGGCAGGGCGAACATCATGATCGGGAAGAAGCCGGTCATGAACAGGCCCGCGTTCGGGTCGCCCGCGAAGAAGCGGTTGAGATCGCCGTGAACACCGTTGTAGTCACCGATCAGGAACCAGACCACCGAGTTGATGATGTGGTGCAGGCCGAGCGGGATGAGCAGCCGGTTGAGCACGCCGTAGATGCCGCCGCCGATGACGGCGTTGTCCTGCACGGCGTTGCCCACCGCGGTCAGACCGGTGTTGAACAGGGGATACACGAGGGACAGCACCACGCCGATGACCAGGGTGGCCACCGCGGTGAGGATCGGCACGAGGCGCCGACCACCGAAGAAGCCGATGTAGTCCGGCAGCTTCGTCCGGTAGAACCGCTGCCACAGCGTGGCCGCGACGAGTCCGACGACGATGCCGCCCAGCACGCCGAAGTTGATCACCGCCTGGGTGCCGTCGGTGGCCTTCTGACCGGCGAGCACGATCGGTGACATCACCTTGAACACCCCGGCCAGCACAAGGTAACCGACGACGGCGGCGAGCGCGGTCGACCCGTCGGCCTTGCGGGCCCAGCCGATCGCGATACCGACCGCGAAGAGCAGCGGCAGGTTGTCGAACAGGGCGCCACCCGCGGCGGAGATCACCGACCCAACCGTCTCTAGGCCCGGTACCGCTCCGATCAGGTCGGGGGCGCCGAGCCGGAGCAGCAGTCCCGCCGCCGGCAGCGCGGCGATCGGTAGCATCAGCGACCGGCCGAACCGTTGCAGGTTGGCCATGCCTCGCCGTTCCCTGCGCGGGGTCGACGCCCCCGTCGCACTGGTGGTCATGGGTCCTCGTTTCCTCTCGCTCCCGGTCGCCGGGTGCCGGTGACCAGCTGACGATCGGCCACGCGGTGCGCGCATGACCCAGGTCACCCTGAACGCTCGTAGTATTGATCCCGGTTGTCAACGAGGCACGCTGGCGCAGGCCGGCTTGATGAAGGAGCCAGACATGGCGAAGGCGGACGACATCGTGGCGGCGCTCGGCGGAGCCGGGAACATCGTCGAGGTGGAGGGATGCATCACGCGGTTGCGGACCGAGGTGTCGGACGCTTCCGTGGTGGACGAGGCGGCGCTGCGGGCCGCCGGAGCACACGGCGTCGTGGTCTCCGGGCGCGCCGTCCAGGTCGTCGTGGGACCCGAGGCGGACACGCTGGCCGAGGATATCCAGGACCTGCTGTGAGCATTCCGGTGGGCGCCCCGGTCGCCGGCACGGTGACGACGCTCGCCGAGGTGCCGGACGAGGTGTTCGCCGCCCAGCTGGTGGGACCGGGCGTCTCCGTCTCCCCGGCGGCCGCGGGCACGGTCCGGGTCGTCGCTCCGGTCGCCGGGACCGTCGTCAAGCTGCACCCGCACGCGTTCGTCACCACCGTGCCCGACGGGCCGAGCGTGCTGGTGCACGTGGGCATCGACACGGTCGAACTGAAGGGCCGGCACTTCACGCTGCACATCGAGCAGGGCGAACAGGTGGCCGCGGGCGACGCCGTGGTGACCGTCGACCTGGCCGCCGTGCAGGACGCCGGCTACAGCGCGGCCTGCCCCGTCGTCGTGCTGGGCGCGACCCCCGACAGCGTGATCAGCGACGTCGTCGGGCGCACGGTGGAGGCCGGGGACCGGCTCTACGACCTGCCCTGACCGGCGGCACCGGGGCCGTCGGCGTCGCCGGTGCCGCCCCGGTCACCGGCATCCACGCTCGCCGCCGTCGCGCTCTTGGGCACCACCACCATCGGCACCGGAAGCGTGCGCAGCATCTTCGACGCCGTGCTGCCCATGAACAACCGGTTGCCGTGGGCCAGCCGGCTGGAGCCGACCAGCACGACGTCCCCGGGCTCCCAGGTCATCCGGTCGATCGCGTTCTCGATCGTCTTGCCCGTGGCGATCGCGGTGTCGACGCGGGCCGTGGTGGGCAGGGTGCGGGCGGCTTCGTCGAGCATTCGCTGCGTATGCCGGCGGGCCTCCGGCCGGTCCTTGACGTTGCCGAGCGCCAGCAGGGAGATCAGGCGGAGCCGCACCCGGCGGCGGGCCGCCGCGGCGAGACCGGTGTCCAGCACGGCCTGGGCCCCGGGCCGGGAACCGATCGCGGCGCTGATCCGGGTGATCCGCGGTGCGTCGTAGCCGCGCGGCGCCAGGGCCACCGGGACGGCGGAACTGTGCAGCAGATGGTTGGCGACGGTGCCGACGCTGAACCGGGACCACAGCCCCGAGCTGGACGCGCCCACGACGATCAGTTCCGCGTTCAGCTGCTGGGCCGTCGCCATCAAGCCCTCCGCGAAGGAGCTCGCGGCGCGGATGTGTGTGCGGGCCTCCACGTCCTCGGGCACCAGCGCGCGCGCCCGGTCGAGCAGAGTTCGCGGGGAGGGCCGACCACCCCGGTCGGCGCCCGGGTCCTGCTCGGGGTAGCTGGGGTTGAACGGCTCGGACCGGCGGCGCACGTGCACGATGTCGAGTGCGGCGGACTGCGCGCGAGCGATCGCCACGGCGAGGGCGAGGGCGTCCCCGCCGGTGTCCGGAGCGCCGAATCCGACGACGTACCTCATGCTTCTCCGTTCCGCCGCGTCCGCGCACGCCCCCGCAGCTACGCGCTGACCCGTGCCGATGTGCGTCACCGGCGTCCGCGACTGTCGAACTCATTGTCGCAGCAGCCACCGGCGGCCGCGGTCGACCGGAGTCATGAACCCGCCGGGAAGCCGGGGCACCACCGGCTTCGTCGCCCCCGGGTGCCCGCAACCGGGCCGGTCAGGCCGCCAGGACGGCGGCCTCCAGCACGTCCAGCGCGTCCGCGAGCAGTTCGTCGCTGATCACCAGCGGCGGTAGCAGCCGGATCACGTTGCCGTACGTGCCGCAGGTCAGCAGGATGACGCCCTCGGCGAGGGCGGCCTGCACGATCGACTTGGCGGCTTCCGGGTTCGGCTCCTTGGTGGTACCGGCGGTGCCGGGCTTGACCAGTTCGATCGCCATCATGGCCCCACGGCCCCGGACGTCGCCGATGATGTCGGTCTTCTCCGCCAGCGCCCGCAGCCGGGGCGCGATGATGTCCCCGATGTGGCCGGCGCGGGCGGGCAGGTCCTGGTCCTTCATGGTCTGGATCGCCGCGAGGGCGGCGGCGCAGGCCACCGGGTTGCCGCCGTAGGTGCCTCCGAGGCCGCCGCCGTGCACGGCGTCCATCAGCTCGGCGCGACCGGTGACCGCGGAGAGCGGCAGTCCCCCGGCGATGCCTTTGGCCATGGTGACCAGGTCCGGCACGACGTGCTCGTGCTCGGAGGCGAACCAGGCGCCCGTGCGGCAGAACCCGGACTGCACCTCGTCGGCGATGAAGACGACGCCGGTCTCCTTCGCCCAGGCGGCGAGGGTCGGCAGGAATCCCTCGGCCGGGACGATGAAGCCGCCCTCGCCCTGCACGGGCTCGATCAGGATCGCGGCGACCTGGTCTGCCCCGATCTGCTTCTCGATCATGCCGATGGCGCGCCGGGCGGCCTCCTCACCTGTCATCTTCCCGGCGATGCCGGCTTCCTCGCGGTACGGGTAGCTCATCGGCACCCGGTAGACCTCCGGGGCGAACGGGCCGAACCCGTGCTTGTAGGGCATGGACTTGGCGGTCAGCGCCATCGTCAGGTTGGTGCGGCCGTGGTAGGCGTGGTCGAAGACGACGACGGCGTTCCGCCCGGTAGCAAGGCGCGCGACCTTGACCGCGTTCTCCACGGCTTCGGCGCCGGAGTTGAACAGCACGGTGCGCTTCTCGTGGTCACCCGGGGTGAGCTCGTTCAACTGCTCGGCGACGGCCACGTAGCCCTCGTACGGGGTGACCATGAAGCAGGTGTGCGTGAAGTGCTCCACGGCGTCCCGCACGGCCGCGACGACCGCCCGGTCGGAAGCGCCGACCGAGGTGACCGCGATGCCGGAGCCGAGGTCGATGAACTGGTTGCCGTCGACATCGCGGACGATGGCGCCGTCGGCGTCGGCGGCGTAGACGGGCACGCTGGAGGCCACGCCGGCGGCGACGACGGCGGACCGCCGCCGCGCCAGTTCCTGCGACCGTGGCCCCGGGAACGACCCGGTGATGCGGCGTGCCTGTTCCAGTCGGGTGGCGATGGCGGTCATCGGAGATCCTCTCGATCGCGGCACGGCCCCTGCCGTGTCGGTGCCGTCGGTGGCGTTGTCCGCGCTCAGCGTAGCCAGCGTGGGCCAGGTCTCTCCATGGCCAGACGCACAGTCGGGCAGGGGATCGCTGCGACATCCGACAGGTCCGGCGGTAGCGTGAACACATGCCGATCACCGTCCGCGACCTGCTCGCCGATCCGGGCCTCGGGTTGCGTGCCGTCACCGACGGGGTTGACCTGGACGCCCCGATCTCCTGGACCGCGTCCACGGAGCTGGAGGACCCGTCGCCGTTCCTCTCCGGCGCCGAGGTGGTGCTGACCGTGGGGTTGCGCCAGCGGACGACGGCGGCGCAACGCCGGTTCGTGGCGAGTCTGGCGTCAGCCGGGGCGGTCGGGCTCGGCTTCGGCACGGGTCTGGGCCACGACGCCGTGCCGGCTGCGACCCGGGCCGAGGCGGAGCGGACCGGGCTGACCGTGTTCGAGGTGCCGTACGCGGTCCCGTTCCTGGCGATCACCCGCCGGGTGGCGCAGGCCCACGCGGACCAGGCCTCCGCCCGGCTCGAAGGGCTGCTGCGCGACCACCAGGTGCTCGCACACGCGCTGCTGACCGGCCGCGGCCTGCCGGGACTGCTGACGGCCCTGGCCGGGATGCTCGGCACCGACGTCGCCCTGACCCAGTACGGCTCCGTCCTGCACACCGCCCCCAGGTCCCGGCTGCCCGACGAGTCCTGGACGCCGGTGGCGATCTCGACCGGCAGCGCCGACGCGTCGACTCTGGCGGTGCGGGCCCTGCCCGCCGACGCGGACATCCTCGCGTACGCCCAGGGCCTGGTGAGCCTGGAGTTGAGCAGCCAGTCCCGGCACCGGGCCTCGTTGCGGCAGGTCCGCGGCCAGGTCCTGGGCGACATCGTGCGCGGCACCGTCACCGGCGCCGAGGCGGCGTCCCGGATCGAGTCCGTCGGACTGCAGCCGCGGCGGCGGCACCGGGTGCTGGCGCTGAGCCTGCCCCAGGGGCGCGGCCACGGCCACGACCGGCTGTTGGCGGCGCTACCCCTCCCGGGTCCGGCGGCGGACCTGGTCACCGCCGTGCTGCAGGAGACGCTGCTGATCATCGTGCCGGAAGGGGGGGCGCGATCCGGGCGGGACGTGGCGGAACTGATCGCCGCGCACGTCGAGGCGGCGGGTCTATCCGGCCGGATCGGCGTCGGCGGCGCCTACCCGCACCCGGAGGGGTTGCGGTGGAGCTGGTTCGAGGCGCGGCAGGCCCTGTCCCGCGGCGGCCGGATCAACGACGTGGAGAAACTCAGCCTCACCGGACTGCTGCTGGCCAGTGACGACGTTCCGCTCGGGGCGATGAGCGACGAGGTGCTGGCGCCGGTGCGAGCCAGTGACGCGGAGCACGGCACCCAGTTGATGATCACCCTCGCCCGGTACCTCGACCTGAACGGGTCGACGTCGGCAGTCGCCGCGGACCTGGTCCTGCACCGGAACACGGTCCGTTACCGGCTGGCGCAGATCGAGACGCTCACCGGTCTGGACCCGGGGGTGACGGCGGACCGGGTGCAGTTGTGGCTGGCGTTGACCGTCGATCGGCTCCGGCGCGGGGAGTGAAGTGCTCAGTGCCGGCGACTTCGGCGTCCCGCCTCAGCCGCCGAATGTACGGACAACGCACCCATTCGGCACGTTTGACGACGTCAAACGCACACTCGGCGCGAAGGAGAGGCGACCGCCGGCGCGAAGGAGAGGCGACCGCCGGCGCGAAGGAGAGGCGACCGACACCGATACCGGGCGAGCGTCAGGCGCCGGTGAGATCCCGGATCGCCCGGCTGATGTCGACCATGTCGCCGCGCGGGACGACCTTGACTCGCTCCCGCTCGACGGGGCCGGCGGTGGTGGCGGTGTTACCGAGTTCCCGCTCGTGGGCGTCCAGGGCGAGCCAGCCCTCCCACGAGGTCCACTCGATGCCGCGGGCGTCCAGCAATTCGACGATGGCCGACTCGTCCGGGTGCTCGGGCGCCGGCAACTGGTCGCGGTCCGCCAGCAGCATGCCGATGGTCTCTAGGGCGTCACCCTTCGTGTGGCCGATCAGTCCGACCGGGCCGCGCTTGATCCACCCGGTGGCGTAGACGCCCGGCACCGGCTCGCCTTCGGCGTCGAGCACGTGACCGCCGTCGTTGGGCAGCACCCCCCGGCGGTGGTCGAAGTCCAGATCCGGCAGCGCCGACCCGAAGTAGCCGATCGCCCGGTACACGGCCTGCACCGGGTACTCGAGCATCTCCCCGGTGCCGCGGACCCCGCCCGTGCCGTCGAGCTCGTTGCGCTCGAACCGGATGGCGGCGACGTGGCCCGGGGTGTCCGCCGAGTCGAGGATCTCCACCGGGTTGTGCAGGAAGTGCAGGTGCAGCCGGCGCTTGCCGGTCAACTCCGACAGGTCGTCCGGCTGGGCGGCGATCCAGTTCGTCAGCGTGCCCATCATGGTCTTGGTCTGGTTGTTCGTCTGCATCTGCCGCTCGGATTCCTCGTCGAACTCGAAGTCCTCCGGGTAGAGCACGATGTCCACGTCCGGCGACTGGGACAGCTCGCGCAGCTCCAGTGGGGTGAACTTGATCTGCGCGGGGCCGCGGCGGCCGAAGATGTGCACGTCCGTGGCGGGCGAACGCTTGAGCGCCCGGTACACGTTGTCCGGGATCTCGGTGCTGAGCAGGTCATCGGCCTGCTTGGCGAGGATGCGCGCGACGTCGAGCGCGACGTTGCCGTTGCCGATGACGGCGATCTCCTTCGCGTCCAGCGGCCAGTCCCGGTCCACGTCGGGGTGCCCGTCGTACCAGGAGACGAAGTCGGCAGCGCCGCAGGAGCCCTCCAGCTCGACGCCGGGGATGTTCAGGTCGGCGTCCTTGATCGCGCCCGTGGCGAAGATGACGGCGTCGTAGTGAGCCTGCAGGTCGGCCAGGCTGAGATCGGCGCCGATGGCGACGTTGCCGAAGAAGCGGATGTCGCCGCGGTCGAGCACCTTGTGCAGGGCGGCGATGATGCCCTTGATCCGCGGGTGGTCGGGCGCGACGCCGTACCGGATCAGGCCGAACGGCGCCGGGTATCGGTCGAAGAGGTCGATGCTCAGGGTCAGCGCGCCGCTCTTCGCCGCCTCGGACTTGGTCAGCAGGTCGGAGGCGTAGACCCCGGCCGGGCCGGCACCGACGACGGCGACGCGGAGGGCACGGGCGTCATGGGTGTCTGCAGCGTTCGTGGTGTCGGCGACGCCGGTCTTCTCGGCCGCGGCGGTGGCGTTGGGGCTGTGGTCGGGCACGATCGAATCAGTCTCCTTCAAATCCACACCATTCTAGTTTCATATTCGGAGCGGACCGCGGTGACGTGGGCAAGCACACAAACACCGCGGCCGTGGGCGGGGGTACGGGTCAGTCTGCCGTGGCCGGACCGGTTCCCGGCAGGAAGTGGACGACCTCCCACAGGTGGCCGTCCAGGTCGCGGAAGTAGCCGGAGTAGACGCCCCAGGGACGTTCGTGCGCGACGCCGAGGACGGTGGCCCCGGCGCCGTTCGGCCTCCCGCAGCACGGCGTCGACGTCGGCCCGCTCGCGCACGACGTGACCCCGGGGCCACGCTCGTGCCACCGATCGCGTCCGCGGACAGGCCGGCATCCTTGGCCAGCTCTCCCACCGGGTAGAGGGACAGGATGAGGCCGCCGTCGAGGTGGAACATGGCGGTCTCCCCGCCGGGGGTGTCCGGGGTCGACGGGTATTCGGTACCGATGATCCCGTCCGTGGCCAGACCGAGGCCGTCCCGGTAGAACGTCACCGCCCGTTGCAGGTCGGCGACGGCGAGCGTGACGACATGGAGTCGGCTCCTCATGACCGGTGGTCCTTCCCTGCCGCGGGAACGCTGATCGGCTCATCGGGCAGGGACGTCACCGGCCCGGCCGGCGGCTCAGGAATCGTCGTCGTCGGCCGCACCCTCGGCCGGCTCCTCGGCGTGCTGCCGGGGCTGGGCCTGCTCCGACGTGGGCTCACCCTCCGCGGGTGACTCCCCGTGGGCGCGGTCGCGATCGTCGTCGGGTTGGTTGCTGACCATCGTGGTCCTCCTGCTTCCTGATCATCCCGTCGACCGGGCGGTCACTTGCTGGTGGCGGCCTCGCTGACGGCGGCCGGCGAGTCGAAGGTCCGATCGGGCAGCCCCCGCAGCGCCGTCAGCACGGTGTCGTCGGCGCCGGACTTCTCCGCCTTCGCCACCAGGTCGTCCCGGCTGGCGGGGTAGTCGACGCCGGCCAGGTGCTTCTGCAGGTCGATGGGGTTCGGTTTCTCACTCATGGGTCTCGCCCTCTCACTCCGGTGTGCCGCTGATCGGACCGGCACACGATGTGCGCCACGGCTGCTCGAGCGCGTCGCTCCAGCCAAGCAGAGGACCCGAGCCGGGGCAATGGGGACCGGGTGGCAGACCGACCAGCCCGGCCACCCGGCTCTACGCTGGTGCCCGTGGACGCCTCGCTGACGCTGTTGATCCTGGACCTCGTGGGGGTCTACTTCTTCGCCGTGTCCGGGTCATTGCTGGCCGCCCGGCAGCGGTTCGACCTGGTGGGTTCCCTGCTGCTCGCGTGCGTCGCGGGTCTCGGCGGTGGGGTGGTGCGGGATCTCGTGCTCGGTGCCGGGCCGCCGGTCGTGTTCACCCAACCGCTGTACCTGGTGCCGCCCGTCGTCGCCGTCGTCACCGTGTACTTCATCTCCGCGTCGGTCCGGCGCTACAACCGGTTGCTCGTCGTGTTCGACGCCGCCGGGCTGGCCCTGTTCTGCGTTTCGGGCACGCTGATCGGCCTGAACGCCCACCAGCACCCGGTGGCCGCCGCACTGCTCGGGGTGACGACGGCGGTGGGTGGAGGACTGCTGCGCGACGTGATCGCCAACGTCACCCCGACCCTGTTCGACCAGCGTGAGTTCTACGCCATTCCCGCGTTCGTGGGCGCGGCGCTCACCGTCGCCGCCGAATCCGCCGGCCTGCTGCAGGGCGTGGCCGCGATCGTCATCGCCGCACTCGTCTTCGGTCTGCGGGTGGCGGGGCGCCGACTGCGCTGGAGCATCCCGCTGGCCAGCCGCAACGTCGTGGACTGAGACACCGCGGGGCCCGGCCCCGCGGGCCGTCGCCGCGACCCCGGTCAGGCGGAGCGGTCGACGACGGCGCGGGCGAACCCGATCAGGGCGTCCTTGACCACGCCGTCGGGCAGCGCGGCCAGGGCGTCGACTGCGTCGTCCGCCCATTGCCGGGCGACGGCCCAGGACTCCTCCGTGGCCGGGTGTTCCGCGACGGCGGCGACGGCGCCGCGCAGCGCCTCGTCCGAGCCGAGGTCCCCGTCGACCAGTCGAAGCACCCGGACGGCGGAGGCGTCCCCGCCGGCGGCCGCACGGCGCAGCAGCAGCACCGGGAGCGTGGGCACGTGCTCACGCAGGTCCGTCCCGGGGGTCTTGCCGGAGACGGCGCGGGCACCGGTGACGTCGATGACGTCATCGGCGAGCTGGAAGGCGACGCCGATCCTCTCGCCGTACTTGACCATCGTCTGGACGTAGGTCTCCTCCGCGCCCGCGAAGATGGCGCCGAGCTGACCGCTGGCCGCCACCAGGGAACCGGTCTTGTCCGCGATCACGGACAGGTAGTGGGCCACCGGGTCCTCGTCCTCGGCGGGGCCGACCGTCTCGTGCAACTGGCCCAGGCACAGCCGCTCAAAGGTGCTGGCCTGGATGGCGAGCGCCCGGCCACCGAGATCGGAGACCAGCCGGGACGCGCGGGCGAACAACAGGTCCCCGGCCAGGATGGCGACGGAATTCCCCCAGATCTGGTGCGCGGAGGGAGCGCCCCGGCGGAACTGCGCGGAGTCCATCACGTCGTCGTGGTAGAGCGTGGCCAGGTGGGTCAGCTCGACGACGACGGCGGCCTGCTCCACCTCGTCCCGGTCGGGCCGGCCGAGGTGGGCGGCGAGGATGGTCAGCAGGGGGCGGATCCGCTTGCCCCCGGCGTCGAACAGGTGCCGGCTGATGGTGTCGGCGAGGGGATCCGCGTGGGCGATGGACGTGCGCAGCCGCTCCTCGACGCGGCCGAGGGAGGCGACGACGGCGGGGCCCAGCTCGGCGTGCTCGGCGACGAGGGAGAACACGGCGGGCAACACCATCCCGGCGGTGGGGAGCCGACCGGTGCCAGCGCTACCGACGGACCCACCGGCCGGGCCCTCGACAGACTCGAGCGTCATCGGCTCGGCGTTCGCGGATTCCTTCACGCCTCAACCCTAGCTTTCCGCGGAAGTGGGGCCGGACGCCGTCGGGCAGGTCCGTGGCCGGCCGGCTGGTTGGACGCCGGGGGCGTGAGCCGCTCCAGCAGGTGGATGGCCCGGTCCTCGACACCGCCCGGATGGTCGGTGAGATTCGCGAGCATCCGGACGACGAGGCGCAGCAGAGGTGGCGCGCTCATCCCGGTGCGCAGGGCGGCGTTCATCACCTGCGGATGGCCGATCAGCCGAGCGAAGAGCCCGCCGAGCTGGAAGTGGGAGCCCCACTGGCCGCGGACGACGTCCGGGTAGGCGGCCAGGGCCGCATCGCGCCGGTGCGCGTCCGGGGCGGCGAGCGCGGCGACGACGCACTCGGCGGCGAACCGCGCCGATTCCATGGCGTACGAGACGCCCTCCCCGTTGAACGGGGAGACCATGCCGCCGGCGTCGCCGAGCAGCAGCATGCCCGGCACCGCGTGCGGCGTGCGGTTGAATCCCATGGGCAGGGCGGCGCCCCGGATCGGGCCCACCTGGTTCTCGGGTCGGTACCCCCACTCGGCGGGCATCGCGGCGGTCCACTCCCGCAGCACCTGCCGGTAGTCGATCTTCCCGAACTGCTTCGAGGAGTTGAGGATGCCCAAGCCCACATTGGAGGTGCCGTCCCCGACCCCGAAGATCCAGCCGTAGCCGGGCAGCGGCCGACCGGCGGCGTCGGGCAGCTGCAGCCAGCCCTCCATCCAGTCGTCGTCGTGCCGCGGGGAGGTGTAGTAGGTGCGGACGGCGACACCGAGCGGGCGGTCCTCGCGTCGTTCGAGCCCGACGGAGAGGGCGGTACGGGCGGAGTTGCCGTCCGCGGCGAGCACGACGTCGGCGTCGAAGACCCGCTCCTGCCCGGCGCGCCGGCCGTCGGCGTCGAGCACGGCGGCCCGCACCCCGGTCACCCGGCCG
The DNA here is from genome assembly GCF_001968835.1 of Tersicoccus phoenicis. Lineage (GTDB taxonomy): Bacteria > Actinomycetota > Actinomycetes > Actinomycetales > Micrococcaceae > Tersicoccus > Tersicoccus phoenicis. Next base: position 42,193 of record NZ_MRDE01000006.1, read on the forward strand.
GCGTCGTCCCGCTCGGCCCCGAGCACGTTGTGGCCGGTCAGCACGGTGGCGCCGACGGCCTCGGCGTGCCGGGCGAGGGCCTCGTCGAAGCCGAGTCGGGTGCGCACCAACCCGTAGTCGGGGAAGTCGGTGAGCTCGGGCCAGGGCACCTCGACGGTGCGGCCCGCGGCGATCAGGCGCAGCCCCTTCATCCGGCGCCACCCGGCGTCGACCTCGTGGGGCAACCCGATGCGCTGGATCTCGCGGACCGCGCGGGGGGTGAGCCCGTCCCCGCACACTTTCTCCCGAGGGAAATGGGTCTTCTCGAGCACGACGGTCTCGATGCCGGCCTGCGCCAGGTGCCAGGCCGCGGTGGAGCCGGCCGGGCCGGCGCCGACGATGACGACGGTCATGACGACGGGGTCGTGACGCTACCGGTGTCAACGGCGCTGGTGTCCACGGTGCCGGCAGCGGTCACGGTGGGCCTGATCGCGCGGTGCACGGCGACGATGCCGCCGGTGAGGTTGCGGTACTGCACGTCGGTCCAGCCCGCCTCGACCAGCCAGCCGGCGAGCTGGTCCTGGTCCGGCCACGCCCGGATCGACTCGGCGAGGTAGACGTACGAGTCGGGGTTGGAGGCCACCGCGCGGGCGATCGGCGGGATGGCCCGCATCAGGTACTCCGTGTACACGGTACGGAACGGCGCGAACGTGGGCCGGGAGAACTCGGCGACGACCAGACGTCCGCCGGGCTTCGTCACGCGCAGCATCTCCCGCAGCGCCTGCCGCGGGTCGTTCACGTTGCGCAGCCCGTACGAGATGGTCGTCGCGTCGAACTCGTCGTCGCCGAACGGCAGGGCCGTCGCGTCGGCCTGGACGAAGGTGATGTCGGGGCGGCGTCGGCGGCCGACCTCCAGCATGCCGGGCGAGAAGTCGGCGGCGACCACGTCCACCCCCGCGTCGGCGTAGGGCTCGCTGGACGTGCCGGTCCCGGCGGCGAGGTCGAGCACGCGTTGGCCGCGGTGCGCGTCGACGGCAGCGACGACGATGCGGCGCCAGTACCGTACCTGGCCGGCGGACAACACGTCGTTGACCAGGTCGTAGCGGGCGGCGACGTCGTCGAACATCCGCGCGACGTCGTCGGGACGTTTCTCCAGGGACGCGCGATTCACCCGCTCATTCTGGCACGCCGGTGAGGGCGCGGGCCGGGCCGGGTAGGTGGCTTCGCCCGGAGCGGAAGCGGTTCCCGGCGAACCGGTGGGCCGGGGTGTCCGAGTAGATTGGGTGAACCATGGCCTCCGTTCCCGCACGGCTGGCCGGGGATGCGTCCCCGGCCACTGACACCGACACCGCAGCTGCGCCGCCGGCGACCATCACGGTCCCGCTGGATCCGAGCCGGTTGCCGAACGGACTGGTGGGTCTGGTCGAGGCGACACGGGGTACGGGTGTTCCGGCGGTGTGGCTGCGTCGCGGCGACGGCCTCGTCGGCATCGGCACGGCCGCGCGGTACACGGTCTCCGGCCCCGAGCGCTTCGGCCGTGCCCGGCAGTGGTGGCGCGAGGTCACCGCGACCGCCCGACGCGAGAACCGAGTCGGCGGGCCCGGCACCGGTCCGCTCGCGTTCGGTTCCTTCGCCTTCGCCGGGGACTCCGCCTTCGCCTCCCGGCTGATCGTGCCCGAACTCGTCGTCGGGACGTCGGACGACGGCCGGTGCTGGTTGACGCAACAGACCACCGCGGACGAGGCGCCGACCGCGCGGACGGCCTTCGCGGCTCTCGATGCCCTGCTCGCCGCCGCGCCCGCCGCTGACGTTGCTGGTGGTGCGGCGGGCGGCGCCCCTGCTGGTGCTGCTTCTGCTGGTGTCGTGCGCGGCCGGGTCCGGGACGGGTCCCTGACCGGGCAACAGTGGATGGACGCCGTCGCCGCGGGCGTGCGACGGATCAACGCCGGTGAACTGCACAAGCTGGTCCTGGCGCGCGACGTCGTCGTCGAACTCGACTCCCCCAGGGAACCCGCCGTCGTCCTCGCCGACCTCGCCGAACGGTACCGGGACTGCTGGACCTACTCGGTGGAGGGACTGGTCGGTTCCACCCCCGAGATGCTGATCAAGGTCGAGGACAACGTGGCGCGTGCCCGGGTGCTGGCGGGCACGCTTGACCGGGCGAGCGCCCCGGCCGACGATCCCGATTACGCCCAGCGGGTGCTGTGGGGGTCGGACAAGCAGCGGCAGGAGCACGACTTCGCGATCACCTCCCTACTGGACCGGCTCACCAGCTACACCGACGCCATGACCGTCTCCAGCGAACCGTTCGTGCTGGAGCTGCCCAACGTGTGGCACCTGGCCTCGGACGTGACGGCCGTGCTCAACGACGCCCCTTCCCCCACCGGCAAGCACCGCACGCCCGGGGCCCTGGCGCTGGCCGAGGCCCTGCACCCCACGGCGGCGGTGTGCGGCACCCCGACGGCGACCGCCGCCGGGGTGATCAGCGAACTCGAGCACCTGGACCGGGGCCCGTACGCGGGTCCGGTCGGCTGGGTGGACGCGACCGGCAACGGCGAGTGGGGTATCGCCCTGCGCGGCGCGGTGCTGGAGAGCCCCACGACGGCCCGGTTGTTCGCCGGCTGTGGCATCGTCGAGGCCTCGGACCCGGCGGCCGAGCTGCGCGAGACGTGGGCGAAGTTCCGGCCGATGCTGCAGGCCCTCGGCGTCCAGGCGCCCTGATTGGTCGGCTCACTCCCGCTTCAGCTTGTCCTGCACCGTGCCCGCCATCTTCTCGGCCACGTTGAGTAGCTCCGTGGTCCCGTAGAAGCGCGCGTCGGGATGTGTGACCGGTGGCATCGGGACGCCGGCCATGGGCTCGGGCTGATAGCCGAACTCCGCCTTGCTGTCCGGGGTGGGGCCGGAGGCCCACGCGCCCTCGGACAGGTGCTCCCCGTCCGAGAACTGGTAGGTGGTGTAGGAGAACTCCGAGGCCTCCTTGGACTGGGGGAAGTTGCTGGGCACCGGCATCTGCTCGAGGCCGTCCGCCTTCAGTTCCTCCACGGCCGCCGCCCACTGGTTCTGGTGCATGGTGTCCCGGGCGAGCAGGAAGGACAGCAGATCCCGCACGCCGGAGTCGTCGGTCATGTGGTACAGCCGGGCGACCTGGGCCCGGCCCTGCATCTCGGCGTTCAGGTTGGAGGTCATGTCGGCCAGGAGGTTGCCGCTGGCGGTCACGTAGCCGCCGGTCCACGGGTTGCCCATGCTGTCCACCGGCCGAGCTCCCGCCCCGGCCACGATGGCGTGCTGCAGGTCGGTCCCGCCGACGACGGCGGCGACCGTCGGATCGTCCTGTACGGCGTCACCGGTGATGCCGAGTGGCGCCTTCTCGAGCAACTGCGCCACCATCGTGGCGAGCATCTCGACGTGCCCGAACTCCTCGGCGGCCGTACTGAAGAGCAGGTCGCGGTACTTGCCGGGGATGTGCGCGTTCCAGGCCTGGAAGCTGTACTGCATGGCGACGGTGATCTCGCCGTACTGGCCGCCGATCACTTCCTGGAGCTTGCGGGCGTACACGGCGTCGGGTTCGTTGGGCTTGGCGCGGTACTGCAGGGTCTGGCGGTGGAAGAACATGAGAGGCCTCGTCTTCGTCGTCCTGTGCCCGACCTCGGCCGGATGCGTCGGCCGGGCCGCACCCGGCCGGGCGCGTGGTCCTAAGCCTACTGATCAGTGCGGGATCAGCAATAGACCACAAAGGCGCGGAACCGCTTCCGAGAGCGAGGCCGACACCGTGGTGCGTGGCCGGTGCTGGCGGGCACGCTGGACCGGGCGAGGGAAGAAGGGGCGTCATTGAGCACGGCCGTCACGTCCGAGGCCAGGTGCCACACGTTGGGCAGCTCCAGCACGAACGGTTCGCTGGAGACGGTCATGGCGTCGGTGTAGCTGGTGAGCCGGTCCAGTAGGGAGGTGATCGCGAAGTCGTGCTCCTGCCGCTGTTTGTCCGACCCCCACAGCACCCGCTGGGCGTAATCGGGATCGTCGGCCGAGGCGCTCCGCCCTGCGGGGCGCGGTGCTGGAGTGCCCCACGACGGCGCGGCTGTTCGCCGGCTGTGGCATAGTCGAGGCCTCGGGCCCGGCGGCGGAGCTGCGGGAGATGTGGGCGAAGTTCCGGCCGATGCTGCAGGCGCTGGGCGTCCAAGCGCCCTGAACTCTTCACCCCCGACCTCGGCACGGCGCCGCCGGTCGAGCGTTCCAGTGACTCCGGTGACTCCGGTGGCACCGGACCGGAGACCGCGACGTCCACCAAGCCGGTGCCCGAACCCGCGAGTTCTGTCAGTGGCAACGGGTTGACTCATGACATGGAGGAACTCTTCACCCTCGACCTAGGCACGGCGCCGACGGTCGAGCGTGCCGGTGACCCCGGGGACGACGCCGCGCAAGAGCCGCTCGGCCGGGTGAACGCCGTCCCGCTCACGGTCGACGACATCGTCGGCCGTGTCCGCACGGTCGGCAAGGCGGGAGGCACCGCCGGGACCGACGAGCTCATCGGGGCGCTCGAGCAGATGAGACAGGTCGAGTCATGGCTGGCCGCGCGCAAGCACGCTCTCGTCCTCACCGCCGCGCGCTCCGCCGAACGTGACCACGAGGCGTGGATCGCCGCGCAGCCGACGTGGGATGAATCGCTGCCCGAGAGCACTTCGACGGTACCGGCCCGCAGTGGACTGGCACGCGCCGAACGACTCGCGATCGCCGAGCGCAGCGCCGTGGCGGAGATCGCCTGCGCGCTGCGCATCGCGGAAGGCGCGGCGTCCACGCTCCTCACGCAAGCCGAGCTCTTCGACGCGCGCCTGCCGGGGACCGCTGCCGCGCTGGAGGCGGGAACGATCACGGCCGCGGCCGCAGGGGTGATCCTCGAGAGCGCCGAGGAGTATCTCGGCCTGTCGATCACGGACGCGCAGACCGAAGCCCGCGTGCTGACAGCGGTCGCCCAGACCGAGCGGTTCCTCCTGGACAAGGCGCTCACCGGCACCAAGGGGGAGGTGGCCGCCCGAGCACGCCGGTTGCGGGACCGGTTCCATCCCTTCTCCCCCCGGCGACGCCAGGAGCTTGCCCGAGCGGACCGGTGCGTGCGGGTGGGACCGGGCCGCGACGGCATGGCGCATCTGACGGCCTGGCTGCCGGCGGTGGACGCCCACGCGATCGACCGCCAATTGTCGGCTTTGGCCCGCGCCGCCCTGGGGCCCCAGCTCGAGGACGCCCACGACCCCCGCCCGCAGGCTGATCCGCACTACGGCGGTGCCCCGGACGACCGTACCGTCGGTCAAGCGCGGGCCGACGTGCTCACGGACCTGCTCACCGGGCCAGCCGCAGCAACGAGGGCTGGAGTCGATGCCGGTGCAGGCTTCGATGCCAGTACCGGAGCCCGCGTCACGAGCGGCAAGGGTACGAGCTCGACCGCGCAGGCCATCGACGCCGGCACCCCACCCGCCATCAGCGGCCCGGTGAACGCACCGCCGTCGCTGGTGCTGACCATGCCGGCGTCCGTGCTGCTCGGCGGCGACGGTCCTGCGGTCTTCGGAGCGTTCGGGTGCGTCCCGGTGGAGGATGCCCGCCGGCTCGCGACGACGGCTACGTCCTTCACCCTGGCAGTCACGGTCCAGGACGACGACTCACCGACCGGCAGTCGGCTGGTCACGGCCGGTCGGCAGTACCGGATTCCCGCGGAGCTGCGTCGCCGGCTGCAGCTACGGGACGGCACCTGCCGGTTTCCCGGCTGTCGACGCGACGTCCTGCGCTGCGATCTGGACCACCGGATCGCCTGGGCCGACGGCGGCACCACCGACGAGGCCAACCTGGAACACCTGTGCCGACGCCACCACGTGCTCAAGCACCATTCCGCCTGGCAGGTGACCGGCCCACCCGGCGAAGACCGGGCCGACGTCGACTCCGCTCCCCCGACCTCGGCATCGTCATCTCCATCGGCGCTGCACTGGGTGTCGCCCACGGGCCGGCGCTACCGGAGCGATCCGGACGATCCACCCTTCTGACGGCTGCCCCGGAGCCGGGACTCATGCGGCGCCGGCCGCCACCAGCAAGCTGTCCCAACCACCGTGACTGTTACGTAGTGCTTCCTCCGAGCAGAACAGGTAACGCCACGTGCCGAAGCTTCCGTCGTCGTTGACGAACCGTGCCCACTCCTGAGCGGCCTCTCGCTTCGCTTCGACGTCCCGCCGCTGCACGTCGTGGTCCGCTTTGCCCTCGATCAGCCAATGGATTCCCACGCTGTCCACAGCGACGAAGTCCGGGAAGTAGCGGCCACCGGTGTCGAGTTCGATGAAAGCCGGGTCATTGGGCTGGAGGCGCAACCACCAAGCAATGTTCGGCGAGCCGTCGAGGATCTCGGCGAGGCGGCGTTCGGTGGTCTTCGCATCGAACGAGGCCACGGGCAGCACCGACTTGCGCCAGCCGCTGTACCAACGTCCGCGCTCGAAGTCGGCGTAGCGATCGCGGACGTCGGTGGGCATAGGGCGCGGCTCGACAGGAAGAGTGACGGGTCTGAACGCATATTGCGGCTGCAGCCGGCGCGCGTTGTACTTCTGCCGGATCAGTACGTCGATGCCCCGAACGGCATGGTGGGCACGTTCTGCGCCCCAATGGATTTCGCTGTCCGCTTCCGCGCCAGCTCCGGCGACGAACGCACGAACGACGCGCCGAGCCGCATTGAACTCGGCCAAGGACTCCTCTACCAGCCCGAGGCCGAGGACCCGCGTCTCCAGTTCGGTCGTCACCTGATCGAGGGAGATCCACGCCTGGCGGGCTTCTCCGGGGTCCTGCGCCTCCCGGCGGATCTCGACATCGCCGCGACGCGTCCGTCTGGCGGCAAGCGCCTCGCGGATGAGCGGGATGCGGATCTCGTGCGCGAATGCGGCTCCGGCGGCTCGAGCGTCGGCGTCGTCGATCAGCGACAGGCTGAAGCGGACCGGGAGTACTTCCCGCTCACGACGCGGGAACCGGATCACCGGCGCACCACTGACACGGTGAAGTGTGCGGTACTCGACAGCGTCTCGTCGCCCTTCGGCCTCGGCCACCTCGTACTCCTTCAGGATCAAGGCGGCCGCGCCGTCGACCTGCTCGCCGTCGATCACCCGCGGAGGCGCCACCAGGCGGAGTGTCCCCTGTTCCTGCACCAGGTCGACCTGACCGGCTGCGTGCTGCCGTGCCCGCAGCTCAGCCTCGACATCGGTCGGTTCGCCCGTCGCAGCGCTTTCGCCGGGCGCCACGATCCGCTCGATGAGCGCGTCCTTCTGCTCCAGGAGTTTCCGGTAGGAGTCGTGTGCGACCAGATCCACGGTGTCAATCATGGGCACGCCGACGCGACGCCCGTAGGGAAGCCGCAAGCCACGACCGAGGATCTGCTCGGTTAAAGCTTCGGAGGCAAGCCGGCGTCGAGCGACGATGACGCCGATGTTCTTGACGTCCCAGCCCTCCTTGAGTTTGTCGACGCTGACGACAGCACGGATCGGCGAGTCCGGCGCCTCGACCGAGGCCAGAGCCTGCAGCGCCGTGTCCGAGGACTGCGAGGTGACTTCCAGCACCGCCGCCGGGTCACCGATGTACGCCTCGCCGGCCAGCAGGTCGGCCGTCTCGCGGGCATGTTGAACGGTCTGGCACACCACGAACAGCACCGGGTTGATCGCCCGTTCTCCGGTGGCGTCCGCCCACGTTCGGTAGGCGGCGGCCTTCACCGTCCGCAGATGACAAGCGTCGGCGAGCTGGGTAGCGAGGTCGTGATGCCCGTCCTGCCGGTACACAATGACGGGAATCTTCACGAGCCCGTCGGCGATCGCCTCGGCGAGACTGTATCGGTAGATCACCTTGGACTCGTCAGCTGGGTCGGGCGTCGCGGTGAGCCCGATCAGGGCGCGTGGATTCAGGTCCCGGATCGCGGACGAGAACGCCTTCGCCTGGGAACGATAGACATGGTGCTCGTCGGCGATCACGACCAGGTCGTCCGCTGACTGGAGGTGGGAGTAGAGGTCCCCACCGATGAACTCGTCCAGCTCGCGCACCCGGCGGGAGGTGTTCGCCGCCGGGCGGATCAACTGCTGAACCGTGAACACAAACAGCTTCAGGGTGCCCGAGTCGTGCAGGGCATCGCCGACCTGTCCCCGGGAGAAGTTCTCGGCCGTGATCAGGAGCGGTTGGTGGTCGGCACCGGGAACGTGCTTGGGGCTTCCCGGACTGAAGTTGGCGATCGTCTTGTCCTGGATCGTCCTGCCCGGAGTCACCACCAGGATGTTGCGAATGCCCTGGGCGGCCAGGTATTCGACGACGGCGGCGGCCAAGTAGGTCTTCCCGACGCCCGTTGCCAGATCGCACACGACCTCGTGGAACCCGTCGTCGTGGATCTCTCCCACGATGCGTGACAGGGCCGCCTTGTTCGGTGTGCGCAGATCCATCCGGCGATCTCATCGATCAGTCCGGGATCGTACTGAAGCCAGGTCATCGCACGACACCACGGTGCAGCAGGTCCCGCGGCGCCTTCCGCAACCGAGAGCCGGGGCTCAACTCCTCGAGCAACACCCCAGCCTCCGGTGTGGCGGCCTTGCCGACCACCACGGTGCGTTCTCCGTCACCCAGCCGTGCCACCACGGCACGGACCACCGCATCGTCGACCACCCCGTCGATGACCGCCAGCCGTTCACGCCCCCTGGCGCCGGCGAAGGGCGGATCGCACTCGGTGGTGAAGCCGAGCTGCGCCGCGATAGCCCGGGAAAGGGCGCTGCCGGTGGCCCACGCGGCCAGGAAGACGTGCCCGTCCGCAATGTCATACAGCGACGGGCCCACCTCCACGTGCCGGAAGCCGCCGCCACCGCTCCAGGCCGTGGCTTCGGTGACACCGCCCGGGTCTGCACCGTTGACGACCTTCTCCAGGCGCGGCCGGGTGAAGGTTTCGACGGTTTCGGGCGACAGTTCGACCGTCACCCACCGGCGCCCCATCTTGTGCGCCACGGCAGCCGTCGTTCCGGAGCCGCCGAAGCAGTCGAGGACGATGTCACCGGGATTGGTAGCGATATGGATCACGCGCTGGAGCAGTCGCTCGGGCTTGGGGGTGGAGAAGGGAATCATCCCTTTGAACAGAGCCTGAATCTCGTTCTTGCCACTTTGATTGTGTCCGACTTCGGCGTAAGGCCAGAGAGTCTGAGGCACTCGCCCACGAACCTCCGACAGAAATCGCTTCAGAGCTGGGATGTTGTCGGATCGTTCACCCCACCAGATCCGTCCGTCCTGATCCAGCTCTCGGAGACGCCCTTCGGAGACGCGCCAATATCTTCCCGGGGGCGGACCAGGGATGACTCGACCGCTTGGCGTCGTCACCGGGTAGACGCCCAATCTGTAGGACTTGTTGGCTACAAGGTCACCGGGCTTCCAGACACCACGCACGTCTTCGTCGGGATTCCGGTATGCAGCGTCCATCTCGGGTGTGCGCGGAAGTGGCTGCGGCCGCCACACCTCGGCGTCGCGCGCGTATACGAGAACGTAGTCGTGATCCACAGACAAGTGACGCGCCGAGTTCTTTGGGCTGTAGACCTTCTCCCAGATGACCGTGGCGATGAAGTTCGCTCTTCCGAACACTTCGTCCATGAGCACCGGGCAGTACGCCATCTCGGCGTCGTCGAGGTGGACCCACACCGAGCCGTCGGGGGCGAGGAGATCGCGGATGAGCAGCAGCCGGTCCCGCATCATCGTCAGCCACACCGAGTGCTCCAGGGCATCGTCGTAGTGGTCGAACGCCTGGCCCGTGTTGAACGGCGGGTCGATGTACACCAGCTTGACCCTGCCCCGATACTCCGAGGCGTACTCGGGAATGCGCGTGAGCGCGTGCAGAGCGTCGTACGAGTCCCCGGTGATGAGCTGGTTGTCAGTGGTGGGAGCAGACGTATCACCGACCTCGCCCACGCTGGACCGCTCCTGGAGGAGACGCACCTCGGTGACCCGCGGATCGTCCCGGGGCACCCAGGCATAGCCGCCGTCCGGCGTCCCGATCAGCGCCCGGTCCTTCCCAACCCAGGACAGCGTCAGACACCCCACGGTAGACCGTCCCGACGTCGCCGCCATCGCATCAGCCGTCGGTGAGGCCGACGTGGTCGTGTCCGGGGAAATCACAGCTCCACCCTAGAGCTTCGCCCCTCCCACTCGGCGCGCGAAACAGCGCAGACACATCAGGTGGTGCATACTCGTCAGAACATACGCAATGGCAGTGAGCCGTTGCCTGCTTGTTGCCTGCCCGTTCACAGGAGGACGTTATGCGTTCACGACTGCTCGTCTCTGCCCTGGCCCTGACGGTTCTGGGGACCGTCGCCGGCTGCGCCAACAGCGACACCCCCGCTGGGGCTCCGGCCACCGACGCCTCGGGGTCCTCCGTCGCCAGCTTCGACCCGACCACGGTCGCCAAGGACGACGCCCTGGCCGGGCAGGTGCCGGCGGCCCTGAAGTCGAAGGGGACGCTGACCGTCGGGTCGGACACGTCGTACGCCCCGGCCGAGTTCCTCAAGGCGGACGGCCAGACCGCGCAGGGCTACGACGTCGACCTCGCGAAGGCCATCGCCGCCACGCTCGGGCTGAAGGCCAGCGTGCAGACCGCCAAGTTCCCGTCGATCCTCCCGGGCCTCGGCTCCAAGTACGACGTCGGCATCTCCTCGTTCACCATCAACGCCGAACGGCTCAAGGCCGTCAACATGGTGTCCTACTTCCAGGCCGGCACGCAGTGGGCGGTGAAGAAGGGCAACCCCAACAACGTGTCCGTCGACGACGTCTGCGGCAAGACCGTCGGCGTGCAGACCGGCACCGTCCAGGAGACTCCCGATCTGACCGACCGCAACGCCAAGTGCAAGGCGGCCGGCAAGCCGGCCATCACCGTGGTCTCCCTGGAGAACCAGACCGACGTCACCACCCGCCTGGTCAACGGCAGCATCGACGCGATGGCCGCGGACTCCCCGATCATCAGCTACGCGATCACGCAGACCAACGGCCAGATCGACAAGCTCGGCAGTGTGTACGACGCCGCCCCGCAGGCGATCACCGTGGCGAAGAAGGACACCGCCCTCGCGAGCCTGATGCAGAAAACGGTGCAGAAGCTCATCGACGACGGCAGCTACGGCAAGATCCTGGCGTCCTGGAACAACAGCGACGGCGCCGTCAAGACGTCAGAGTTGAACCCGCAGCCGTGAGCCACGGCGTCACCACCCGGCAGGACCCGGGCACCGGCGGCAGCGCCCGGCCCGACCTGATCCGCGCCGTTCCCGTTCGGCACCCCTGGCGCTGGGTGGGCGCTGCGGTGCTCCTCGTGCTCGTCGCCCTGCTCGCCCAGAGCCTGGTGACGAACGAGAACTACCGCTGGGACACCGTTGCCAAGTACCTGCTCGACGCGCGGGTCATCGCCGGTGTCGGTTGGACGCTGCTGCTGACCGTGCTGTCGATGGTGATCGCGATCATCCTGGCGATCACGCTGGCGTTGATGCGGCAGTCGGACAACCCGCTGTTCCGGTGGGTCAGCTGGGTGTGGGTGTGGTTCTTCCGCGGCACCCCGGTCTACACGCAGCTGGTGTTCTGGGGCCTGGTAGCCACGCTGTACCCCACGATCGCCCTGGGCGTCCCCTTCGGTCCGGACCTGTTCGCCGTCAACACCTCCGACCTGGTGGGCAACTACTTCTGGCCGGCCACGATCGGCCTCGCGCTGAACGAGTCGGCGTACCTGGCCGAGATCTTCCGGGCCGGCCTGAAATCCGTCGACTCGGGTCAGGCGGAGGCAGCCGAGGCGCTGGGCATGCGCAAGTCCGCCATCATGCGGCGCATCATCCTGCCGCAGGCCATGCGGGTGATCGTCCCCCCGACGGGCAACGAGACCATCGGCATGCTCAAGACCACGTCGCTGGTGCTGGCCGTGCCGTTCACCCTGGACCTGACGTTCTCCACGAACGCCATCGCCAACCGGATCTACCTGCCCATCCCGCTGCTGATCGTCGCCGCCCTCTGGTATCTGCTGATCACGAGCATCCTGATGGTGGGCCAGTACTACATCGAACGGCACTACGGTCGTGGGGTCGACGCGGACTCCCCGGCTCCGGTCCGGGTGCAGCCGGCGGGCCACCGGACGCCCGCCGACGACGCGGAGACCACCGACGCGCGCACCCTGTCGGGCGAGGGCAACCTCCCCGGCAACCGTGGCGCAGGAGGGGACGGACGATGACGAGCGAGACCACGCGGGCCACCACCCCCGCCGCGGACCGCCACCCGGACCCGCTGGTGCGGATCGAGGGTCTGCACAAGTTCTTCGGCGACCACCACGTGCTGCGCGGTATCGACCTGACCGTCGGCCGCGGCGAGGTGTGCGTCGTCGTCGGGCCGTCCGGGTCCGGCAAGTCGACCGTGCTGCGGTGCGTCAACCAGCTGGAGACCATCAGCGCCGGGCGCATCCTCATCGACGACGAACTGATCGGCTACCGCGAACAGGACGGCCGGCTGCACGACCTGACCCCCCGGCAGATCGCGGCCCAGCGCCGCGAGGTGGGCATGGTGTTCCAGCGGTTCAACCTGTTCCCGCACATGACCGCCCTGCAGAACGTGATCGAGGCGCCCATGCAGGTCAAAGGCCTCAAAAGGCCGGACGCCGTCAGGCGTGCCCACGAGCTGTTGGAACGGGTCGGCCTGGCCGACCGGGCCGGGCACTACCCCTCGCAGCTCTCCGGTGGCCAGCAGCAGCGGGTGGCGATCGCCCGGGCCCTGGCCATGGACCCGGAGCTGATGCTGTTCGACGAGCCGACCTCGGCGCTGGACCCGGAACTGGTCGGCGACGTGCTCGAGGTGATGAAGGACCTGGCCCGTTCGGGCATGACGATGATGGTCGTCACCCACGAGATGGGCTTCGCCCGCGAGGTCGGCGACACGCTGATCTTCATGGACCAGGGCGCCGTCGTCGAGTCCGGTCACCCGCGCGACGTGTTGAGCAACCCGCAGAACCCACGCACCCAGGAGTTCCTCTCCAAGGTGCTGTGAGGCTGCCGCGCGTCTGGCTTGGGATCGTCAGCGGTCGGGTCGGCCGTTCACAATTTCGGCGGCCGCCTCCGTGAACCGCGCATGCAGGCCGGCCAGACGGGTGCGGTCCGCGACGACCTCGACGACGCTGCGACCGCGGATCGGCGCCGCGAGCGCAGCGTCGAGGGCATCGACGTCGGACACCCGCTGGTGGCGGATCCCGTAGGCGGCGGCGAGGGCGGACAGGTCGACGCGTTGCGGGGTGCCGAAAAGGCGTTCGATGGCGTTCGTCCAGCCGGGTCGCCCGGCGACCCGACCGTGTTCGAGCAGGCCGAAAATGGCCCCGCCGGCGTCGTTGAGGACAACCGCCTGCAGATCCGGCTCCCGCTCCCCCGCCCCGAGATACCAGCCGGTGGCGTCGTGCAGGTACGTGATGTCCCCGAGGAGCACGCGGACGGGACGGCCGGTACCGAGCGCGACACCGGACGCGGTCGAGATGGTGCCGTCGATGCCGGCGACGCCGCGGTTGGCGATCACCCGGTCGGGCCCAGCGCCGTCGACGCCGGCCATCAGGTCCAGGTCCCGGATGGGGTTGGAGGACCCGGCGACGAGGATGCCGGTGGTTGCCCGCCACAGCCGTGCGGCCAGCAGCGGACCGTTGACCCCGGTGGTCTCCCGGTTCTCGGCCTCCCGCGCGTCGGCCTCCGCCAGGTCACGCAGCCGGGCAGCCAGGTGTGCCCCGCGTTCCTGCCAGTCAGCCGCCCAGCCGGCCGGACCGGCCCCGGCGAAGTCGGCGAGCTCGCCGGGGTCACTGATCAGCCGTTCCCGTCGTCGGCCGGGGTCGAACCAGGCGACGGGCGTGGGGGCGTACAGCGCGGTATCGACCTCCCGCCTGGCCAGCAGCGCGGCGACCGGCCGGCTCAGGGTGGGCCGACCGAACAGCACCGCCCGCTCGACCGTCTCGAGCAGGTGCGGCAGGAGCAACCGGTAGGCGGCGACCGCCGTGGCTCCGTGCCGGGCGTTCGAGGAGGGCTCGGCCAGCAGCGGGAGGCCGAGCCCGGCGGCGAAGAGGGCTGCCTCCCGGCCCGCACCGTCCCCGGCGACGACCACGGTGCGGCGGGTCGCGGTGGCGGAGGCCGCGGAGCGGGACGACTGGCCCGCCCCGGCGTCCTCATTCGGTGGGGTCACGAGGGTGGAGACGTCCACCGGCGACGGATCGAACGGGTCGTCCGCGGGTTCCTCCGCGGGCACGAGCGGGTCCCGAAAGGCGAGGTTGAGCTGGACCGGCCCCGGTGCGGCGACGCGGAGCAGGGCGGCATCCTGGCGTGCCGGCTCCCCGGACTCCCCCGGCGCATCGAGGCCCTTCGCCGCGGCCAGCACGCGGGCCGCGGCGTCGAGCGCGGCGGCGGGATCGTCGGCGGGTACGTCGAGCGCGGCCCGCACGTGCACCCCGAACAACCCGAACTGCCGGGTGGTCTGGTTCGCGCCGGTACCGCGCAGTTCCTCGGGCCGGTCCGCGCTGAGCACGAGCAGCGGCACGGCGCTGTGATTCGCCTCCATCACCGCGGGCATCAGGTTGCCGACGGCGGTGCCGCTGGTCGTGACCACGGCCGCGGGCAGGCCGCTACCGCGGGCGAGCCCCAGCGCCGTGAACCCGGCCGCACGCTCGTCGATCCGCACGTGCAGCCGCACCCGGCCGGGCGGGACGTCCACCGCGTCCGGCGGCACCGCCACCTCGGCCAGCGCGTACGCCAGTGGGGCGCTGCGGGAGCCGGGGCAGACCACGACGTCGCGCACCCCGCCGTCGATCAACAGCCGGACCACGGCGCGGGCCACGGTCATCGCATCAGTCACCCGTCCATCATCCCGCCCGGAGCGTCAGCCTCCGCACTCGATACAACAGGCACCTGCTCCATCGAACACGTCACTTCGTGCGCTGCCCGCGTGACCTCGTCCACCCTCGCCCGGAGCCAAGAAGTCGCACCGATGCGTTGATCGGGCTCGGTCTTCGTTCTGGGGGCGGTGGCGAACTGGAGTGCCTTCAGGCGGCTCACCGCGGAGTCCGGCTTCATCGGTCTCCTGCAGCAGGGTGATCCGGCTTCACGAGGTTGCGTTCACGCTCGGCTACGGCATTGAGAATCTCGGCGGACTCTGCCCCGGTGAGCAGGTCGCGACGTTCACCGTCCGCGACCGCATCGCGAACGCGCCCCGGCAACAGATGGTCGACGCTGTCGAGGAGAGCCCGGCGCACGGTGGTGGCCCGGAGCCCGTGATACGTGGCGAGGTCCGCGTCGGGCACCCTCCGTCGGGAGACGACGACGTCGGCGGGTGGCCTGCCACGGTACCGGTGGCTGGCACCCACACGTGCTTTGGACGGGTTCACCAGTGCGAGATCGAACAGGGCAAGCACGGTGTCACCTTCGAGGTAGGTGTTTTCCCCGACAACGCCGAGAGCACCGGCCAGTGCGGTCCAGTCGTCGGCAGAGACGGCCTTGTGTCGGTAGGTGCCGTAGCCCACGCGCTCCAGCGCACCGCGCGCGGCCAACTTGCGAACCTCCACGGCCGGAACACCGACGTCCTCGGCTTGCCGGGTGGTCAGCACTCAATGATGGTCGGCGGCAACCGCCCAGAGATCCTCTCGATAGCTCACGCCGCTCCCTCCCGTCACAACCGCACCTATTTCGGTACTGTTGTGCCACTGGTCTGCACTGCACGCAGCTGTTCACGCGGGCGCTCCCACGGTTCCTCAGGTGCGCTCGGCCAGCACCGCGTGCACCCGGGCCAGCCGGTCCCGCCACCAGCGTTCCCGGTCCGCGGGCGCGGCGAGCGCATCCAACCGGGCCGGGTCGGGGACGACGTCGCGCACGTCGAGGTGCCCGTCGACGGGTCGCAGCGGGTCGGCGACGACGTCGTCGGCCATCAGGGCCACCGTGCCGAGGCCGCAGGCGAACGGCAGGTCGGGCAGCGCGGCGGCGAGCGCGATCCCCCCGCGGATGCCGATGCTGGTGTCCAGGGCGCTGGAGACCACGGCCGGCAGGGCCGCTGCCGCGACGACGGCGAGCGCCCGGCGGACGCCGCCGAGCGGGGCCGCCTTGACCACGATCAGGTCCGCGGCCCCGGCGCGCGCGACCCGCAGCGGGTCGTCGGCGCGGCGCACACTCTCGTCCGCGGCGATCGGGGTGCCGATCCCCCGGGCACGCAGCGTGTCCCGCAGCCGGGCGAGACCGTCGATGCCGGCGACGGGCTGCTCGGCGTACTGCAGGTCGACGGGCCTGAGTGCGGTCAGCGCCTCCACGGCCTCCTCATGCGTCCACCCGGCGTTGGCGTCGACCCGCAGGGCCGCGTCCGGCAGTGCCCGGCGCACCGCGGCGACGCGGGCGACGTCGTCCTCGAGGCGCTGCCCGTGCTCGGCGACCTTGATCTTGACCGTGCTCACCGGCCCGAAACCGGCGAGCACGTCGGGCACCCGGTCGGCGGTCACGGCCGGCACGGTGGCGTTGACGGGGATCCGGGTGCGCAGGGCTGTCGGGTAACCGGTCCAGGCGGCCTCGATGCCGGCGGCCAGCCAGGCCGCGGCCTCCGCGTCGTCGTACTCGAGGAACGGGGCGAACTCGCCCCAGCCGGCCGGGCCGTGCAGCAACAGCGCCTCCCGGGTCTCGGTGGAGCGGAACCGCACCCGCATCGGCACGCTGACCACGCGAGCGGCGTCCTGCAGGTCGGCCGACGACGGCAGGACAACGGGTCCCACGGCGGGGATCGTCCCGCCGATCGAGGGGACCGGTCCGGGTCGCGGCGCATTCATCACCGGGTCAGCGTACCCACCGGGAACGCGCAGCGGCCGACGCCCGGAGGAAACAGCGCGGATGGAACAATGGAGCCGATGAGCCTGCCCGACCAGACCCGCAGCCGCGGCCGCACCGGCGGTGGCCGACAGCCCGGTGCCCGGACCCTGCCGGTGGCCGCCCTGTGGACGGGGGCGGTCGTGTGTGCCACCGCCGTCTTCGCGGTGTACGCGTTCTTCGTCCGTACGGTTCTCGGCCAGCAGCTGGACGAGGCTCCGCTGACCAGTGCGCAGAGGCTGCACACCGCCGAGGCCCCGGCGGCCGTGTGGTTGCAGACCCTGCCGTGGTTTCTCATCGCGGGTGTGCTGATCGGCCTGGCCGTGCTGATAGCCCTGGTGCGGCGTCGCTGGGCGGTGCTGATCGCGGTCGGCGTGACCGTCGCGGGCGCGACCCTGAGCACCCAGTTCCTCAAGTACGCCGTGTTCTCCCGGCCGGATCTCGGGGTGGACACCCTCACCCTGAACTCGCTGCCCTCCGGGCACACGACGGCCGGTGGGGCCGCCGCGGTGGCGCTGCTGCTCGCGGTGCCCCGGCGGTGGCGGCCCGTGTTCGGTGTCGCCGGCGCCGCGTTCACCACGCTCGTCGCGGGATCCACGCTGGTCAGCTACTGGCACCGGCCGGCGGACGTCGTCGCGGCGCTGGGCGTGGTGGGCGCCTGGGCCTTGGCGGCCGCAGCGTTGACCGACCCGCGGTCCGATCCACGGCCCCGACGACGCAGCCGCGGCGCGGGCTGGGCCGCGATGGACCGTGCGGTGGTCGACCAGGCGCGGGTGGCCGGCCTGACGCTGCTCGGGGTCGCCACCGTCGCCGTGTGCGTCGCGGCACTGCTCTACACCGGCGTCATCCCGGCGTCTCTCGCCGGCACCGGCGGCAACCTGTGGGCGGGCCTGCTGCTCGAGGCGTCCGCGGCCTCGGCCGTGTTCGCCGGTCTGACGCTCGCCTTCGGCCGGCGGTCGGTGCTGCCCTGAGTGCGCCGGAGCCGGCGGGCCCGATCTTCGACGCCCACCTGCACATCGTCGATCCCCGGTTCCCGTTGATTCCCAACGACGGGTACCTGCCCGACCCGTTCCCGGTGGCGGCATACCGGCAGCGGGTTGCCGGGCTGGACGTGCGCGGCGGCGCCGTCGTGTCCGGCTCCTTCCAGGGCTTCGACCAGACGTACCTCCTCGACGCGCTGGCCCGGCTGGGACCCGGGTTCGTCGGGGTCACCCAGGTTCCGGAGACGGTCAGCGACGCGGAGATCGCCCGGCTCGACGCGGCAGGGGTGCGGGCCGTGCGGTTCAACCTCCGCCGCGGCGGGTCGGCGGCCCTGCACGCCCTGGAACCGCTCGCCCGCCGGGTGCACGACCTCGCCGGCTGGCACGCCGAGCTGTACGTCGACGCGCGGGACCTGCCCGAACTGCTGCCCGTGCTGCGGCGCCTGCCTGCCGTCAGCATCGACCATCTCGGCCTGCACCGGGACGGGCTGACCCACCTGCTGACCGCCGTCGAGCAGGGTGCTCGCGTTAAGGCGACCGGGTTCGGCCGGGTGGCCCTGGATCCGGCGGAAACGATCGCCGCGATCATGGCCGTCGATCCCACGGCCCTGATGGCCGGCACCGACCTGCCCTCCACCCGCGCGCGCCGGCCGTTCGCCGACGCGGACCTGGACCTGCTCGCCGATGCCGTGGACGGGCGACACCAGGCTGCGGTGCGGTGGGCCAACGCGGCCGCGTTCTACCGGATCGGGGCTCTCACGCATTGGCCGGTCTGATCCGCGGCAGCAGGATCAGGAACAGCGTCGCGGCGATCAGGCCCAGCACGCCGGTGGCGCCGACACCGGCGGCCAGGGAGACGGCGTCGGTCACGGCGGAGAGCACGAGCGGACCGGCCGTCGACCCGGCATCGGCCATGAACCGCCACACGCCCAGGAACTGGGCCCGCCCGTCGGGCGGGGAGTAGTCGGCGCCCAGGGTCATCACGAGGCCGGATCCGATGCCGTTGCCGAACCCCAGCAGCACCGCGACCAACAGGAACGGAACGGTCGCCGTCGTGAGCGGGCAGAGCAGCAGCGCCACACCCATCACCAGCATGCTCGGACCCGCCACCGCGAGCCGCCCACGGGTGTCCATCAGCCTGCCGGCCGGGTAGAAGACCAGCATGTCGACGGCACCCGAGATGCCGTAGACCACCGATATGGTGGACGGGTCGAGACCGAGGTGATCCGCCCACAACGGGATGACGACCTGACGCGCCTGCCGCACGGCGGCGACGAACACCACGCACGTGCCGATGGTCGCGTAGACGCGGCGGTGGCTGCGCAGCACCGAGCGAATGGTCACCGGCAGGACCGGTGACTGGTCCGCCTCCCGGTCGCCGGTGAGCACGGGCAGCGCGCGGGTGGGCAGGGGCGGGTCCGGCATGGACAGGGCGATGGCACCGGCCGCGACGAGCGCGACGATGCCGACGACGTAGGCGCCCCCGAGGCCGACCAGCTGGATGGCCGCCGCCCCGACGAACGGACCGATGAACAGGCCGATCCGCATGGAGCCGCCGAGGCTGGACAGGGCACGGGCTCGGTACCGGGGCTCGACCATGACGGTCAGGTACAGCTGGCGAGCGAGGTTGAAGACGGCGGCGGAGACCCCGATCAGCAGCACCGCGACGGCGAGCATGGCGAGATCGGACGCGAGCAACGCCACCAGCATGGCCACCGCGCACAGCACGGCGGCCGCGACGATGGCCCACCGTTCCCCGATCCGGGCGGTGAGGATGGAGGCGGGGATGTTGCTCAGCAACGATCCGATCCCGATCAGGGTGACGATGAGCGCGGCGACCGCCACGGATCCGCCCAGGTCGCGCGCGGTGAGGGGCACGACCGGCAGGATGGCGCCCTCACCGACGGCGAAGAGCACCGAGGGGCCGAACACGGGGACGACGAATCTGCGGAGGGAGAAGTCGTCGCGGCCGGCCATCGATGTCACTGTACGCGCGCCGCCGTCGTTCGATGGCGCCGCGTCACCGCGTCGTCAGGCTCGCACTCTGGCCCGGACAAGGGCCTCACTGATCGGGCCAGAGCACCCCAACCCGAACAACGGCCTCATGGTGCGGGCCAGAGTGCGAGACGCGGAGCGAAACCAGGACGCGAGGCCCGGGACGGACCCGCCGCTACGGGGTCATCGGGCGGACACTGAGCGACTCGATCTGGGCCTCCGGGGTGGCCGCGAGCGCGAACGCCACGGCGCGCGCCACCGACGCCGACGTCAGGTACGCCCCGGCGTCGTAGTCCCCGCCCTGGTGGTCGACGATCTGGCGTTGCATGTCGGTGTCCACCTTGCCGGGGTGGATGGAGGTGACCCGCACGCCGTGCGCTCGCTCCTCCTCGCGCAGCGTGTCGGCCAGCGCGCGGAGGGCGAACTTACTGGCGCTGTAGACGCTGTTGCCCGGACTGGTGACGAACCCGGAGCCGGAGTTGATCAGCACGATCTGGCCGCTCGTCCGGCGCAGGGCCGGCAGCAGCCGACGGGTCAAGTCCGCGACGGCGACGACGTTGACCTCGAGCACCTCGCGCCACGCCTGCCGGGTGAGATCCTCAACGGCGCCCAGCACCGTGATCCCCGCCGAGTGGACCAGCGCGTCGAGGCGGCCGACGCGCTCCGCGGCGTGCGCGACGTCGGACTCGGACGTCAGATCCGCGACGAAGGGTTCAGCGGACGGGAAACCGGCGGCGACGGCGGCGACCCGCTCGGGGTCCCGGCCCCCGATCAGCAGGTGATGGGTGGCGGCGAGTTCCTCCGCGACGGCGTAGCCGATGCCGCGGGTGCCGCCGGTGATGAGTACGTGAGGGCGGTTGTCCATCCGTTCAGCGTAGGCCCGACGACGTCGTTTCCGTCCCGTCCGGCTACACCCCGAACACGCACGAGTGCCGCGGGTCTTCACCCGCGGCACTCGCGTTCATCCTTTCTTGCGTGCGGGCCGCTCACCTGCGGGGCGGGTCACCACCGGTGCGCGATGTCGACGACGAGTCGGCTGGTGGCGCCGTCGCGCAGCACGAAGGCCCGCATGGGCAGCCGGGCGCGAACGCCGACCCCCACGGTCGACTGACCTTCGAAGCTGCCGCCCCAGGCCACCTGGCGCAGCGTCTGATAACCGGCCACCGGCACCATCTCGGACCGGTTCAGGGCGGCACTGGTGCCGGCCGCACGGATGATGACCTCCAGGGAGGCGCCGCCACGCAGGGGCAGCGGCGTGCCGACTCCCTCGCGGTACACCGTGGTCACGTACCGCACGCTGTAGCCCACGGTGGAGCCGCGCACGTCGAAGACCAGCCGGTCGTAGCACGGGTGCTGGCCGGCGCGGACGCCGGTCAGCGTGGCCACGGTCATCCGCTGGTCGGCTTTCGGCGTAGAGCCCCAGGTGATGCCGCACCAGGGTCCCGCCGTCGTGGTGGCTGCCGTCGCAGTCGACGGAGCCACGAGCAACGAACCGGCCAGCGCGAGTGTCGCGACAGCCGTTCGCAGGGTTTTCATGACGACCTCCTCCGGCGGTCCGTCGGACCGCCGACTCCGGCGCCACACCCGGTGCGTGGCGCACTCGGTGATCCGATGGTAGGAGCGTCGCGTACCGCCCGATAGAGGGATTCTCCTGAATCGGCGCACCATCCCTCGGCCCGGTGCCGGCATCAGTAGGGTGAACGGGTGAGTGCAGCCGGCCGTTACGCCCCTTCTCCCAGTGGCGACCTGCACATCGGCAATCTGCGGACCGCGCTGCTGGCGTGGATGTTCGCGCGCGGCACCGGCCGGGACTTCCGGATGCGGGTGGAGGACCTGGACCGGGCTCGGTCCGGCTCCGCCGAGCGGCAGTTGGAGGACCTGGCCGCGATCGGGATCGACTGGGACGGCGACGTCGTCGTCCAGTCGGCTCGCCGGTCCCGCTATGCCGACGCGCTGGCGTCGTTGCGGAACCGCGGTCTGGTGTACGAGTGCTGGTGCACCCGCCGCGAGATCGCCGAGGCGGCGTCCGCCCCGCATGCGGCGCCGGGAGCCTATCCGGGCACCTGCCGGAACCTCGATGACGCCGAACGAGCGGCACGGCGGGCCAGAGGACGGCCGCCGGCGTTGCGACTGCGCGCCGCGGTCGACACCTTCACCGTGCACGACGTCCTCGCCGGGGACTGGACCGGGCTGGTCGACGACGTCGTGCTGGTGCGCAACGACGGGACGGTCGCCTACAACTTCGCCGTCGTGCTGGACGACGGTGACCTGGGCGTCGACCAGGTGGTCCGCGGTGACGACCTGCTGTCCTCGGCCCCGCGGCAGGCCTACCTGGCGACCGTGCTGGGCCTCCAGCCGCCGACGTACGCTCACGTGCCCCTGGTGCTCGGCCCCACGAGTGCGCGGCTGGCCAAGCGCGACGGTGCGGTGACGCTGCGGGAGCTGACCGCGGCCGGGTTCACCGTCGCCGACGTCGTCGGGATGATCGCCGACTCGCTGGACCTGCCGGGGGTGCGCACCGCCGCCGGTCTGCTTGCCGCGTTCGACCCGGCCTCCCTTCCCCGCGACCCGTGGACGTTCACCCCCACCCCTCCCCGCAGTTCGAGCTGCGGTCAGGGGAGGGTGCCGGTGAGGTAGCGCTGCAGGTTCGGGGCGATCAGGGCGACGACCTGGTCGTGCGGCGCGGAGGCGAGCGGTTCGAGCCGCAGCACGTACCGCGTCAGGATCAGTCCGGTGATCTGGCTGGCCACCAGCGATGCCCGTAGCGCCCGCTCGTCGTCGTCGCCCGGCAGATGTTCGACGATGACGGCGAGCGCCCGACGCTGGATGAACTGACGCAGCAGGGACACCCCCCAGTCACGGTGCAGGCCCGACCGGAACAGGCCGACCGCGGCCGCACCGGCCGGCGAGTCCCACACGGGCAGCAGGGTCCCGAGCAGCCGGGCGGCGAGGCCTTCGATCTGCTCGGGGCGCACGGAGCGGACGTACTGGCCGGGGTCGAACGGCGCCTCGACGGCGGCGAGGAAGAGGGCCTCCTTGCCGCCGAAATGGTGGTTGATCATGGCGGCGTCGACGCCGGCGTCGGCGGCGATGCCCCGGACCGTGGCGCCGTCGAACCCGTCGGACGCGAACCGGCGGCGCGCCGCCACCAGCAGTTGGGTGCGGGTGTCGTGCCCGGCACCGCGCCGGCCGCGCCGGGAACCCGGGGCCGTCACCTGGCGGGTGCGGCCGGCCGAGCCGGGCGCCGCGCGAAGGCCGGGGCATGCTCGGGCCGCGGCCCGAGCGCGATCAGCCGCGCCGGCAGACCGGAGAAGCCGGGCACGTGGCGGGCGAGAAACAGCAGCCCGGCCGGTGGCGTGGCGCGCTCGCCCTGGACGGCGGGGCCGAAGATCAGCGCCTGGAGGACTCGTTGCACGGCCTGGACGATCACCGTGGGCGGATAGCGGCGTCGCTGCACCGCGGCCAGATCACGTGCGGTCACCGTGCCGGACCGCAATGGAGCCGCGAGCCGGGCAGCGGCAGCCACGGCGTCCTGCACGGCCAGGTTGATGCCGACGCCGCCGGCCGGGGACATGGCGTGGGCGGCGTCGCCGATCAGCAGCAGGCCGGGGCGGTACCAGCGGCGCAGCCGGTTGAGCTTGACGTCGAGCAGGTGCACGTCGTCCATCGACCCGATCGCGTCCACCCGGTCCGCCAGGTCCGGCCGCATCCGGGCGACCCGGTCCCGGAACCGTTCGATGCCCTCGTCCCGCAGCCGCGCGTCGGCGCCCTTCTCCCGGAAGTAGGCGATCTGGAAGAACCTGTTCCGGACCAGCGAGAGCATGATCTCGCCCTGCCCGAACACCGGCATCAGGGACGAACGCTGCCGTTCGCCCTCGTGCCGCGGCAACCGGAACCACCAGGTGTCGAACGGGACGAAGAACTCCTTCGGGACCAGCCCGGCCTGCTGACGGGCCAGCGAACCGCGTCCGTCGCAGGCCACGGTCAGCGGCGCCGTCAGCCGTCGTCGCGCCCCGGTGGCGTGGTCGACGTACTCGACGCCGGTGCAGGTGCCGCGGTCCGTGAGCAGGCGCGTCATCTCGGCCTGCATCCGGATCTCGAACGTGGGCTCCGCCCTGGCCTGGTCGACGAGGAAGTCGAGCAGGTCCCACTGCGGGATCATCGCGATGTAGTCGTACGGCGGTCGCAGCCGACCGAAGTCGGCCAAGGTCACCGTCGTCCCCCTGCCCAGCGGGAGTTCGACGTTGCCGAGCCGGTCCTGTGGCAGCGCGGCGAAGGCGGCGCCGAGACCGAGCTCGTCCATCAGCCGGATGGTCGAGGCGTGCACGGTGTCCCCGCGGAAGTCCCGCAGGAAGTCGCGGTGCTTCTCCAACACGGTGACCTTCACGCCGGCGCGGGCCAGGATCAGGGCGAGCATGACGCCGGCCGGTCCCCCGCCGACGATGACGCAGTCGCGCTGCTCGGTGGGGACCGTGTCGGTCTCGGCACCGACGCCGGTACCCGCTGTGTCGTGGGTGGACATGACGGCTCCTCGTCGCGGCAATTCAACGCTTGTTGAATTGAGGTTACGCCGCGGTGGCCACCGTGAAAAGGTGCCCCAGCCGTCCGAGTGAGCAGACCCGTCCGAATAGACAGACCCGGACGCACAGACCCCGGCCGCACCGATCGCCCGGAAGCCGGCGGCTTCCGGGCGATCGGTGTGCGTTCGTCCGCATGGCGGACGGGTTGCTCAGCTCCGGGCGGAGTTCTTGACCTGCTGGGCTGCCTGCTGGGACTCGCCCTTGAGGTCCTGCGCGTGGTCCTGGCCCTCGCTCTTGACGTGTTCGGCGCCGGACGTGACGGAGTCCTTGACGGAACTGGCGGCGTCCTGCGCGTCGGACTTCAGGTTCTCGCCCATCTCGCCGGCCGCGTTCTTGGCCTGGTCGAGAACGGGTCCCGCGTGGTCCTTGAGTGAGGTCGCGGCCTGCTGTTCCGCCCGACTGGTGGAGATCAGGGACCCGACCAGCCAGCCGGCGCCCAGCGCGATCAGGCCGACCGCGAGTGGGTTGCCCTGGGCGCTGCGCCGGACCTGAGCCGGGGCTCCGCGAACCGCGTCACCGGCCTCGCGGACCCTGTCCCCGGCCTCGTCGGTGAAGTCCGAGATGCGGCCGCCCACCTGGTGGGCGGCATCTCCGGCCCTGTCCTTCGCGCCACCCAGGCCGCCCTGGCTGTGACCCCTCGCGTCGGGGGTGCCCATCACCGAGTGGCGGACGCCGGTCAGCCGATCCCGGATCCGATCGGTCTGCCGACCGACGGCCTTGGTAGGGCTGACCTTCTCGGCCAGCGCGTCGACGTCCTGCCCCAGTTCGACCTGGGTGCGCTCGATGTCGGCGCGGATCTCGTCGGGATTACTGCTGCTCATCGGGTCTCCTTGTGGGGGTGCAGGTTCTCAGGGATCTCCTGAACGGTCTCCTGGGTCTGCGGCAGACCCTTGATCTTGTCGAGTTGCTTCTTGCCCTGCTGGGCGAGGATGGCGGCGATGATGGCCCAGATCACCGCGACGATCAGGGCGGCCCATCCCAGGTCCATCACCTCTCCCAGGGCCCACATCAGGGCCATGGACAGGAACATCAACAGGAAGAAGCCGCCGACCGCCGCTCCGGCGAGGAAGCCGATGCCGCGGCCCGCCTGCTTGGCGGAGGCGGTGGCCTCCACCTTGGCGAGCTGGATCTCCTGACGGACGAGCGTGGACAGGTTGCCGGCGAGGTGGCTGAACATCTCGCCCACGGACTCGGTCCGAGCTCGTTGCTCCGCTTCCGGTTCCGGTGCGGCCGACGATCCTCCTGCCGAGGGTGGCTGGTGCATTACTCCGGACCGATTCCAGTCCTCGGGTGTCGAGCTCATGCTCGGGCCTCCGGCACGGTGATACCGGCACCATCCTCGGGGTAGGCCGTTCCGGGGACCCGGTCGACACGCGTCGGATCGGGCGCATAGGTCGGCGGGGCGGGCGGGCGCTGGACACCGGACACCGGTCGCTGGAGGTCCGTCGACCGCGTGGGGCCGCCGTCGGAGTGGTCCTTCAACCCGCGGGTCAGTCGACCGGCGACGAGCCCGACGCCGGCGGCGATGGCGAGGAAGGCCCCGGGACGCCGAGCCGCGAAGCGACGCACGTCCTGGAGCAGATCCGCCGGCTCCTTGTTCTCCAGCTGGGTCGTGAAGTGTTCGGCACGATCGGCCATCGAGGACAGCGCACGCGTGACCATGTCCGACTCCGGCTTCTCTCCCCGGGACAACCGGCGGAGGTCTTCGGTGACGGTCCGGGACTGCTGGGCCAGCCGCTGCTGTTGCGTGGCGGCCTGGGAGCTCGCTTGCTCCTTCGCGGACGAGACGAGCCCCTTCGCCTGGTCGACGGCTTCGTCCTTGACGTTGCCGACCTCCTCCCGCGCGGTACCGGCAACGTCCTTCGCGGCCTGGCGCGCGTCGTTCTTCACCTGCTGCGCCTGGTGCTGCGCCGTCTCTCGAGCACTGTCCGTCCGATCGGAGGACGTGCGATTCGGGTTCTCTGTCATGAGGATCCTTCCGGTTCCAGCCGGCACCGACGTGTGCCGGCGAGGCCTTAGATCCTCAATGGTAAGCGAACTGACGATCGGCGGGCAACACGATGACGTGGGGGTCAGTTCCCGCTGTCCCCCACCCGGACCTCGACGTCGTTCGCGACGGGGGTGCCGTGCTCCACCGTCCGGGAGACGGTGCAGTTCTTGTCGTGGGAGAGGGCGACCAGTCGGTCCACCATCCCCGCGGCCTGCCGCCCGGCGTCGTCGTCGTCGAAGGCGAGACGGAAGGACAGCCGCAGATCCTCCACGCGGCTGGCGCCGTCCTCGACCACTTTCCGGCCGGTGGCCTCGACCCGGAACTCCGTCGGCTCGGTGCGGCGGGAGGTGACGGTGTCGACGTCGATGGCGGAGCAGCCGGCGATGGCCGCGAGCAGCAGTTCCACCGGGGACAGCAGGTCCTCGGCGCGACCGAAAGTGACGGCCGCGCCGGTGGCGTTGCGCGCGGTGTAGCGGCCGGTGGCGTCGCGGGTGAGGTCGATGGAGCGCAGGGCGGGGTCTGGGGTCTCGGTCATGGCCCCATCATGGCACCGGAGCACAATGGCTGTAGTCGACGGAGGAGCATCATGGACACGCACGGAGCGACCACCACCGCGGGGCCGGGCTCGCTCAAGCGTTCCCTCACCCTCGGCCAGCTCGTCTTCTTCGGTCTGGTGTTCATCGGGCCGGCCGCGGCGGTCGGCATCTTCGGCACCCTCGACGCGCGCTCCGGGGGCGCCGTGGCCAGTGTCTACCTGATCGCGACGCTGGTGATGGCGTTCACCGCGGCGAGTTACATGCGGATGTCCCGCGAGATCCCGCGAGCCGGGTCCGTCTTCGCCTACGCCACCGCCGGGATCGGACCACGCGCGGGGTACGTCGCCGGCTGGATGATCCTGCTCGACTATCTGCTCATCCCGTCCGTGGCGTACATGTTCACCGGCATCGCGCTGAACTCCTTGTTTCCCACCGTCCCGGTGTGGGTGTTCGTCGTCGTCGCCGTCCTCGGCACGACCGCGGTGAACCTGGCCGGGGTGCGGGTCGCTTCCCGCGTCTCGACCGTCGTCGTGCTGCTCGAACTCGCCGTGCTCGCCGTCGTACTGATCTACGGCGTCGCGGTGCTCGCCGCCCAGGGCCCCACCCGTCCGTGGTTGAGCCCCTTCACCGGCGTCGACGGTTTTGCGCTGGCCGCCGTGATGGGCGCCGTCTCGGTCGCGGTGCTGTCCTTCCTCGGCTTCGACGCCCTGGCGACCTTCGCCGAGGAGACGCGCGGCTCGTCGCGGTTGGTCGGTCGGGCAACCCTGCTGTGCCTGGTCGTCGCGGGCGTCCTGTTCGTGGCCCAGACGTGGGTCGGGGCGCTGCTCTCGCCGACGACTCCGGCGGAGCTCGCCGCCGATCCGGCGCAGCAGGGTGCCGCCTACTACACGGCGGTCGAGACCGGTATCGGCGCCTGGCTGCAGTGGCTGCTGGCCCTGGCGAAGGCGGCCGGCGCCGCGTTCGCCGCCATGGTCGGGCAGAGCGCGGGCAGCCGCATCATCATGGACATGGCCCGCGACCGGCGACTGCCGCACGGCCTGGCCGTGATCTCCGGGCGCACCGGAGCGCCCGTGCGGTCCATCCTGCTCGCGGCGGTGGGCAACGTGATCGTCGCGGTGTGGGCGGCCACCCGCGCCGACGGACTGGACATCCTCAGCTCCACGGTCAACGTCGGAGCGCTCACGGCGTTCATCCTGCTGCACCTGGCCGTGATCGGGTACTGGCTCATCCGGCGGCGTGCGTCCGAGCCCGGCCGCTGGGTCGCCCACGGCGTGATCCCCGCGGTGGGCGCCGTCCTGCTCGTCCTCGTGCTGGTCTCCGCGAGCGGACCGGCGCTGATCGTCGGGGCGATCTGGCTCGTCATCGGGATCGTTCTCGCCGTCGTCACCCACCGGCGGCGGACCGTTGATACCGGCACCACCGGCTGACCGCGGCGACCCGGCGAACCGGCCGTGGCCGTGACGACGACCAACACCGACCGCGATGGGGACAGCTACCACCGCTGCGGTAGTACCCTGCACCGCCTCAGCGTCAGTACCTGTCCCCATCGCGCGGGCCGGAAGGTGCGGGGAGCCCCTACAGCTCGGTGATCGCCGTCGCCGGGTCCTCGATGGCACGAGCGACGAAGCCGAGGAACGCCGAGGCGGTGCCCCCGTCGCACACGCGGTGGTCGAACGAGAGGGTCAACTGGGTCACCCGGCGCACCCGGAGCTTGCCCTTGACCACCCACGGCTTCTCGATGATCCGCCCGACGCCGAGGATGCCGACCTCCGGGTGGTTGATGATCGCGGCCGACCCGTCCACCCCGAACACGCCGTAGTTGTTCAACGTGAACGTGCCGCGGCGCAGCTCCGCCGGGGTGCACTTGCCGTCCCGGGCGCGGGCGGTCAGCGTCGTCAGCTCGGCGTCGAGCTCGCGGGCGGTCAGCCGGTGGGCGTTCGGCACGGAGGGGACGACGAGGCCGCGGTCGGTCTGGGCGGCGAAGCCGAGGTTGACGCCGTCGACGGTGACGATGTCGTCGCCCTCGACCCGGGCGTTCAGCTCCGGGTAACGCATCAGGGCCGCCGTCGTGAACCGGCCAATCAGCGCCAGCAGGCCCGGCGCCCCCGCGGGGTCGGCCGCCTTGAGCCGCGCACGGAGCGTGAGCAACCGGGTGGCGTCCACGTCGACCCACACGGTGGCCTCCGGGATCTCCCGGCGACTGCGGGTCATCGCCTCGGCGGTCACCTTCCGCACGCCGCGCATGGTCGTGCGGGCCGTGACGGTCAGCCCGGTGCGCCGGTCCAGCTCCCCCGCAATAGACACGCCGGCCCGCGTTTCTGCCCCGGCGAGCGCTTCGGGCATCCGGTGCTCACCGGTTCCGGCCACGAAACCGAAACTCGAGGCGTCAGCCGACGCCGGCGACGACGCAGCCGCCTCGACGTCGCGGCGCAGGATCAGCCCGTCCGGCCCGGTGCCGGTGACCGCGTCCAGGGCGACGCCGAGGTCCCGGGCCAGGCGGCGCACGATCGGGGAGATCACCGCGGGGACGCGCCGGCCGCCGGAGGCCACCGCGGGCGCCGCCGCGGGGGCGCTGGGGGCCGACACCGGCGCGGACTGGACCGCAGGCGCGGACGCGGGAGCAGTCGCAGGCGCAACGGCCCCGCGCGGTCGCCGGGTACGCCCCCGGGTGGCCGTGCCACTGGTGCCGTAGCCGATCAGGACGTTGCCGGAACCACCGGCGCTGGACTCAGCCGCGTCACCGCCGGCGGTGTCCGGCGTGACCTCCGCGGGCGGCGTCGCCCCGGCACGTTCCTCCTCGCGGTAGCTCAGGGCACGCTCGGCGCCCGCCGGGGCGGTACCGGGAGCAGCGCCCCGAGAGGCGTCGCCGGAAGAGGCGTCGCCGGAAGAGGCGTCGCCGGAAGCGGCGTCGCCGGAACCGGGCTCCGCAGGAGCGGACGAGCCCGCACCGGCGACGCTGCCCTCGTCAACGCTGATCAGCGGCGTGCCGACCTCGATCACGGCGCCCGCGTCCCCGTGCAGGGTCGCGACGGTGCCGGCGAACGGGGAGGGCACCTCGACGACGGACTTGGCGGTCTCGACCTCGGCGACGGGCTGGTCGACGACGATCTGCTCACCGACCGTCACCAGCCAGCGCACCAGCTCGGCCTCGGTCAGTCCCTCGCCCAGGTCCGGCAGGAGGAAGGTGCGGACGGTGCTCGTGGCGGTGCTCATCGGTCCTCCCACTGCAGGTCGTCCAGCGCGTCCAGGATCCGGTCGACGCTGGGCAGATGATGGTGTTCGAGCTTGGGCGCCGGGTAGGGGATGTCGAACCCGGTCACGCGGCGCACGGGCGCGGCCAGCCGGTGAAAGCAGCGTTCCTGGATCCGGGCGACGAGTTCGGAGGCCACGGAGACGAAGCCCTGGGACTCGGCGACGACGACGGCGCGGCCCGTGGCGCTCACGGCCTCGGTGATCGCGTCGTCGTCCAGCGGCACCAGGGTGCGCAGGTCGAGGACGGCGACCGACCGGCCCTCCGCCTCGGCGGCAGCGGCCGCGGCGAGTGCGGTCGGCACGGACGGCCCGTACGTGACGATCGTGGCGTCGGTGCCGGACCGGGCGAGCACCGCCCTGCCCTCGGCCCGGTCCTCCGCCCGCGCCTGGGGACCGGCCGCGTCCTGCAGGGCGGCGAGGTCCAGGCTCTCCTTCGACCAGTAGAGCTTCTTGGGCTCGAAGAAGATGACCGGGTCGTCGGAGGAGATCGCCTCCCGCAGCATCCGGTAGGCGTCCGCGACGGTGGCCGGGGTGTAGATCTTCAGGCCCGGTGTGTGCGCGTAGTACGCCTCGGAGGAGTCACAGTGATGTTCCACCCCGCCGATGCCACCGCCGTAGGGGATGCGGATGACCATCGGCAGGGAGACGGCACCCCTGGTGCGGTTGTGCATCTTGGCGACGTGACTGAAGATCTGCTCGAGCGCCGGGTAGGCGAACGCGTCGAACTGCATCTCGACCACGGGCCGCAGGCCGTTCATGGCCATGCCCACGGCCATGCCGACGATGCCGGACTCGGCCAGCGGGGTGTCGAAGCAGCGGTCCGTCCCGAAGCGGGCGGTGAGCCCGTCCGTGATGCGGAAGACGCCGCCGAGGGTGCCGACGTCCTCGCCGAAGACGACGACGGTCGGGTCCTCGGTCATCGCATCCGCGAGCGCCGTGTTCAGTGCCTTGGCGAAGGTGACCGGGGCGGGGCCCACGCCGCGGGCCTGCCCTGCCGCCTCGGCCGTGCCCGCCGTCGCCGCGGCATGGGCGGTTGCGGTACTGATGTTGCCGTTCGCGTTCGACGACGTGGGCACGGTCGCCGGGCTGACGGTCGTCTGACTCATGACGCGGCCTCCTCCTGCTCCGACTCGCGGGACAGTTCGTCCGCCAGCAGCGCGGATTGCTCGCGCAGCTGGGGGGTGGGTTCGGTGTAGACGTGAGCGAACAACTCCAACGGGTCCAGGTCGCTGTCGGCGTTCAGTGCCGCACGCAGTTCGGCGGCAACGGACTCGGCCTCCGCCGCGATCTCCTTCTCGGCGGCGTCGTCGAGCACGCCCGCGCCGGTCAGGTAGGAGCGCAGTCGGCTGACCGGGTCCTTGGCCGCCCACGCCGCGACCTCGTCGTCCTGGCGGTACCGGGTGGCGTCGTCGGCGTTGGTGTGCGCCTGCATCCGGTAGGTGTGCGCCTCGACGAGTACGGGCCCGCTGCCGTCGCGGACGATCTCCACTCCCCGGCCGAGGACCGCCAGCAACGCCGCGAGGTCGTTCCCGTCGACCCGCTCGCCCGGCAGGCCGTAGCCGACGGCCTTGTGCGCCAGTGACGGCGCCGCGCTCTGGTGCGCCAGCGGGACGGAGATGGCGTACTGGTTGTTCTGGATGAAGAAGATGACCGGCAGGTGGAACACGGCGGCGAAGTTCAGCGCCTCGTGGAAGTCACCCTCGCTGGTGGCGCCGTCCCCGCACATGGCCAGGACGACGGAGTCCTCGCCGCGCAGCTTGGCGGCATGAGCGACGCCGACGGCGTGCAGCAGCTGGGTGGTCAACGGGGTGCACTGAGTGGCCACCCGTTCGGCCACCGGGTCGTACCCGGTGTGCCAGTCGCCGCGGAAGGAGACCATCACCTTCGCGGGGTCCACGCCACGGCTCATGACGGCGACGCTGTCCCGGTACGTGGGCATCAGCCAGTCCTGCGTGCCCAGACAGAAGGCGGCGGCCACCTGGCAGGCCTCCTGTCCGTGGCTGGAGGGGTACACCGCCATCCGACCCTGTCGGACCAGGGCGGAGTTCTGGTCGTTGACGCGGCGGCCGACGACCAGCTTGCGGTACGCGGCCAGCAGGGTCTCGTCAGCGGGAAAAGGATACTCGTGGCCGGGCTGCAGGCGTCCCTCACCCGGGGCGTGGCGCGTCCCGGTCTCGTCCACCATCTGGATCGGCGCGGCGGCGGGCAGCATGTAGTCCTCGAGGCTGATGCCGAAGGGCGGCGTGCCCGGACGTGGCCAGCGCCCATCGGCGTCCTCGGCCGTGCCGGTGACATCGGTCGTGGTCTCGCTCATCGTTCTCCCCTTTCCGGACCGCCCTCCTTGCTCGCGGAGCGCGCGAAGCCTGACCGCGACCTGTGACCGAGGGCACAGTGCGGTCCTGTCGCACCAGTATGCGACGAACGCGGCATTTCGTATCCCGGCTCCGCCGGATCAGGAGACGTCCTGCTCTGCACGGGCATTCTGCTGGACGATATGCTCGGCATGGCGCTCTGGCGACGGACCGGCTGGACATTTCGCCGGGCGCTCGGCACAGGTCGCTCGGGACCGGACCGGGATCGAACCGGTGACGGTCCCGTACCCGGAGCCGGACCGGACACGACCGGACACGACCGACAGGAGCACGGGCATGGAGCTGGACGAGGTCGATCGGGCGATCATCGTCGAACTGCGCCGCGACGCCCGGCTGCCGGTCGCCACGGTCGCCTCCCGGGTGCACATCTCCCGGGCCAGTTGCTACACGCGGCTGAACCGACTGACCACCGAGGGAGTGATCAGCGGCTTCACGGCCGTCGTCGATCCCGTCAAGCTCGGGCTGAGCGCCTCGGCCTATGTCACCCTGCGGTTGCGCCAGCACTCGTGGCGCGAACTGCGGGCCCGCCTCGAGGCGGTCGAGGAGATCGCGCACATCGCCCTCGTCGGTGGCAGCTTCGACGTCATCCTGCTCGTCCGGGCCAAGGACAACGCCGACCTGCGCCGCGTGGTGTTCGACCACCTGCAGACCATGCCGGGCGTGCTGGACACCCAGACCTTCCTGATCTTCGAGGACACCGATACTCGCACCGGCTGACGCCCGGGGTCCGTCCCCGCACTGGGCAAAGGTGCGCCCCACGCGATTTACGTCGTAAGCTCTGGATACTGATCATCGGTCAAGGAGCGGCCTGCCCTTCAGTGTCGCCCGTGAATGGAGTTTCCCGCCGTGACCGCATCACCTGTCCGTCTGCCCACGTCCCGGCTACCGTGGACCGCGACCCCGCGCGGGGTACACCGCTGGACCGAGGGCCCGGTGGCTGCGTGAGCGACGACGTCATCGCCGCGAGCCCGGATGCGCTCGGGGCCGCTTCTGGTTCAGCGGATCTGCCCGTGGTCCGCGACATCTTCTCCGCCTCACGTCCCCGGTCGGCTGGCAGCACCTTTCTGGCTCCCCTCGATGTGCTGCCGGAACTCGGCACTCTTCCCCTGCGCGACCTGCAGGTTCTGCACAGCCGCGTGGCTCGCCAGCGCGAGCGGGAGTACATGACCCTCGACGGACCCCATCCCGTCACCCTCGACCGGCTGGACGAACTGACCCGGGCGCTCGACGCTCGCGAGCAGCGGGAAGGCTGACCCGCGATCATCCATTTCTCTCGATTCCCGAGACAGCAGGGACTTCGTCCCGGAAGCGGGATACCGTGGAGAACGTCGGTCGAACAGTGGCCGTGAGGGATCGCCACTGTCCATGGCGGTCATGACGAAAGGCCACTGTGATGTCGGATCAGCCGGTTGCCACTTTCCCCGACTCCTCCCACGGGACGAACCGTGAAGCGTCCGAACCCGAGACCAGCACCTACCTCTGCCCGGAGGACCGCTTCCCCGAACTCGGGGGCCTGAGCCTGGTCACGGTGCAGGCCCTGCACAGTCGCGTGTGCCGCCAGATCGATCGGGAATACCTGTACGAGCTGGACGGGCCCAGCCTGGACACCTTGGACTGCCAGCAGGAACTCTGCGAGGAACTGGACCGCCGCGAACGGTCTCGGTCGGCCGGAACGACGCGATGACGACGGGGGCCAGAGCCGACGGGGTCGATCTCTACAGCGACGACTTCAAGGCCCAGGCCGTGCGGATGGTCCGCGACCACCGCCCGGCTCCCGACTCGGCCTCGTCACCGACGCACTCGGTGGCACGGTTGCTCGGTCTCGATGCGGACCTGCTGACCGCGTGGCTCACCGAGACCAGTACCCCCGCACCGGCAGGGATGAGCACCGTGGGAACTCGAAACGACGCCGCTGTCGGCCGCACCGGCTTGCTGGACTTCCTCGCCAACCTGACCGATACCGTGGCCGACGGCCTGCGCGCCGCCGATCCGTATGTGCGCTGTACCGTCGCGCTCGAAGCCGAGGACGGATCCCGGACACTGGCCGCCAGCGCCGACAGCGCCCGGGACGTCGACGCCGTGCAGTTCGAGGCCGGCGACGGGCCGTCGCTGCACGCCGCGCGCACCCAGAGCCTCGTCCTCGTCGGTGACGTCACGATGGAGCCGCGTTGGCCCACCTTCACCTGGGCGGCCGCCCGCCACGGCGTCCTGTCGGTGGTGGCCGTCCCGCTCGTGATTCCCGGTTCGGGGGTCGCCGCGTTGAGCGCGTACGCCCCCCGAGCGCACGCCTTCCACAGTTCGGCGATCCAGCAGGCCCGTGAATGGGTCGAGGGCGCATCGCATCTGCTGCGGACGACCGACCGGTTCGCCGACTGAGCGGCACCCCAGCGGCGAAGCGGACGGCGCCCGGGACCGGCGCGTCCGTCGCCGAACGTTCCGCGACCGAGCAGCTGGGCCGGATCGCCCGGGATCTGTTCGGTTTCGATGACTGGCGTGAGGGCCAGCTGGAGGCGGTGTCAGCGGCCGTCGCCGGCCGGGACGTGCTCGCCGTGATGCCCACCGGGCACGGCAAGTCGGCCATCTATCAAGTCGCCGGTGCCGCGCTGACGGGCCTCACCGTCGTCGTCAGTCCCCTGATCGCCTTGCAGCAGGACCAGGTGAGCGCGATCAACGAGCACCTCGGTGAGCCCGCCGCCGTCGCCGTGAACTCCTCGGCCGGCGCCAGAGCACAGGAAGCGGTCTGGGCCCGGACCGAGACGGGCGCCGTGCAGTATCTCTTTCTCGCGCCCGAACAGCTGGCCCGCGAGGAGACCCTCGACCGGCTCGTCGACGCGGGTCCGGACTTGCTCGTCGTGGACGAGGCTCACTGCATCTCATCCTGGGGTTTCGACTTCCGGCCCGACTACCTGGCACTCGGCGACGTCGTGCGGCGCCTGGGCCATCCTCCGGTCATCGCCCTCACCGCCACCGCCACGCCCCACACCCGGGACGAGATCGTCGATCGGCTCGGCCTGACGGATCCGGTCACGGTGGTGCAGAGCTTCGACCGGCCGAACATCGACCTGCGCGTCGAGCGGCACGTGGAGGACCGCGACAAGCGGCACGCCGTGCTCGACCAGGTGGTGAGCTTGACCGGGCCCGGACTCGTGTACGTGGCCACCCGGCGCGACGCCGAGGAGTACGCCGAGGCCCTGGGGGCGCGGGGCCTGCGGGCGTTGGCGTACCACGGCGCCCTCCGGGCGGCCGTACGCGCCGAGGTGCACCAGCGCTTCCACGCCGATGACCTCGACGTCGTCGTGGCGACCAACGCGTTCGGTATGGGCATCGACAAACCGAACGTCCGCTTCGTCATCCACGCCGATATCCCCGACTGTCTGGACACCTACTACCAGGAGATCGGCCGGGCCGGGCGCGACGGGGACGCGGCGCTTGCCGTTCTGCACTATCGGACCGAGGACCTGGGCCTGCAGCGCTTCTTCGCCGGTGGTTCGGTTCCCGAGGAACACCTGATGACCGTGTTCTCCGCCGTCCGCGCGCACGGTCCGATCCGGCCGGCGGCCCTGCGGTCACACACCGGCCTGAGCGCTCGGGCGCAGGCCCGTGTGCTCAACCTGCTCGAGCACAGTGGTTCCGTGGTCGCCGGTCGGCGTGGCGCACGCGCCGCGGCGGGCCGCTCCGCCCCCGATGCCGTCGCCCGAGCGCAGGCGGAGGAGGAGACCCGTCGCCGCATTGACGAGTCGCGCGTGGAGATGATGCGTGGTTACGCGGAGACCGACAGCTGCCGTCGGCAGTGGCTGCTCAACTACTTCGGTGAGGACGCGCCGGTGTGGTGCGGGGCGTGTGACGTCTGCGAGCGTGCCGGTTCTCGGGAAGAGGCCAGCGCGCGGCAGACGGCGACGCCGTCGGACTGGCCCATTCAGTCCTCGGTACAACACCGCACCTGGGGCCCGGGTACGGTGATGGCCGTCGAACCGGACCGCGTCACCGTCCTGTTCGAGTCGGTCGGGTACAAGGAGCTCTCCCTCGGACTGGTATCGGAACAAGACGGGCTGTTGGTCCGGGAACCGTCGGGGTGATCGGTGCCGGTCGTCCGACGGCGATGCTCAACAAGGGGGGCCTGCCGCTGCCCTTGTCCCCGATCAGGCCGATCCGCTTGACGGCGTTGACGGTGAGCGTCACGTCGGTGAATATCCAATGGTCGGGGCGCCCGCGCACGGCCACTGCCGGACGACCAACCGTCAGCATGCTGACCGTAGGATGAAGGGAGCGATCGTTGACACACCAGCGAACCGCATCCCCACGCGAACGGAGTTCCCGTGACCACTACCTCCTCCGCCACTCGCCCGTCCGGTCACACGTCCGCCGGCACCCTGGATCTGCTCCGGGCCGGTTACCGCTTCATGGACGAGGCCCGCGCCCGCTGGGGTGATCCGGCGGCCCGGGCGGCGCCGGTGCGTATCCTCGGTCGCCGGGCCCTGCTGATCCGCGGCACGGACGCGGTGCGCTTCTTCTACGACACGACCCGATTCCGCCGTCGGGGGGCCATGCCGTGGTTCATCAAGGCTCCGCTGTTCGGTGCGGGAGCGGTCCACGGCCTCGACGACGAGACCCACCGGCACCGCAAGCAGGGCTTCTTCCTCACCGCCACCACACCCGATCGGGTGGACGCCCTGGTCGACGTCGTCGACCGCGGCTGGTCCCGCGCACTGCATGACGCCCTGGACAGCACCCGACGGATCAACGTCTACCGTACCGCGATCGACGTCTACGGCCTCGCGTTGCTGCGCTGGGCGGGAGTCACCGGCACGGACGACGAGCTCGTGGCGCGCGCGCGGCGGCTGGCCGGCATCGTCGACGGGTTCGGGGTGCCGGCACTGCCGTGGCTCCGCGCAATGGCCTACCGGCGGGACTGCGACGCCTGGTTCACCGAGCAGATCGACCGGGTGCGATCGGCCCCGGACTGGCCCGAATGCGAGCGCCACAACCCGGCAGACCTCTCGATCGTGGAGCTCGCGGCGGCTCACCGGGACGAGCACGGGCAGCTCCTGGACGCGGGCACCGCCGCCGTGGAACTGCAGAACGTGGTGCGCCCGACCATCGCGGTCTGCCGATTCGCGGCCTTCGCCGCGCTGGCGCTGGCCGAGCACCCGGAGCTGGTGGGCCGGGTGCGGGCCGAGACGGCGGAGCGGGGAACGACCGTCGGCGGTCCCCTGGCCCGTGCCGTCGCCCACGAGGTGCGCCGCGTCTACCCGTTCGTGCCGATGCTGCCGGCCAAGGCCCGCTGCCCGCTCCACTTCGGTGGGCACCGGATCCGGCGGGGTCAGCGGGTGCTCATCGACATCCTCGGCACCAACAACGACCCGGCGGAGTGGGACCGGCCCGACGTGTTCGACCCGGATCGCTTCGTCGGGGTCGCGGCCGGTGAGATCGAGAACTTCGTCCCCCAGGGCGGCGGCACCCGGGACCGTGGCCACCGCTGCCCGGGCGAGGGGATCACGGTCAACCTGCTGGCCGTGACGGTCGCACAGCTGGCGCAGCACGACTGGACGATGAACTCACGGGGTCACCGGTTCCCGACGGGACGTATGCCCACCCGCCCCGTCGGCGGTCCGACCCTGCGGCTGGTCCGATGACGGGGATTCCCCCAGAGCACGACACCCGCGCCCGGGTGACGGTGGTCGTCGCCACCCGCAACCGGCGCGACGAGCTGCTGGCGCACCTCCAACGGCACGAAGGGCCCGTGATCGTGCTCGACAACGCCTCCACCGACGGCAGCGCCGAAGCGGTGGCAGCGGCGTACCCGGACCTGACGGTGGTCCCCCTGCCGGTCAATGTCGGGGCCCGAGCGCGCACCCTCGGCGCCGAGCGCGCGTCGACTCCCTACATCGCGTTCGCGGACGACGACTCGTGGTGGGCGCCCGGTGCACTGGACCTGGCGGCCGACGTGTTCGACGCCCATCCCCGGCTCGGTGCCCTCGCCGGGTCCCTCGTCGTCGGGCCCGAGGCGGAGCCGGACCCGATCAACGCGGTACTGGCGGATTCACCGCTCGGTACACCGGCCGGTTGGCCCGGGCCGGCGCTGCTCGGCTTCGTCGCCTGTGGCACCGTCGTGCGGCGCCGGGCGTTCCTCGCCGTGGGCGGCTTCGACGACGTCGTGCGCTTTCCCGGCGAGGAGGAGCGGCTCGCGCTGGACCTGGTGGACGCCGGTTGGCAGGTCGCGCACGTGCCCGCCGTGGTGGCGCACCACCATCCCTCGCCGCACCGCGACCCCGACACCCGGCGGCAGAGCGACCTGATCCGCTCCCGCATCCTCACCGCGCTGCTGCGCCGCGGCTGGCCCGTGGTCGCCCGGGAGGCCGGAAGTGCCGTGTTGACCGCCGGCGGCCGACGTGCCCTGGTGGGCGCGCTACCCCGGGTACCGGCCGCGTTGCGGGCCCGACGACGACTCGCGCCCGCCACCGAGGCAGCGATCGCCGTCGTCGAGTCCGGCGGTGCCGACTCCCCCACCTCCCAGGAACCCGCCCACGCGGGCGGCGACCGATGAGCGGCACCGAGCCGGGGATCACGCCGGACCCGCGCGTCGCCGTCGTGATGATCACCCACAACCGGCGCGACGAGGCGCTCCGCTCTCTGGCGCGGCTGCGGGCGCTGCCCGAGCGCCCCCACGTGGTGGTGGTCGACAACGGATCCAGTGACGGGACGGCCGACGCCGTCCGCGAGCGCCACCCGTGGGCGGAATTGATCGCCAGCACAGAGAACCTCGGCGCGGTGGGTCGCAACGTCGGGGTCGAGCGCGTGGACAGCCCGTACGTCGGGTTCTGCGACGACGACACGTGGTGGGAGCCCGGGTCCCTGCGCCGAGCGGCCGACGCGCTGGACGCGCACCGGACCCTCGGGGTGGTCACCGGGAAGATCCTGGTGGAGCCGGGCGGCACCGAGGACCCGATCAACGACGAGTTGCTGCACTCCCCCGTCGAAACATCCGGCTCGATGCCGGGGCCGGCGCTGGGCAGCTTCCTCGCCGGCGCCTCGGTGCTCCGCCGCACGGCGTTCACCGAGGTCGGCGGCTTCCACGAGCGACTGTGGCTCGGTGGCGAGGAGGAGTTGATGGCCGCTGACCTGGCCACCGCCGGCTGGGAGCTGTGCCACCTGCCCGACGTGGTCGTGCACCACCAGGCGTCCACCCTGCGGGACCCCCACCTGCGTCGCCGACACGGATTGCGCAACACCCTGTGGTTCACCTGGTTGCGCCGGCCGCTCCCGGCCGCGGTGCGGCGCACGGGGCAGGTGCTGGCCGGCGCCCCGCGGGACCGGGTGACGGCGGCCGCGGTTCTCGACGCCGTGCGCGGCCTGCCCTGGGTGCTGCGGGACCGACGGCCGCTGCCCAAGCACGTGGAACGGCGGTTCCAGGCATTGGAGCACTCGCAACGCACCAGCGCGGCCCGCCGCTACGTCAGCTGACGTCAGTTGTCGGAAGGATCGGCCGATCACCTCTCGGCCTGGACGAGGTCGTAGCCGGACTTCTCCCCGGGACTGACCACGTCGACGCCGGACAGGGCACAGGCGGCGACCCCATCTATCGCCTGCAGCTCCGGCACCGGGAGAGTGTCGTCGGCGCCCGCAGCACCGAACAGCGCCCAACTGTTGGCTGGGAGGGACGTCGATCTGGCGCCGTAGCGGACACCGTTGATACCCGCGTCGTCGAAAGCCCGGGCCCACGCTTGAGGCACGGCGTACGGGCGCATGGCAGCGAGCTCGTTCGTCGCGCCGAACTCGTCGGCGGTCGGATCGTTCAGGTCGGCGAAGTGCGCCGCCGGCGGTAGCACCAGTGTCGAGACGGCGAACGCCTGAGCGTGCTTCAGCAGCACCTTCCGCCCGTGGTCGAGCATCTTCGCCAGCCGCTCACGGGTTGCCGTCTTCACGTTCCCCGCGGCGTAGAGCGTGCCTCGTGGAACCGGCAGGTCGAACCTTCCCCCGCCATCGGAGGAGAACCATCGCGGATCCCGCTCGATGCTGTGAGCTCGGTACACCACCTCGGAGGCACACTCCACGGTGGGGAAGGCCGACAGGTCGAGCCCTGGATCGGGTTCGTCCTGGAAGGAGGTCTGGTCGCGTCTCAGTTCCGCCACAGCGCCCCAGCCTGGCGGGCAAGGTCGATGACCTCGCTCTCGCGCCCGACGCGCAGGGCCTGCGCTGGGGTCAGTCCGTCGAGGTCGTCGCCGTCGCTGTTGAGCCAGAGAGCGGCCTGCCAGGCGTCGGTCCGGTCCTTCTCGGCGAGCAGGTCGAGCACGTCGGCCAACCGGGGCAGCCCTGTCCTGGTCTCATCGAACTGGAACGCCGGGTACAGCAGATGGTTGTCCGCGGTCTTCACGCACAGGAGGCTCCCGTTCTGGACCCGTTTGCCGAGCGCCTGGCGGGTGATACCGAGCCATCTCGTCAAGGCGGGGGTGTCGAAGAACGGCCCGACCTCTGCGTTCAGCGGCCCCGCCCCGGGCAGGGTGGAGACCATGCGCGCCGCAAGAGAGTCAGCTGACCCGGCGCTGGTGACGGCGGATTCAACATCGATCGAGTCGAGTCGGGTCAGCAGGGCACGCACGAGGTCGTCCCGCGCGCGGGCTGCCCGGGCAGCCGTCCGCGGCGTTGGTCGGGGCGTGTTCTGTGTCCTCGTCATGGTGGCTCCTCCTCTCCTTCATCATCCTGCGTTGCAGTCAACCGCGTCAACCAAACTTTATCAATACGGTTGTTGGCCAATCCGTAGAAAAGTCGGAGGTGCGTGATGCGAGTTCAGACGCCGCTGGCCGTGGTGACTCCCACCGTGGACGGAGACGTCCTGGCCGTGCTCGCGCGCGCCGACTCCTGGTTCACCGTCAGCGGCCTCCATCGGCTCGCGGTCTTCTGAGGGCATCCGGCGGACCTGTCCCGCCTGGTGGAGGAAGGCATCGTGTTGGTTCAGCCGGCCGGTCGCGCCTCGCTGTACCGGTTGAACCGGGAGCACCTGGCCGCACCGGCCATCATCGAGCTCGCCCGTCTCGGTGACACGCTGCGGGAACGCATCGCCGAGCGGATCGAAGGATGGGCCGAGCAGCCGGTGTACGCGGCACTGTTCGGATCCGGCGCCCGCGGCGAGATGACCGCGGCGAGCGACCTCGACCTCTTCATCCTCCGGTCCGGTGGAGCGTCCGAGGCCCGGTACGGCCCAGATCGATGACCTGACGCGCGACGTGCACGCCTGGACGGCAACGACCCTCGGGTTCTCGAATACACCCTCGACGAGGTGCGCGGTACGGCCGTCGACGAGCCGGTTCTGCAGTCCGTCGCCGACGAAGGCGTTCCCCTGACCGGCGATCACCGCCGGTTCCGGCGCCTGGTCGGCGCCCGGTGACCCCGGATCGGGCCGCCACCGCAGCGGACGCTCAGGGCCGGATGCGAAAAGCAGAGCAGTTCGCCGACGCAGCCTCCCTGCTGAGGGTGAAGACGAAGGCCGGGTACTCTGCCGGGCCGGTGTCCGCCAACGACGTCGGTGTCGCGCAGCGGGCTCACGTCGCCTTGTTGGAACTGGCCCGCAGCGCCGGGGGCTGAGGACGTAATCGCCGCCGGCACGGACTGCGCAACACCCTGTGGTTCACGTGGCTGCGACGGCCGCTCCCGGCCGCGTTGCGACGCACTGCGCACGTGCTGGCCGGCGCCCCGCGGGACGGGGTCCCGATGCGGCCGTGCTCGACGCCGTGCGCGGCCTGCCCTGGGCGCTGCGGCAGCGGCGGCCGCTGCCGAAGTACGTGGAACGCCGGTTCCGGGTGCTGGAGCACTCGGAACGGTCCAGCGCGGCCAGCCGCTGTGTGAGCTGACGCCGGCAGCCGATCCGTGTTTCTCAGGCGGCGCCATGTCATCGGCGTTGTTGAGCAGCGTTGTGCACCGCAGGATGGACGCAGCGCGGACCGACGCGAGTGTCGACGATCAGGCGACGGCGGAGCCGACGCCGCCGGCCTGACACCTTCGTCTGCCGCCCGATCTCGTCAGCCCGAGACCGGGTCGGCGAGCACTGCGCGAACCGCCCGCTCCTGGATTCCCCGGTGATACCGGCCGACGACAGTATCCGGTGGCGGTCCCGTCACGGTGACGAGTGCCTTCCACAAGGCCCAGGCCCGGGCGAGGCGCCATGTCGGGGGCGGCAGGCCGACGGCGTCGGCGAACAGCCGGCGCTCCGCCGCGTCGAAGCAGGTCCAGGCGATCACAAGGTCGCACGCCGGGTCCCCGACGCCACAGGTGCCGAAGTCGATGACGGCGGACAGTCGGCCGCCGGTGGTCAGGAGGTTGCCGACGCCGACGTCGCCGTGGAACCACACCGGGGATCCCTCCCGATCGGTCGCGAGCGCCTCCTCCCATACGGCCGCGCACGCATCGACGTCGAGGCCGTCGTCACCGGACCGAGAACGGCGTAGCGTCTCGAGCGCGGCGCGGACCTCGCCGTCGTAGACCCGCGGGTGGGTGCCGCGGAAGAAGCTGTGCTCCCCCGCCGCCGGCCCACCGTCGGCCGGGAGCCGCTGAAACGCGACGAGGAACGCGGCGAGGTCCCGGGCCAGGGACATCCGGTCGAGGGCGGGGTCTGCGTCGACGGTGACGCCCGGCAGCCAGCGCCGCACCGACCACGGAAACG
This sequence comes from Tersicoccus phoenicis, assembly GCF_001968835.1. GTDB lineage: Bacteria > Actinomycetota > Actinomycetes > Actinomycetales > Micrococcaceae > Tersicoccus > Tersicoccus phoenicis. Next base: position 85,384 of record NZ_MRDE01000006.1, read on the forward strand.
GGTAGCCCTCGCCCGGCACCCCGGTCGCCACCGGAACCGGGACGGCGACGGGCAGAGCGCCGGCAAGGGCGGGCAGGACTCGGTCCTCCTTCTCGACCGCTTCGACGTAACCGGCGGCGCTCGGCAGCCGGACCACCAGCACCTCGCCGAGGCGGAAGGTGCGGTTGTCGTTGCCCTGCGCAGGGACGGGCCGGACCGGCAGCGACGCCCACGCCGGGAACTGCGCGGCGACGAGCCGGGCAACGAGGTCCGCGTCGATGGCCGGTCGGCGCTCGGCGGTGGTCATCGCGCCACGGTACCGCCTCACGTGCCGGCGGGTGCGCGGCGGCGAGCGAACCCTTCCCCTGGCTGGCGATCAGCGCCGGTTCCGACGTCTGGTCGGCGTTCGGTGACCCCGGACCGGGCCGCCACCGCAGCGGATGCTCAGGGTCGGATGTGAAAGGCCGAATAGTTCGCCGACGCAGCGTCCCTGTTGGTGGACGACGCCGGCCCGTCCACTGATCTGGCCGATGCGTACGTCACGCTGGCCGTGCACGCCGGCGTCGCTGCGGCCCAGCGGGCTCACATCGCCCTCCTCGAACTGGCCCGCAGCGCCGGGGTCTGCCACCCACCCTCTCAAATCGGTCGGGGCGGGTCAGAACCGATACCCCACGGACTTCGCCGCGTTCTCGATGGTTGCGGCGACCGTGGGGTGGGTCAGCGGCAGGGAGAGATCCGGGTAGGTCGGGAAGGCGTCCTGCCGATGGCGCCACACGACGACCGTGGGACGGTTCGTCATCGTCGAGTTCAGGTAGAGACCCTCCGCATCGATCTGCTGGTGGATGCTCCGCGCCCAGTTCCGGCACACGTCCTTCCTGCCGTGGGCGAGCGAGAAGGACGCCCCGTTGCGGATCAGCCAGTCATCGGTCAGGTCGAGCAGGGACAGGAACGCCGGTCGCCAGATCGTCAGGTGGGGTGTTCCCGTGGTCCAGTCGACACGACGGGTGCGTTGGAAGACTTCGGCCACGGCGGTGGTGATGTCCCCGGCGGCGTACATGACCCCGATGCCTGGATGCACCTGCTGGGGCGGGGGGTGCGGGTCCCAGCGGGAGTTGGTCGGTCCGAACTCTCGCAGTGCCGACCAGGGCATGACGTTCAGGCCGGTGGTTCGGTGGATGCGGACCAGCGGCTGGCCCTCGGGCCAATCCCGGAAGTCGGCCTCCTGGGCGACCAGCGGCTGCGGCGGCGTACGGGGGTTCTTGGGGGCTACGGCAGCCACGCCAGCTCACGGACGAGTGCGACAACGGGGCCCGCCGGCCCTCCGGAGGCCAACCAGCTCAACGGAGACCGTCCGTCGGTCTCCTCGGCGGGCTCGGTCATCAAGGCCCCAACGGTCAGGGGGTGCACGTCCGCGGGAATGGCCTCGATGACCTCCTGCAGCCACGCCGCAGACGGAACGGTGGAGATCGCGCCTGCCTCGTCGGTACCTGCTTCCTGCTCGTCCATGACGGTCGCCAGGTGGAACTGCCACGCCGGGTACCGCAGTCCGATCGGGGTGGTGATGGCGTACAGCTGGTGGGCCTTGCGCCGTCGGTCCACCGTGGTCCGGTCCACGCCGAGCAGGTGGGCCGTGGCCTGAGGGCTCAGAGTGCTGTGCAGTGTCTGGGCGGCGAGGTTAGCGGCGATCCGGTCACTGTACCGCTGGGTGGCGTCCGGATCGTCCAGAACCCGCACCAATTCGTCGTGGGCGGCACCGTCAAGACCCGACAGTGCCTTGAGAAGGTCGACCTCGGACTGGCTGGGAGGTTGGGCTTTCACCCGGGACGGCAATGTCGCCTGCAACACCAAGGCCACGTCCTGCTCGGTCAAGGAGGAATGTGCCTCGGTGAGGACTTGGCGCACGGTCAACGACATACTGCCATCCTACCTGCGGGTGCCCACATCTGCACTGAGTGTGCGGATGAGGGCGAGACGGTGTGTCAGCGGACGCCGACGTCCACGCCCTCCACCGTCGCCTGTTCCCCGACGCCGTCGACGTCGACGTCGACCGCGTCCCGGAACCAGGCGACGGTCCGCGCGAGGCCGACCTCCCACGCCACCTCCGGCGCCCAGCCGAGCACCTCGGTGGCCAGCGTCGTGTCGGGACGGCGCACCATCGGGTCGTCCACCGGGCGACCGATGAACCGGATCCCGGAGGAGGAACCGGTCGCCTCGATGACGTCCCGGGCGATCTGCAGCACCGACAACTCGTGCGGATTGCCGATGTTCATCGGGCCCGGGTGCCCGCTCGCGGCCAGGCCGAGGATGCCACGGACCAGGTCCGAGACGAAGCACACCGACCGGGTCTGCTGCCCGTCTCCGGCCACGGTCACCGGCTCCCCGGCGAGCGCTTGCCGGATGAAGGTGGGGATGGCCCGGCCGTCGTGCGGGCGCATCCGCGGGCCGAACGTGTTGAAGATCCGCACGATCGCGGTGTCCACGCCGTGCGTCTGCCGGTACGCCATGGTCAGGGCCTCGGCGTACCGCTTGGCCTCGTCGTACACTCCGCGCGGGCCGACCGGGTTGACGTGCCCCCAGTAGCTCTCCAGCTGCGGATGCACCTGGGGGTCGCCGTACACCTCGGACGTGGAGGCGAGCAGGAACCGGGCGCCCTTCTCCATGGCCAGCCCCAGCGCGTGGTTCGTACCGATCGAACCGACCTTGAGCGTGTGGATCGGCAGCTTCAGGTAGTCGACCGGGGACGCCGGAGAGGCGAAGTGCAGCACGAGGTCGACGTCGCCGGGCACGTGCACGTAGTCGGTGACGTCGCAGTGCACCAGCCGGAAGCCCGGATCGTCCGCCAGGTGCGCCACGTTGCCGGCGTTGCCGGTGAGCAGGTTGTCCAGGGCGACCACCTCCACCCCGCGGCGGCGCAGCTCCGTGCACAGGTGGCTGCCGAGGAAACCGGCGCCACCGGTGACGACGGCGCGCCGCACCGGGCGGGATCCGGTCGGGGTCTCGAGGAGATCGGTCATGGTCGTCCTTCCGTGGAGGGAACGGGAACGGTGATGGCACCGACTCCCGCGTTGATCGCCGACGACGGCGACGTGGTCGGCGGCGTGACCGGGGCGCGCAGTTGCGCGTCGACGGCCGCGGTCACCTCGGTGACGGTGACCGCGGCGAGCCGATCGTCGAGCGTGTCCCCGTGCGGGTCTCCCCACGTCCGCGCGGCGGCGGCGCCGTGCCAGAGCACGGTGTGCAGGTGGGCGTCCACGGCCGGGCCCCACCGGGCCGGGGGCGTCGGGCCGAACAGGACGACGGACCGGACGGCGAGCGCGGTGGCCAGGTGGGCGATGCCGGTGTCGCCGCTGAGCACGAGCGCGGCGCCGTCGACCACCGCGCTCAGCCCGGTCAACCCGAGTGCACCCCCGAGGTCCCGCACACCGGCCAGGCCGGCGCTCACCACGGCGGTCAGCTCACGTTCGGCGGTCGAGCCGGTGACCAGTACCCGGTGCCCGGCGGTGGCCAGGTCCGCGGCGACGGCGCGCCACCGGTCGGCGGGCCACCGGCGTGAGCCGAACGCTGCCCCCGGGTGCAGCACGACGGGCGCGTCGGCCGGGGCGGGGCGGTGGTAGCGCAGCAGCAGGTCGGCGGGTCCACACGGGCCGCCCGCCTCGGCGACCAGTCGGCACCAGCGCTCCACCTCGTGCTCGTCGGAGCGCCAGACCGGGCCGGTGTGACCGACCTCGGGGCAGGAATAGGCGATCAGCCGCGACGGCTCGCCGCTTCCGGGCCGGGCGGCGGCGAGCAGCCGCTGGCTGGCCGGGCCCCGGCCGTGCAGGTCGACGGCGACGTGCCCGCCCGCCATCGGCGGCAGGTCCACCAGCCCAGGCGTGGGCAGCACCCCGTCGACGACGCCGAGATCGGCCAGCCACGCGCCGACCGGACCGGGCGCAGCCAAAATCAGCCGGTGATCCGGGAAGAGGCGACGCAGGCCCCGCAACGGGGCGATCCCGGTGAGGGCATCGCCGAGGCCCAGCGCCCGCAGCACGAGCACGTCGCCGACCCCGATGCCGGCCGGGTTCACCGCGTGCGGGATCGGTGGGCCGGACACGGCGCCGTCGCCGTGCGCCTGCTCGCGCCCGGCGGCGGCGAGCGCGGCGGCCGTGTAGGGCGCCGGCCGAGCTCTCCGGTCGCCGAGGTCGTCGGTCATCGTCACTCCCCCCGTCCGGCTCGGGCGAGGATCGCGCTGGTCGAACGGCCGGACAGGTACGGCAGCACGGTGACCGTGCCACCGCCGGCCTCCACCACGCCGGCCTCGGGCAACTGGTCGGGCAGGTAGTCGCCGCCCTTGACCCAGACGTCCGGCCGCAGGGCCGCGAGCGCCGTCCGCGGGTCGTCCTCGCCGAAGACGACGACGGCGTCCACGCTGCGCAGCGCAGCGAGCACGCGCGCCCGGTCGGCGACACCCACCACCGGCCTGCCGGGCCCCTTGAGCCGGCGCACCGAGTCGTCGGAGTTGAGCAGCACCACCAGGGCGTCCCCGAGGCGGCGGGCGGCGTCCAGGCAGGCGATGTGCCCGGCGTGCAGGACGTCGAAGCAGCCGCCGGTGGCGACGACGGTGCCCCCGCCCGCGTGCACCCGGTCGAGCAGGGCGCGGACCTGCGGCGGCAGGGCGGGGTCGGCGGAGCGCGCGCGCTCCTGCGCGGTCAGCCCGGCGCGGAAGGATGCGGCACCGCCGGCGGCCACCCACTGGCCGGCCGCCTCGACCGCCGCCTCCACCGCGGCCTCGATCGTGCCGCCGGCGGCCAGGGTGAGCGCAGCGGTCGCGGCGAACCGGTCCCCCGCGCCACACGGGTCGGAACCGGTGACCGGGGCGGCGGGCACGTGTGCGACGCCGGCGGTGCCGGCCAGGTGAGCGCCATCGGCGCCCACCGTCACGGCCACGGCGCGTGCCTGCCAACGGCGGCGCAACACGCGGGCGAGGGTGGCGGCGTCATCGGTCTCAGCGGCGTCGGCGGTCTCGTGCCCGGCGTCGTCGTCGGTGGTCGTCTGCGCGGCATCGGCCGGCAGGGCCGCCGCCGCCGAGTGCGCCTCGACGGCGTTCGGCGTGACGAGCGTGCATCCGGGCACCGGCCGTCCGCCGCGCGGGTGCGGGTCCCAGACCACGGTGCCGTGGACGGCGTGGGCGGTCAGCGCGGTGCGCACGGCCCGGTCGCGGGTGACGCCACCCCCGTAGTCGGAGACGAGGACGACGTCGGCGCCCGCGAGCACCGCGGTGAGGGCATCCTGGTCCACGCCGACCGGCTCGCCGGGCCCACCGTCGTCGACGCGCAGCATGGCCTGGCCGGAGGCGCGGATGCGCGTCTTCGTCCGGGTGGGCCCGGCGTGGCCGAGCCGGTGCACCGTGATACCGGCCAGCCCGTCGGTCAGTTCCCGGCCCGCGTCGTCGTCCGCGACGGGTGCCACCAGGATCACCTCGACACCGCTGCGGCCCGCCGCGCCGTCGGGCACCCCACCTCCCGACCCGGCGCCGCTGGTGCCCGCGGCCCTGGTGCCCGCGGTGCTGGTATCCGCGGCGCAGAGCAGCGCGGTCAGCCCCGCACCTCCGGGGCTGACCAGGATGTGATCAACGTCGACGACGGGTACCGGGGCGTCGGGGCTGAGCCGGGTACTGGTGCCGACGACGTCCCGATCGAGTACGACGTCGCCGATCACCACGATGCGCGGCCTCATCCGGCCTCCACCCCGAGCAGCAGGCCCGCCTCGGTGCGCTCCCGCCCATCCATGACCCGCCCGGCCACGGGGACCGCTGCCGGCCCGGGCACCGGTGTCGCGGCGTGCCGGGCGTCGACCGCCGCGCACACGGCGTGGAGCAGCATCAGGTGCATCTCCTGCACCACGGAGGTGCTGCCGGCGTCCACGGTCAGGGCCTCGTCGGCGGCCTCGGCCAGCGGGTTCGGGGCGGGTCCGGTGAGCGCCCACACGTGCATCCCGCCCGTCCGCGCCCGTTCGGCCGCGACGAGGACGTTGGCACTGCGGCCGCTGGTGGACAGCAGCACGACGACGTCGCCGGGCCGCCCGTGGGCCTGGACCTGGCGGGCGAACACCTCGGCGCCCCCGTAGTCGTTGCCGATCGCGGTGAGGCTGGACGTCTCGGCGGACAGGCAGAGGGCCGACAGCGGGGTGCGCTCGTCCTCGAACCGGCCGACCAGTTCCGCGGTGAAGTGCTGCGCCTCGGCCGCGCTGCCGCCGTTGCCGGCCACGAGCACCCGGCCGCCGGCCCCGAGCAGGGTGGCCAGTTGGGCGCCCCACCGGTCGACGACGTCGGCGTGCGCGGCGGCGTCCCGCGCGGCATGCTGCAGCTCGCTCAGGTGAGTGGAGAACCACGCACGGGCGTCGGACCGCGGCTTCTGCTGCCGGGCGCGGTGTCGGCGGAGCACGCGACGGTAGACGGTCTCGGTTCGGTCGGCCACCCGGTCCCAGCCGAACAGACGCTCGACCCGGTCGCGCCCGGCCCGGCCCATCCGGGCGGCGAGATCCGGATCCGTGAGCAACCGGGCCAGAGCGGCGGTCGTGCTGTCGACGTCGTGCGGCGGCACGAGCAGGCCGGTGACGCCGTCGTCGACGCTGTCCAGCAGCCCGCCCACGGCGGAGCCCACCACGGGCCGGCCGCAGGCCATGGCCTCCAGCGGCACCATGCCGAACGGTTCGTACCACGGAGTGCAGGCGACGACGTCGGCGGTGGCCAGCAGCGCCGCGGCACCAGCCCGATCGACGCGGCCGTGCAGGACCACGCGGTCCTCGACGCCGAGGTCACGGGCGAGCGCGGTGAGGCGGACGGCCTCCGGATCCTCGTCCAACTCGGCCGCGTCGGGGCCGCCGGCGATGTGCAGGACGGCACCGTTCAGAGCAGAGGTGTTCGGCACAGCGCTGTCCGGCGCGGAAGCGGGCAGCGCCGCCAGGGCGGCTATGACGGTGTCGACGCCCTTCCGTTCGACCAACCGGCCCAGCGCCACGATGCGGACCGGTTCGACCGTCCGGTCGGAGGCCTCCTGCCCGCGCGGTGCCGGCGGAGTGAACGCGGCCAGGTCCACGCCGCACGGCACGATCGCCACCCGTTCGGGGTCGGCCCCGAGCGCGACCAGTTCCCGCTTCTCGTCCCCGCAGGTGGCCAGGACGGCGTCGGCGCCGCCGAGCAGTGCCGTCTCGGCGGCGAGCCGGCGGGCGGGACTGGTGTCGGCGAGTCCCTGGTGCCGGCGCTTGACCGCACCGAGTGCATGGAACGTCTGCACAAGGGGAATCTGCAGGGCGTCGGCGGCGTGCCGCGCGGCCAGCCCGGACATCCAGAAGTGCGCGTGCACCAGATCCGGGGCGCCGTCCGCGATCCAGGACCGCGCCAGCCAGCGCCCGAACTCGGCCATGAACGGCGCAAGATCGTCCTTCGGCAGGGCTCGGGGTGGCCCGGCGGGGACGTGGACGACCCGTACCCCGGGGGCCAGTGCCACCACGTCGGGCGCCTCGGCGTCGTCCCGGCGGGTGTAGACCGTGACCGTGTGACCCCGGGCGGCCAGGGCACCGGCCAACTGGGCGACGTGCACGTTCTGCCCGCCCGCGTCCACGCCGTCGAGGGCGGCCAGCGGGCTGGCGTGTTCGGACACCATGGCAATGTTCATCATCTGCTCACCTTCTCCAGCAGGTCGTCCCAGTCGGTCAGGAAGCGGTCGATGCCGTAGTGGGCCAGGGCGTGTCCGCGCGCGGCGACGCCGGCGGTCCGCGCCTCGTCCGGGTCGGTCAGCCACCGGCGCGCTCGGTCCGCGAGCGCCGGCAGGTCGTTGCTCAGCAGGCCGGCGGCGGGGGGAACCGCGCGGGGACCTTCCGTGGTCGAGAGCCCGAGGACGGGCAGCCCGAGGGTCATCGCCTCGATCAGCGCGAGGCCCAGGCTGGTCCACCGGTACGGGTGCAGGTAGGCGCGGTGGGCGCCGAGGGCCGCGTGCAGCCGCTGCTGCGGGTAGTCCTCGTGCAGCCGCCAGTTCCGACCGGGCGCATGCGCAGCCAGCGCGCCCACGCCCATCCCGTACACGTCGACCGGCAGGTCGGCGGCGAACCCGGCGACGATGTCGGTGCCGGCCACCCGGCCGCGGCGGACCGGCTCGTTGACGACGACGGCCAGGGACGCGATATCGCCGGTGTACCGGTGCCCCGGGTCGATCACGCCGTGCTCGACCACGGCGGTCGGGGCGGTACCGCTGTCCCACATCACCCGATTGAAGTGAGTGACATGAACGATGGGGATGGCACTCTGATCCGCCAGGGGATGGCGGGAGGTGGCGGCGTGGCCGCGGGGGGCGTCGTGCTCGACGTAGACGGCGGGCAGGCCGCGGCCGGGTCGACGGCCGGTCCACCGCTCGGCCAGGTCGAGCTCTGCGGGCCGCTGCAGCACCACGAGATCGATCTCGGTGCCGGCGAGCTCCTCCGGGCTCATCTCGACGGCGGACGCCGGCCAGTCCCAGGTCCGCGCGCGGCCGAGACCGTCCCGCCCGCGGTCGGGCAGCACCGGCAGCAGGTACGCGTGCCGGCCCGCCACGAACGCGGTGGTCCAAGACCCGTGCACGTGCCAGATCAGGATGCGCACGATGTCCGCACCTCCCTCTCGTTCGCCGTTCCGAGCTTCGTGGTCGGGGAATTCGTCGTCGGGGAATTCGTCGTCGGGGAATTCGTCGTCGGGGGATTCACGGCCCCGGCATGCGCAGTCCGCGGGTTCGCGGTCAGGGAGCGCACCGCGGCCACCACCTCGGCAGCACCCACCCCACTCAGACACGGGTGGCCGGGCACCGGGCAGTCGCGGGCGCGGGTGTCGCGGCAGGCGGCGTGCTGGTCGCCGAGCACGATCGTCGGGACACCGTACGGCGCCCAGCGCTGCGTCGGCACCACCGGGGAGAAGATGCTGACGACGGGGGTGCCGACGGCGGCCGCCAGGTGAGCGGGGCCGGTGTTGCCGACGACGACGCAGGTCGCGGCGTCGAGCACGGCGGCCAGTTCGGCCAGGGACGTGCGCCCGGCCGCGTCGACGATCCGTCCCTGACCGGGCGGGTCTGACCGACCGGTACCGCGGTGGTCGGCGAGGCTCTCCCGGCAGGCCGCGACCGTCCTGGCCGCCAGGGCCCGCTCGCCCGGACCACCGGTGACGACGACGTCGTAGCCGGCGGTGGCCAGACCGGCCGCCAGGGTCGCGGCGTGCGCGGCGGTCAACGCTCTCGCGTCCACGGAGGCACCCGGGTGCAACACGACGAAACCGCCCGGATCACGGGCCGTACTCTCCGGGGGTGCGGGTGCGGGTCGGGGGGCAGCGGGCTGCTCGCCGGTTCGCCCCTCCGGAAGCAGCCCGAGCGGAACGGCGGGCAGCGGCCGGCGCACCGCGAGCACCGACCCGTCGGGCCCCGGGTCCGGTGCGCCCGCAGCCACGGCCAGCGCGACGGCGGCCTCGGCCTCATGGCCGCCCCCGGGCGGGGCGTCCCGGCGGTGCCGGACGTCGAGCAGCGCGCCGGGGTAGTCCTCGCTCGTCGCGGCGATCCGGCCGATGCCGGCCAACCGGGCGAGCAGCGCCATCGGCAGCGGGCTCTGGTGGAAGGACGTGAAGATGACGGCGAGGTCGTACCGGCGGGCGGCAAGGTCCCTGACCAGCGCGCGGGTGGCGTCGACGTCGACCGGTGGCGGAGCGAAACCGGACCACGGGGCGTCGAAGACCAGCACGTCGGCGACGTCGGGCAGCAATCGACCGGCGGCCGCCCCGGATGGGGAGGCGAGCAGGTCGACGTCGCCGAGGGCGGCGAGGGCGCGGATGCCCGGACCGGTCAGGAGCACGTCGCCGTCCGAGTCGAGGCGGACCGCCAGGATGCGTGGCACGGCTAAGCGACCCCGCCGGTCGTAGCCGTCCGGTCGGCGACGACCCGCTCGACGGCGTCGAGCAGGGTTCGCTCGACGGCGGGCGCACCGGCGACCTCATCGGACCGCGTCACCTCGGTGGGCACGAGGACGCTGGCAGCACCGGCACGCTGCGCCGCCTCCACGTCGGCGCAGATGTCCCCGATGACGACGCACACCGCGGGGTCCACGCCGAGCGCGGCCGCCGCGGCCCGGACCAGCCCCGGCCGGGGCTTGCGGCACGCGCAGTCGTCGTCCGGCCCGTGCGGGCACACCGCAACGGTGTCGAAGGAGCCGACGAGCTCGGCGAGCCGGGTGTTGACGGCCTCCACCTGGCGGGCGGTCACCAGTCCGCGGGCGATGCCGGACTGGTTGCTGACCAGCCCGACCTTCAGCCCGGCCGCCCGGGCGCGTCCCACGGCCTCGGCCGCGCCGGGCATCAGCGTGACGCGTTCCGGGTCGCCGTTGTAGGGCACGTCGACCACGAGGGTGCCGTCGCGGTCGAACAGCACGGCCTCCACCCGCGACGGCCAGGCACCGGTGCGGCGGTGCCGGAGGACGCCGCGCACGCGGTGGACGACGGCGGCCACGGGGATGGTGGCACTGGTCGCGGCCATCCGGCCCAGCTCCTCGCGGTGGCCCGGCTCCCCGGGCCGCGGGCCGGGGGCCATCCGCAGCCGCAGGAAGCGAGCGGTCAGCCCGAGCCAGGCCAGCGCCCCGGCCCCCGTGGTGACCAGGCCGGCCCGGAGCACGCGGGCGCGTGCAGCGGTGGTGGCGTCGACGGCGGCCTTCGCCGGGGTCCACCCGGCGGCGGTGGCGTCGACGGAACGGACGCGCGACGTCGTCGGCACACGGGCGGCCGACCGGGCGAACAGACCCCCGGCGAGACCGTCGAGCGCGACGGCGGCACCGAGCAAGCCGGTCGCCGCGGCGGCGACCGTCGCGACGTGCCAGCGGAACCCACCGGCGGGTGCCTGGGCGCGGTCGCGCCAGTGCCGGCCGTGCAGCCGCCGCATCAGGGCGTCGTCGGCGTTGCCGGCCTGCACCCGGTGGCTGACCCAGGCGTCAGCGGGACGGACCGGGTGGACGATGGTGCGCTCACCCCGGCGCAGCGCCCACCCGGCGTCGCGGACCCGCAGGGCGAGATCGGCGTCCTCCCGGAAGGCGCGCGGGAACCGCTCGTCGAAGCCGCCGACCTGCTTCAGCGCCGCAACCCGGTAGGCCATGTCCGCGGTCGCCCAGTCCGCGCCCATCAGCGCGGCCGTGTTGCGCTCCCAGTCGGTGGGCCGCCGATCTCCCGGCAGCGGCACGTGGATCCGGCCCTGCGTGGCAGCGTCGCCCGGTCCGCAGGCGGCGAGGTCGGCGACGAGGCCCTCCGCCCAGCCGTCGGGCATTTCGACGTCGTCGTCGAGGAAGGCGATCCAGTCGACCCCGGTCCGGGCGGCGACTCGCCACCCCCGGTTCCGGGCCGCTGCCGGGCCCCGACCGTGGCCGCGCACCACCGTCAAGCCCTCGTGCGCCGCGCCGATGCCCCGCCGGCTCCCCGGATCGTGCCGGACACCCGGGACCGCGTCACCGATGGTCTCCCTCGGCGCGAACACGGGCGTCAGCTCCGGGCCGTCCCCGGCCCGGTCGTCGACGACCACGACGGCGCCCGGTGCCGGCCCGGTCTGCGCGGCGAGCGTGTCCAGCAGGCGCTGCAGGCTCGGTCGGCCCACCGAGGGCACGACGACGGCGTACCGCAGAGCCGGGAGCGGGCCGGCCGCCGGCGACGTTCCGGCCTTCATCGGGCCGCTCCGAACAGGTCGGCGCGGCGGACCAGGTGCGGTCCGAGCACGAGGGCGGCCACCGGGGCGGAACCGAACAGTTCGAGCGCGTCCCGGGGGTCGTCGACCATGGGCCGGCCGGCGGTGTTCAGGGACGTGTTGACGACGACGGGGACGCCGGTGCGCTGGTCGAAGGCGCGCAGCAGCGCGGCGATGCCGGCGTTGTCCTCGTCGCTGACGGTCTGGATGCGGGCGGTGCCGTCCACGTGGGTGACGGTGGGGATCTTCGGTCGCCACGCCTCGGCGACGTCGTGCACGAACAGCATGTAGGGGCTCGGCAGGGGTCCGCCGCTGAAGATCTCGCTCGCCCGGTCGGCCAGCACCATCGGTGCCACCGGGCGGAACTGCTCCCGACCCTTGACGTCGTTGATGTGCTCCAGGTTCTCGGCGTGCATCGGGTTGGCGATCAAGGAACGCCGCCCGAGCGCGCGAGGCCCGAACTCGCTGCGCCCGTCGAACCAGGCGACGACCCCGTTGCCCGCGAGCACATCCGCTACCTCACCGGCCAGGTCGTCCGGTGTCGTGAACGGCACCTGGGCGGTGGTCAGCCAGCTCGCCAGCTCGTCGTCGGTCCAGCTCCGGCCGAGCGCCACCGTCGGGACGGGCGTGATCGTTTCTCCGCCCCCGGCCGCCAGGTGCAGCGCGGCGCCGAGCGCGGTGCCGGAGTCCCCGGCCGCGGGCTGGACCCACACGTCGTCGAACGGTGACTCCCGCCAGATCCGCGAGTTCGCCACACAGTTCAACGCGGTACCGCCGGCCATGGTCAGGTGGCGATCGCCCGTCTGCCCGTGCAGCCAGGTGGCCAGGTCCACGAGAACCTCCTCGACGACGGCCTGCACGGAGGCCGCCAGGTCGGCGTGGTCGCCGCCCCAGGTGCCGTCGTCGACGCGGGCCGGCGCGAACCGGGTCCAGTCCGGTGCCTGGGCGCGGAAGCCGCCGTCGCCGGTGGCGTGCACGATCTCCCGCAGCTCGTCCAGGAATCGCGGTCGTCCGTAGGACGCCAGCGCCATCACCTTGAACTCGTCGCTGGACCGCTCGAAGCCGAGGTGCCCGGTCAGCGACTCGTAGAGCAGGCCGAGGGAGTCCGGCAGCTCCTGCCGGTACCGGATGTCGAGCTTGCCGTCCTCGTACCGGCCGGCCAGGTGCGAGTGCGCCTCCCCGCGACCGTCGACGACGAGCACACTGCCCGTGGGGTACGGGCCGGCCAGGCCGGCGGACGCGGCGTGGGCGACGTGGTGCTGGACGAAGTGGACCGTGCCCGGGTCCAGACCGGGCAGCGCCTCGGCGAGGAAGCCGGGGGCACGCCGGGCGTAGTCGAGCCGGATCGGGTCGTAGGGATCATCGGGCATGTGCGCGGCGATCGACGGGTCGAACGAGTAGCCGACCGCGTCCAGGTCCTTCGGGCGCAGACCGGCTTCGGCCAGCACCCACCGCATGGATTGTTCGGGCAGCTCCCAGGCCGAGAACGGGACCGGCCGTTTGCCGTGTTTGCGGCGCGAGAACCGCTCCTCCTCGGCAGCGGCGACCACCCGCCCGTCGACGACCAGTGCGGCCGCCGGGTCGTGGAAGATCGCGTTGACGCCGAGCACCTTCATATTTCGCAGTGTACTGACGATCGGCCTGCTGCATAACCGCTTCCCGAAGCGTTTGTCCGATTGGACAAGTGCTCGCCGGCCTGCGCAGCGCAGCGATGGCGTTCCCGTGCGCATTCGGTCACGACGCGCGGAAGCGCTCTCGGCGTTGACTATCGAATTTCGGGGCTCGATCGACCTCCGGAAGCCCAGAAATTCGATAGTCGACGCGGAAGTGGGTCAGCGCAGGGCAGCGAGCAGCCGATCCAGCTGGTCCTGGCCGCTCGGCGGCCAGTCGCGCCGCTCGGCCGCGGCGTCCCGGCCCGCCGAGGAGAGGCACCACGTCAGCCGGGACTGCAGCGTCCCGGGGCTGACGTCGTCGGCATCGATCAGGGCGGCCCAGTCCCAGGCCCGGGCCTGCGCGGTGACCTTGCCGCCCCCGGCCACGGGGTCGACGGCGAGCACGGGCACCCCCTGCCGCAGGGCGAGTGCCAGCCCGTGCATCCGCATCGTCACGACGACGTCGACCCGAGCCATCACGGCGTCGACCTGCGCCGCGGTGGACGGCATCCGCCAGTCCCGCGGGTCGAGCCGGGTGTCCAGCGGCAGCACCGCCGCATCGAGACGGTTCAGCCAATCCGTCAGGGCGCCGGTGACGGCGTCGTGGCGCCTGCTGGCCCCGTACTCGCCCTGCTCGCCCGTCAGGTAGACGCCGAGTACCGGGGTGCGCTCCGGGCCGGCGCCAGCCGCCTGGATGCGCGCGGAGAGGTCCCGGTGGGGCGTCGCCCCGGGCTCGTCGCGGGCGATGACGGTGTGGAAGCCGGCGGTGACGGGGTCGTCGTGATCGAGGACGCTGACGCCGACGGCGATGCGGGTGGCGTGGGCGTATGCCTCGTGCAGGTCCGCGATCGGGGCGCCGGTGGCGGGCCCGCAGCAGAACACCAGGTGGGAGTAGGCGTGCGGGTCGGCGTCGACCAGCGCCAGGCCGCCCGCCGGCCGCATCACGGCACTCCAGGCCACGTCGTGGGCGATGCCGGCGGCCGTCAGGGTGTCGGTGACCGCGCGCATCGCCAGCACGTCCCCGGCGGTCGCCTCACCGTGTTCCACGCTGGACCAGCCCACCACGAGTGCCCGCATCCGATGAGCGTATCGATCCGCGCGGTACCGCGGAGTCCCGGGTGGCCGACCTCACGCCGGACGGGAGCGGGACCCGTCCCTCGCGCTCAGCCCCGGAAGACCGGCCGGCGCTTCTGCTGGAAGGCGGCAAAGCCCTCGGCGTAGTCAGCGGTGCCGCAGAGGTCACCCTGAACCCGATTCTCGGCGGTGATGGAGTCCCACAGGCCCAGCCGCTCGTCGCGGATCTGCGCAACCAGTGACTTGGACGCCCGGAACGCGCCGGTGGCCCCGGTCGCCACCTTCGCCACGGTCGCCCGCGTCGTCGGGAGCAGGTCGCCCGCGGGCAGGGCGCGACTGAACAGGCCGGAGGCGACCGCGTCGGCGCCGCTGATCAGCTCGGCCGTGTAGATCAGATCCAGTGTCCGGTGCGCACCGAGCCGCTCGGTGAACAGCCAGTGACCGCCGGAGTCCAGGGTGGCCCCGAGGTTGGCGAACGGGGAGCCGATCTTCGCCGTCTCCGCCACGTAGACGACATCCGTGGCGACCAGCAGGCCGAGCCCGACGCCGAGCGCCGCCCCCTGCACGGCCGCGAACGTCGGGGCGGGGAAGGCGCTCATCTCCCGCAGCACCGGCGTGACGACGTCGGCGAGGTAGCCGTGCGCGTCGTCGCTGGCCGGATCGACACCGGAGATGTCCCGGCCCGCGCAGAAGCCACGCCCCTCCCCGCGCAGCAGCAGCGCCCGCACGTTCGCGGCGGCCGCGTCGGCGTAGGCCTGCCGGAGCTCCTCGAGCGCCGCCGCGTCGAGGGCGTTCATCTTCTGCGGTGCATTCAGCACCACCTCGGCGACGTCGTTCTCGATGCTCAGCTCGATCACGGGCACACTCCTGCGGGTCGAAGGGACGGCGGCGGGATAGGGCGCCGGGGTGGGTCAGGCGTCGTAGTCGACGGTCACCGCGTCCGACGTCGGCCGGGACTGGCAGGTGAGGACGTAACCGCGTTCCACCTCGTCCGCCTCCAGCGCGTAGTTCTCGTCCATGTCCACGGTGCCGGAGACCACTTTCGCCCGGCACGTGCCGCAGACCCCGCCCGCACAGGCGAACGGCACGTCGCCGCGCACCCGCAGCGCCGCGTTGAGGATGGTCTCCCGGGCCGAACGCGGACTCGTGACCGACCCGTGCAGCCCGTCGAGGTTGAACTCGATCTCGTAGTTCTCCCCCTCGGGATCCTCGACCACCGGCCGCCCCGCGTTGCCCTCCGGCCCGCTCTCCGGGCGTCCCGTGGTGAACAGCTCGAACCGGACCTTCGAGGCGGGTACGCCACGCTCGGCGAGGGTGTCGCGGGCCAGCTGGACGAGGTCGAACGGCCCGCACAGGAACCACTCGTCGACGAGCGGGGTCCGGACCACCGAGTCGACGATCGTGGTCAGCTTCTCGGCGTCGATCCGGCCCGTCAGCAGCGGCGAGATCCGCTGCTCGCGGGAGAGCACGTGATGCAGGGCCAGCCGGGACGGGTACCGATCCTTCAGGTCGGCCAGTTCTTCGAGGAACATCACGTCCTGAGCGGCCCGGTTGGCGTACACCAGGTCGAAACTCGCCTGCGGGTTGCGCTGCAGGACCGCACGCGCGATCGCGATGACGGGCGTGATCCCGGAGCCGGCGGCGATCCCGACGTAGCTGGCCCGCCCGACCGCGGCGACCTCCGCGCCGATCGCCTCGGGATCGTTGAGTCCGGTCAGGGCGTGCTGGGAGATGAACGCGCCCTGCGGGCTCATCACCTCGACGGTGTCCCCGACCGCGAGTTCGCTCGTCGCCCAGGTGGAGAACACCCCGCCGAGGTCCCGTTTGATGCCGACCGCGATCCGGGAACTGCCGTCCTCGAACGTGACCGGCTCCGCGCAGATGGAGTAGCTGCGGCGCACCTCGCGGCCGTCGACGTCGGCCCGCAGGGCCACGTACTGGCCGGGCACGTAGTCGTACTGGGGCGCCAGCTCGGCCGGGACCGCGAAGGTCACCTCGACGGCGTCCGCCGTCAGGGGCCGGACGGCGCTGACGGTGAGCGGGTGGAACGACGCGCGCTTCCGGCTGTTTCCCCCGCTGGTGGCGGTGTCGGTCGTCGCGGTCATCTACAGCACCTTGAAGTAGTCGAAGGGTTCCTGGCAGTCACCGCACACGTAGAGGGCCTTGCAGGACGTGGAACCGAAGCGGGTGATTTCCCGGGTCCGCAGGGAGGAGCAGCGGGGGCACTTCACGCTCAGCGCGACCCGGATCGGACCGGACACCGCGGCGCTGCCGGTCGGCGGGGCGATGCCATACGCGCTCAGCCTGGCCTTGCCGGCCTCGCTCATCCAGTCCGTCGTCCAGGCGGGGCTCAGCGAGAAGTGGACCTGCACGTGCCGGTAGCCGTGGGCGGTCAGGGCCGCGACGATGTCCTCGCGGATGGCGTCCATCGCGGGGCAGCCCGAGTAGGTCGGCGTGATGGTGACCCGGGCCGTGTCGTCGCCCCCCTCCGCCCCCGGCACAAGGGCGGCGTCACGCAGGATCCCGAGGTCGGCGATGGTCAGCACGGGGATCTCAGGGTCGCACACGGTCGCGGCGATGTCCCAGACCCGGCGGTCGGCGGCCCCAGCGGGCGGCCGCCCACTGCCCGCTTCGATCGTCGCGGCGCTCACCAGGTCGCTCCCGGATGCTTGCGGGCCAGGGACTGCATCTCGGCCAGGATGTAGCCCAGCTGCTCGTGCGGCTCCCCGCGCCGGCCGCCGGTGCTGCTGGGCTGGACGTCGGGCGTCGTGAGGTCCGCTTCGACGAACACGGCGGCGACGTCGGCGTCGAAGCCGGCCCGCAGCTCCGAGGGGCGCACGGCGACGCCGTCCAGCTGGTCGATCAGCTCGTCGTCCTCGAAGAGTTCGTCGACGTAGGGCCAGACGACGGCGAGCCCGTGCTCGAGCCGGCACCGGGATTCCTCGGTGCCGAGCGCCAGCCGCAGCACCCACTGCGCCGCGTGGTCGCGGTGGTAGTCGACCTCCTTGAGCGCCTTCGCCGCGATGGCGGCGAGCGTGGGATCGGTGGAGGCGGCGAGCCGCTCGTAGAGACCGTGCTGGTAGCAGGCGACGACGAGCTGCCGGGCGATCGTCTGCCCGAAGTCGCCGTTCTCCAGGGCGACGATCCAGGCGGCCCGGAACTCGTCCTCGTCGCGGAAGTAGGCGAGGTCGTCCTCGGTCTTTCCCCAGGCGGTGCCCGCGTACGTGAGGAAGGACCGGGCGTGCCCGATCTGGTCGAGCGCGATGTTGGCCAGCGCCATGTCCTCCTCCAGTTCGGGGGCGCGGGAGATCCACGCGCCGAGCCGTTGGGCGAGGATCAGCGCGTCGTCCCCGAGGCGCAGCGCGTACTGCGCGACGGGTTCGGATGCGGTGGTCCCGGAGGTGGCGATGTCCTCGGGCGTGAGGGCGTCTCCGACGGAGATCCGGGTGGCGGAGTCGTGGGACATGCGGGTTCCTCGAGAGTCGGCGGGCAGGGCGAGGGTTCTCGACGGCGCGGCGTACGTCGCCGCCGTCAGAGGTGTTTCACGCCCTCGCTGCGGGTGTAGTAGGTGGCGTGTCGGTAGGCCTTGCCGGCGGCGGACTCGAAGAAGGCGCCCTTGGCGTCCGGGTCCGACGCGGTGATGGCATCGGCGGGCACGACCCACACGGAGGTTCCCTCGTTGCGGCGGGTGTAGAGGTCTCGACCGTTCCGGACCGCCATGGTCGCGTCCGGAGCGTGCAGGGAGCCGGCGTGAACGTGGGACAGGCCGCGGGAGGGCCGGACGAAGACCTCCCAGAGTGGCCATTCGCGGGTGTCCTGCAGGTCCCCGCCCGGTACCCGACCCGCGTCGTCGTGCTCCGTCATGCTCAGGCTCCGATCAGCTCGGTCGACTGGCGGCCGGCGGTCCGGGCGGCGTAGGCGCGGGCAGCCTCCCGCACCCAGGCGCCGTCCTCGTGGGCGGCGCGACGGCGCTCGAGGCGTTGCGTGTTGCATGGCCCGCGGCCGGCGAGGACTTCCTTGAACTCGTCCCAGTCGAGTTCGCCGAAATCGTAGTGGCCGCGCTCCTCGTTCCAGACCAGGTCCGGGTCCGGCAGGGTCAGGCCCAGCACCTCGGCCTGCGGGACGATCATGTCGACGAACCGCTGCCGCAGTTCGTCGTTGCTGAACCGCTTGATGTTCCACTGCATGGACTGCACGGAGTTCGGGGAGTCACCGTCCGGGGGCCCGAACATCATCAGGGCCGGCGCGTAGAACCGGTTCACGGCGTCCTGCGCCATCTGCTTCTGGGCGGGCGTGCCCTGGGAGAGTTCGAGCAGGATCTCGAAGCCCTGCCGCTGGTGGAAGGACTCCTCCTTGCAGATCCTTACCATCGCCCGGCCGTAGGGGCCGTAGGAGGCGCGGCACAGGGGCACCTGGTTGCAGATCGCGGCGCCGTCGACGAGCCAGCCGATGGCGCCCATGTCGGCCCAGGACCGGGCCGGGTAGTTGAAGATGGACGAGTACCGGGCCTTGCCGTCGATGAGTTGCTGCATCATCTCGTCGCGGGTGGTGCCCAGCGTCTCGGCGGCCGAGTAGAGGTAGAGCCCGTGGCCGGCCTCGTCCTGGACCTTCGCCATCAGGATGGCCTTGCGCTTCAGCGAGGGAGCGCGCGTGATCCAGTTGCCCTCCGGCTGCATCCCGATGATCTCCGAGTGCGCGTGCTGGGAGATCTGCCGGGTCAGGCTCTTGCGGTACTTCTCCGGCATCCAGTCCCGAGGTTCGATCCGGGAGTCCTGCTCGATGATCCGGTCGAACGCCGCCTGGCCTTCGACGTCGGCAGCTCCGTCGCCGGGGACGGCGTGGAGCGTCTGATCTGCCGTGGCAGCCATGTACATCACCTCGTGGTTGCAGTGTCGACCCGGGACGGGCTCAGGGGCTCGCGGGTGGCCGACGCGAATTACCGACCGTTCGTTCAGGATATGCGTGACGTACGGCACCGTCAAGGCCGGTGATCCTCTCCGGGGCCGCGTTCTCCGTGCCGCCCTCGCAGGTCCGGAGGCGTCGGCCACACGTCTAGGATGAACGGACCATGCACCCCAGCGCGGAGGGACTCTCATGAATCAGGTGTCCGGAGTCGGAGTCAGTGCCGGACGAGTCGTCGGGACCGTGCTGCGGATGGCTCCGCCCGTGGCCGCACCGCCCGAGGGCGAGCGCCTGGCCGACGGCACCGACGCCGCCGCCGAGGCCGCGCGGATCAAGGACGCGGCCGCCGTCGTCAAGACGAGCCTGCAGGAACGCGCCGCGACCGCCACCGGGGACTCGAGGAAGGTGCTCGAGGCGACGGCGATGATGGCGGCCGATCCCGCGCTGACCAAGGACGCCGCCAAGCGCGTCACCGACTCCGGCGTCAGCGCCGCCCGCGCCGTCTGGGACGCCGCGGAGAAGGTCGCCGCGATGCTCAAGAGCCTCGGCGGGTACATGGCCGAGCGTGCCAACGACATCTACGACGTTCGCAGCCGGATCGTCGCCGAACTGCGCGGGGAGCAGCCCCCGGGGGTCCCGACGTCGAGCACGCCGTTCGTCCTCGTCGCCGTCGATCTCGCCCCTGCGGACACCGCGACCCTGGACCCGGCGCTCGTGCAAGCGCTGGTGACCAGTGAGGGCGGCCCGCAGTCGCACACCGCGATCCTCGCCCGCCAGCTCGGCCTGCCCGCCATCGTCGCCGCCCACGGCGCGGATGCGATCGCCGAGGGTACCGAGGTGTTCGTCGACGGCGCCGCCGGCACCGTCTCGCTGGAGGTCGGCGACACGGAGCGCCAGTACGCGGCAACCTGGGCCGAGCGCGCCGCGAACCCGAGCGTCTTCAACGGCGTCGGTGCGTTGTCCGACGGGTTCTCCGTGCCGCTGCTGGCGAACATCGGCAACGCGAAGGACGCGAAGAAGGCCGCCGCCGCGAACGCCGAGGGTGTGGGCCTGTTCCGCACGGAGTTCCTCTTCCTCGACCGGGCGGACGAGCCGCCCGTCGACGAGCAGGAGAAGCAGTACGCCGAGGTCTTCGCCGAGTTCCCCGGCAAGAAGGTCGTCATCCGGACGCTCGACGCCGGCGCGGACAAGCCGCTGCCGTTCGTCACCGACGACACCGAGCCGAACCCGGCGCTCGGCGTGCGCGGCTACCGGACGTCGTGGCGCTCCCCCGAGGTGCTGACCAACCAGCTGACGGCGATCGCCCGCGCCGCGGACGCGAGCGAGGCTGACGTGTGGGTGATGGCGCCGATGATCGCCACCGCCGCCGAGTCCGCCGACTTCGCGCAGCAGTGCACCGAGGCCGGCATCAAGCGGCCCGGCATCATGATCGAGATCCCCGCCGCGGCCCTGACCGCGGACAAACTGCTCACGGACGCCACGTTTGCCAGTATCGGCACCAACGACCTGACGCAGTACACGATGGCGGCGGACCGGCAGCTCGGTTCCCTGGCGGAACTGAACGACCCGTGGCAGCCCGGTCTGCTGGCCCTGGTGAAGGCCTCGGTCGACGGCGCCACCACGGCGGGCGAGCAGCTCGCCGGCGGCGCCACCACGTCCGACGACGAGCACCACGGCGACCCGATCCGCCCGGTCGGCGTGTGCGGGGAGGCCGCGGGCGACCCGGCCCTCGCCGTCGTCCTCGTCGGCCTCGGGGTGAGCACCCTGTCGATGACGCCGCGCAGCCTCGCCAACGTCGCGGAGATCTTGGCCTCGGTCAGCCGGGAGGACGCACGGCGCATCGCCCGGATCGCGCTCGACGCCCCCTCCGCCGCCGACGCCAAGGCCGGCGTGCGGGCGGAGATCCCGCTGCTGGAGGAACTGGGCCTGTAGAGCGAGTGTTGCGGCGTCGGCGACTCGCACTCCGGCCCACTCGGGCCCCGGCTTGTTCGGGCCGGAGCACCCTGGCCCGAACAGTGCCGCCGATGTTCGGGCCAGAGTGCGAAGCCGATAGGGGGGCGAAGTGGCCGGTAGGCCGAACAACGCCGCATGGCCGGCACCCCCGAGGGGTACCGGCCATGCGAGCGCGTGACGAACTACTCGGCGTCGAGGTCCCGGCTCAGCAGCGCGACCAGGGCATCGAGTGACTCCTCGGCCCCGTCACCCTCGGCCCGGAGGGTGACCTCCTCGCCGTGCTCGGCCCCGAGGGTCATCAGGGAGAGGATGCTGGCGGCCGGCACCGCTTCGACGCCGGCCTTCTCGATGGTCACTTCCGCGGGCTGCTCACCGGCGGCCTGGGCGAAGATCGCGGCGGGACGCGCGTGCAGTCCGGACGAGCTGGCGATCTTGACGGAACGCTCGGGCATGGGTCTACCTCCGTTGTGTGGGTCCTGTTCGAAACTATCGGGCCTGACGGTCCCGGACAAGCGAGGCGACCCGCTCGTACAGGGCGTCCTCGGGCGTCAGCCCGGTGACCTGCTCGACGACGTCCTCGGTCTTCGTCGATGCGAGCAGCTGCTGCAGCTCCACGGCCTCGGCGTCCTCCGGGACGTCGAACCGCAGGGCCGCGGCCATGGCCGCCTCCAACGCCGCCGTCGGCAGGCCACGTTCGGCCGCCTCGGCCGCCGGGCCGACGAACCGCTCGTGCCGGCTCAGCTTGCGCATCGGCGCACGGCCGACCCGCTCCACCGTGTCCGGCAGGTGCGGGTTGGCGAACCGGCTCAGGATCTTCTCGACGTAGGCCTGCTGCTGGTCGTCGCTGAAGCCGTGCTTGGCCACCAGCAGGGCCTTGGTCTCCTGCAGGACTGCGTTCACGGAGTCCCGGATCGCGGGGTCCGCCAGGGCGTCGGAGATCGTACGCACGCCCGCGGCGAACCCGAAGTAGGCGCTCGTCGCGTGCCCGGTGTTGACCGTGAACAGCTTCCGCTCGATGTAGGGCGCGAGGTCGTCCACCCACGTCACTCCGGGGATGTCCGGCTCCTCACCGCCGAACGGGGTGCGGTCGATGGCCCACTCGAAGAAGGTCTCCACCGTCACGTCCAGGCCGGCGTCGGGGTCCTGGGCGGGCACGATCCGGTCCACCGCGGTGTTCGCGAAGACGGCGCGGGCGGCCAGGTCGTCGCCGGTGTAGTGCTCGCGGACCCGCTCGGCCAGGAGGTCGGTCGCGTTGATCGCGTTCTCGCACGCCATCACCGCCACCCGCGGCGCGTCGGCGCTGCGGGCGGCGATGCCGGCGGCGATCACCGGGGCCACGAACTTCAGGATCGACGGGCCCACCGCGGTGGTGACGACGTCGGCCCCGGCGATCTGCTCGACCACGGCCGCCTCCGCGGTCCCCGAGTTGAGGGCGGTGTAACCGTCGACCGTGTGGGTCGCCGACTCCTCCCCCACCTCGTGCACCCGGTAGCTCGGCGTCGAGTCGAGCGCGTCGATCAGCGGCGCGGCGACGTCGGCGAACACGAGCTCGTACCCCGCGTTGTGCAGCAGCAGCCCGACGAAGCCGCGGCCGATGTTGCCCGCCCCGAAGTGGACAGCCCTCATGCGTTGTTCACCCGGTCGAAAATGTCCAGGACGTCCCGCGCGGAGCGTGCCTGCTCCAGCCTGGCCACCTGCTCCTGGTCCGAGAACACCTTGGCGATCGAGGACAGGATGTTCAGGTGCTCGTTGTTCCGGCCGGCGATGCCGACGACGAACTTGACCGGCTTGCCGTTCCAGTCGATGCCCTCCGGGTAGCGGACGAAGGAGATGGCCGACCGGGAGATGAAGTCCTTCGCCTCGTTGGTGCCGTGGGGGATGGCCAGGAAGTTGCCCATGTAGGTCGGGACGGACCGTTCCCGCTCGTGCATGGCGGCCACGTAGTCGCCGGTGACGGCGCCCGAGTCGACGAGCAGCTTGCCGGACTCCTCGATGGCGGCGGCCTGGCTGGACGCGGAGCCGTCGAGCACGATGCTGCGCTCGGCGAGGATGCCGTCACCGTTGCCGGCCGCGGTGTGCGGCGCGTCGTCCGGGGCGACCCAGGTGCCGGCGCCCGCGGCGGCCCCGGTCGCGGCGGTGCCGGCGCCCGTGGTGCCCGCGCCCGCGCTCGGCGCCTCACCGGCGGCCTCGGCCGACGCGGCGCCGCCCTCACGGTTGGTCTGCTCCAGCAGCTCGACGATCTCGTCGTACCGGGGGCTGCCCATGAAGTTGTCGACGGTCACGTGCTGGGCCGACGGCGTCTTGGGTTCGGCCCGGGCGGCGAGGTCCTGGTGCACGACGACGAGGTCGTACGTGTCGGTCAGGCTGGCGATGGAGGCGTTGGTGACCTTGACGTCGGAGAAGCCCGCCGCCTTGATCTTGTTCCGCAGCACCGAGGCACCCATGGCGGAGGAGCCCATACCGGCGTCGCAGGCGAAGACGATGGTGTTGATGGTGCCCTGCGCGGTGGCGACGCCGCCACCGGTCAGCGTGGAGGCGACCGAACTCTTCTTGCCCTTCATCCCTTCCATCTGCGACGTCGCGGCGCTCAGATCGCCCTCACCCTTGTCCTTGCTGGTGCGCAGGATGACCGAGGCGATCAGGAACGACACGGTGGCCGCGAGGATCACCGAGAGGGTGACACCGATGAAGCTGTCCGGCGGCGTCTGCAACCAGACGGCGATGATCGAACCCGGCGCGGCCGGGGCACGCAGGCCGGAGTTGAAGATGACGTTGGTCAGGATGCCGGTCGCACCACCGCAGATGGTGGCGACGATCAGGACCGGCTTCATCAGCACGTACGGGAAGTAGATCTCGTGGATGCCACCGACGAACTGGATCAACGCGGCACCGCCGGCGGACGCCTTCGCCGCACCCCGGCCGAAGAACACGTAGGCCAGCAGCAGACCCAGACCGGGACCGGGGTTCGCCTCGAGCAGGAAGAGGATCGACTTGCCCGCCTGCACCGACTGCTCGGTGCCCAGCGGGGTGAGGATGCCGTGGTTGATGGCGTTGTTCAGGAACAGCACCTTGGCCGGCTCGATCAGGATCGAGGTCAGCGGGAGGATCTGGGCGTTCACCAGGAACTGGACCACGTTGGCGGCGATACCGCTGAGGAACTCGACGACCGGCCCGACCACCAGAAAGGCGATCAACGCCATGATGGCACCCAGGATGCCCGCCGAGAAGTTGTTCACGAGCATCTCGAAGCCGGGCTTGATCTTGCCGTCCCAAATGGAGTCGATCTTCTTCATCAGCCATGCGGTCAGCGGACCCATGATCATGGCACCGATGAACATCGGGATGTTGGTGCCGACGATCACGCCCATGGTGGCGATAGCGCCGACCACGCCGCCGCGGACGTCGTAGATCATCCGGCCGCCGGTGTAGGCGATCAGCAACGGCAGCAGATAGGTGATCATCGGGCTGACGAGGCCGGTCCACGGCACCTCCGCCCCGTTGACGGTGTGCGTCCCGAAGCCGCCGAGCTGCGGGACCGGGGTGAAACCCTTCTCGATGAAGAAGGCGGTGATGAGGCCCCAGGCGATGAACGCGCCGATGTTCGGCATGATCATGCCCGAGAGGAAGGTGCCGAATCTCTGGACGTGCGCGCGTGCGTTCGAGCCGCGCGACCTCTCCACTGTCGTTGCCATGGTGTCCTCTCAACGGTCGGCCCGCTGCGTCGCGGGGTGACGGTTCGTCGTGGTGCTGGTGTTCGTCTGGGTGCTGCTACTGGTCGATGCGGTGGTGTTCAGGTGGTGGTGCTCAGGTGGTGGTGGGGTGCGTGATGCGCTGGAGCCATTCGAGGAACAAGCGCATCTCGCTGCTGGAGAGCTGCTCCGGATGCGACGCCTGCAGCGTCGCGTTCAGAGCGATGGCCGCCACCACGTAGGACGGCTGCTCGGGATTGTCGGGATCGAGTCGGGCGCCGGCGGCGGCCGCGAGAACGGCGGAGATGGCGCCTTCTCGGCTCAGGTCGCTCAGACCCATCGAGCGTCGCCGCGCCGGCTCGGCGATGAGCATCAGCGTCACTCCCACGTTCGCTGCGAGAATGCTCCGCGCCGCCTGCCGCGGGGGCACCACCAGCAGACCCTGACGCGCGGCGTTCTGCAGGATGCCCTCCAGGACCGCCTCGGTCTCGATGACGATGGCGGGCCGCTGCTCGGGACGGACGTTGCCGAACATCACCGAGTACACGTCGGGCTGCTCGAGCCCGAACTGCACGTGGGCGTCCCAGAACCGGCGCACGTCCTCCACCGGGTCCTCCGAGACACCCAGCCCGCGTTCCCGGGCGAGGTACTGCTCGAACCCGCGGGCGACGACGGCGTCGAGCAGGCCTTCCTTGTCACCGAAGTGGTGGTACAGGGTGGGCGCCTTGACTCCGGCCAGTTCGGTGATCTGGCGGGTGGAGACGGGCGCGCCCTGTGCCTGCATGAGCAGGGTCGTCGCAGCCTGGATCAGGCGCTCACGCGCGGGAAGGCTGTGGTCGACGCTGCTCACGGCGATACAGTAACACCTGTAGCGCCGCTATATGGCCCGGCTCACATCCGGTCGTCGAACGGGTCGCCCGTCACACGCCGTGGTCCGGTTGACATCCCCTCCTCGATCGGATTACCTCATGAACATTCGGTAGATAAATCGGGGAAGGGATCAGATGGCCGAGGGCACGCCGACGCTCGAGCAGCTGGCCGAGCACCACGAGATCCTTCGCGACGACTTCGCCTCCGAGTGGATGGGCATCCGCGTCGTCGAGATCGCCGACGGCCGCGCCGTCATCACGATGGACCTGCGGCGCGAGATGCTCAACGGCTTCGGGATGGCCCACGGCGGGATGATCTTCGCCTTCGCGGACACCGCCTTCGCCTTGGCCTGCAACGACATGGCCGGCAGCGACGAGACCATCACCGTGGCCTCCGGCGCCGACATCACCTTCCTCCGTTCGGCCCAGCAGGGTCAGACGCTCACGGCCACCGCCGTCCGGCGGGCGACGGCCGGGCGCAGTGGGCTCTATGACGTGACCATCACCGCCTCCGCGCCGAGCGGCGAGGACAGCCCCGACGGCGAGGACCTGCTCATCGCCGAGTTCCGCGGCCGCAGCCGCACCATCCCCCAGCCCTCCCGTCGCCGGCGCTGAGCACGATGACCACAGGCGCGACGGGGAACAGCGACACGCGAAGGAGCCTGCCGTGACGGCTACCGCCCCCAACCCCACCCTCGATCCCCAGGGACTCGACCACGAGGAGACCATCAGCCGCGACGAGCTCGAGGCGCTGCAGCTGACCCGCCTGCAGCAGACGATCCGCACCGCGTACGAGAAGGTGCCGCTCTACACCCGCAAGTGGGACCAGGCCGGCGTCCACCCGGATGACCTGAAGGAACTCGGCGACCTCGGGAAGTTCCCGTACACCACCAAGGCCGATCTGCGGGAGGCGTACCCGTTCGGCATGTTCGCTGTCCCGATGGACCAGGTGGTGCGGGTGCACGCCTCCTCCGGCACCACCGGCCGGCCCACCGTCGTCGGCTACACCCGGGGCGACATCGACAACTGGGCCACCCTGGTGGCGCGCTGCCTGCGCCTCTCCGGCGTCCGGCCCGGTGACCTGCTGCAGAACTCCTACGGATACGGCCTCTTCACCGGCGGCCTGGGCGCCCACTACGGGGCGGAGAAGCTCGGCTGCACGGTGGTCCCGATGTCCGGCGGCCAGACCGAGAAGCAGATCCAGCTGATCCAGGACTTCGGCCCGCGTGCGATCCTGTGCACCCCGACCTACCTGCTCACCATCATGGACGCCATGGCCGCGCGGGGGATCGACCCGCGCAGCACCTCGCTGAAGGTCGCCGTCCTCGGCGCCGAACCGTGGACGGCGGAGATGCGGCGAGAGATCGAGGCCGGAATGAACATCGACGCGTGCGACATCTACGGGCTGAGCGAGGTGATGGGGCCGGGAGTGGCCGGCGAGTCGAACGAGACGAAGGACGGTGCGCACGTCTGGGAGGATCACTTCCGTCCGGAGATCATCGACCCGTTCACGGACGCCGTACTGGACGACGGGGAACACGGTGAACTCGTCTTCACCTCGCTGACCAAGCAGGCCCTGCCGATCATCCGGTACCGCACCCGGGACCTGACCCGGCTGCTGCCGGGCACCGCCCGGCCGGCGCACCGTCGCATCGGCCGGATCACCGGACGCAGCGACGACATGATCATCCTGCGCGGCGTCAACATGTTCCCCAGCCAGATCGAGGAGATCGCGTTGCGGATCCCCGGCCTGAGCCCGCACTTCCAACTGCACCTGACCCGGCCGCACCGGATGGACGAACTCACGGTCAAGATCGAGCGGCGGGACGACTGCCCGGCGGAGACCGCTCGGCAGGCCGCCGCCGAACTGCGCCGGCAGATGAAGATCCACATCGGATCCACGGCGACCATCGAGATCTGCGACCCCGGGTCGCTGGAACGCTCCAGCGGCAAGCTGCGCCGCATCTACGACCTGCGCGAGACCGGGCAGGCCTGACCTGCGTGGCAGACTGATCGCCATGCCCGAGTCCACCCCCGCCGCGGCGCGTCCTCCGGCCCAGCCGGCGTCGACCCGCCCGGCGAAGGCGAACTCGACGACGACCCGATCGACCGGTCGTGGGGCCTCCCGCCGCGGCCGCCCGGGCTACGACCAGCAGACGGTGCTGCGGATCGCCGTCGACGTCTTCAACCGCCACGGGTACGAGGCGACGTCGATGGGGTTGCTGGCGGACGAGCTCGGGATCTCCAAATCGGCGATATACCACCACGTGCCGGGCAAGGAAGACCTGCTCCGCCTCGCCCTCGAGCGGGCGCTGGGCGGCCTGGAGTCGACCCTGCACCAGCCGGGCGCGACCGTCGGCAGCGCCGACGAGCGGCTCGAGTTCGTGGTCCGCGGCACCGTCGCTGTGCTCGTGGAGGAGTTACCGTTCGTCACCTTGCTGCTGCGGTTGCGCGGCAACACGGAGATGGAACGGCAGGCCCTGGAACGGCGCCGGTACTTCGACCGGCAGATCGCCGGCCTGGTCGAACAGGCCAGCCGGGAGGGCTCCGTGCGCAGCGACGTCGCGCCGCGCGTGGCCAGCAGGTTGCTGTTCGGCACCATCAACTCGATCGTCGAGTGGTACCGGCCCGGCGGCGCCCTCAGCCCGGCCGCACTGGCCGACGACGTCGTCGCCATCCTGTTCGACGGCCTGCACGAGAGCCGCCGGCGGACTGCCGGCCGTGCGGGTGAGACGGACGCCGTCGCCCAGCCCCACGCTCGCACCCGCGCCGAGAGTGCGGAAAGCGCAGCCGAACCGGCCTGATGACGACAACGTCCGCCCACTCGGCGAACGAGAGCGGCCGGCATCCCGCCGAATGTGCGGATTTCGCAGGCAAACCGGCCGAATGACGACAACGTCCGCCCACTCGGCGTCCGCCGACCGCGCCGCCGCAGATCTGTCCGCCGTCAGGTCCGGTCGAAATCGATCTGGAAGTAGACCAGCCGGCCCGCGCGCCGAACTTCCCGCATCCCGGCGCGGAGCATCACCGCCTGGGAGGCGATGTTGTCCGGCGTCGTCGTCGCCTTGACCGTGCGGACACCGGCGTCGCGCGCGATCCGCAGCGCCTCGCTGACCGCCTCCTTGGCGTAACCCCGACCGCGGGCCCCGGGTACCAGGCCGTAGCCGAACTCCACGACGCCGTCCTTGCTCGGCGGGCCGAAGAAGGCGACGCCGCCGACGGGGGTTCCCGTCTCCCGCTCGATCACGTCGTAGACGCCGAAGGGTCGGGTGTCGCCGACCTCGTCCCACATCTCCACGAACGAGGTGAGAGCACTGCGCTGGTCCATCACCGGATACCCGGTCCCCCAGCGCTCGGCCTCCGGGATCTCCGCGGCGGCGCGCGCGACGGCTTCGTCCCGGGTCAGGGCGTGCAGCATGAGGCGTTCGGTCGTGACATCCACGGGACCAGTGTGCCGCGCACCCCATACCCGCTGTCCAATCGGACCGGTTTTCCGCCGTTCGGTGACGAGCTGGTAACTCCTCAGCGCTGCTTGGCCACCAGGGTGAGCACGTCGTAGGTCGCCACGACCTCGTCGCGCTGGTTGTGGATGACGGCGTCCCAGCGCACCTCGCCGTACTCGTCGGTGACCCGCGGAGTGATCTGCTTGCAGGTCAGCGTCACCCGGATCGCGTCGTCGTACGTAACCGGCGTGATGAACCGCAGGTTCTCCAGCCCGTAGTTGGCCAGCACCGGTCCCGGTGCGGCGTCGACGAACAAGCCGGCCGCCCACGAGACGAGCAGATAGCCGTGGGCCACGCGGCGCGGGAAGAACGGGTTGGCGGCGGCCGCCGCCTCGTCGGTGTGCGCGTAGAACTTGTCGCCGGTGGTCTCGGCGAAGTCGAGGATGTCCTGCAGGTGGACGGTCCGCAGCTCCGAGGCGAACTGATCGCCGATCCGCAGCGTGGCCAGGGACTTGCGGAACGGGTGCTCACCGGTGCCGGCGTCCACCTCAGCCCGGCCGACGGAGCGGACCGCGGCACCGGTGTGCCAGACCCCCGTGACGGCGGTGAGCATGCCCGGAGAGCCCTGCACGGCAGTGCGCTGCATGTGGTGCTTGACGGCGCGGATGCCGCCGAGTTCCTCCCCGCCACCGGCCCGGCCGGGTCCGCCGTGGACCAGGTGCGGCACCGGGGAGCCGTGACCGGTGGAGGTCTTCGCGTCCTGCCGGTTGAGGATGAGCACCCGGCCGTGGTGGGCGGCGATGCCGGTGATCAGCCGCGTTGCGGTGTCCGGGTCGTTGGTGCACACGGTGGCCACGAGCGAGCCCTGCCCGAGCGCGGCGAGCCGGACGGCGTCGTCGACGTCGGTGTAACCGAGCACCGAGGTGACCGGGCCGAACGCCTCGACGCTGTGGGCCTGCTCGGTGTCCGGGTCCGCGAAGGTGATCACCGTCGGCGGGAAGAAGGCGTCGTCGCCGTCCCCGTCGGGGGCGCCTCCGATCCGCACCTGACCGCCGGCGGCCTCGAGCCGGCGCACCGAGCGGGTGACCTCCTCGCGCTGACCGACGGAGGCGAGGGCGCCCATCGTGGTGCCGGCCGTGCGCGGGTCGCCGACGACGACGGCGGACAGTGCCGTGCGCAGCGCCTCGACGACGTCGTCGACGATCGTGGCGGGCACGATGGTGCGCCGGATGGCGGTGCACTTCTGGCCGGCCTTGCTGGTGACCTCGGTGACGACGGAGCCGATGAAGGCCTCGAACTCGGGCGTACCCGGGACGGCGTCGGGCGCGAGGATGGCCGCGTTGAGGGAGTCCGTCTCGGAGCTGAAGCGGACGCCGCCGTCGGCGACCTGCGGGTGAGCCTTCAACGACGCGGCGGTGCCTGCCGAGCCGGTGAACGCCACCAGGTCCCGGTGGTCGAGGTGGTCGAGCAGGTCACGCGCCGAGCCGGAGATCAGCTGCAGCGAGCCGGCGGGCAGCAGGCCCGACTCGACCATCAGCCGCACGCACGCGGCGGTGACGTAGCCGGTGGGGGTCGCGGGTTTGACCAGGGTGGGCACCCCGGCGATGAAGGCCGGCGCGAACTTCTCGAGCATGCCCCAGACGGGGAAGTTGAAGGCGTTGATCTGCACCGCGACGCCGGGCAGGCGGGTGTAGATGTGCTCGCCGATGAAGGACCCGTCCCGCGACAGGGACTCGACGGCGCCGTCGATCAGCACCTGGCTGTTCGGCAGTTCCCGGCGCCCCTTCGAGGAGAACGTGAAGAGGGTGCCGATGCCGCCGTCGACGTCGATGAGGTTGTCTCTGTCGGTCGCGCCGGTGCGGTGGGAGAGGTCGTAGAGCTCGCCCTTGTGCTCGTTCAGGTACACCGCCAGCTCCTTGAGCCGCAGCGCCCGCTCATGCAGGCTGAGGTCGCCGAGCGAACGCTGCCCCACCGTGCGGGCGTGCTCCACGGCCGCCGCAACGTCGAGACCGTCGGTGCTGACCCGGGCCACCGGCTCTCCCGTCGCGGCGTCCCGCACCTCGGTGCCGGCGACGTCGTCGGCCGGGCGCCACCAGGCGTCCCGGACGTAGCTGGGCACGAACTCGATGGTGGGGGCGGGTGCGGTCATCGTCGACGTCCTTTTCGTTCCTCAAACGGAGATCCGTACGCTGGGGATCGCGGTGGCTCCAGAATGGCCTTACCGACCGATCGTTCAGTATTGTCAGCGTACAGGACGCGTGAGCAGGAGCACACCGCAGAAGGAGAGCCGATGCCGGGGACCACATCACCGGAGTCGTCGAGCCCGTCGGGGCAGGCACCCGAACCGTGGCGGATTACCCTCGGCGAGCTGGACGAGAAGATGGGCGTGCAGATCGTCGAGCAGTCCGCCGAGCGGGTCGTGGCCACGATGCCGGTGGAGGGCAACCGGCAGTCGTTCGGGCTGCTGCACGGCGGTGCGTCACTGGCGGTGGGTGAGGCCGTCGGTTCCTGGGCCGCGGTGATCCACGCGAGCTCGATGGGCCGCAGCGCCGTCGGCGTCGACGTCTCGGCCACCCATCACCGGTCTACCACGTCGGGCACGGTGACGATCACGGCGACGGCGATCTCACTGGGCCGGACCATGACCAGCCACGAGGTGGTCATCACCGACGAGCAGGACCGCCGGCTCTGCACCCTGCGGATCACGAATCTCATCGTGGACCGGGCTGTCGACCGGAAGTGAGGTGCAGTTCGCCGCGGGCCGAACATTGGTGCGGCAGCCCGGTCCCCCGCGGAAGGGGCCAAGGATAGTCACCTCACCAAGATCCAGAAGGCGGCGATCTGTAGCAGAACCAATCCGACGACGGGCTCGGTCCCGAACAGTTTTCTGACAGACCCCGCGTCGCTGAAATAGCCGAAAAAGTTTCAGAACCGTGTGAGCGGGGGCACATTCAGAACAAAAACTGCAAGGAGCTTTTCATGCGTTCGTCCATCAAGACTCTTGCCGGAGTCGCCGCCGCCGGTTCGCTGATGTTCTCCCTGGCCGCGTGCAGTTCGTCCAGCCCAGCGTCGTCGAGCACGTCCACCACCTCGTCCTCGGCTGCGGCGACGCCGAAGCCGGTCGCCTCGATCCCCGCCCTGACCGGGGTGTCCACTGCGGTCAAGCTCGACGCTTCATTCGCGAAGGCGCTGGAGACCCTGAACCTCACTCCCGGCGTGGTCGG
Organism: Tersicoccus phoenicis; assembly: GCF_001968835.1. Lineage (GTDB taxonomy): Bacteria > Actinomycetota > Actinomycetes > Actinomycetales > Micrococcaceae > Tersicoccus > Tersicoccus phoenicis. Next base: position 117,877 of record NZ_MRDE01000006.1, read on the forward strand.
TACCGCCGAACTGAAAGCCGGGTCCTTGATCTTCCCGATCACCGGCGGCAAGGTCGCGTACTACGATCCGACGCAGGACTACCGTCCCTATGTTCAGGGTCTGATCAGCCACGCCGGATCCGGGTTCTCTCTCACCTCCGGAGGGACCAAGGTCGATCTGACCAACTTCACCATCGATCCGGGCACCTCCAAGCTTTACGGCGATGTCGCCGTCAACGACAAGACCGCCGTCAAGCAGGCCTTCCTCTTCAACCTCGATGGCTCCACCTTGAAGCCCCTCGCTCCGTCCGGAAACACGGCAGTTCTGGAAGGCACCCGAGTGCTGATCTCCGACACCGCTGCGGGTCTGCTCAACAAGACCTTCAAAACCGACGCCGTCAAGGCCGACATGCTGGTCGGTGTCGCAAAGATCACCATCAACACGAAATAACCTCCGTCGGACAGCAGGCGAATTGTTCAAAAGGCTGGGAAATTCGCTTCTGCGCCACTGATCCGAGCGAACGGAAGTACCACGGTCCTCATCCAGAGGTCCGTGGCACCTCTGTGTCCGGGGAGCCCGTGCGACCTGAGTTGGGTCAAATCGTTAGTGCCTCGCTGTCGGGGCGTGGATTGCGTCGAGGATGGCTTGTTCGTCGGGGCCGGCCTGGGCCGGGATGGTCGTGGTGGTGCCGTTGACCGTGATGGTCGCTGACCGCAGTGGCTTAAGGGCTCGGATGACGCGTCGCAGTGACAGCCCGGTCCGGTCCTGCACGGCACGGCTTACTGCCAGGGCGGTGAATACGATCGTCAGGTGGGCCTCGATCGCGTCGCGGGTGCGGGCGAAGATCGGCCGGGCGCGCAGGTCGGTCTTGGACATCCGGAAGGACTGCTTGGAGTGTTCCCGGGAAAGTGGATACCAGAATTATGCGGCGAGTTCGTGGATGTCCCTCAATCCTAATTCATACTCGGCGGGTGTCAAATAGCCGAGGGTGGAGTGTCGCCGTGCCCGGTTGTAGTACTCCTCGATCCAGGTGAATGTTGCTTTCTTGAGAGTTTTCAGGTTCGGCCAGGGCCTGGTGTGGATGAGTTCCTTCTTATATGTCGCGAAGAACGATTCGGCTACCGCATTGTCATAGCAGATCCCGGTTCGCCCGAGGGAGCGACGAATATTGTTCTTGCGGCAGAATTGGTCGAAGTCGTGGGAAGTGTATTGCGTCCCGCGGTCGGAATGGAATACGGCCCCCTTGGCTGGCCGCCGGCGCGCGATCGCCATTTCGAGGGCGTCGGTGACGAGGTTGGTGCGCATGTGATCGGCGATGGCCCAGCCGACCACGGTGCGTGAGTGCAGGTCGATCACGGTGGCCAGGTAGGCCCAACCGTCCCAGGTGCGGATGTAGGTGATGTCGCCGCACCACTTGGTATTCGGTTGGCTCGCGGTGAAGTTCCGGCCGATCAGGTCCGGGGCGCCGACTGGGTTCTCGCCCGGCAGCGTGGTGCGCCGCCACGCCTTTGGGTGGCGGACCTTCAGTCCCGCCTCGCGCATCAGCCGCCAGACCCGCTTGTGCGAGATCC
>NZ_MRDE01000068.1 GCF_001968835.1 Tersicoccus phoenicis
TCTCGAAGAAGGACATCATGCGCTGCCTCAAACGCCACATCGCCCGCGAGATCTACCGGGCCCTCATCAACGACCTCAGGACCCGAGACACCCACGTCCCGACTTCAACCGCCGACCTCGCGAAAGCGGCTTGACATCCATAGGAGCATCGCTCCAGGCCTCGACGCGACCCCCCGACGGACCCCGCGAGGACCGGGGCCGTCCCACGGGCGACGGTAGAGTGGATCGGGTGACTTCGCTGCCCGTGTTGACGACCGTCGAGGACCGGACCGCCGAGAATCCGACCGTCGAGAATCCCACCGCCGTGAATCCCACCGCCGGCGGCGCCGCCGCCACCGGGACACGGCGGTTGCGCGTGGCCAGCGTCAACGTCAACGGCATCCGGGCGGCCTTCCGCACCACCGGGGTGCGGGCCGGCAACGGCGACGGGATGCGCGAGTGGCTCGCCGCCCGGGACGTGGACGTGCTCACCCTGCAGGAGGTGCGGGCGCCCGACGCCGTCGTGCACGACCTGCTCGGCCCCGACTGGTACGTCGCCCACGCCGAAGCCGGCGCCAAGGGGCGCGCCGGCGTCGCCGTCGCCACCCGGGTCGAACCCACCGCCACCCGGATCGGCATCGGCGAGGACTACTTCGCGACCGCCGGCCGCTGGATCGAGGTCGACGTCACCGTGCCCACCGCCACCGGGGACGCGGCGCTCACCGTGGTCAGCGCCTACGTCCACTCCGGTGAGGCCGGCACCGCCCGGCAGCAGGACAAGTACCGGTTCCTGACCGCGATGGAGCGGCGGCTGGCCCGGCTCCGGGCCGACGCGGACCTCGCCGTCGTCACCGGCGACCTGAACGTCGGGCACACCGCCCGCGACATCAAGAACTGGAAGGGCAACGTCACCCGGGCCGGGTTCCTGCCCGAGGAGCGGGAGTACTTCGACCGCTTCTTCGGGGAGCACGGCTGGGTGGACGTGCACCGGTCCCTGGCCGGCGACGTCGACGGGCCGTACACCTGGTGGTCGATGCGCGGCGCCGCCTTCGACAACGACGCCGGCTGGCGGATCGACTACCAGATCGCCACCCCCGAGCTCGCGCGAGCGGCGACGACGGCGAGCGTGGACCGGGCCGCGTCGTGGGACGCCCGCTGGTCCGACCATGCGCCGCTGGTGATCGACTACCTGCTCTGACCACGACGCCGGAACACGACCGACCGCGACCCGACCCGACCTGACTGACCGCCCGACCGCCCGCCCGCCCGAAAGACCCGACCGCGACAAGGAAGCACTCGTCCATGGCCACCCCGTCACGTTCCCGCGTTCTCTCCGGCGCCCAGCCCTCCGCCGACAGCCTGCACCTGGGCAACTACATCGGGGCGGTGCGGAACTGGGTGCGGATGCAGGACGATCACGACGCGATCTACTTCATCCCGGACCTGCACGCGATGACGGTGGAGCACGACCCGGCGACCCTGGCCGACCGGACCCGGCGGACCGTCGCCCAGTACATCGCCGGTGGCGTGGACCCCGATCGGTGCACCCTCTTCGTGCAGTCCCACGTACCCGAGCACGCCGAGCTGGCCTGGGTGCTCAACTGCATCACCGGGTTCGGTGAGGCGTCCCGGATGACCCAGTTCAAGGACAAGACCGCCAGGTACGGGGTCGACGCGGCGACGCTGGGACTGTTCGCCTACCCGACGCTGATGGCCGCGGACATCCTGCTCTACCAGGCCTCCCGGGTCCCGGTGGGGGAGGACCAGCGCCAGCACATCGAGCTGACCCGCAACCTCGCCCAGCGGTTCAACACGCGGTTCGGCGAGACGTTCGTGGTGCCGGAGGGATTCATCCCGCCGGTCTCGGCGAAGATCTACGACCTGGCCAACCCGACGGCGAAGATGTCCAAGTCGACTGCCTCCCCGGCCGGGCTGATCAACCTGCTGGACGAACCGAAGGTGACCGCGAAGAAGATCCGCTCGGCGGTCACCGACAACGGCACCGTGATCCGGTTCGACCCCGAGCACCAACCCGGGATCTCCAACCTGCTGTCCATCCACTCCGCGCTCAGCGGCCGCGGTCTGGACGAACTCGAGCAGGACTACGCAGGTCGGATGTACGGGCGTCTGAAGGTCGACGTCGCCGACCTGGTGACCGCCTTCGTCGTCCCGTTCCGGGAACGGACGGAGGAGCTGCTCGCGGACCCGGCGGAACTGGACGCGATCCTCGCCCGCGGCGCCGACAAGGCCCGGGTGATCGCCGGTGAGACGCTGGCCGCCGTGTACGACCGGGTCGGCCTGCTCCGGCCCGCCGCCGGTTGGGTGCGCGTGCCCGGGGCGAGCGGCGAGAGCTGACCGTGGCGGCGCCGGCGGCGGGCTCGCTCGGGGTGGTGATCACCGTCCCGGGCCCGTTGGCGGCGCAACTGCACCAGTGGCGCGCCTCCTTCGGGGAGCCCGCCTCCGGCCTGGTCCCGCCGCACGTGACCATCCTGACCCACGGCCTCGCCGGCGACGACGACCCCGCGATGACCGCGGTGGCCGCCGTCGCCACCCGCGTGGAGCCGTTCACCGTCGTGCTGCGCGGGGCGGGCAGCTTCCTGCCGCGTTCCCCGGTCGTCTACCTGCGGCTGACCGCCGGCGCCCGGGAGTGCGTCGAGCTGCACGAGGGCATCCTCGCGGCCGGCATCGGCAGCGCCGCGGTCTTCCCCTACCACCCGCACGTCACCCTGGCCCAGGGCGTGGACCAGCAGGCCCTGGACGAGGCGCTGATCCGGTTCGCCGGTTTCGCGGCCACCTTCCCCGCCCGCGCCCTCGGTGTCTTCCGCGCCGGTGAAACCGCGTGGGAGCAGGTGGGGGAGGTACCGCTCGGCGGCTGAGCCCACCGGCCGCCACACGCACGAGAGGCCCGGGCGGTTCCCCGCCCGGGCCTCTCGTCCGACTGCTGTGGCGGTCAGATCGCTCGGGCGAGCACCGCCTGCTTGACCTCGGCGATCGCCTTGGTCACCTGGATCCCGCGCGGGCAGGCCTCCGTGCAGTTGAAGGTCGTGCGGCAGCGCCACACGCCCTCCTTGTCGTTGAGGATCTGCAGCCGCATGTCACCGGCGTCGTCACGCGAGTCGAAGATGAAGCGGTGCGCGTTGACGATCGCGGCCGGACCGAAGTACTGACCGTCGGTCCAGAACACCGGGCAGGAGGACGTGCACGCCGCGCACAGGATGCACTTGGTGGTGTCGTCGAAGCGCTCCCGCTCCTCGGCCGACTGCAGCCGCTCCTTCGTGGGAGCGTGCCCGCGGTTGACCAGGAACGGCATGATCTCCCGGTACGACTGGAAGAACGGCTCCATGTCCACGATCAGGTCCTTCTCCACGGGCAGGCCCTTGATCGGCTCCACCAGGATGGGCTTGGACGTGTCGAGGTCCTTGAGCAGCGTCTTGCAGGCCAGGCGGTTGCGGCCGTTGATCCGCATCGCGTCGGAGCCGCACACCCCGTGCGCGCACGAACGCCGGAACGAGAGCGACCCGTCGTGCTCCCACTTGACCTTGTGCAGGGCGTCCAGCACGCGGTCCGTGCCGTACATGGTCAGCGAGAACTCGTCCCAGCGCGGCTCGTCGGAGACCTCGGGGTCGTAGCGGCGGACCCGCAGGGTCACGTCGAACGTCGGGATCTCCCCGCCACCGCCCACGGAGGCGGGAAGCTCGACCTTGGATGCCGGTTCGGCTGTCTGCGTGCTCATCAGTACTTGCGCTCCATCGGTTCGTAACGGGTGAAGATCACCGGCTTGGTGTCGAACCGGATCCCCTTGACTCCCTCCATCTCGGAGTCGGGGTCCCGGTACACCATGGTGTGCTTCATCCAGTTCGTATCGTCACGATCGGGGTAGTCCTCGCGGTAGTGCCCGCCGCGGGACTCCTTGCGGTGCAGGGCCGAGACGGTCATCACCTCGGCCATGTCCAGCAGGAAGCCGAGTTCGACGGCCTCGAGCAGGTCCAGGTTGAACCGCTTGCCCTTGTCCTGCACGGAGATCGCCCGGTAGCGCTCCCGCAGGGCCTCGATGTCGTCGAGCGCCTGCCGGATCGAGGACTCGGTGCGGAACACCTGCATGTTCGCATCCATCGTGTCCTGCAGGTCCGCCCGGATCTTCGCGACCCGCTCGGTCCCGGTCCCGGTCCGGACGACGTCGAGCAGGTCCTCCGTGTAGGTGGCCGGGTTCTCCGGCAGTTCCACGAAATCCGCGCCCACGGCGTACTCCGCGGCGTTGATGCCGCAGCGCTTGCCGAACACGTTGATGTCCAGCAGCGAGTTGGTGCCCAGCCGGTTGGAGCCGTGCACGGACACGCAGGCGACCTCACCGGCGGCGTACAGGCCCGGCACCACGGTGTCGTTGTCGGCCAGCACCTCCCCCTTGATGTTGGTGGGGATGCCGCCCATCGCGTAGTGGCAGGTGGGGAACACGGGGACCGGCTCCGTGTAGGGCTCGACGCCGAGATAGGTGCGGGCGAACTCGGTGATGTCCGGCAGCTTCGCGTCGATGTGCGCCGGCTCCAGGTGCGTCAGGTCCAGCAGCACGTAGTCCTTGTTCGGGCCGCAGCCCCGGCCCTCGCGCACCTCGTTGGCCATCGACCGGGCGACGATGTCGCGCGGGGCGAGGTCCTTGATGGTGGGGGCGTACCGCTCCATGAACCGCTCGCCCTCCGAGTTGCGCAGGATCGCGCCCTCGCCGCGGGCGGCCTCCGAGAGCAGAATGCCCAGGCCCGCCAGCCCGGTCGGGTGGAACTGGATGAACTCCATGTCCTCCAGCGGCAGGCCCCGGCGGAACGCGATGCCCATGCCGTCACCGGTGAGGGTGTGCGCGTTCGAGGTGGTCTTGAACACCTTGCCGACACCGCCGGAGGCGAAGACGACGCTCTTGGCCTGGAAGACGTGGATCTCTCCGGTGGCCAGCTCGTAACTGACCACACCGGCGACTCGCTTCTGTCCAGTGCCCTCGGCGGCGTCGTCGTCGAGCAGGAGCAGGTCCAGGACGTAGAACTCGTTGTAGAACTCGACGTTGTGCTTGACGCAGTTCTGGTACAGCGTCTGCAGGATCATGTGACCGGTGCGGTCCGCGGCGTAGCAGGCGCGGCGCACGGGCGACTTGCCGTGGTCACGGGTGTGGCCGCCGAACCGGCGCTGGTCGATCCGCCCCTCCGGCGTGCGGTTGAACGGCAGACCCATCTTCTCCAGGTCCAGGACGGCGTCGATGGCCTCCTTGGCCATCACCTCCGCGGCGTCCTGGTCGACGAGGTAGTCCCCGCCCTTGACCGTGTCGAAGGTGTGCCACTCCCAGTTGTCCTCCTCGACGTTGGCCAGGGCCGCGCACATGCCGCCCTGGGCCGCACCGGTGTGGGAACGCGTCGGGTAGAGCTTGGTCAGCACCGCGGTGCGGGCACGCTGACCGGACTCGATCGCGGCGCGCATCCCGGCGCCACCGGCACCGACGATCACGACGTCGTACTTGTGGACCTGCATTCTTCGATGACTCTTTTCTCTCGTGGTCGCCATGTCGCCGCGTACCGGCGCGGGTTCCGCCGGGGCGGGCACGGAGTCAGGGGGCGGGGCAGAAGCTGCTGACCGTGGAGACCCCGTCGATCACGGGGCACGGGTCGAACGTGTAGATCACCAGGGTGCCGAGCAGGAGCATGGTGCCGCAGGCGACGTACAGCACGGTCTTCAGCCAGAGCCGGGTCACGTTCCGTTCCGCGTAGTCGTTGATGATGGTGCGCACGCCGTTGGTGCCGTGCAGCATGGCCAGCCACAGCATGGCCAGATCCCACACCTGCCAGAACGGGCTCGCCCATTTCCCGGCCACGAAACCGAAGTCGATCGCCTTGACCCCGTCGCCGACCATCAGGTTCACGAACAGGTGCCCGAAGACGAGAACGATGAGGATGACGCCGGAGAGACGCATGAACAGCCACGCCAGCATCTCGAAGTTGCCGCCCTTGCCCTTGTTGCGGCGGTACTGCGGTGCGATCCGCCCGCCGGCGCTCGCGGGGGAGCGGGGTGACTCGACGACGATGCCGGACATGTCAGTTACCTCCGAAGGCGAGCGAGAGGTGGCGTACGAGGAAGGGGATCATGATGACGAACCAGCCGACCACCACCGACCAGAGCATCTGGCGCTGGTACTTGGTGCCCTGCTTCCAGAAGTCGATCAGGATGATCCGCAGTCCGTTCAGGGCATGGAAGACGATCGCGCCGACCAGGCCCGCTTCGCCGAGCGCCATCACCGGGTTCTTGTACTGGGCGATGACGGCGTTGTACGCGTCCGGTGACACTCGCACGAGCGAGGTGTCCAACACGTGGACGAGGAGGAAGAAGAAGATCACCACGCCCGTGATGCGGTGACCCACCCAGGACCACATGCCTTCACGGCCGCGGTACAGGGTGCCCATGGATGTTTTCGGCACTGAACAACCTCCCTGCAGCTCCGAGTACGGACGCCGTCAGCGGTGTCGCGTCGGACTCGGCCGGGCACTGCGAACCCGATCGTCTTTCCCAGCCGCTGCCGGTGCGAGCGGCCGTCGTTTCCCGGCCGGCCGTCGGCAGCACCGACGGGTGGTCGCAGACCCCGTCCCGTCGGGTCCACCATAGTCCTCCCCTCCACCCCTTCGTGACCAGCGCGCCCCGATGACGGCGGGGAGCCGCGGCGGCCCGGGGCGCCCGTCCGCCGGGTGTGCGCGACACCACACCCGGAGGGTCGGGCAGTGCCCTGCACTAACGTGGGGACAATGAGCGAGCACGACCCGTCGACGCCCGCGCCCACCAACGCGTGCGCTGCCGACCCCCTGTCCCGGTTCCACGCCGTCATCCCCGCGGGCGGTGTCGGCACCCGGCTGTGGCCCCTCTCGCGGGCGGCCACCCCGAAGTTCCTGCACGACCTGACCGGCAGCGGGCACACGTTGATCCGCGCCACCTACGACCGGCTGGAGCCGCTCGCCCCCGGCCGCGTGATGGTGGTGACGGGCCGAGCTCACCGTGACGCCGTCGTCGGCCAGCTGCCCGAGCTGGGCGAGGACGACGTCGTGATCGAGACGGAGCCGAAGGACTCGGCCGCCGCGATCGGACTGGCCGCGGCGATCCTGCACCTGCGGGACCCCGAGACCATCCTGGGCTCGTTCGCCGCCGACCACGCCATCAGCCCCGACTCCCTGTTCCGGGAGGTCGTCGCCGAGGCCGTGCACACCGCCGCCACCGGGCGGATCGTCACGATCGGCATCAAGCCCACCTACCCGTCCACCGGGTTCGGGTACATCCAGCTCGGGGAGCCGCTGGACGTCGCCGGCGCCCCACACGCGTTGACCGTGCGCACGTTCGTGGAGAAGCCGTCCGCGGAGGTGGCCGCCGAGTACGTGGCGTCGGGGGAGTACGGCTGGAACGCCGGCATGTTCGTCGCCCCCACCGCCCTGATGCTGCACCACCTCGAGCGGGCACAGCCGGAGCTGTACACCGGGTTGATGCAGATCGCCCGCGCGTGGGACGGCCCGGAGCGGGATGCCGTCGTGGCGCGGGTGTGGCCGGGGCTGCCGAAGATCGCCATCGACTACGCCGTCGCCGAGCCCGCCGCCGCGGCCGGGGACGTCGCCGTCGTGCCGGCCGACTTCCGCTGGGACGACGTCGGGGACTTCGCCGCGATCGGCCGGCTCAACCCGGCCGGCTCCGGCGTCACGGTGCTGGGCGAGCACGCCCGCGTCGTGACCGACCACGCGACCGGGGTCGTGGTCACCGGCACCAACCGGCTGATCGCCCTGATCGGGGTGGAGGACATCGTCGTGGTCGACACCCCGGACGCCCTGCTGGTGACGACCGCGGACAACGCGCAGGCGGTCAAGAAGACGGTCGAGCAGCTGAAGGCCGCGGGCGCCGACGACGTGCTCTGAGCCCCGGTGCGCCGTGGCCGAGCGTGTCGGGCGGCCCCGGACCGGCGCGGGACACGCCCGGGCTGGCTAGAGTGGAGCGGGTGGATCGCGCACCGTTCGGCTTCTCCTCCGACTCCGACCAGCTGCCCGTCGTCGGGCCGTTCCTGCGGCCGCTGCTGGCCGAGCTGACCGCATTCCGCCGCGACCTGCACGCCCACCCCGAACTGTCCACCCGGGAGGTGCGCACCACCGGCAGGATCGCCGACCGGCTGACCGCGGCCGGTCTCACCCCGCACTTCTTCGAGGGCACGGGCCTGTACGTGGACATCGGGCACGGCCCCATCGCGACCGCGCTGCGGGCGGACATCGACGCCCTTCCGGTGCAGGACGAGACCGGGCTGCCCTGGGCGTCGACCAGCCGAGGGGTCTGCCACGCCTGTGGCCACGACATGCACACCACGGTGATGGTCGGCGTCGCCCTCGTGCTCGCCGACCTGAACCGGTCCAGCCCCCTGGCCGGGACCGTGCGGATCATCTTCCAGCCCGCCGAGGAGACCATGCCCGGCGGTGCCCTGTCCTGCATCGAGCAGGGCGTGCTCGACGGCGTGCCCCGGATCTTCGCGCTGCACTGCGACCCGCGCATCGACGTCGGGCAGATCGGCACCCGGATCGGTGCCATCACCTCCGCCTCGGACACCGTGCGGATCGAGCTGACCGGCCGGGGCGGGCACACCTCGCGCCCGCACCTGACCGAGGACCTCGTGTTCGCGCTCGCCGAGATCGCCGTCGGGGTGCCCGCCGTGCTCTCCCGGCGGATCGACGTGCGCAGCGCCGTCTCCGTGGTCTGGGGGCAGATCCACGCCGGAGCCGCCCCCAACGCCATCCCCGCCACCGGTTTCATGTCCGGCACCATGCGCTGCCTGGACGGGGACGCGTGGCTCGCCGCCGGGGAACTGCTCGACGACGTCGTCAGCCAGGTCGCGGCCCCCTTCGGGGTGGCGGTCGACCTCGAACACGTCCGCGGCGTGCCCCCGGTGGTCAACACCGAGGTGGAGACCGCGATGATCGAGGCCGCGGCGCGCGCGGAACTCGGCGAGGACGCCGTCGTGCTCACCCCGCAGTCGATGGGCGGTGAGGACTTCGCCTGGTTCCTGCAGGAGGTGCCCGGTTCGATGTTCCGGCTCGGCACCCGCACCCGGGGCGGCGAGACGTTCGACCTGCACCGCGGCGACTACGTCATCGACGAGGAGTCCCTCGCCGTCGGGGTGCGGGTGATGGCGGCCACCGCGCTGCGGGCGGTCGCGGAGGCCGCCCAGCACCCGCCGGTGGTCGCCCCGGTCGCCCCGAACCGCCTGGTGGAGCGTCCGGCCGCGAAGCCCAGGTCCGCGTGGGCCGCAGAAGCTACCGGTAGGTAACGAATTCCTCACGTCCCCGCACGGCGGATGTGAAGTGGCTAACGTGCAGCGCGGCGCCGGGTTAGGGTATGGGCTGTACAGCCCGTCGCCGCACAGCGGCGCGCAGCACCGTCCGGCATCGCGGGCGGCCGCCAGGACGACGCCGATCGGGCCGGTCGTGGGAGCGGGGGCAACTCGTCTGGGAGGAACAGTTGAACACCACTGACATCATGGGCGCCGCCGTGCGCAAGGGCCGTCGTCTCACCGTGAGCGCCGCCGCCCTGAGCGCCGCGGCCCTGCTGCTGGCGGCCTGCGGGCAGGCGCCGTCCTCGAGCTCGTCCGGCACGGCCGGCGCCTCGGCCAACCCCTCGGCCAAGGACTACACCGGCTGCATCGTCTCCGACTCGGGCGGTTTCGACGACCGCTCCTTCAACCAGTCCTCCTACGACGGGCTGATGAAGGCGAAGCAGGACCTGGGCATCTCCACCAAGCAGGCCGAGTCGAAAGCCGCGACCGACTACGGGCCGAACCTGAACGCGATGATGCAGGGCGGCTGCAACCTGACCGTCACGGTCGGCTTCAACCTCGGTGACACCACCAAGCAGGTGGCCGCGAAGAACCCCCAGAAGCACTTCGCGATCATCGACTACTCGGACCCGAAGTTCACCGACAACGTCAAGCCGATCGTCTACGACACCGCACAGGCCGCGTTCCTGGCCGGCTACCTGGCGGCCGCGACGTCGAAGACCGGGAAGGTCGCCACCTACGGCGGCATGAACATCCCGACCGTCACCATCTTCATGGACGGGTTCGCCGACGGGGTGAAGTACTACAACCAGAAGAAGTCCAAGAGCGTCCAGCTGCTCGGCTGGAACAAGGACAGCCAGAACGGCACCTTCGTCGGCAACTTCGAGGACTCCGGCAAGGGCAAGCAGAACACCGTCAACTTCATCAACGAGGGCGCGGACGTGATCATGCCGGTCGCCGGTCCGGTCGGTGCGGGCACCATCGACGCGGCCGTCGACGCGAAGAACGCCGGCAAGGACGTCAAGCTCATCTGGGTGGATTCGGACGGCTACCAGACCAACACCAAGGGCAAGGATCAGATGCTCTCCTCGGTGATGAAGCTGATGGGTGACGCGGTCGAGACCGTGGTCAAGGACGACCTGAACGGCACGTTCAGCAAGACCGCCTACGTGGGCACGCTGGACAACGGCGGTGTGGCCCTGGCCCCGTTCCACGACCAGGACAAGAACGTCTCGGCGCAGACCAAGTCCGAGCTGGACCAGATCAAGAAGGACATCATCTCCGGCACGATCAAGGTCACCTCGAAGGCCAGCCCGCAGGGCTGACCGGGACCGTTTCACCGCGGCACCGCCGGTCCCGAGCCGGGCCGGCGGTGCCGCGCGTCCGGCATCGGCCGGGCGAACCCTCGACGACCAGCTCACGACGCGGAGCGTCACGACGAAGACGGGAAGAGTGTTGAGGCTCGAACTGAAGGGCATCACCAAACGGTTCGGCGCGTTCACCGCCAACGAAGCGATCGACCTGGTGGTCGAGCCCGGCCAGGTGCACTGCCTGCTCGGGGAGAACGGCGCCGGCAAGTCCACCCTGATGAACGTGCTCTACGGGCTGTACCAGCCCACGGAGGGGCAGATCCTGCTCGACGGGACGCCCGTGACCTTCGCCGGCCCCGGCGACGCGATGGCCGCCGGCATCGGCATGGTGCACCAGCACTTCATGCTCATCCCGGTCTTCACCGTGGCCGAGAACGTGGCCCTGGGCAACGAATCCACTCGCGGCGGCCTGCTCGACCTGGCCGCGACCCGCACCCGGATCCGGCAGATCTCCCAGCAGTACGGGTTCGACGTCGACCCGGACGCGCTGGTCGGGGACCTGCCGGTCGGCGTCCAGCAGCGCGTCGAGATCATCAAGGCCCTGGTCCGGGACGCGAAAGTGCTGATCCTGGACGAGCCCACCGCGGTGCTCACCCCGCAGGAGACCGACGAACTGCTCGCCATCATCGGCCAGCTCACCGCGGACGGCACGTCGGTCGTCTTCATCAGTCACAAGCTGCGCGAGGTGAAGGAGGTCGCCGACCGGATCACGGTGATCCGTCGCGGCACGGTGGTCGGCAGCGCCGACCCGTCCGCCTCCACCACCGAGTTGGCCTCCCTGATGGTCGGCCGGTCCGTCTCGCTGAACCTGACCAAGGACGCCCCGCAGCGCGGCCGCACCACGTTCAGCGTCCGCGACCTGACCGTCACCGCCGCCAACGGCACCCGGCCGCTGGACGCGGTGAGCTTCGACATCGCCGAAGGCGAGGTGCTCGCCGTCGCCGGCGTCCAGGGCAACGGGCAGACCGAACTCACCGAGGCGATCCTGGGCCTGCTCGACCACGTCACCGGCGCGATCAGCCTGGCCGGGACGGAACTGCTCGGCCGCTCCGTCAAGGACGTGCTCGGTGCCGGGGTCGGTTTCGTCCCCGAGGACCGCACGGTCGACGGACTCGTCGGCCCGTTCTCCATCGCCGAGAACCTGGTCCTGGACCGCTACGACACCGCACCGTTCGCGCGCGGCATCGGTATGAACCCGGCCGCCATCCGCCGCCAGGCCGAGGAGAAGGTCGCCGAGTTCGACGTGCGCACGCCCAGCATCGGCGCAGCCGTCTCCACCCTCTCGGGCGGCAACCAGCAGAAGGTCGTGCTCGCCCGCGAGCTGTCCCGGCCGCTCAAGTTGTTCATCGCCTCCCAGCCCACGCGTGGTCTCGACGTCGGCTCCATCGAGTTCGTGCACCGGCGGATCATCGCCGAGCGCGATCGGGGCACCCCGGTGCTGATCGTGTCCACGGAACTCGACGAGGTGATCCAGCTCGCCGATCGGATCGCGGTGATCTTCCACGGCCGCCTGATGGGCATCGTCGACGCCGACACCCCGCGCGAGACGCTCGGCCTGATGATGGCCGGCGCCACCGCGCAGGAGGCGTTCGGGCAGGTCGGCTCGGCCCCCTCCACTCCCGCCCCCGACCGCCCCGCCCCCGACGAAGGACACCGGCAGTGAGCACGCACGACCCGACGGATCGTTCTCCCGGCACCGGAACGGACCCCCACACCGACGCCGACTGGTCAGAAGATGCGGATTCTTCCCCCGATCGCGGTCCAGAACCGACGTCAACTGACCGGTCAGTGGGGGGAGTGGCTGACGGGGGTGACGACGGCGCCGCGCCGCCGGCCGCCGCGACCGGTGCGGGTCTGGTGAAGGACGAGTCCGCGGCGTCCGTGGCGCAACGCATCTTCTCCGGCAACGGGCTGGTCGCCGTGCTCTCGGTGGTGGCGGCCATCGTGCTCGGCGGTGTGCTGATCGCCGCCACCGACGAGGCGACCATCGCCGCCGCCGGGTACTTCTTCGCCCGGCCGACCGACACACTCGCCGCGGGGTTCAGCGCCGCGATGAACGCCTACGGCGCCCTGTTCACCGGTGCGATCTTCAATCCGCGGGCCGAGGGCCTGACCGGCATGCTGTACCCGATCAGCGAGACGCTGACCGTTGCCACGCCGTTGATCCTCGCCGGGCTCGGTGTGACGCTGGCGTTCCGCGCCGGCCTGTTCAACATCGGCGCCCAGGGCCAGATCCTGCTCGGCGCGACCTTCGCTGCCTGGGTCGGGTTCACCTGGCACCTGCCGGTCGGCCTGCACGTGGTGGTCGCCGTCCTGGCCGGCATCGTCGGCGGCGCCCTCTGGGGCGGCATCCCCGGGTTCCTCAAGTCCCGGACCGGGGCGCACGAGGTGATCGTCACCATCATGCTCAACTACGTGGCCATCTACCTGGTCCAGTACCTGCTCACCCAACCGGCGCTGCAACGGCCCGGCTCCTCCAACCCGATCAGCCCGCTGATCGACGACAGCGCGATGTTCCCGCAGCTGCTCGGGCCGGACCTGCGGCTGCACGCCGGGTTCCTCGTCGCCGTCGCGGCCGTGATCGCCGTCTGGTGGCTGCTCGGCCGTTCCACCATCGGCTTCGAGTTCCGGGCGGTCGGCGCCAACCCGCACGCGGCCCGTACCGCCGGCATCAACGTCACCCGTGCGACCGTCCTGGTGATGGTGTTCGCCGGGGCGCTGGCCGGGCTGGCCGGCGTCGCCCAGATCTCCGGCACGGAGCGGGCCCTGACCAGCGACATCGCCGCCAGCTTCGGCTTCGACGCGATCACCGTCGCGCTGCTGGGCCGGTCCACGCCGTGGGGGACCTTCTTCGCCGGGCTGTTGTTCGGCGCGTTCCGTGCCGGCGGCGTCGCCATGCAGACCCAGACCGGCACGCCGATCGACATCGTGCTGGTGGTGCAGTCCCTCATCGTCCTGTTCCTGGCCGCCCCGCCGCTGGTGCGGGCGCTGTTCCGGATCCCGGATCCGGGCCAGCCCGGAAAGAATCGGCCCGGTGATACCCGTCCCGGCGGCCGGTGGAGCCGACGCCGGGATCGCCACCGGGCCGCCACCACCGCGAGCACCGGAGGTGCAGCATGAGCACGACCGTCACCGCGCGAGGGGAGCGCGGAGCGCCCGGAACCACGCCCACCGCCCGGACCGCCGTCCGCTCGTGGCGCCCGGTGATCGTGTTCGCGATCGGCGCACTGGTCGCCCTGGTGGTCTTCGCGTTCGGGGCGCCGGACGCCACCGCCACCTTCCGGTTCTCCGAGTCCGGCGACGCGGTCGGCCTGCCGGACCTCGCCCTGTCCGCCGTCGTCCTGGGCTGGCTGGCCGCCGTCGTCTGCGTCGCCGTCGCCGTGCTCGCCTTCCTCGGCGTGCGCACCGGCCGACCCCCGAACCGCTGGCTCACCGCACTGTTCTGGGTCGCCTTCCTGGTCGGCTTCCTCACCTGGGTGGTGGGCAGCGCCCGGACGCCGAACGTGTCCCTCGCCGGCCTGCTGGCCGGGTCGGTGACCCTCGCCGTGCCGCTGATCTTCGGCTCCCTCTCCGGGGTGCTGTGCGAGCGGGCCGGCGTGGTCAACATCGCGATCGAGGGTCAGCTGCTGTTCGGGGCGTTCAGCGCCGCCGTCGTGGCCTCCGTGGCCCGGAACGCGTACGCGGGCCTGCTCGCCGCCTGTGTGGCCGGTGCCCTCGTCGCCGTGGTGCTGGCGGTGTTCTCGATCAAGTACTACGTCAACCAGATCATCGTCGGCGTGGTGCTGAACGTGCTCGTCTCCGGGCTGACCGGCTTCCTGTTCTCCACGGTGCTGACCCGGGACGCCGAACTGTTCAACTCGCCGCCGCAGCTGCCGTACTGGAACGTTCCCCTGCTGGCCGACATCCCGGTGCTCGGGCCGATCCTGTTCCGGCAGACCGTGGTCGGCTACCTCATGTACGCGGCCGTGGTCGCGGTGTACGTCGGTCTCTTCCACACCCGGTGGGGGCTGCGGGTCCGCGCCGTCGGCGAGCATCCCAGGGCCGCGGACACCGTGGGCATCAAGGTCAATCGCACCCGCTTCACCAACGTGCTGCTCGGCGGCGTGGTCGCCGGTCTGGGTGGCGCGTTCTTCACCCTGGTCTCGGTCAGTCAGTTCACCAAGGACATGACCGGCGGGCAGGGCTTCATCGCCCTCGCCGCCCTGATCTTCGGGCGCTGGAACCCGGTCGGCGCGTTCTTCGCGGCCCTGCTGTTCGGCTTCGCGACGAACCTGCAGTACGTGCTCTCCTTCCTCGGCACGCCGGTGCCCAGCCAGTTCCTGGCCATGCTCCCGTACCTGGTCACCATCCTCGCCGTCGCCGGCCTGGTCGGGCGCTCGCAGTCCCCGGCCGCCAGCGGCGTGCCCTATCTGAAGGGCTGAGGCGGGCCGCCATGGTGGAGGACACCGACGACGTCGACTGGGACACCCTGACCGCTGCCGCGACCGCGGCCATGGGTCGGGCGTACGTCCCCTACTCCCGGTACCCGGTCGGCGCCGCTGCCCTGACCGAGGACGGCCGGACCGTGACCGGGATGAACATCGAGAACGCGTCGTACGGGGTGACGCTGTGCGCGGAGTGCTCCCTGATCTCCGCGCTGTTCGCCTCCGGCGGCGGTCGCCTGCGCGCCTTCGTGTGCGTGGACGGCGCCGGGGCCGTGCTGATGCCGTGCGGCCGGTGCCGCCAGCTGCTGTACGAGCACCGCGCCCCGGGGATGACGCTGATGACCGTGCGCGGGCTCCGGACCATGGACCAGGTGCTGCCCGACGCGTTCGGCCCCGAGAACCTGGCCTGAGGAGGGCTCCATGCCGCGAACACCCCAGACGTTCGACGCCGTCGACGTGATCCGCACCAAGCGCGACCGCGGTCGGCTCTCCGACGCCGCGATCGACTGGGTGGTGGACGCCTACACCCGCGGTGTCGTCGCCGAGGAGCAGATGGCGGCGCTGACCATGGCGATCCTGCTCAACGGGATGGACCGGGCGGAGATCGCCCGCTGGACGGCGGCGATGGTCGCCTCGGGCCAGCGGATGGACTTCTCCGGGTTGCGCCGGGACGGCCGGGCGCTACCCACCGTCGACAAGCACTCCACCGGCGGGGTGGGGGACAAGATCACCCTGCCCCTGGGCCCGCTGGTGGCCGCGTTCGGCGTCGCCGTCCCGCAGCTGTCCGGGCGGGGCCTGGGCCACACCGGCGGCACCCTGGACAAACTGGAGGCCATCCCCGGCTGGCGTGCGGGGCTCGACCACGACGCCCTGCTGCGGCAGTTGCGGGACGTGGGGGCCGTCGTCGCCGCCGCCGGCCCCGGGCTAGCCCCCGCGGATGCGAAGCTGTACGCCCTGCGCGACGTCACCGGCACCGTCGAGGCGATCCCGTTGATCGCCTCGTCCATCATGAGCAAGAAGATCGCCGAGGGCACGAGTGCGCTGGTGCTCGACGTCAAGGTCGGCTCGGGTGCGTTCATGAAGACCGCCGACGACGCGCGGGAGCTGGCCCGCACCATGGTGGACCTCGGCGCCGACGCCGGGGTGCACACGGTCGCATTGCTGACCGACATGTCCACCCCGCTCGGATTGACCGCGGGCAACGCCCTGGAGGTCGCCGAGGCGGTCGAGGTGCTCGCCGGCGGCGGCCCCGCCGACGTCGTCGAACTCACACTCGCGCTCGCCCGCGAGATGCTCGCCGCGGCCGGTGTCGCCGACGCCGACCCGGCGGCCGCCCTGGCCGACGGCCGGGCGATGGACGTGTGGCGGCGGATGATCACCGGTCAGGGGGGAGACCCCGACGCGCCGCTGCCGGTGGCGGCCGAGACCGAGACGGTCACCGCCCCCGCCGGTGGCACCCTCACCCGACTCGATGCGCTCGCCGTCGGCGTCGCCGCCTGGCGGCTCGGCGCGGGCCGGGCCCGCAAGGAGGACACCGTCCAGGCCGGTGCGGGGCTCACGCTGCACGCCAGACCCGGTGACACCGTCACCGCCGGTCAGCCGCTCCTGACCCTGCACACGGACACCCCCGACGCCTTCGGCCGTGCCCGGGAGGCGCTCGCCGGTGCCGTCGACATCACCCCCGCCGGGCCGACCGCGAGGGCAGAGCCCGCCTCCGCCGGGCACCGCCCCGTCGTCCTGGAACGGGTGGCACGATCCTGATCCTGTGCACGTTCGGCGGCGCCCTGTCTCCTCCCGGACGCTGACCCTATGATGTGGGCGTGGGGACAAGGAAAGGGACAGCGTGAGCATCGTCAATGACCTGGTGATCGATGCTGCCTCGATGTGGTGGATCTATCCGCTGCTGCTCCTCTTCTGCTTCATCGACGGGTTCCTGCCGCCGGTGCTGCCGTCCGAGACCCTGATCGTCGCCCTGTCCGCGGTCTCGGTCACCTCGGGACAGCCGAATCTGTGGCTCCTCGCCCTGGCGGGCTTTCTCGGTGCGATCAGCGGCGACCAGGTCGCCTACCGTATAGGGCGCGCCGCCGGGGCCGGCGGGTTCCGCTGGATGCGCGGCGCACGCGCCCAGGCCACCCTGCACTGGGCCCGCCGGGAGCTCGACAAACGCGGCGCCATGCTGATCCTCACCGCCCGGTACGTCCCCGTCGGCCGCGTCGCCGTGAACTTCACCGCCGGGACCACCCGGTTCCCGCTGCGCCAGTTCACGGTCCTGGACCTCATCGCGTGCGCCACGTGGATCGGTTACAGCATCGGGATCGGCATCGTGGCCGGGGCCTGGGTCGACCAGCATCCGCTGCTCGGAGCCGCACTGGCGATCGCCATCGCGATCGTCATGGGCTTCCTCATCGATCACGCGATGCAGGGGATCTCGCGGTTCCGGCGCCGGCGACTGGACCGCTCGACGTCGGCGCTCACGACGGCCGCGTCGGCTCCCGCCGCGGTCGACGTGGAGAAGCCGGCACCGCAGCCGGTGGGCAAGAACGCGCGCAGTAAGAGCGCGTGACCGGTGCCAGGTCCGCACCTGCTCACGTCGCTCCCTTCGGCGGTCGCCGCCGCGGCCGGTCCGATGGAGAGGATCAACGAGGCGGTCGCCGGCCTCGCCGGCACCGCCTGGGTGCTGCCGGTCCTGTTCCTGTTGTGCGTCTGTGACGGGTTCTTCCCGCCGCTGCCCAGCGAGTCGGTGGTCGTCGCGCTGACCGCGGTGGCCGTGTCCACCGGCAACCCCACCCTGGCCGGCATCATCGTCGCGGCCGCCGCCGGTGCCGTGATCGGGGACAACATCGCCTGGCTGCTCGGCCGCTCGATCGGCGTGGGTCGGTTCCGATGGATGCGCCGGCGCCGGGTGCAGCAAGCCTTCCGCTGGGCGCGCAGCGAGCTGGACCGGCGCGGTGCCCTACTCATCCTCACCGCCCGGTACATCCCGGTCGGCCGAGTGGCGGTCAACATGACGGCGGGAGCCACTGGGTTCGCCCGCCCCCGGTTCGTCCTGCTCACCGTGATCGCCGGCAGCACCTGGTCGGTGTACTCGGTCGGCATCGGGGTGCTCGCCGGGGCCTGGGCCAGGGACAACCACGTCCTCGCCGCCGGCGTGGCCATCGCGATCGCCGTCGCGGCGGGCATCGTCGTCGACCGGGTGACCCACTGGATCGCCCGGCGCGACCACGCCCCCGAACCCCACGTGGCGGATCGGCGTCCGCCGCGCGACCCCCCGGCCGCCGACCGTGGGGACTGATCGCCCGCGTTCCGCCCGCCTGCCGAGGGCGTGATGGTCGCGACAGCAAGGTCGCTACAGTGAGACCGTGACCGAGAACCCGAGCCCCGCCGCCGCAGCCGAGGTCGACTACCGCGTGCTGCCCAAGATCTCCCTCCACGACCACCTGGACGGCGGGCTGCGCCCCGCGACCATCGTCGAGCTCGCCGACGCCGCCGGGCACGCGTTGCCCACGACCGACCCGAACGCCCTCGCCGCCTGGTTCGTCGAGTCCGCGGATTCCGGATCGCTGGTGCGTTACCTGGAGACGTTCGACCACACCATCGCGGTCATGCAGACCCCAGAGACGCTCGCCCGCGTGGCCCGCGAATTCGTCGAGGACCTCGTCGCCGACGGCGTGGTCTACGGCGAGGTGCGCTGGGCCCCGGAGCAGCACCTGCGCGGTGGCCTGAGCCTCGACGAGACCGTGCAGGCCGTGCAGGCCGGCATCGACGAGGCGACCGCCGCGGCGCGCGCCGACGGTCGGGACATCCTGGTCGGGCAGCTGGTGACCGCCATGCGGCAGGGTGAGAACGGGCTGGCCGTCGCCGAACTCGCCCTGCGCCACCGGGACCGCGGGGTGGTCGGCTTCGACATCGCCGGACCCGAGGACGGGTTCGGGCCCGCCCGGATGGCCGACGCCTTCGACCTGCTCGCCCGCAATCTGTTCCCCGTCACCGTGCACGCGGGGGAGGCCGCCGGTCTGGACAGCATCACCGAGGCCCTCACCGTCGGGCACGCCCTGCGACTGGGCCACGGCGTGCGGATCGCCGAGGACCTGACCGTCGACTTCGACGCCGGGCTCGAGGACGGTGCGGCGCTGGTCACCTGCGGGCCCGTGGCCAGCTGGGTGCTCGATCGGCAGATCCCCCTGGAACTGTGCCCGTCGTCGAACCTGCAGACCGGCGCGGTCGCCGCGTTCGGCACCCGGCTCGACCAGCACCCCATCGACCTGCTGTACCAGACCGGCTTCCGGGTCACCGTCAACACCGACAACCGGCTGGTCAGCAACACGACCCTCAGCGACGAGATGGCCCTGCTCGTGGACGCGTTCGGTTACGACCTCGACGACCTGCTCGCCCTCACACTCAACGCCGTCGACGCCGCGTTCGCCCCGCTGGACGTGCGCACCACCCTCGCCGAGGCGATCTCCGCCAGCTATGACGGCCTCGCCGACTGACCGGGCGGCGGAGCGTCCGGCAGCGCCACGCCCCGACGCGGGGGAGGCGTTCGGCGAGCTCGTCGGCGTGATGGACCGGCTGCGTTCACCGGGCGGCTGCCCGTGGACTGCCGCGCGGACGCACCGGAGTCTGCTCACGTACCTGATCGAGGAAGCACACGAGCTGGTCGAGGCCGTGGAGACCGGGGGGCCTGCCGACGTCCGGGAGGAACTGGGCGACGTGTTGCTCCAGGTGGTCTTCCACGCCCGGCTGGCCGAGGAGGCCGGACCGGACGCGGCGTTCGACGTCGTCGCGGTGATCGGGACACTGGTCGAGAAGCTGCGCCGGCGCCACCCCCACGTGTTCGCCCCTGAGAACGAGGGTGACGCCGCCGCGCCGGAGCCGGCGGAGCTGCACCGGCGCTGGGACGAGATCAAGCGGGTGGAGAAGCCCGAGCGCACCGGTCCGTTCGACGGCATCCCGCCCGGCCTGCCGGCCCTCGCGCTCGCCCAGAAGACCCTCGCCCGGGCTCAGCGCGCCGGCCGGGAACCGGTACCGGCACCGGGGCGGACCCCCGACGGCGGCCCCGCCATCGGCGAGGAGGAGCTCGGCGACGCGCTGCTCGCCCTGGCCCGTCGCGGCCAGGCGGGCGGCGTGGACGCGGAGGCGGCCCTGCGCGGCGCGGTACGCCGGTATCGCGACGCGGCGCCCGGCTAGGCTGAGACCGACGTCAGACCACGCATCAGCTCGACGAACAGGAGTCCTTTCATGGCCACCATCGACGCCATCCACGCACGGGAGATCCTCGATTCCCGCGGCAACCCGACCGTCGAGGTCGAGGTGCTGCTCGACGACGACTCGTTCGGCCGCGCGGCGGTTCCCTCCGGTGCGTCCACCGGCGAGTTCGAAGCCGTGGAGAAGCGTGACGGGGACGCCGGGATCTACCAGGGCAAGGGCGTCACCACCGCGGTCGACGCCGTCCTGGAGACCATCCAGCCGGCCCTGCTCGGCTTCGACGCGACCGACCAGCGGCTCGTCGACGCGACCATGATCGACCTGGACGGCACCGAGAACAAGAGCAGGCTCGGCGCGAACGCCATCCTCGGCGTCTCCCTCGCCGTCGCCCGTGCCGCCGCCGCGTCCGCCGGCCTGCCGCTGTACCGGTACCTCGGCGGGCCGAACGCGCACGTGCTGCCGGTGCCGCTGATGAACATCCTCAACGGGGGTTCCCACGCCGACTCCGACGTGGACATCCAGGAGTTCATGATCGTGCCACTGGGCGCGTCGACCTTCTCCGAGGGGCTGCGCTGGGGCGTGGAGGTGTATCACCACCTCAAGAACGTGCTGAAGCAGGAAGGCCTGAGCACGGGCCTGGGCGACGAAGGCGGCTTTGCGCCCAACCTGCCGTCCAACCGGCACGCCCTGGACATCATCACCACCGCCATCGAGAAGGCCGGTTACACCCCGGGCAGCCAGATCGCCCTCGCCCTGGACGTGGCCTCCAGCGAGTTCTACCAGAACGGCTCCTACCAGTTCGAGAAGCAGTCCCGGACCGCCGAGCAGATGAGCGCCTACTACCAGGAGCTCGTCGCCAACTATCCGCTGGTCTCCATCGAGGACCCGCTGGACGAGGACGACTGGTCCGGCTGGCAGACCATCACCGCCAACCTCGGGGAGAAGGTCCAGCTGGTCGGCGACGACCTGTTCGTCACCAACGTCGAGCGGCTGCAACGCGGCATCGACGAGAAGGCGGCGAACTCCCTGCTGGTCAAGGTCAACCAGATCGGCTCCCTGACCGAGACCCTCGACGCCGTCAGCCTCGCCCAGCGTGCCGGTTTCACCACCATCACCTCGCACCGGTCGGGGGAGACCGAGGACACCACGATCGCCGACATCGCGGTCGCCACCAACGCCGGTCAGATCAAGACCGGCGCTCCCGCCCGGTCCGAGCGGGTGGCCAAGTACAACCAGTTGCTGCGGATCGAGGAGGAGCTCGACGACGCTGCCTGGTACGCGGGCTCGCGCGCCTTCCCGCGTTTCTCGGCCTGATTCCCGATCCCGCTGGCTACGGTAGGAGGGACGGCACCGCACCCGCGGATCGTCGTCCCTCCGCCGGCGCGCCGGTCGCGTTCCGCCCGATCGGGCGACGCGTCGGTGTGAGCCGCCACTGATCAGCCGCAGGAGTGCCATGTCGACGCGACGACCCAACGTGCCCCGGACGGGTGCGGCGGCCGAGATCGGCCGCGCCGGAGGGAACGACGTCGACGACGGCGCTCCCGCGACCGGCACGGCCACGGCCGGCCGTGACCCCGAGCGCGCCGGCTCACCGCGGCCGGGCGGACGGCGTGCGGGCTCGACGAGCGTGAGCTCGTCCCGCCCGGGTTCTCCGGTGGGCCGTCCGGTCACCTCCGCCCTGCCCGTCACGCCGCCCGCCGCCCGTGCGCACCTCGGCCACAGATCGAAGCCCGGACCCGGGTCGGCGTTCACCAGACCGGCCGGCGACGGCACCGCAGGTGACGGGACCGACAGCACCAGCTCCGAGGGCACCAGCACCGGCGCGGCCAGCACCGGCGCTGCGCGGGTCCTGCGTGGCGTGCGCGGAAGCCGGGGCGACGGCCGCGCCGGTCGCGCCCGGAAGACCACGTCGAGCACGTCCACCGCGCCGACCCGCTACACCGTCCGGCGCGAGGACGGGCGGGTCAACTACGCCTTCACCGACCCGGCCGCCCGGCAGCCGACCGGTGGTTCCACCGCGGTCCGGCCCGTCCCGGCCAAGGCGTTCTCGGGCCGGTTGCTCGCCCTGGCCCTCGTCCTCGTCACCATCACGATCCTGCTGGCACCCACGGTTCGCACGTGGCTCGGGCAACGAGCGGAGATCAGCAGTCTGCAGCAGAGCATCCAGGACGAACGGGCCAAGCAGAGCCGGCTGAAGGACCAGCTGAACCGCTGGAACGATCCCGCCTACGTCAAACAACAGGCGCGTGACCGGCTGTTTTACGTGATGCCGGGAGAGACGGGATACTTGGTGATCGGGGCGGGCAGCCCGGACGAGGTCCCGCCCGTCGCCACCTCGGCCGAATCCGACAACGGGCCGCAGCCGTGGCTGGATGCGCTGTGGACCTCGGTGCGCGGCGCCGCCGACCAACAGAACACGCGCTGACGGTCCGGGACGCCGGGCCTCGGCCCGGGCCACCGGAAAGGACACGCACGTGACACCCCGCACCGCCGGAGGTGAGAACACCGCGGCTCGTGACCCCGGCGTCGTTCCTGGCACCACCGCCGCTCCTGGCACCACTGTCGCTCCACATGCCACCGTGATTCGTGACGATCGGGACCCGCGGCCCGCGGATCTGGACACGATCAGCCGGCAGCTCGGCCGGCCGGCCCGCGACGTCGTCGAGATCAGCGCCCGTTGCGTGTGCGGGAATCCGCTGGTGGCGGCGACCGCGCCGCGGCTGGGCAACGGCATCCCGTTCCCCACCACGTTCTACCTCACCCACCCGGTGCTCACCGCCGCGGTCTCCCGGCTCGAGGCCGCCGGCACCATGGCCGGGATGACCGAGCGGCTCACCGCCGACCCCGCGCTGGCCGCCCGGCATCGTTGCGCCCACGAGCACTACCTCGCCGAGCGGGACCGGATCGGCCGGCGCGCCGGCACCGGGGAGGTGCCCGAGATCGCCGGCATCTCCGCCGGCGGCATGCCCGACCGGGTCAAGTGCCTGCACGCCCTCGCCGGCCACGCCCTCGCCGCCGGACCCGGCATCAACGTCCTCGGCGACGAGACGCTGGCGGCCGTCGCCGAGGACTGGACGCCCGACCGGTGCACCTGCGCCGGCGCCTGGGATCCAGGAGCCCCCGTCCCGACCAAGGATCTGAGCCGACATGTCCGACACCTCACCCGCTGACCGATCGCCCTCCGGCTGCGATTCCTCCACCCCCGCTGCGTCCCGGCGCGTCGCCGCCGTCGACTGCGGCACGAACTCCATCCGCCTGCTGATCGCGGACGTGCGGGCCGGAGCGGGCACCCCCTCCCTCACCGACGTCGTGCGCACCATGCGCGTCGTCCGGCTCGGGCAGGGCGTCGACCGGACCGGCCGGCTGGCCGAGGAGGCGCTCGCCCGGACCTTCGACGCGTGTCGCGACTACGCCGCGCAGTGCCGGGAGCACGGCGTCACCCGGGTGCGCTTCGTCGCCACCTCGGCCACCCGCGACGCAGCCAACCGGCAGGTCTTCGTCGACGGTGTCCGCGACATCCTCGGCGTCGAGCCCGAGGTGATCAGCGGAACCGACGAGGCGTCCTTGTCCTTCGCGGGCGCGCTGAGCGTGCTCGACCCCGGCCAGCCGCTGCCGGCCCTCGTCGTCGACCTCGGCGGCGGGAGCACGGAGTTCGTCCTCGGTGACCGTGACGGTGTGCGAGCGAGCCTGAGCACCGACGTCGGGTGCGTCCGGATGACCGAACGGCACCTGGCCGACGACCCGCCCAGTCAGGCGCAGATCGCCGCCGCCGGCACGGACATCGACGCCGCGATCGACGCGGCGGCCGGTGTCGTCCCGCTCGGTGACACCGCGACCGTGATCGGCGTCGCCGGGACCATCACGACCGTCACCGCCCACGCTTTGGGCCTGGATCGGTATGACGCCGACGCCATCCACGGGGCCGACCTGCCGATCGAGAGGTTGCGGGCCAGCGCCGACGCGCTGCTGCACGCCAGCCGGGACCAGCGGGCGGCGATGCCGTTCATGCATCCCGGTCGCGTGGACGTGATCGGTGCCGGTGCCCTGATCTGGTCCCGGATCCTCGAGCACGTCGCCACCGTCAGCGGGACCGTGCGCACCGCCGTCACCAGCGAGCACGACATCCTCGACGGGATCGCCCTGAGCGTGCCGGATGGCACCGGCGGGACGCCCGGGAGAGCGGTGCAGCGCTGACATGACGGAACGTCGGTCCGCCCGGATTCCGGTGTCCCCGAAGTCCAGACCCGTCCCGTCCGCTGGTCCGCCCGCCCGGGGGCGGATGGCGCGGGCCGCCGTCGCCGGCGCCCTCACCGCCGTCCTGGCCGGCGCGGGATGGTTGCTGCCCGTCTCGCCGGCCGCGGCCGCGGGCGGTCCGGTGCCGGCCGAGCCGCGCCCCACGCCGAGCCCGACCCGCACGTCGGCCCCGGCCGCGCCCGCGGCCACGGGCAGCGCCGGGGACGAGCAGCGTGCGGCGGAGTACTGGTTGCGCGAGTACGGGTTCGACGAGGCGTGGAAGGTCTCCCGCGGGGCCGGCGTCAAGGTCGCCGTCATCGACACCGGGATCGATCCCGGGCACCCGGACCTGGCTGGCGCCGTCGTCGGTGGCACCGACGTCTCCGGCACCGGTGCGTCGAACGGTGCCGAACCGATCGGCTTCGAACCCGAGCACGGCACCATGGTCGCGACCCTGCTGGCCGGACGCGGGCACGACCCGGCGTCGTCGTCCGCCCCACCCTCCCGTGGTTCCGGCCCTGGCTCCGGTGACCGCAGTGCCGGCATCGTGGGCGTCGCCCCCCAGGCGCAACTGCTCAACGTCTCCGCGTGGGTCGGCGACGGCAACCCGGGCGGTCGGGACATCATGGACCAGATCCCGGCGGCCGTGCGCTGGTCGGTCGACCACGGTGCCCGGGTCATCAACATGTCCCTGACCAGCACGAGCACGTCCTGGCCGCGGAGCTGGGACGACGCGTTCGCCTACGCCGAGCAGAAGGACGTCCTCGTGGTGGCCGCTGCGGGCAACCGCGCCGGTGGCATCGGCCAGGTCGGCGCCCCCGCCACCATCCCGGGAGTGCTCACCGTCGGCGGCCTCGACCGCGCGGGCGGGGCCAGCTGGGACGCGTCGGCACAGGGCATCTCCATCGGCGTCAGCGCGCCCTCCGAGGACCTGGTCGGCGGCCTGCCCGGCGGCGGCTACCGCACCTGGTCCGGCACGTCGGCGGCCACGCCGCTGATCTCGGGACTCGCCGCGCTGATCCGCTCCCGCTGGCCCGAGATGAGTGCGGGGGAGGTGGCGAACCGGATCGTCAGCACCGCCCGCGACAAGGGCGCACCCGGCCGCGACCCGATCTACGGGTTCGGGATCGTGGACGCTGCTCGCGCCCTCACCGCGGCGGTGCCGCCGGCCGCCAGCAACCCGCTCGGCTCCGTCGCCGAGTGGATCCGCATCCACCGGCGGGCCAACGACCCGTCGATCACCGCCCCGGCGCCGCCGCCGAGCCGGCGAACCGCGCAGGCGGTGCCCGTTCCGGCCGCGCCGGCACCGGCCCGCCCCGACTTCGACGGCGGCGTCGTCCCCGGGCTGATCGTCGTCGGTTTCGGCACCGTGCTGGCCGTCATCGCCGCTGCCGCGGCCATGCATCTGTCGGCGCTGCGACGTCGACGGTGATGCCTCGGCCTTCGCGGTGCGAACGGCCCACGCCCTGCTCGTGACCGGATCGGCGGAGTGGGTAGCATGGCCCGTATGGCGCCTACACCCCAAGTCGTGAATCGTCCGCGCATCCTGATCGTCGGCGGAGGCTACGTCGGCCTCTACACGGCCCTCGGCCTGCAGAAGAAGATCAAGGAGCAGGGCGGCATCGTCACCCTCGTCGACCCGTTGCCCTACATGACCTACCAGCCGTTCCTGCCGGAGGTCGCCGCCGGCAACATCGAGTCGCGGCATGCCGTGGTCTCGCACCGGATGCACCTGAAGGACACCGAGCTGATCAACGGCAAGGTGATCAAGGTCGACCACGACGCCCGGACGGCCACCATCCAGTCCGTGGACAACGAGGACCCGTTCCAGCTGAGCTACGACGAGATCGTGATCGCGGCCGGGTCCATCACGCGCACCTTCCCGATCCCGGGCCTGGACGAGGCCGCCGTCGGCCTGAAGGCCATCGAGGAGGCCAACGGCATCCGCAACCAGACGCTCGAGCTGATCGAGACGGCGTCGCTGACCTCCGACGAGGACGTCAAGCGGCGCTCCTTGACGTTCGTGGTGGTCGGCGGCGGCTTCGCCGGCATCGAGATCCTCGCCGAGCTGGAGGACATGGCGCGTGTCGCGGCCGAGCGCAACCCTCGGCTCAAGCCCTCCGACCTGCGGTTCGTTCTCGTCGAGGCGCTCGGTCGGATCATGCCCGAGGTCACCGAGGAGCAGGCGGTCAAGGTCGTCGAGCACCTGCGCAGTCGCGGGATCGAGGTGCACCTGAACACCTCGCTCGCCTCTGCCGAGGGCGGCCACCTCAAGCTCATCTCGATGCCTGACAAGGCGCCGAAGGACGAGTTCGACGCCGACACCCTGATCTGGACCGCCGGCGTGCAGGCCAACCCGATGGCGAAGAACACCGGCTTCCCGCTCGACGAGCGCGGCCGGGTCCGGGTGTCCGCGGACCTGCGCATCACCGGTGACGACGGCCCGATCCCCGGCGCCTGGTCCGCCGGCGACGTCGCGGCCGTGCCGGATCTGACCGGGCAGGGCCCCGGCGGCTTCTGCGTGCCGAACGCGCAGCACGCCCTGCGGCAGGCCAAGCGCTTGGCGAAGAACATCCTCCTCGCCCGCGCCGGCCAGCCCCCGGTCGACTACAAGCACGCCTCGCTCGGGGCGGTCGCCGGCTTCGGCACCTGGAAGGGCGTGGCGAAGATCGTGCTCGGGGGCAAGACCATCAAGCTCGACGGACCGCTCGCCTGGCTCGCGCACCGCGGCTACCACGGCATGGCCATGCCCACGCTCGAGCGGAAGGCCCGCGTCGTCGGCAACTGGGCCATCTCGCTGGGGGTCGGCCGGGACACCACCCAGCTGCTCAACCTGAACGATCCCACCCGCACGTTCCGGGAGGCCACCTCCCCGACCCCCAAGATGGCCTCGCCGTCGACGGTGCCGGTCGGCACAGACCCGAACCGCGAGCGCCGGGGTATCGACTCGCGCCGACGGATCATGCCGCTGGACCCCGGGCCGAAGGAGACCACACCGGAGCAGACGCCCAGCACCCGCTGACGCCGCTGCACCTTTCTCGCGCCACCTGGCGACGGGCCCGGTTCACGCCGGGCCCGTCGTCGTGTGCCGGGCCGGTCAGTCTCGCGCTGGGCCGCCTCGCACCGGGAGTCACCTCGAACTGTCTTCGCACGCTGGCCCCGACAGTGGTGCCGTTGTTCGGGCTGGAGCGCTTGAGCCCGAACAGTGGGGCTGTTGTTCGGGCTGGAGTGCGAGCGGACTGGGGGCCTTGCACGCTGGCCCCGACATCGGGGCCGTTGTTCGGGCTGGAGTGCGAAGACGACGGCGGCATCACACCCCCGACCGAGAATTGCCCGTGGAACGCGAGCGCCCGGACATTACTGTCCCTCAGAGGACCGGTAGCGTGGGAGTCCGGGCCGGCGCCCGCGCCCCAGTAGCCCAATCGGCAGAGGCGGCGGACTTAAAATCCGCGCAGTGCGGGTTCGAGTCCCGCCTGGGGCACCAGCTGACCTGCCGTGTGCGTGTGTGGTGGCTCAGACCCGGCGCATCGGACGCGGGTACTCCGGCGCACGACGAGGGTCGATCATGGTTGCCTGACGTTCGTCACCGGACGGTAGCGCAGGTCGACGGTGCGGGTGGGCTCGTCGGCCTCGCGCAGAAGCCGCACGAGTCGCCGCCGAGCGCGTCATGGAGTCGGATGCCGTCATCCAGCAGGACCGTGGCGATGTGGATATCGATCTCGTCGATGAGCCCGGGGGTCGCCGATGGCGCTGTCGAAGCCCGCGCGTCCGGCGAGCACGGCGCCCGTCGTCTCGGTGCACTCGCGGTGCAGGCTTTCACGGACCGTCACCCCCTGCAGGAAACCCATGTCGTGGTCCGGACCGGCGACGAACCCATCGAGGCTCACCGTCGCCGAATTCGTGCCGAACCCTCTTGCGCCACCACTATTCAGCGTTACTATGTACTGGTAGTCAACAACACTGAGTAGCAGGGCCGGCGCGTGGGCAGGCAGATCACCGAGATGCTCAAGGGCACGCTCGAGGGCATCGTCCTGGCGATCCTGTCCGCCCGGCCGGCCTACGGCTACGAGATCACGGCGTCCCTGCGCGAGCAGGGCTTCACCGACATCGCCGAGGGCACCGTCTACGCGCTGCTCGTGCGGATCGAACAACGCGGGTTCGTGGACGTGGACAAGGTCCCGTCCGAGAAGGGACCACCGCGCAAGGTGTACACGCTCAACGCCGAGGGGCGAGCCGCCCTCGACGAGTTCTGGAGGACCTGGAGCTTCCTCGCAGAACGCCTGGACGAGCTCCGCGGAACGGAGAAATGACGTGGCTGCCAGGTGGATCGAGAGCCTGACCGGATCTCTCGAGCAGAAGAAGCAGTACAAGCAGGACGCGGCCCGCATCGAGGGCCTGCCGGAACCCCACCGCGGCGCCGCGAAGGCGGTCCACCGGTACCTCATGTACTGCGGCGGGATGCTCGACGGCGACGCGATGGTCCGGATGTTCGGTGACCTCGCCGACCTGTGGGAGCAGGCGGTGGCCGACGGGTCCACCGTGCACGACGTCGTCGGCGCCGATCCGGTGGACTTCGCCGAGACCTTCGCCCAGTCCTACGCCGGGCGGCAGTGGATCGACAAGGAACGCGCGCGGCTGATCGAGGCCGTCGACCGCGCGGAACGAGGGGAGCCGGCGTCATGACCACGACGACCGTGGATCCGGCCATCCGGGTCCGCGGGCTGGAGAAGTCCTACGGGACGCTGTCCGTGCTGCGCGGCGTCGACCTCGACGTCGCCCGCGGCAGCATCCTGGCCCTACTCGGCTCCAACGGGGCGGGCAAGACGACGATCGTGCGGATCCTGGCCACCCTGCTCGCGGCGGACGCGGGGGAGGCCGCCGTCGACGGGCACGACGTCGCCGACGCGGCGCCCGACGTGCGGGAGGCGCTCAGCCTCACCGGGCAGTTCGCCGCCGTCGACGAGGTCCTCACCGGGCGGGAGAACCTCGTCCTGATCGGCCGGCTGCGGCACGTGGCCGACCCCGGCGTCACCGCCGACGAGCTGCTCGCGCGGTTCTCGCTGACCGAGGCGGGCGGCCGGAAAGTGGCGACGTACTCCGGAGGGATGGTCCGACGGCTCGACATCGCCATGAGCCTGATCGGTAACCCGTCGGTCGTCGTCCTGGACGAGCCGACCACCGGCTTGGACCCGCAGGCCCGGCAGGAGGTGTGGCAGGCCATCACCGCCCTGGCTCACGCGGGCACAGCGGTGCTGCTGACCACGCAGTACCTGGAGGAGGCCGAGCAGCTCGCCGACCGGATCGCGATCCTGCACCGCGGGCGCATCATCGTCGACGGCACCCTGACCGAGCTCAAGGCAATGCTGCCACCGGCGCAGGTGGAGTACGTCGAGAAGCAGCCCAGCCTCGAGGAGGTCTTCCTCGCCCTCGTCGGTGACACCGGACCCGACGTCGTCGTCGCCACGGACGGCGCCCGAAGCGGCGTCGCCGCGGCCGACACCCACCGGGAGCGCCAGTGAGCACCCACGCCCTCGCCGACACGGCGGCCCTGACCGGCCGGTCCCTGCGGCACATCACCCGCAGCCCCGACACCATCATCACCACGGTCGCCACGCCGATCGCCCTGCTGCTGCTCTTCGTCTACGTGTTCGGCGGGGCGATCTCGACCGGCACCGCGTCCTACGTGGCCTACCTGCTGCCCGGCATCCTGCTGATCACGATCGCCTCGGGCACCGCCTACACCGCCGTGCGGCTGTTCGCCGATCTGCAGGGCGGCATCGTCGACCGGTTCCGGTCCCTGCCGATCGCCCGGGCCGGGGGTGCTGTGGGCGCACGTCCTGACGTCCCTGGTGGCCAACGGCATCTCGCTCGCCGTCGTCGTGCTCATCGCCGTGGCGATGGGATTCCGCTCCGGGGCGAGCGTGCTGGGCTGGCTGGCGGTGGTCGGCATCCTGGCCCTGGTCACCCTCGCGCTGACGTGGCTGGCCGTCATCCCCGGCCTGCTGGCCAGGACCATGGACGGGGCGAGCGCGTTCGCCTACCCGCTGATCTTCCTGCCGTTCGTCAGCTCGGCGTTCGTGCCCACGGCCACGATGCCCGGCCCGGTGCGCTGGTTCGCCGAGAACCAGCCGATGACGTCGGTCGTGAACGCGGTCCGGGGCCTGCTCGCCGGTCAGCCGGTGGGTACGGATCTACTGGTCGCGCTGGCCTGGTGCGTCGGCGTCCTGGTCGTCGCTTACGTCGCGGCCATGGTCGTCTACCGCCGGCGGATCCGCTGAGGCAGCGAGCACGCGCGTCGCCGTCAGTGGATGAGCACCTCGACGTGCAACGGCGTGCAGAGGTCGACCAGCCAGTCCAGGTCCGGGCCAGCGGCGAAGACGCGGGCGTAGGCCGGGTCGATCGCCAGGTCAAGGGTCTCGCGCACGGCCGCTACCTCGCCCTCAGCCGCATACAGGACTGGGATCGCCGGATCGCCGAAGAACGCGAAACGGGTCGCGCCGCCGACGCCGGGATTGAAGGCGTTGGCGGCCCGCGATGAGCCGGCCACGCGGTACATCGGACTGCCCGCTGAGAGGGTGAAGACCTCAGGCTCGAAGGGCTCCGGCGGGTCGGGGATCACCAGTCGACGGTTGCGGCGCGACGCAGCTTGTCAAGGACGTCCTCGTCGCCGAGGTGCTCCACCGGCCGGTCGCTACCGAAGTATCCACTCGGCGAGACCAGCCAGAGGATCAGGTCTTCGCCGTCCCAGCCGCAGTCCCGCGCCGTGGCGACCAGTCGCGGAATCGCCGGCCGGACCCGGCCGTTCGCGGTGTCGAATTGGAATCCCGGGTAGAGGTACGCGTTACCCCGCCGCACGCCCATGATCTTTCCGGCCGCACGCTGGTCCGCCGCCAACGACCGGCTCGACTTCTTCGACCCGGTCAGCGCGGCGACCTGCACGCTCGTCAGGAGACCGAACTCGGCCTCGACGCTGGCCCAGACGTTCTCCGTGGCCATCAGGGCGCGCGTAAACTGAGGCGAGGCTGCACCGCGCACGGCGGACATCGCAGGGCCAAGAACGGCCACACTGCGAGCCATCCGCGACGCGGTCGACGCGAGCGCCTCTACGACGTTGCTCGGAAGCGCCGAGGGTCCCAGCTGCCTCATAAGTCGCCGTCTCGGCGACGACGGAGCGACGACGTCGGTCCTTATGACGGGCGATGGGTGTAACACTCTTGAGCACGGTGCTACACTCGCCGCATGCCCACCAGTCGCCCACGGCACTACGTGACAGAAACCGACGAACTCTCGGCGGCTCTGGACCAGGAGGGTGCCCGATGGCCGGGCTTGAGCCGGGCGCAGCTGCTGGTGCAGCTGGCACTGGAAGGCCACCGTGCCATCGAACGCGACCGAGATGCGAGCCGGGATCGCCGGCTTGCGGAATTGCACGAGCACAGTGGGGCCCTGACCGGGGCGTACGAACGTGACTACCGCGATGAGCTGCGTGCGGAGTGGCCGAGTTGATCGTGCTGGATGCCAGCACGATCATCGCCTACCTCGACGCCACCGATGCCCACCACCAGCGCGCCGTGACGGTGCTCTCCCGAGAGGTCGACGACGAATTCGTGGCCAACCCGCTGACCATCGCGGAAGTGCTGGTCGGCCCCGCGCGACGTGGGCGTCTCGATCAGGCACGTGAGGCGCTGAAGGCCCTCGGCGTGGTTGAACTGCCCTTCCCAGCTGATTCCTCGCTGCAGCTTGCCCGCCTGCGCTCCGAGACCGGGTTGAGGATGCCGGACTGCTGTGTTCTCCTCGCTGCGGAACAGGGCCTCGGCGCTCGTCTGGCCACCTTCGATCGGCGGTTGGCGCAAGCCGCGGCGCACCGCGGCGTCACCGTCGTCACCGATTGACACCTGCATCGTCGGCATGCTGCCCGACGCGGACGCCGCCTTACCGGAGGCGTTGGAGGCAGCCCTACAGGTACAGGCCGGTGTCCGCCTCGGCCGTCTCGGGGGCGGCGACGGCGTGCACGTCCCGCTCGCGCAGCAGCACGTAATCCTTGGCGGCGATCTCCACCTCGAGCCGGTCTTCCGGGTCGAACAGGACGCGGTCCCGCAGGGCGACCTGCCGCACGTTCGGGCCGATCGCGACGACGTCGGCCCACGCCAGGCGTTTGCCCATCACCGCGGTGGCGGGGATGACGATGCCCGACGCGGACCGACGCTCGCTGCTCTCCGCGTCGAGGCTGACCAGGATCCGGTCGTGCAGCATGCGCAGGGGCAACGAGGAGGTGGCGGAGGAGACGGGCATGGATGCGCTTTCGAGGAGGTGACGGGACGGGCCGGTGCGGGAATCGACGACGACGGGCGCGCACCGGGAACGAGTGTAGTCGCCACGACCGTCCGGCCTCCGGACCGCCGTCGCTCACGCCCTCAGAGAACAGCCCACGCACAAACGCTGGTACGAAAGCCCGTTCCCGATAGACTGGCGGGGTTCTAGCCCCCTTCTCGAGGAGTCAAGACGCCATGGCAGCCGGTGGCAACCCCCTGCTGAGCAACAACCCCGCCATCACCGGTCGGGGTCAGTACCAGGACGGGCGGGCCGGATACGCGCCCGTCCCTCCCCAGAATTCCTATGGTCAGGGCCGGTTCGGTCAGGGCCAGTTCGGTCACGGCCAGCCGGGTCACGGCCAGTCCGGTTACGGCCAGCCGAACGACCTGCAGGACCTCTACAACCGTCCGTCGGCGACCCCGTCCCAGACGGGACGGATGACCTTCGACGACGTCATCGTCAAGACCACCATGACCCTCGGCCTCGTGGTCGTCGGCGCGGCCATCGGCTGGTTCGTGCCGGGTCTGATGCTGGTGGGCCTGATCGGTGGCCTCGTCCTCGGCCTGGTCAACGCCTTCAAGCGGGAGCCGGCACCGGCGCTGATCCTGGCGTACGCGGCGCTGGAAGGCCTGTTCCTCGGCGGCATCTCGAGCTTCCTGGAGGGGATCTACCCGGGCATCGTCGTGCAGGCCGTGGTCGGCACGCTGTCGGTGTTCGCCGTGACCTTGCTGCTGTTCCGCAGCGGCAAGGTCCGTGCCACCCCGCGGGCGATGAAGTTCTTCCTCATCGCGCTCGCCGGCTACGCCCTCTTCTCGATGGTGAACCTCGGCCTGATGGTCTTCGGCGTCACCAGCGGCATGTTCGGCCTGAACAGCGCCAACATCCCCGGCACGTCGATCCCGTGGGGTCTGGTCATCGGTCTGCTCGCCATCGGGCTCGCGGCGTTCTCCCTGATCGTCGACTTCACGTCGATCTCCGAGGGAGTGCGCAACGGTGTGCCGGCCCGCTACGCCTGGAGTGCGGCCTTCGGCCTGACCGTCACCCTGGTGTGGCTGTACGTGGAGATCCTTCGCCTGCTCGCCATCCTGCGCGGCGACGAGTAACGCGCAGCACGACCACAGGACAACGGCCCCGGCGTCTCGTCGCCGGGGCCGTTGTCGCGTGGTGCCACAGACCGGCTCGTGCGCCATGTCGTGGGGCCGGGCCCGCGGCACTGCACGGTGCCTCTGACCGGGTCGGGCGAGGGCGCTGTCAGCCGACGCGGCGCGCGCCGTCGGCCGGCTCGACCGGGAAAACGCCCGGCGCGGTGAACCCGGCGTCGGCGAACGCGCCGCGCACCGCCTCGGTGACGGTGTCGACGTCCTCGGCGTGGACCAGGGCGATGGCCGAGCCCCCGAAACCCCCACCCGTCATCCGCGCCCCCAGGCTGCCGGCGGCTCGGGCGGCGTCGACCGCCGTGTCCAGTTCGGCGCAACTGATCTCGAAGTCGTCCCGCATCGAGGCATGGCTGGCGTCGAGCAGCTGCCCGATCGCGGCGGGGGAGGACGACCGCAGGGTGGCGACGGTGTCGAGCACCCGCTGGTTCTCGGTGACGACGTGCCGTAGCCGTCGGAACGTGACGGCGTCCAGCCGGCCGGCCGCGGCCTCCAGATCGGCGACGGCGACGTCGCGCAGCGCTTCGACGTCGAGCGCCTCCCGCGCCGCCTCCGTGGATCGGCGCCGGTCGGCGTAACCGCCGGTGGCGTGCTGATGCTTGACGTGGGTGTCGACGACCAGCAGCACCAGGCCGTGCTCGGCCAGGTCCAGCGGCACTTGTTCGCTGTGCTGGTCGCGGGTGTCCAGGAACACCGCGTGCCCCGCCGCACCGCGCAGCGAAGCCGTCTGGTCCATGATCCCGGTCGGCGCACCCGCCATCTCGTTCTCCGCCTGCTGGCAGGCCAGCACCAGTTCGTCCGGCCCGATGTCCACCCCGGTGAGGTCGCGCAGCCCGACGGCGACGGAGCACTCCAGCGCCGCCGACGAGGAGAGCCCCGACCCGGTGGGCACGGTGGAGTCGACCAGGATGTCCGCACCCTCCACCCGCACGCCGCGCGCACTGAGCGCCCAGACGACGCCCGCCGGGTAGGCGGCCCAGCCGGTCACCGCGCCGGGGGCCAGCGACGCGAGATCCACCGCGACGACGCCGTCCTGCGACCGGGAGGCCAGCCGCAACCGCCCGGAGTCGTTCAGGGCGATGGCCGCGGTGGTGGCCGCGTCGATGGCGAACGGCAGCACGAACCCGCCGGTGTAGTCGGTGTGCTCCCCGATCAGATTGACCCGGCCGGGCGCGAGGAACAACCCGTCGGGCGGGTCACCGAACGTCGCCGTGAAGTCGGTGGCCAGCCGGCCCGCGTCGACGACGGTCATCGGCCGGCCACCGGATTCGACGCCGGTGCGGAGACGCCGGCCGGCGCTCCCGACACCGCTCGCAACCGCTCGGCGATCTGCTCGGGCACCGTGTCGTTGATGAACGCGCCCATGGCGGCCTCCGATCCGGCGAGGAACTTGAGTTTGTCCGCGCTGCGGCGCGGCGAGGTGATCTGCAGATGCAGCCAGGCGGCGGCCCGCAACCGGGGGTCGGCGGGCGCCTGGTGCCACGCCGCGATGTACGGAGTGGGGGTGCCGAACAGGTTGTCCAGCCGGTTCAGGGCGTCCAGGTACACGCGGGCGGCATCCTCCCGCTCGGCGTCCGTCAGTTCATCCAGCCGCCCCACGTGGCGGTGCGCGGTGAGGTGCACCTCGAGCGGCCAGCGCGCCGCCCACGGCACGTAGGAGGTGAAGTGCTCGCCGGTCATGATCACGCGGGACCCGTCACGTTGCTCCGCGGCCAGCAGCCGCTCGCCGAGCAGCGTGCCGGTCTCCGCCAGGTGGGCGGCGGCCCGCTCGGCGAGCAGTGCCGCGCGCGGGGTGACGTACGGGTACGCGTAGATCTGGCCGTGGGGATGGTGCAGGGTGACACCGATCTGTGCGCCGCGGTTCTCGAAGACGAACACCTGGGCCACGCCGGGCAGGGCGGAGAGGGCGGCGGTCCGCTCGGCCCAGGCGTCCAGTACGGTGCGCGCCCGGCGCGGCGGCAGGGTCGCGAAGGAGCCGCTGTGCTCGGACGTGAAGGCCACGACCTCGCACCTTCCGGTCGAGGGCACCGGCTGCCCCCAGTGCGGGTGCACCGGCACCGGGCCGGCCGCCGGCCCGAGCGAGGGGAAGCGGTTCTCGAACACGACGACGTCGTAGTCGGCGGCGGGGATCTCGGACTCGCGGCGGCGTCCGTCGGCGGCGAGATGTCCGGACGGGCACAGCGGGCATTGATCCGCGGGCGGCAGATAGGTGCGGGTCTGCCGGTGCGCGGCGATGGCGGTCCACTCCCCGCTCAACTCGTCGAAGCGCAGTTCGCCCGGCTCGGGCCGCGGGGGCAGCGGACGCGGATCGGCCGGCGGGATGAACGAGGCCGCCGAGGCGGCGTCGTCGAAGAAGTAGAGGATCTCCCGGCCGTCGGCCAGCCGGCCGGACACGTGCCGGGCCGTCACGCGCCGACCCCCTGAACCGGGGCACCCACCGGGGCGAGGACGACCTCGTCGATGTACCCGCGGAGCAGGTCGACGGCGGAGGCACTCATCGTCTCGTCGGTGATCAGGGTCTGGATCTCCTCCAGGCCGGCGATCCGGCTGAGCCCGGACAGGCCGAACTTCGTGTGGTCCGCGAGCACGCACAGCCGGGACGCCGACTCGAGCATCTGCTGGTTCGTCTGCGCCTCGAGCAGGTTCGGGGTGGTGATGCCGCGTTCGAGGGACACCCCGTGCACGCCCATGAAGCACACGTCGACGTTCAACGTGCTCAGCGCGTGCACGGCGAGCGGCCCGACCAGTGCGTCCGACGGGGTGCGCACACCACCGGTCACGATGACGACCGGGCCGCGCGTGCCCGTCGCGGTGGCGTCGGCGGCCCACAGCACGTCGGCGATGCGCGGGGAGTTGGTGACGACGGTCAGGTCGGGGATCGGGGCGAGCAGCTGGGCGAGGGCGTGGGTCGTGGTGCCCGAGTTCAGGGCGATCGCCATCCCCGGTTCGACCAGTCCGACGGCGGCCGCGGCGATAGCGGCCTTCTCGGCGCCGTCCCGGGCCGCCTTGGCGGCGAAGCCCGGCTCCTCGGAGGTGGGTGAGCTGCGTAGCGTGGCGCCACCGTGCACCTTGATCAGCAGGCCGCGACGGGCCAGGGAGTCCAGATCCCGGCGCACCGTCATGTCCGAGACGTCGAAGGCGTGCACCAGGTCGGTCACGCGGACCACGCCCTCGGCCTGCAGCCGGTCGACGATGGCCTGCTGACGCTGGGCTGCGAGCACGGTGCCTCCTTCGCGGTGCGGGTCGCCAGAAGCGGGTCGGAGAAACGGGAGAACGAGAGCGGGCGAACAGAGGAGAACGACAGGAGTGCAGAGGACGAACGGAGGGAAGAACCGGGGCGCCGGGGCGAGGGCCGTGACGGCGACCCGAGGCCAGCGTGCCTCCTCCCGCACACCGATGTCAACAATTTCCAACATTCGGCGCGGCGGCGCCGAGGTACCCCGAATCCCCGTCGGCCGACCAGTACAACGCGCACCGCAGTCAGTTCCGCTGGGGTCGTTGACACGAGGCGTGATGTCTGGCACATTCGTCGCAACGTCGAAACATGGTGGTTTCTGTTGGATTGTGCATCGGGTGTCTCCCGGGCGCGGTCGCGGGCCGCCGGCCGCCGACCCCGTCGTCGTTCCCGTTCGTCAATCGCCAGTTCACCGCAATCCCGAGGAGTCGTCATGGCAATCTTCGATCGGTCCGCCTCCGGGCGGCCCCTGTCCCCGTCGCCGTCGGCGGTGAACCCGCTCGCCCGGGTGGATCTGTCCCGCCGGTCCGTGCTCGGTGGAGCACTCGGCCTGTCCGCCCTCGGGCTGCTCACCGCCTGCGGCGGGCAGTCCACCACCGCACGGCGACGACCTCCGGCCCCGCCACCGGCACGGTCACCTTCGGGTCCAACCAGTCCGATGCGGTCCCGAAGGCCGCCTACCAGAAGGTCGTCGACAATTTCACGAGGGCGAACAGTGGGCTGAACGTCAAGATCAACACGGTCGACCACAACACTTTCCAGGAGTCGATCAACAGCTACCTCCAGGGCCAGCCCGACGACGTGTTCACGTGGTTCTCCGGGTACCGGATGAAGTTCTTCGCCGATCAGGGCCTGGCCGCGGACGTCTCCAGCGTGTGGGACAGCATCGGCGGGTCCTTCGCGGACTCCTTCAAGCAGGCGGCGACCGCCACGGACGGCAAGCAGTACTTCGTCCCGTTCACCTACTACCCGTGGGCGGTGTTCTACCGGAAGTCGGTGTTCGAGTCCAAGGGATACCAGGTCCCCACCACCCTCACCGAGTACGTCGACCTGGCCAAGGGCATGAAGAGTGACGGCCTGACGCCGATCGGCTTCGCCGACAAGGACGGCTGGCCGGCCATGGGTACCTTCGACATCCTGAACATGCGCATCAACGGCTACCAGTTCCACGTCGATCTGATGGCCGGCAAGGAGTCGTGGGACCAGGACCGCGTCAAGGAGGTCTTCAACACCTGGAGCACGCTGCTGCCGTACCACCAGTCCGGTTCCCTCGGCCGGACCTGGCAGGAAGCCGCGCAGGGCCTGCAGCAGAAGAAGACGGGCACCTACCTGCTCGGCCTGTTCGTCGCCCAGCAGTTCCAGACCCCCGGCTCGCCGGCGTCCGACCTGGCGGACCTCGATTTCTTCACCTTCCCGAAGATCAACGACCAGTACGGCACCGACTCGATCGACGCCCCGATCGACGGGTTCATGATGTCCGCGAAGGCCAAGAACGCCAACGGCTCGCTCGAGTTCCTCAAGTACCTGGGCACCAAGGAGGCGGAGGCGGTCAACGTGCAGACCGACAAGTCCATCGTGGGGGCGGCGAAGGATTTCGACACGTCCAGCTACACCGCGCTGCAGAAGAAGGCCGTCGACGTGGTCTCCTCGGCCAAGAACATCGCCCAGTTCATGGACCGGGACACGCGCCCCGACTTCGCGTCGACCGTCATGATCCCCTCGCTGCAGAAGTTCATCCAGAACCCGAAGGACATCAACCCGCTGGTCAGCAGCATCGAGCAGCAGAAGA
This sequence comes from Tersicoccus phoenicis, assembly GCF_001968835.1. Classification (GTDB taxonomy): domain Bacteria; phylum Actinomycetota; class Actinomycetes; order Actinomycetales; family Micrococcaceae; genus Tersicoccus; species Tersicoccus phoenicis. Next base: position 39,019 of record NZ_MRDE01000068.1, read on the forward strand.
AGGCCATCTTCGCCGGATGAGCCTGACGTGCCCGGGCCCGGTTCGGTGCCTCCCGACGACGTCGGGGATCACCGGCCGCCGGACCGGCCCGCGGCCGTGAGCAGGAAGGCAGATCGATGACATCCACCGTCCGCACCGGTGACGGCACCCGCCGCGAGCGCCGGGCCGGCCGTGCCACGGCAGCCCGGTCGACGCAGCCGGAGGTCCGGAAGGTCCGGCGGTTGACGGCGACCGACCGGATCGTGATGGGCCTGATGGTCGGGGTCCCGGCCCTGCTGGTCACCGCCTTGATCTGGGGGCCCTCGATCGCCTCGATCGCGCTCTCGTTCACCGCCTGGAACGGCGTCACACCGGCGCAGTACGTGGGCACCCGCAACTACGAGCAGATCGCCAGCATCTACCCCCCGTTCTGGCCGGCGTTGGTCAACAACGTCGTGTGGCTGCTGTTCCTGCTGCTGATCGCGACCCCGCTCGGGCTGCTGCTCGCCGTCATGCTCGACAAGCAGATCCGCGGCACCCGCGTCTACCAGAGCGTGTTCTATCTGCCCGTGGTGCTCTCCCTGGCCCTGGTCGGATTCATCTGGCAGCTCATCTACTCCCAGGACCAGGGATTGATCAACGAGCTCACCGGCGCGAACGTCAACTGGCTCGGCGACAGTTCCATCAACCTGCCCGCCGTGCTCGTGGCCGCGGGGTGGCGGCACGTCGGGTACATCATGGTGCTCTACCTGGCCGGTCTGAAGGGCGTGGACACCGAGATCAAGGAGGCCGCCGCGCTCGACGGTGCCTCCGAGACGCAGTCGTTCTTCCGGGTCGTGTTCCCGACCCTCAAACCGATCAACGTCGTCGTCCTCGTCGTGACCGTGATCGAGGGCCTGCGCGCGTTCGACATCGTCTACATCATCAACAAGGGCACCAACGGGCTGGAGCTGATCTCCGTGCTGATCACCAACAACATTCTCGGCGAAGCCAGCCGGATCGGCTTCGGCTCGGCCCTCGCGGTGATCCTGCTGGTCATCTCGCTGGCCTTCATCATCACGTACCTGTACCAGAACGTCCGACGGGAGGGCGCCCAGTGAGCACCACCGCGGACACCTCGACGAACCGCGGCCACCGGGCAGCACCGCGCGGCGGCGGCGATCAGCTCGTGCCGGAACGCCGGAAACCGCTCCGGCCCGCCCGCGTCGTCCTGCACGTCTTCCTCATCGTCTGCGCCGTGCTGTGGCTGATCCCGCTGCTGTGGGCGCTGTACACGTCGCTGCGGCCCTACTCCGAGACCGCGGCGAAGGGCTACGTGTCGCTGCCCTCGACCCTGACGCTGCAGAACTACTTCACCGCGTGGAACCAGGGCCAGATGCCGCGGTTCTTCCTCAATTCGCTGCTGATCGCCGTGCCCGCGGTCGTCATCGTGCTGCTGCTCGCCTCGGCCGCCGCCTTCGTGCTCTCCCGCTTCAGCTTCACGTTGAACATCGGCCTGCTGATGTTCTTCACCGCGGCGAACCTGCTGCCCCAGCAGGTGATCATCACCCCGCTGTACCGGTTGTTCCTCAACCTCGGCCTCTACAACACGCAGTTCGGGATCGTGCTGATCAACGTGGCGTTCCAGCTCGGGTTCTGCGTGTTCGTGCTCTCCAACTTCATGCGCGCCCTGCCGCACGAGCTGACCGAGGCCGCCCTGGTCGACGGGGCGAGCGTGTGGCGCCAGTACACGAGCGTGATCCTGCCGTTGACCCGGCCGGCGCTCGCGGCCCTGGCCACCCTGGAGTTCGCCTGGATCTACAACGACTTCTTCTGGGCCCTGGTGCTGCTGCGGGACGGCTCCCTGATGCCGGTGACGACGGCCCTGAACAACCTCAAGGGCAACTTCTTCACCGACAACAACCTGATCGCGGCCGGTGCCATCCTGGTGGCACTGCCCACGGTGCTGATCTACGTGCTGCTGCAGAAGCACTTCGTCGCCGGGCTCACCCTCGGTGCGAACAAGTGACCGGCGAGCACGTGACGGGCGACCACGTGACGGACGAACACGTGACGGGTCGGCACGTGCCGGACGACGTCCTTCCGGCCGGGTGGGAGCACAGCACAGCCCCCGGCGCGGGTGCGCTGCCGCCGGCGGCGGCGATGGACAGCACCGCACCGACCCTGAGCCTGGCCGGGGACTGGGAGTTCCGCTGGACCGCGTCCCGACCGGCGGCGCCCGCCATGCCCGGCGAGCACGCGGAGCCCGGGCGACCCTACGCCGACCGGGTGACCGTCCCCGGGCACTGGGTGCTGCAGGGGGAGGAGCCCGGGGGCCGGCGCCGCTGGGGTTCGCCCTGGTACACCAACGTCAACTATCCGTTCCCGGTGGACCCGCCGTTCGTCCCGGACGACAGCGCGGTCGGGGATCACCGGGTCGAGTTCACCCTGCCCGGCCCGCACCAGGGTGACCACCCGCTGCACGGGTGGGAGCAGGCGCGTGCCCTCCTGGTGCGGTTCGACGGGGTCGACGGCGGCTACGCGGTGTGGGTCAACGGCACCCCGGTCGGCTGGGCCACCGGTAGCCGGCTGGTGCACGAGTTCGACGTCGCCCCGCACGTGCGGCCCGGCGCCAACGTTCTGCAGGTCCGGGTGCACCGGTTCAGCGCCGCCAGTTACCTGGAGGACCAGGACCAGTGGTGGCTGCCCGGCATCTTCCGCCCGGTGACCCTGCGGCTCCGCCCGCACGCGGGGATCGACGACGTCGACCTGCGGCCCGACCTGGACCCCGTGACCGGCACCGGCGTCCTGGACGTCACCGTGACCGCCCCCGACGACGCGTTCCCGGTGCGGCTGCACCTGCCCGAGCTCGGCGTCGACGTCACGCTCGGCGCGCACCGGCAGCGGATCGAGGTCGGACCGGTCGATGCCTGGACCGACGACGCGCCCCGCCGCTACACCGTCCGGGTCGAGGCGCCCGGGGAGACCGTGACCCTGCGCACCGGGTTCCGGCGGATCGAGATCCGCGACGCCGTCCTGCTGGCCAACGGCCGGCCGGTGCGGTTGCGCGGGGTCAACCGGCACGAGTTCCACCCGCGCACCGGGCGCGCGGTGACGGAGGAGTTCACCCGCGCCGAGCTGGTGCGGATGAAGCAGCACAACATCAACGCCGTCCGCACCAGCCACTACCCGCCCGCCCACCACCTGCTCGAGCTGGCCGACGAGCTCGGTCTGTGGGTGGTCGACGAGTGCGACCTCGAGACCCACGGCTTCGTGCACCGGGGCTGGCGGGACAACCCGAGCGACGACCCCGCGTGGCGGGACGCCTACCTGGACCGGATCGCCCGCACCTGGGAGCGGGACAAGAACCACCCGTGCCTGGTGATGGTCTCCCTCGGCAACGAGTCCGCCACCGGCACCAATCTGGCCGCCATGAGCGCCTGGCTGAAGGAACGCGGTTGTCCCCTGCCGGTGCACTACGAGGGAGACCGTGAGTCCGCCTACACCGACGTGTACTCGCGGATGTACCCGACGTACCGCGAGTGCGAGCACGTGCTGACCGGTGCGCTGGTGCCCAGCGTGCCCGACGACGGGCAGGGACGGCTCGCCGGCCGCCCGTTCGTGCTCTGCGAGTACGGGCACGCGATGGGCAACGGTCCGGGCGGTCTGGCCCGGTACGAGCAGCTGATGGATCACTACCCGCGGTTCGCCGGCGGCTTCGTCTGGGAGTGGAAGGATCACGGGATCGCCACCACCACCCCCGACGGCGTGCGGTACCTCGCGCACGGCGGAGACTTCGGGGAACCGATCCACGACGGCACCTTCGTCATGGACGGGGTGTGCTTCGCCGACGGCACCCCGAGCCCCGCGCTGCTCGACATCCGGTCGACGTTCGAACCGGTGCGGATCACCGTCGGCGACGACGGTCGGCTCACCGTGCGCAACCGGAACACCGCCGTCGACACCGGGTACCTGCGCTTCGCCTGGCAGCGGGAGCTGGACGGCGTCGTCATCGCCGGGGGCGAGCTGCCCCTGCCGCCCGTCCCGGCGGGAGAGACCGGCATCGCGGTGGTGCCGGACCTCACCGTTCCCGAGCGCGGCGCTTCCCGGGACGCCGCGTCCGCGAGCGCGGTTCTCGCGACCGCCGCATCCGAGGGCACCGTGTCCGGCCGGGCTGCCGCAGACCCGGGTGATGCGCCCGTGGCGGTGCACCCGGAGAGCTGGCTGATCGTCACCGCCGCGCTCGCGGCCGGGACGGCGTGGGCGCCGGCCGGTCACGTCGTCGCGGTCGGCCAGGGCCGGCTGACCGGCCCGCCCCCCGGTCCCGCGCCGGGAACGGGCGATCCGGCACCCGTGGTCGCCGACCCGGCCGGGGCGACGGCTCACCGCGTGGGAATCGCCGAGTTCACCGCGAGCGGTGAGCTGGTCAGGCTCGGCGCGGTCCCCGTGCGCGGTCTCGGGCTGTGCCTGGACCGGGCGCCCACGGACAACGACCGGGGCACCACCGAGCCGACCCGGGACACCCGACGATCGGACCGGCCCGGGTTCGACTGGGACGCCGACGCCGGGACGGACCGGGTGCCCGTGGCGGCCGCCCAGCCGTGGGCGGAGCACCGGCTCGGTGCCTGGCAGCGCCGTACCCTGGACGTGCGGGGAACGGACGGCGATCCCCGCGCCGGCGCGTTGACCCGCGTAGAACGCTGGGGCGAGCCCGCCGGTGACGCCGCCGCCCAAGTCACCACGACGTGGCGGCCGACCTCCGCCGGGGTCGCCCTGACCGTGACGATCACACCCCGGGGCAGCGCCGTCGACCACCCGTTGCCGGTCGCCCGCGAGGGCGTCGTGCTGACCCTCCCGGCGGGCGGCCTGGACACCGTGCAGTGGTTCGGACCCGGACCCCAGGAGAGCTACGCAGACACCGCCGTCGGCGCCCGGGTCGGTCGGCACCGGCTGCGGGTGGACGACTTCATCACCAGCTACCCGTCCCCGCAGGAGAACGGCAATCGCCGCGGTGTGCGCTGGCTCCAGCTGCGCCCGGGAGCGCACGCGGACACCGGCGCGGACGCGGACGATGCGCCGGCCGTCCTCACCGTGCGCGTGCTCGCCGCCGACACCGCCGACGGCTGGCTGAACATGAACGTGCAGCGGCACACCCCGGCCCAGCTGGCCGCCGCCGCCCACCCCCACGAGCTGCCACCGTCGGACGTGCTGTACCTGCACCTCGACGTCGCGCAGCACGGTATCGGCAGCCGCTCCTGCGGCGTCGACGTCGAACCCGAGCACCGGCTCGTCCTGCACGAGACGTCGTTCACCGTCGAGTTCCTCACGCCCACCGCCGGAAGGACCGCATGACCGTCCCCTCCCAGGAACCCCGCCAGCCGGACGCCGACCGGTCGAGACCCGACCAGCCGAGACCCGACCAGCCGAGACCCGCGCATTCCGGACTCGTTCACCTGCGTGCCGCCGGTACCAGCGTGCTGCTCGACCTGTCCGACGCCGCGACCGACGACCGGCGCACTGACCAGGACGGCGACAGGCCGGCACCGGCGTTCCTGCACTGGGGAGCGGATCTCGGGCCGGTGCCGCCGCCGGCCGCCGCCTTCGCCCGGCCCGTCACCCACTCCGGCTGGGACGATGCGGCGCCCCCTCCCGTCGTGCCCGCCGCCGCGGGCGGGTGGACCGGCCGGCCGGCCCTGCGCGGCAGCCGCGGCGGCGCCGACTTCTCCCCGCACTGGCGCCTGACGGACGCCCACGTCGACATCCCCCACGACCGCGGTCCCGGAGGCGCGGGCGCGGACGGACCGGACCGCGATGCCGGTGCTCACCCGGTCGGTGCCGGCGGAGCCATCCGGCTCGAGCTGGCCGACGACCGGGCCGGCCTGGCGTTGACCTGGGAGCTGGAACTGCACGTCACCGGCGTCGTCCGGGTCGCGGCGACCGTGCGCAACACCGGCACCACCCCGTACCAGCTCGCCGCCCTCGAGGTCAGCCTGCCCGTCGGCGCGGCCGGGCGCGAACTGATGGACCTGACCGGCACCTGGACCCGCGAGCGGCACCCGCAGCGATTGCCCTTCGCCCAGGGCTGCTGGCTGCGGGCCGGCCGGCACGGGCGCACCGGGCACGACGCCCCCACCGTGCTCTGCGCCGGGGAGGAGGGCTTCGCCCACCGCCGCGGCCGGGTCTGGGCCGTGCACCTGGCCGCCAGCGGCGACACCGAGGTCTTCGCCGAGCGCACCCCGGACCCTTCCCGCCGGCTCGGCGGCGGGAACCTGCTCGGCGCCGGGGAGATCGACCTGGCCCCGGGCCAGGAGTACCGCAGCCCCACCCTGTTCGGTGCCTACGCCGACGCCGGGCTCGACGGCATCGCCGCCGCCTTCCACCGCTGGGTCCGCGCCCGGCCGCAACACCCCGACCGGCCCCGTCCCGTCATCCTGAACACGTGGGAGGCCGTCTACTTCGACCACGACCTCACCGCCCTGACCGAACTCGCCGACGTGGCCGCGGACATCGGCGTCGAACGGTTCGTGCTCGACGACGGCTGGTTCGGCCACCGCCGCGACGACACGGCGGGCCTGGGCGACTGGTGGGTGGACCCGGCCGCGTGGCCGGACGGGCTCGGCCCGCTGATCGACCACGTCACCGGGCTCGGCCTCGAGTTCGGTCTGTGGGTCGAGCCCGAGATGATCAGCCCCGACTCCGATCTCGCCCGCGCCCACCCGGACTGGATCTCCGGTCCCGGGCACGGCCGGACGTCGGCTTCCTGGCGCCGGCAGCAGGTACTCGACCTGGTGAATCCGGCGGGGTTCGAGCACGTCCTGGCCGCGCTCGACGCTCTGCTGAGCGCCTACCCGATCCGCTACCTGAAGTGGGACCAGAACCGGGATCACACCGAACTGGGCCACGAGGGCAGGCCGGCGGCCCGCGCCCAGGCCGCAGCCGGCCTGGCCCTGATGGCCGAGCTCAAGCGGCGGCACCCGGGCCTGGAGATCGAGAGCTGCTCCTCCGGTGGTGCCCGGGTGGACCTGGCCGTCCTCGAGCACACCGACCGGGTCTGGGCCTCCGACTCCAACGACGCGCTGGAACGGCAGACCATCCAGCAGTACACCGGGCTGCTGCTGCCGCCGGAGCTGATCGGCGCGCACATCGGCCCGCCCACCGCGCACTCGTCGGGGCGCACGCACAGCCTCGGGTTCCGGGCGGTCACTGCCCTGTTCGGGCACCTGGGCCTGGAGTGGGACATCCGACGGACCGACCCGACCGAGCGTGACGAGCTGCGCCACGTCATCGGGCTCTACCGGCAACACCGCGAGCTGCTGCACACCGGCGTCACCGTCCGTGCGGACACGCCCGGGACCGGGCTGAACATCCACGGCGTCGTCGCCCCGGACGGGGCCAGCGCCCTGTTCGCGGTGGTCGCCACCGCCACCGGTCCCGACGTGGCACCCGGCCCCCAGCCGCTGCCGGGCCTGGACCCCGCCGGCGTGTACGACGTCGAGCTGGTCGATCCGCTGCACCCGGGACCGCCCCGGTTCCACGCCCCCACCGACCCGGCCGCCGGGCACGGCGCCGAGGATCACACCGTCAAGGAGAAGGAGGGACCGGGCTGGATGCCGCGGCTGACGGGGATCACCGGGACCGCCCTGGCCGTCACAGGTCTGACCCTGCCCGTGCTCAACCCGGAGCAGGCCCTGCTGCTCTCCGTGCGGCGGACCGGAACTGTCGGGGCCGCGCGCGGGGGAACCGGGATCGCCGGCCCGAGCACCGCTGGTTGAAGCGAGCGCGGCGGGTAGCGTGACCTCATGAGCGCTTCGACCCGCCCCGCCACCGGCGAACAGTACGAGATCGCCGTCGGCGGTACCCGCGCCGTGATCACCGAACTCGCCGCCGGGCTGCGCCTGTTCGAGGTCGACGGCGTCGCGCTGACCGAGACGTACGACGACGACGCGATCGCCCCCGGCGCTGCCGGGATCACGCTGGCGCCGTGGCCGAACCGGATCGCCGCCGGCCGCTGGACCCAGCGGCTGCCCGACGGGGGTACCCGGACCCAGCAGCTGGACATCACCGAGCCCGCCCGTGGCAACGCCATGCACGGGTTGCTCCGCAACACCGGCTACACACCGCTGGAGCACCGCGCCGAGTCGGTCACCCTGTCGGCGGGCATCTACCCGCAGCACGGCTACCCGTTCCACCTGATCCACGAGGTGCACTACGCCGTCTCGGATGACGGATCACTGCACGTGCGTCAGCGGCTGACCAACCGGGGAAGCGGAACCGCGCCCGTAGCGCTCGGTGCCCATCCCTACCTGCGCGTCGGTGACGTCCCGGTGGCCGACCTGACCCTGCGCGTGGACGCGGCGACCCGCCTACTGGCCGACCCCCGGTCCCTGATCCCGACCGGCACCGCGCCGGTCGACGGCGGGGAGCACGACCTGCGCGCCGGCCGGCGGATCGGCTCGTTGCGGATGGACAGCGCGTACACGGATCTGGCGCTGGTGGACGGCGAGCACCGGCACGATCTGCGTGCTCCCGACGGCAGCGGCGTGCAGCTGCGGACGGGACCGGAGTGCGGGTACGTGCACGTCTTCATCACGGACCACACCCCGGGCCTGGGTCTCGCCGTCGCGCTGGAGCCGATGAGCGCCCCGGCCAACGCCTTCAACAGTGGGGACGGGCTGCGTCGGCTGGCCCCCGGCGAGGAGTTGACCATCTCCTGGGGCCTGCGCCGACTGCCTGCCTGACGGCAAGTGGTCAGCGGAGCGAACCAGCTACACGCAGCTCAGCGAACCCGGATCTCCGCGTCATGGCCGCTGGACCGGGCCAGCCTCGCGTCCCGGGTCAGAACCGGACAGTGCAGCGCCTCGGCGAGCACCACGTAGGCGGCGTCATAGGCGCTCAGATTCGCGTGAAGCTCGAATGCGCGCCGGCGTAACGGCGCGGCGCTCGGCCACCGTTGGATGGACAACGCATCGAAGTCGGTCAAAGCGTCCCGCGCTCTGGAGGGACTGATGCGGCCGCCGAGAGTCAGCCCACGCAGCGCAGAGACCACCTCGAAGTCCAGCAACGCGGGCGCGTGCAGGTCTTCGCGGGCGATCTCGGCACGGAGGTCTTCGCTCCCCTCGACCGCCGTCAGTGCGTCGACCACGGCCGCGCTGTCGATGACGATCACCCGCGCGGCCGTGACATCAGCTGCTGGTCCCGCTCGGCGCGCGCGGCAGCGACGACGTCGGCAGCGGAAGCGGTGGCCTGCTCGGCTCGCTGCGCGGCCCTGTCGAGTACGTCGGCGACGGTGGGACGGGCCACCTCCCGGTCGATGAGGTCGAGCAAGTAACCGTTGAGTGACTGTCCCCGGGCCGCAGCTCGGGCCTTGAGCGCACGCCGCGCTTCCTCGGGTACATCTCTGATCTGTAGCAGGGAACTCATAGTTTCATTTTAGGTGCAAACCCATCCAGTCTGTATGAACCTTGCGTCCGGGTTCGGACGCGCGGCGCGGACGCAAAATACCCGATCGCACGCGATCGGGTCGATGATGGACCGCATGGGACTTTTCAGTGGCCTGCGCGGCGAGACGCCGACCGCCCCGCCCCCGGACCCCTCGTTCCAGCCGGCCGGTGACGAGGTGCCGTACGCGCTGCGGATCGGGGCCGCCTGGTCGTGGCGGCTGGTGATGATCGTCCTCGTCGCATGGGGACTGTTCTACGTGGTGGCGTTCTTCAGCGTCCTCATCATCCCGCTGATGATCGCCGCGCTGCTGGCCGGCCTGCTCTCCCCGCTCGTCCGGGCGCTGCACCGGAACCGGGTGCCCAAGGGCCTGGCCGTGGCGATCGTCGAGATCGGATTCATCGTGGTGGTGGCGGGCGCCCTGACCCTCGTGGGCCGGCAGATCGTCTCGGGCATCTCGGCCCTGTGGGGGCAGGCCCGCGCCGGGTACGAGCAGCTGATGGGCTGGCTGCAGAGCGGCCCCCTGCAGTTGTCCACCGCCGAGATCGACCGCTACCTGCAGCAGGTGGTGCGGAGCGTGCAGGACAACAGCAGTACCGTGCTGTCCGGTGCCGCGTCCGTCGGCACCACCGCCGGTCACGTCGCCGCCGGTCTGCTGCTGACCGTCTTCTCGCTCATCTTCTTCCTGCTCGACGGCGACCGGATCTGGCGGTTCGTGGTCGGGATGCTGCCCCGCCGGGCCCGCCCGGCGACCGACGGGGCCGGCCGGCGCGGCTGGCAATCCATGGTGTCCTGGGTGCGCGTGCAGATCCTCGTCGCGGCGATCGACGCCATCGGTATCGGCGTCGGTGCGCTGGTCATCGGCGTCCCGCTCGCCATCCCGCTCGCGGTGCTCGTGTTCCTCGGCTCCTTCATCCCGATCGTCGGCGCCCTCGTGACCGGCAGTGTCGCGGTGTTGCTCGCCCTGGTGGCGCTCGGTCCGATCCAGGCGGTGATCATGCTCGCCGTCGTGCTGCTCGTCCAACAGATCGAAGGACACATCCTGCAGCCGCTGATCATGGGCCGGGCCGTCTCCTTGCATCCCCTCGCCGTCGTGCTCGCCGTGACCGGCGGGTCGCTGGTCGCGGGCATCGCCGGCGCCCTGTTCTCCGTGCCGCTGCTGGCCGTCGTCAACACCGTCATCCGCTACCTGGCCGGGCGGCAGTGGGAGACGGACCCGCTGCTGGTGGGTTCCGGCGCCGACGGGTACGGCCGGCACGCCGAGGACACCGACCGGCAGCGGCAGGACCACGGCCGGTCCGGGGCCGACGCCGAGACCGCGGCGGTGAACGCCACCGGCGCGGACGCGCCCGACGCTGACCGCAGTGACCGCAGCGACCGCAGTACCGCCACGACCGACGTGGAGCGCACCCGATGAGCAGCACCGGCCTGACCGGACTCCAGGTCCGCTACGAAGACGTGCTGGCGGCACGCCGGCTGCAGGCCGGCCTGATCGAGAACACGCCGATCCAGCACTCACGCGCCCTGGCCCGGATCACCGGTTCCCCGGTGTATCTGAAGTGCGAGAACCTGCAGCGCGCCGGTTCCTTCAAGGTGCGGGGTGCCTACACCCGGATGGCGCGGCTGAGCCCCGAGGAACGGTCCCGTGGCGTCGTCGCCGCGTCGGCGGGCAACCACGCGCAGGGGGTGGCCGTCGCCGCGAAGCACCTGAGCGTCCGCGCCCGCATCTACATGCCGGTCGGCGTGGCCCTGCCCAAGCTCGCGGCCACCCAGGACCACGGTGCGGAGGTCATCCTGCACGGGGCGACCGTCGACGAGGCGCTCACCGAGGCGCAGCGGTACGCCGCCGACTCCGGTGCCGTGTTCGTACACCCGTTCGACAACGTCGACGTCGTCGCCGGGCAGGGCACCGTGGGCCTGGAGATCGTCGAGCAGGTGCCCGACGTCGACACCGTGCTCGTCGGCGTGGGTGGGGGAGGCCTGCTCGCGGGCCTGGCCGTCGCCCTCAAGCACGAGGCGCAACGGCAGGGCCGGCAGATCCGGGTGATCGGGGTACAGGCCGAGAACGCGGCCGCCTACCCGCCGTCCCTCGCGGCGGACGCGCTGGTGCCGCTGCAGAGGGTCACCACCATGGCCGACGGCATCGCGGTCGGGAAACCGGGGCAGATCCCCTTCTCCATCATCAAGGAACTCGTCGACGACGTCGTCACCGTCAGCGAGGACGCCCTGGCCCGGGCGCTGATCTTCCTGTTGGAGCGATCGAAGATGGTGGTCGAGCCCGCCGGCGCGGTCGGCGTGGCCGCCCTGATGGAGGGCCGGATCGAGAACCCCGGGGTGACCGTGCCCGTGCTCTCGGGCGGCAACATCGACCCGATGCTCATGCTCAAGGTGATCCAGCGCGGCCTCTCGGCGGCGGGTCGCTTCCTGCAGGTGCGGATCATGCTGCACGACCGGCCGGGCTCCCTGGCCACCATCTCGCGGGTCATCGCCGAGAACGACGCCAACGTCACCGGGGTGGACCACACCCGGATCGGCGGGTCGATCAACATGGGCGACGTGGCCATCACCATCTTCATGGAGACCAGGGGCGAGGAGCACTGCGCCGCGATCCTGCAGGCCCTGCGCGACGAAGGGCTGGATCCGCAGGTCATCCACGGCTGAGTTCCGGCCGCACCTCCGCACTGACGCGCTCCGCTGACGTGATCCGCACAGCGCAGCGGCCGGTCACCCCGGGGGTGACCGGCCGCCGTGGTGACGCCGGAGTGGGAGGTCAGCCGCTGTACGGCTTGGCGTCGACGATCTCGACGGCGATGTCCCTGCCGTTCGGCGCGGCGTAGTGGGTGGCGTCGCCCTTCTTCAGGCCGAGGATCGCGGCGCCGAGCGGGGACTTCTCACTGAACACGTCCAGATCGGTGCCGACGGCGACCTCCCGGCTGCCCAACAGGAACGTCTCCTCATCACCGGCGATCCGGGCGGTGACCACCATGCCGGACTCGACGATCCCGTCGTCGGCAGGCTGCTCACCCACGTGGGCGTTCTTCAACAGCTCGGTGAGCTGCCGGATCCGTGCCTCCGCCTTGCCCTGCTCCTCCTTGGCCGCGTGGTAGCCGCCGTTCTCCTTGAGGTCGCCCTCCGAGCGGGCCGCCTCGATGCGGGCCACGATGTCCGCGCGACCCGGGCCGGAGAGGTGCTCCAGCTCGGCGTGCAGGCGGTCGTAGGCGTCCTGGGTGAGCCAGGGGGACGAGGCGGCGCTGTTGGCGGTCACGCGATACTCCTTGTCGTGCGGGTGGCCATCGGTCGGCCCGTGCGGCCGACGCGGTGTCGCTTCGCGCAGGCCCGATCGGGGACGGCGGCACGGTGCCGGCAGCCCAAAAAAGGAACCCCGCCGGTGCCGGTCACAACCGTCACGTTCACCAGCGGGGCGAAGCGTATTCCGACCAGTCTAGCGAGCGGAAGCCCCGAACGGGGCATCGGGGTGCCGGATCCAACGGTTCCGACGTCCCGGCCGGCGAGGCCGAACGGTCCCAGGGACGTCAGCGGTGCCGCAGCGACCACGCCGATGTGCGGTCCCGTCGCAGTTCAGTTCCGCCGCAGCTCAGTTTCGCCGCAGCCCGGTCCCGGCGCGGGCGATCACGGCACCGTCCAGCAGCGGTCGACACCGCCGCTGACAGCGAGGGAGGTGGTGCGCAGCTCGACCTGGCGCGCGACGGCGCCGGTGTCGTCGACGTCGATCTCCGTGTATCCGACCACCGTGAAACGCTCGTCCAGCGCCTGGATGCCGCACCGTCCGCGTAGGCCGGCGGGGACGACGACGTCCATGCCCACCGTGATGGACGTCGAATCGCGCACCGAGAACCCGACGTCCTTGGTGGAGATCGTCGGTCGGTTGAGCACGAACGCGACCAGCGCGGTGGCGACGACACCGGCGACGACACCGGCGATGATCACGACGAGCCGGCCACGGCGGTTCAATCGGCGCTTGGGCGCTCCGTAGCGAGTGACTAGGGTGGGACTGGTCATCGACTCGGGGGTGCTCACGCGGGCTCTCATTCGCGGTCACGGACGGTAGGTCGTGCGGGTCACCGATGCGACTGCGCACGACGGCGGGGACGTCGTCCAGCCTATCCCGGCTCGGCAGATCGTGAGACCGCAGGTCGCCCACCTCGAGGCGGTGACCGCTCATGCCCCGGGGACGACCCGGTGACGCACGAAGCCGTTCGTATCTCCGTCCAACCGTCCAGGAGTGTCTGGTGCCCGAATCCGTTCCCCCCGGCTCGCTGCGACTGTTGACCGTGCACGCCCACCCGGACGACGAATCGAGCAAGGGCGCCGCCACCATGGCCGCGTACGCGCACGCCGGCGTCGACGTCATGGTCGCCACCTGCACGGGCGGCGAACAGGGCTCGATCCTCAACTCCGCGCTCGCGTCCGAGCCCCGGGCCCAGCGGGACCTTCCCGGCCTGCGACGGGAGGAGATGGCCGACGCGGCCGCTGCCCTGGGCATCACCCAGCGCTGGCTCGGTTTCGCCGACTCCGGTCTGCCCGAGGGCGACCCGCCACCGGACCTGCACGAACACAGCTTCGCCATGATGCCGCTGGAGCGGGCTGCTGCCCCCCTGGTGCGACTGGTGCGCCGATTCCGGCCGCACGTGATCGTCGGGTACGACGAGAACGGTGGCTACCCCCACCCGGACCACATCATGGCGCACCGGGTCACGGTCGAGGCCTATCACGCTGCGGGCGACCCCGACCGGTATCCGGGCACGGGCCGACCGTGGGCGCCCGCGAAGCTCTACTACGACCGGGCTTTCAACCCCGCCCGCTTCCAGGCGATGCACGATGTGCTCGAGGAGCGGGGCATCGAGTCGCCGTTCGCCGAGTGGATCGCCCGGCGGATGCAGACCGACGCCGAGGGCAACCCGCCGCCCGGGCTCACGCACGAGACGACCACCCGGATCCACTGTGCCGACTGGTTCCAGGTCCGGGACACCGCGCTGAAGTGCCACCGGTCGCAGGTCGCTCCGGACGGGTTCTTCTTCGCCGTCGGCCTGGATCTGCAGCGCGAGGTGTGGCCCTGGGAGGAGTACACGCTCATCGACGCCCGGGTGCCCACCGACCTGCCCGAGACGGACCTGTTCGCCGGGATCGAGCCCGACCGCGCTTCCTGACGGCGGCCCGCCCGTCGGGTCCCACCCGGAACGGGACCGCCGGCCGGGCCATTACCATGGAGGGGCGGGCACAGCCTCCCGGAGCCCGCTGACCCCGCGTCGTCGGTGCCGCCCGCTGATCGCATGACAGAAAGCCCTCATGATCCTCAGTCTCGTCCTGGCCGCCACTCCCAGTCCCACGCCGACCCCGCAGAACGGCGGGCTGAAACCGGGGTTGTCGGCCGAGCAGGTCACCCCCGGCACGCTCGGGTTCCTGGCGACCTTCGCTGTGGCCGTGGCCGGTCTCCTGCTGATCCGGTCCATGACCAAGCGAGTCCGGCGGATCCAGCACCGAGCCCTGATCGAAGAACGTGAGGCCGCCGCGCGCGGCGAGGCGCCCGGTGACGTGGACCCGGGATCCGGTGACGGCGGGCCGGGGACGGGTGCCGATCCTTCGCCCAGGGGGGCGGGCGGCGGCCCCGTGACCGGACACGGCAGCCCCGGCCCGCGCCGGTGACGGGCCGGGCGGGGAACGCACCGCGGTGAACCGGCGTTGCAGACCTCGTGCGCGAGACGCATGACGGCCTGGATCGTGAGGCGCTGGGCGCGATACGGGCATGAGCGGCTGTACGCCGAAACACCGGGCGGTACATCCCTTGGTTACTTCGACGTCAGGATCGGCCGTTACCACTCGGACGATCTGACGAACCTGCCTCTCCTGAAGGTGGCGATTCGCGACCACCTCGCCGTGCGGCTGACCACCGAGGGAACCCGGGCAGCCGTCGAGCACGCGACGGACGATCGGGCCGTGAGCGACTTCGCCCCGATCGCCGGGGTTCACGACAACCCGTCCGAGCCTGCTTGGACGGACCTCAGTGGGACGGCCGCGGGCGCAGCTTCCCGTGAGCGGGCGCTTGCCGAACGAAAAGCTCAGGGGTGGTTGCGTGGGACGTTGGCTCGGCTCGTCGACGCTCGGACTGACGAACGAGCGTGGCGAATCGGTGCCGATGGGGAAGAGGCCGTTGCTGCACAACTCACCGGGCTCGGTGGTGACTGGCGCGTACTCCATGCCGTGCGTGTGGGCGAACGAGACTCGGACATCGACCACGTCGTCATCGGCCCGGCCGGCGTGTTCACCATCAACGCGAAGCATCACCCCCACGCATCGGTCTGGATCGGCGGGGACACCTTCATGGTCAACGGGCGGCGGGTGCCGTACGTCCGCAACAGTCGCCATGAGGCGCGGCGCGCCGGGCGCCTCTTGACCGAGCAGGTGGGATTCCCGGTCACCGCCGTCGGGGTCATTGCAGTGATGGGCGCCCGCAAGGGCTTCACCGTCAAACAGCAACCGGCGGATGGCTCGGTGGTGGTGGTCCAACGACGGCGAGTCAGCGAGCACCTGCTGATGCTCCCGTCGCGACTGTCGCCACGCGAGATCGCTGCGATCTACCAGGCTGCCCGGCGATCGACGACCTGGCGATGACGGCCGGGTGATCTTCTGCTGGAACGAAGCGCGCGGACCCTTGGGGCCGTGACCGTCTCACTCGACCGTGTCCCCACCGGGCGACCGTCAGCGATCCCTGACCGCCCACGCCACTGACCCCGTGGAGCAGGTCATCTAGGCTGGCCGAGTGGGCCCTTCGACCAGCTCAAGGACCGAGGACCGAAAATCTCTTTCGTGCATCATGCTGGGAAGGCGATGCACGTGCCACTCGTCAGGAGTCACCGTCATGGCCAACCGGCTCGCGAGCAGCGCGTCGACGTACCTGCGCCAGCACGCCGACAACCCGGTCGACTGGTGGCCCTGGGGCCCCGAGGCGTTCGCGGAAGCCGCCGAGCGGGACGTGCCGGTACTGGTGTCCATCGGATACGCCGCCTGCCACTGGTGCCACGTGATGGCCGCGGAGTCGTTCGCCGACCCGGGGGTGGCTGCCTACCTCAACGCGAACTTCGTCGCCGTCAAGGTCGACCGGGAGGAGCACCCCGACGTCGACGCCGTGTACATGGCCGCGACGCAGGCGCTGACCGGGGAGGGTGGCTGGCCCATGACGGTGTTCACCGACGCCGACGGCCGCTGCTTCTACGCCGGCACCTATTTCCCGCCCCGCCCGGTGGCGGGCCGTCCCTCGTTCGGCCAGCTGCTCCTCGCCGTCCGGGACGCATGGGACCAGCGGCGCTCCGAGCTGGCGGCGACGGCCGAGTCCCTCGCCGCCAGCCTCGGCCGAGCCCAGGCGGTCAACCGGGACCTGATCGGTCAGCTGATCGCCACCGGCGCACCGACCGCCACCGGGGCGCTGCTCCGTCCCGGTGTCCTGGCCGAGGCCGTCCAAGCCCTCGCCGCCACCGAGGACGCGGAGCACGGCGGCTTCGGCGGCGCCCCGAAGTTCCCCGGCACCCCGCTGCTCTCGTTCCTGGCCCGCTACGCCGCGACGGGTTCTCCCACCGATGCCGAGTCCGCGGCCGCGACCGCCGAGGACCTGTTGGCCCGCACCCTCACGGCGATGGCCTCCTCCGCCCTCTACGACCAGGTGGAGGGCGGCTTCGCCCGCTACTCCGTGACCGCGGACTGGTCCCTGCCCCACTTCGAGAAGATGCTCTACGACAACGCGCAACTGCTGCAGGTCTACGTGCAGTGGTCGCGACTCGGCGCCCGGCACCGGCACGAGGGCTACCTCGGTGCCCGGATCGCCGCGGAGACGGCCGACTGGATGATCCGCGAGCTCGGCCTGCCCGACGGCGGCTTCGCGTCGTCCCTGGACGCCGACACCGAACTGGCGGGCGACCACGTCGAGGGCCTGACCTATGTGTGGACGCCGGCGCAACTGGCCGACGCGATCGGCGAGGACGCGGACCGCGTCGCGGTGCTGATGAACGTGGGCGCCGGCCCGCGACCCACCGAGCACGGCTGGCCCCTGCACCCCCGGCTGGAACTGAACCGCGAGGAACGGCAGCTGTTCGAGGCGGTCCGGCCCGCGTTGCGCCGCGCCCGTCGAGCCCGGCCGCAGCCGGGCCGGGACGACAAGGTCGTGGCCGGCTGGAACGGAATGGCGATCTCGGCGCTGAGCGAGGCGGCCCTGGCCCTGGACCGGCCCGACTTCGCCGCCGCGGCGGTGGCTGCGGCGGAGCACCTGTGGCGGGTGCACGTGCATCAGACGGCCGGCGCTCCCGTGTTGCACCGCATGTCCGCGGCCGGCGTCCTGCAGCCGGGGGAGGGCCGGCTGGAGGACTATGCCCACTGCGTCACCGGCTTCCTGGCGCTGTTCGCCGCCACCGGCGACGAGCGCTGGTACGAGCGGGCGACCGCCCTGCTCGAGGCCGCACTGGGCCGGTTCGTCGTCGACGGTGCCCTGCAGGACGTCCCGGCCGACGGGGACGGCGGCGCGTCCGGGCCCGCTGCGCTGGCCGGGGAGGCGCCGGTCGACCCGCTCGACGACGCCGTCCCGAGCGGCACGGCCGCTTTGGCGTTGGCCTGCGCGTTGGCCTCGGCGTACTCCGGGTCGATCGAGCACCGTTCCCTCGCCGAACAGCTGGTCGGCTACGTCGGACGACTCGCCGGGCAGGTGCCGCAGGTGGTCGGTGCCGGTCTGGCCGCGGCAACCGTCCTCGCCACCGGGCCCATCCAGATCGCCGTCGTCGGGCGCGATTCGGCGATGCGGTCCGCGCTGCGCAAGGTCGCGGCCGTCCACCCCGTCCCGGCGCTCGTCCTCGCCGTCGGCGACGGCGACGCGTCGGCACGCGACAGTCGCGTGCCCCTGCTGCGCGGCCGGCCGACCGGCCCGGCCGGGGTGGCGCGGGCCTACGTGTGCCGGAACATGGTGTGCGACCTGCCCGCCCAGACCGAGGCGGAACTGCGGGCGCAGCTGACCGGCTGAGAACCTGATCGGCTGAGAACGGCCGAAAGCCTGACCGGACCGGCTGAACCCCGCCGACCCGGCGGGGGCCGCGAACGCGCGCGTCAGCGGGCGGCGAGCACCGCCATCGTGATCCCCACGAAATGACACGTGAAGCCCACCACCGTGAGCACGTGGAACACCTCGTGGAAGCCGAACCAGTCGCGGCTGAGCTTGGGTCGCTTGAACCCGTAGCACACGGCCCCGACGATGTAGGCGGCGCCTCCGACGGCGATGAGGATGGTGATCGCCGGGCTGACCTTCCAGAACTCGCCCAGGTACAGGACGGACACCAACCCCAGCAGCACGTAGATCGGCACGTACAGCCACCGCGGGGCATGCACCCACAGCACCCGGAACAGCACACCGGCCACCGCGAGGGACCAGATCACCCACAGCAGCACGGCCCCCCGCGCCGGGCTGAGCAGGGTCACGGCGATCGGGGTGTAGGTGCCCGCGATGACGAGCGCGATGTTCGCGTGGTCCAGCCGCTTGAGCACCAGTCGGGTGCGCGGCGTCCAGTTGCCCCGGTGATATGCGGCGCTGGTGCCGAACAGCAGCACCCCGGTCAGAGCGAAGACGGCCGATGCCCACCGGGTGGGGGTGGTCGGCGCCAGGACGATCAGCACGATCCCGGCGGCCAGCGCCAACGGCGTCATGCCCGCATGGATCCAGCCGCGCAGCCGCGGCTTCTCCAGCAGGTCGGTGGCCCGCCCGAGGGCCGCGTCCGCGGGGGACGCCGGCTCGCGCCGGGCCGCCCGCGGGGCGGGGGCGGACGTCCGAGCGGGGACAGCGGAGTGGTGGGAACGCACGGGGTCATCGTAGCGAGAGGGACTGGGTGCCGCCCCCACGGCGACGGGCTGGGGAGGCACGGCGACGGGCCGCCCGGCGGTCGTGCCGCGATGTCATGATGCTGGCAATGCTGCTATTATCGCTGCATGGGTATTGCCATCACCGTTCGCGAGGTGCCGAGTCCGGTCAGGGACGAGCTGGCGGCGCGCGCTGCCCGGGCCGGGATGTCCCTGCAGGAGTATCTTCGCGGGATGTTGATTCAGGCCGCCGGCAGGCCTGCGGTCGACGACGTGATCGCTCGCGCGCGGGCGCGCGTCGACATCACCGGCTCCCGGATCGACACCGCTGCCATCCTCGCCGCTCGGGACGCGGACCGGCGGTGAGGCCACGGGTCGTCTGTGACGCCTCGGCCGTGGTTGCCCTGCTGCTGGACGCGGGACCGGAGGGGCGTTGGAGCGCGGCCGCCCTGGCGGGAGCTGAACTGGCAGCGCCAGGTCTGTTCGCCTTCGAGGCGAGCAACATCATCCGGCGCCATGAGCTCGCCGCACTGATCACCGTCGACCAGGCCGCCCAGGCTCACGCCGACCTCCTCGAGCTCGCCGTCGAACACTGGCCGTACGACCTCCTGGCGCCGCGGGCCTGGGAACTTCGCAGCAACCTCACCACCTACGACGCCAGCTACGTCGCCCTCGCCGAGCTGCTCGAGACCTCGCTCGTCACGCTCGATCGGGGCATCAGCCGCGCGCCGGGCCTGCGGTGCAGGGTGCAGACGCCCTGACGTACCCCTCGACCCGGGCCCGGGCGGGCGCGTGCGCGATAGTGTGGTCAGGTTCGCCAACCCCGCGTCGAGCGGACGGAGAAGCGAGCGGACGGAGAAGCGAGCGGACGGAGGAGGATGAGGTCCCGTGGCTGGAGCGGACGAGCGGCCGGCCAGACGGACCCCGCTCTACGACCTCTACGAACAGCGGCTCGCCCGCCAGGTGATGCGCTCGCCGCTGCCGGAGCACATCGGAGTCATGGTCGACGGCAACCGCCGGTGGGCTGCCCTGGCCGGCGCCCCGACCCGGCACGGGCACCAGGCCGGTGCGGACAAGATCCACCAGTTCCTGGGGTGGTGCGCCGAACTCGGCATCAAGGTCGTCACCCTGTACATGCTCTCCACCGACAACCTCAACCGGGACAGCGCGGAGCTGGAGGACCTGCTCGCCATCATCGGCAACACGCTGGACCGGATCGCCGAGGACCCCACGGTGCGGGTGCACCCGGTGGGAGCACCCGACGTGCTGCCCGCCGATCTCGCCGCGCGGCTGCGCGGCCTGGCCGAACGCACCGGCGACGCCGACGGGCTGCACGTGAACGTCGCCGTCGGCTACGGCGGGCGGCGGGAGATCGTCGATGCGGTCGGCGAGCTGCTGCGCGACGCGGCCGCCGCGGGCAAGGACCTGTCCACCGTGGCCGACGAGCTCTCCGTCGAGCAGATCTCCGCCTACCTCTACACCCGCGGTCAGCCCGACCCGGACCTGGTCATCCGCACCTCCGGGGAGCAGCGGCTCTCCGGCTTCCTGATGTGGCAGAGCGCCTACAGCGAGTTCTACTTCTGCGAGGCCCTGTGGCCGGACTTCCGGCGCATCGACTTCCTCCGCGCCCTGCGCGACTACGCGCGACGGCAGCGCCGCTTCGGCTCCTGACCGGCGAGCGGCGGATTCCCCGTTGTTCACCCCCCGTTCTTCACCCCCCGTTCATCCGGCCGGTACGGCGTGGCTGCCGTCCGTGGTCGAGTTGCGGCCTAGATTCGTTCCATCGGTCGGCACGATCGCCGTCCGGTGCGGGAGGCCCACCATGATGCGTCGCACCCTCGGACCCGGTCCGGGCCGGCGGGACACCGTCCCGGCGCGGCCGGACGGATCCGCGGTCGGCGGTGCGGCAGGCCGTCCGGCTGGAGGACAGCCGACGCGGCCCCGAGGCGTCCCGGATCCGACCTGACGAGCGATCCGGGTCGCGATCGCGGCCCGGGGCGGGGAGCGAATCGTGACACCAGCACAGTCAGCACCGCAGGCAGCAGCCCAGTCGGCGACGACCTCGCCAGCGCGGACGGGTACGACCCGGGACCGTGCCACGACGGGCGACGTCCCGGCCGAACGTCCCGCACTCACGTCGCGTGCCAACCGGCCGCTGGCGAACCAGCCCGACGCGGCGGTGCGGTGCATCGTCGTGGACACGTCGGTACTCCTGTCGGACCCGCGGGCGATCTACCGGTTCGCCGAGCACGACGTCGTGCTGCCCGTCGTCGTCATCACCGAACTGGAGAAGAAGCGGCACGACCCCGAGCTCGGCTGGTTCGCCCGCAAGGCGCTGCGCCTGCTCGACGACCTGCGGATCGCCCACGGCACGCTGAACGAGCCCGTGCGGCTCGGCGACGAGGGCGGCACCCTGCGGGTGGAACTGAACCACATCTCCGCCGACGTGCTGCCGGCCGGGTTCCGACTCGGCGACAACGACACCCGGATCCTCGCCGTCGCCCGCAACCTCGCCGACGAGGGGCACAACGTCACCATCGTCTCCAAGGACCTGCCGATGCGGGTCAAGGCATCCGCGATCGGGCTGGCCGCGGAGGAGTACCTGCACGAGCAGTCCAAGGACTCGGGCTGGACCGGGACCGCCGACGTCGGACTCGACGACGCGCAGCTGGCGGCGCTGTACGATCACCAGCCGGTGCCGCTGCCGGCCGAGCCGCGGTTGCCGGTCAACACGAATCTGGTGCTCACGTCCGGCCGCGGGTCGGCACTGGGCCGGGTCCACGCCGACGGCACGGCGCGCCTGGTCCGCGGGGACCGGGACGTGTTCGGCTTGCACGGCCGCTCCGCCGAGCAGCGCCTGGCGATCGACCTGCTGCTGGACGAGACGGTCGGCATCGTCTCCCTCGGGGGCCGGGCGGGTACCGGCAAGTCCGCGCTCGCGCTGTGCGCGGGGCTGGAGGCCGTGCTGGAGCGCCGTGTGCACCGGAAGGTGGTGGTGTTCCGGCCGCTGTTCGCCGTCGGCGGCCAGGAGCTGGGCTACCTGCCCGGTTCCGAGCAGGAGAAGATGGGCCCCTGGGCGCAGGCCGTGTTCGACACCCTCGGCGCCCTGGTCTCCCAGGAGGTCGTCGAGGAGGTGATCGACCGGGGGATGCTCGAGGTGCTGCCCCTGACCCACATCCGCGGGCGGTCCCTGCACGACGCGTTCGTCATCGTCGACGAAGCCCAGTCGCTGGAGAAGAACGTGCTGCTGACCGTGTTGTCCCGGATCGGGCAGAACTCGAAGGTGGTGCTCACCCACGACATCGCACAGCGGGACAACCTGCGGGTCGGCCGGCACGACGGGATCGCGGCCGTCGTCGAGACGCTCAAGGGTCACCCCCTGTTCGGGCACATCACCCTGACCCGGTCCGAGCGGTCCCCGATCGCGGCGCTGGTCACGGAACTGCTGGAGGGCGTCGACCTCTGATTCCTCAGGTGGGCGGGTAGTCGGGCCGGTGGGCGCGGGCCCGACGTGCCAGCAGCACGCCGACGACGACGCCGGCGACGGCCCCGGACAGGTGACCCTGCCAGGAGACGAACGGGTTGACGGGCAGCACCCCGACGGCCAGCCCGCCGTAGAGCACGAGAACGATCAGGGCCGCCAGCGCCGGGCCGAACCGGCGTGCCGTGAACCCATAGGCGAGCGCGAACGCGGCGAACCCGTACACCACACCGCTGGCTCCCACGTGCACACTGCCGGAGTCGCCGATCAGCCAGGTACCGAGGCCGCCGAGCACGGTGACACCGGCGAACACCGTCCAGAACCGGCCGCTGACCAGCCCGACCAGCACCCCCAGAACGAGGAACGCGCCGCTGTTGGCGATCAGGTGGGCGAACCCCAGGTGCAGGAACGGGGCGGTGAGCACACCCCACAGCCCGTCAAGCTGCCGCGGCCGGATGCCGAAGGCGTCCAGGCGCAGCGGGATCAGCAGGTCCACGATCTCGACCACCCACATCAGCGTCACCAGCGCCACCGGCGGTCCGACGACCCGGACGGTGTGCCGGCGCAGCTCCTCCCGGAGAGTGGGCTCGACCGCCGGAGGTCGGGACGGCCGGTACGGCCGGCGGGGGCCGTTCGGGGCGCTCACCGCGTCGCCGTGCTCTGTTCGGGGCAGCGCCGCAACCCGGGCTGCCGGCGCTCACGCCCGGTCACGGGGCACCGCCGAGGAACTCGTCGTCGCCGGCGTACTCGTCCGTGCCCAGGATCCGCAGCCACAGGACCGGCTCGCTCGCGTCCTCGGGCTCCACCAGCACGCACACCCCGGTGGCGGCGTCGATCCGCACGGTGGTGCGGCCCGGTCCCAGCAGGGCGGCGGCCGGGTCGGCCACCCGGTAGGCGTGGTTGGGGGAAAGGAGCGCCTCCAGGACCGGTCTGCCCTCGTGGTCGGCCTCGCGCAGCGCATGCACGGTGACTGGTTCGGCCTGCGGCAGATCGGCTGCGGCCGGTGCGTTCCCGGCCAGCTGCACCGGGTCCAGGGTGGAGGCGAGCCGCGGATCGTCGTACCAGGGCTCCCCGTAGGCGGCCTCGGGCCGGCGCTGCACCAGTCCGTCCGGGGCCCGGAGCGGGGTGACCAGGTGCGGGGGCATCAGCCAGGACGAGGCCCGGCGGGCGGTCGCGTAGCTGCCGAGTCCGGGCGGGGCGTTCAGGCTGGCGTGCACCAGGCCGCCGTCGACCCCGGTGATCCGCAGCGCGAGCGGGCGACGCACCAGGGCCTCGAGGGGCTCGGCACCCGGGCGCATCGTGAACCGGAACCGGAGCGTCCGCCACCGCCACGGTGAGGACCGGCACAGGCGCCGGAACCGGGCGGCGGTCGCCGGGTCGGCGTGGTCGGGGTCGACGGGGTTGCCGTGCTCCGGCCCCGACGCCGTCTCCGGCCCCGACGCCGTCTCCGGCGCCGGCTCCGTCTCCGGCCCCGACGCCGTCTCCGGCGCCGGCTCCGGTCGGGGCACGGACTCGCCGGCGGCGTCGCGCTCGGTATCGCGACGGGAAGCGCGCTTCGGCCGGAACGGCTCCGGCGACGGCGGGACGGACATGAGCGCAGTCTAGCCAGCCGCGCTGGTCCACACCCGTTCGGGCTTCACCCGTTGGGACTACATCGATCGGGCTTCCCGATCGGCAACGAGCCCGTTCGTCCACACCCGCTCGGGTTACCCGCTCGGCAGCGGGCCGGGCCCGGTAGGCTGCGCTCATGTCGGGGGAGACACGCGGCACATCGGGGCGGCGATGATCGGCCGGCTCGCTGATCTGAGTGCCGCGCATCCGGTGGCCGGCCTGCTGGCGGCCCTGGCGTGCGCGGGTCTGCTCGCGCTCGCAGTGCTGCTGACCGTCGTCGACGTCGTCGAGCACCGGCTGCCGGACCGGCTCGTGCTGCCCGGCATCGCCGGCTCGGCGGTGCTGTGGGTGGCGGCGTTCGTTGTCGCCGGCCCGGAGGCGGGCGGCGCCGGCGGTGTTCTCCGCACGCTGGCCGGCGGGGTGGTGCTGTTCGCCGGCTACCTGCTGCTGCGGATCATCCACCCACCCGGCATGGGCTTCGGGGACGTGAAGCTGGCCGGTCTGCTCGGCCTGCACCTGGGCGCCGCCGGCTGGGCGCACGTCGCCGCGGGCACGGTGCTCGCGTTCCTCGCCGGCGGTGTGGTGGGCGCCGCCTTGCTGCTGACCCGGCGGGCGAGCTGGCGGACCACCCTCCCGTTCGGCCCGTTCATGCTCGCCGGCGCCGGCGCCGCCCTGGTCCTCATCCCCGCCGGTTGACCCCGGGGTCCGACCGCGGCGGCCACGGGCGGGAGTCAGCGAGGGAGGTTGCGCAGGTTGGACCGCGCCATGCTGACGGCTTCCCCGGCGCCCCGGTTGAGCACGACCTTGCTGATCGCCGTCGCGAAGCCGACCACCTGCTCGGAGGTGATCTTCGGCGGGATGGACAGGGCGTTGGGGTCGGTGACGACGTCGACGAGCGCCGGCCCGGGGTGCGCGAACGCCTCCCGGTAGGCGGCCTCGATCTGCCGGGGATCCTCCACCCGGGTGGTGTGGAAGCCGAGGGCCTCGGCGATCCGCGCGTAGTCGACCGCCGGGACGTCCACCCCGAAGTCGGGCAGCCCGTCGACCAGCATCTCGAGTTTGACCATGCCGAGCGTCGAGTTGTTGAACACGACCACCTTGACCGGCAGTCGGTACGCGGCCACGGTGATCAGTTCGCCGAGCAGCATGGACAGCCCGCCGTCACCGGCGACGGCGATCACCTGCCGGTCCGGGAACGCCGCCTGCGCGCCGATCGCGTGCGGCAGCGCGTTGGCCATCGAGCCGTGCAGGTAGGAGCCGATCAGCCGGCGGGTGCCGAGCGGGTTGATGTACCGGGCGGTCCACACGTTGCCCATGCCGGTGTCGGCGGTGAAGATCGCGTCGTCGTCGGCCACCTGGTCCAGCAGCGACGCCGCGTACTCCGGGTGGATGGGAACCAGCCGGTCCGCGCGCCGCGTGTAGGCGCCGACCGCCTTGTTCATCAGCTTGTCGTGCCGCTTCAGCGTGGCGTCGAGGAACCGGCTGGAGGTCTTCTCCTTCACCAGCGGCAGCAGCGCCGCCAGGGTGGGCAGGACGTCCGCGTTGACGGCGACGTCGACGTCGGTGCGCCGCCCGATGTGCTCGGCCGCCCGGTCCACCTGCGCGGTCCTGGTGTCCGGCAGGAACTGGTCGTACGGGAAGTCGGTGCCGAGCAGGATCAGCAGGTCCGCGTCGTGAATGCCCTCCGCCGCGGCCCCGTAGCCGAGCAGACCGGTCATCCCTACGTCGTACGGGTTGTTGTACTGGATGAAGTCCTTGCCGCGCAGCGAGTGCCCCACCGGGGCCTTCAGCTTCGCGGCGAGGTCGACGACGGCGTCGTGCGCGCCGGCGACGCCGATGCCGGCGAAGATGGCGACCTTGTCCGCCGCGTCGATCGCCGCGGCCAGCGCCGCCAGGCTCTCCGGATCCGGGTGGAGGATGCCGGGGGTGAACGTCGCCGGGGCGGGCGCCTTCGCTGCCACCGCCTCGTCGGCGACGTCCCCGGGCAGCGTGATGACGGCGACCCCACGCCGGGCGACCGCATGCGTGATCGCGGCGTGCACGACGCGCGGTGACTGGACCGGCGTGGAGATCAGCTCGCTGTACACGCTGCACTCGGTGAACAGCCGGTCGGGGTGGGTCTCCTGGAAGAACCCGGTGCCGATCTGCGAGCTGGGGATGTGCGAGGCGATGGCCAGCACCGGGGCGCCGGACCGGTTGGCGTCGTAGAGCCCGTTGATCAGGTGCAGGTTGCCGGGCCCGCACGAGCCGGCGCAGACCGCCAGCCGGCCGGTCAGCTGCGCGTCGGCGGACGCGGCGAACGCGGCGGCCTCCTCGTGCCGCACGTGCATCCAGTCGATCCCGCCGCGCGCGGACCCGCCGCTGGCGCGCACCGCGTCGACGATCGGGTTGAGGCTGTCCCCGACGATGCCGTAGATCCGGCGGACTCCGGCACCGATGAGTTGCTCGACGATCTGCTCGGCCAGTTTCTGGGCCATGGCGGTTCCTTCCGGTCATGCTCGACGGGTGGTCTCGCCTGTCAGTCTGGCACCGACGCCGGGCGGGCGGTATGCCGTGGTTCACGGCGCACCCACGCTTCAGGACGTCCTTCGTCGCCCGGTTCTTCGTCGCCGGGTTCTTCGTCGCCGGGTTCTTCGTCGCCGGGTTCTTCGTCGCCCGGTGGGACACTTACTCCCGTCGAGGCGGTGGGGGGCTGTCCCGAACGGTAGGAACTGTCCCTCTCGCGGTGGCGGCGGACGAACACGGGGCGAGCACCGGCTCCCTAGAATGGGCCGCGTGCCCACCCCCGACTTCATCCTCAGCATGCGCGCCAAGCTCGGCACCGACCTGATCTGGCTGCCGGGGGTGACGGCGGTGGTGCTCGACGACGAGGGCCGGGTGCTGCTCGGCCGACGCGCCGACAACGGCCGGTGGGGACTGATCACCGGCATCCTCGAACCGGGCGAGGAACCCGCCGTCGGCCTGGCCCGGGAGATCGCCGAGGAGACCGGCGTCGTCGCCCGCGTCGAGTTCCTCACCTCGACCAGTGTCGGCGACCCCGTCACCTACCCCAACGGCGACCGGGCGCAGTTCCTGGATCTGACCTTCCGCTGCCGGTGCGTGGCGGGCGAGGCGCGGGTGGCCGACGACGAGTCGACCGCCGTGGGCTGGTTCGACGTCGACGACCTGCCGGACTCGATGCCCGAGCACCAGCGGTGGCGGCTGCGGACGGCGCTGGCCAGTACCGGGGTGGCGGTCTTCGCCCACGACTGAGCTCGGCGACCGGCGACCGGACTGAGCTCGGCGACCGGCGACCGCGACTGAGGCGGCGACCGGCGACCGGACTGAGCTCGGCGACCGGCGACCGGACTGAGCTCGGCGACCGGCGACCGGACTGAAGCGGCGACCGGAAGCGTTCGAGGCCCGAAATCGGCCCGACGCCGTCCGTCAGAGGCCGGGCAGCGGCTCCTCCGGCGTCGGGTAGGTGATCCGCCCGTCGTCGACCACGGCGAACGGGGTCAACTCGGCCGGCCGTACCGACGTCGGAGACATGAGGTGAGCCACCTCGACCCCGGCCACGAGCAGCGCGTCGGCGATCAGTCGGCGGTGACAGCGCCAGGGCACGGCCTCACTGCACATGATCGCCGGTACCGAGTGGCCGGCGATCTCCAGCAGCTCGGCGAGGCCGGCATGGAAGTCGGCCGTCGCCATGTGGTCGGCGTAGTCCCGGAACGCCTTGACGCGCCACCCGCCGTTGGGGCTGGCCACACCGGCGGGGGTGTGCCGACGGCCGCCGAGCGCCCGGATCCACCGGTAGCCGATGCCCGCCGGGAGCCGCTCGACGATCGCGTCCTGGTTCCACTGCGGATGAACGCGGGAGGTCGGGAAGGACCGGACGTCCACGAGCATGGTGATGTCGTTCGCCCGGAGCATGGCCACCATATCCTCGAACGGGCGGGTGGAGTGCCCGACGGTGAACACCCGGCGCGGGCGGTCGGGGACCGACGGCATGGCGGCTGCCGGACCGGTTCAGGCGGTGGCCGGCCCGGTCATCGACATCACGTCCAGCGCCGCGTCCAGCTGCTCCTCGGTCAGCTCGCCGCGCTCCAGGTAGCCCAGCGCGACGGTCGCCTCCCGGACGGTCAGGCCCTCGGCGACCGCCTTCTTGGCGATCTTCGCGGCGTTCTCGTAACCGATGTACTTGTTCAGCGGCGTGACGATCGACGGGGACGCCTCGGCCAGGAACCGGGCTCGGTCCACGTTGGCCTCGATGCCGTCGATCATCTTGTCCGCCATCACCCGCGCCGTGTTGGCGAGCAACCGGATGGACTCGAGGAGGTTCGCGGCCATCACCGGGATGCCCACGTTCAGTTCGAACGCGCCGTTGGTGGAGGACAGGGCGATGGTGGTGTCGTTGCCGATCACCTGCGCGGCGACCTGGATCGCGGCCTCGCAGATCACGGGGTTGACCTTGCCCGGCATGATCGAGGAGCCGGGCTGCAGATCCGGGATGGCGATCTCGCCCAGGCCCGTGTTGGGACCCGAACCCATCCACCGCAGGTCGTTGCTGATCTTCATCAACGAGTAGGCGATGGTGCGCAGCTGACCGGAGGCCTCGACCAACCCGTCCCGGTTGGCCTGCGCCTCGAAGTGGTTCCGCGCCTCGGTCAGCGGCAGCGCCGTCTCCTGCGCGAGGATCGCGATCACCTTCTGCGGGAAGCCGGCCGGGGTGTTGATGCCGGTGCCGACGGCGGTGCCGCCCAGGGGCACCTCGGCGACGCGCGGCAGGGACGCCTCGATCCGTTCGATGCCGTAGCGCACCTGCGCGGCGTAGCCGCCGAACTCCTGGCCCAGGGTCACCGGGGTGGCGTCCATCAGGTGGGTGCGGCCGGACTTGACGACGTCGGCGAAGGCCGCGGCCTTCCGGCTCAGTGCGGCATCCAGGTGGGTCAGGGCCGGGATCAGGTCGTTGAGCAGGGCGCTGGTCGCCGCGACGTGCACCGAGGTGGGGAACACGTCGTTGGAGGACTGGGAGGCGTTGACGTGGTCGTTCGGGTGCACCGTCCTCTCGGACCCGGCGGCCTTCAGCGCCCGCGTGGCCAGTTCCGCGATC
The DNA here is from genome assembly GCF_001968835.1 of Tersicoccus phoenicis. Lineage (GTDB taxonomy): Bacteria > Actinomycetota > Actinomycetes > Actinomycetales > Micrococcaceae > Tersicoccus > Tersicoccus phoenicis. The sequence continues at coordinate 68,445 of NZ_MRDE01000068.1, forward strand.
ACCTCGTTGGTGTTCATGTTCGACGAGGTGCCGGACCCGGTCTGGAACACGTCGATCGGGAAGTCCCCGTCGTACCGGCCCGCAGCCACCGCGTCGGCGGCGTCCGCGATCGCGTCCGCCAGGTCTCCGTCGAGCACGCCGAGTTCCGCGTTGGCGCGGGCGGCGGCCTTCTTGATCAGTGCGAGCGCCTCGATGTGCTTGCGCTCGAGCGTCTTGCCCGAGATCGGGAAGTTCTCCACGGCCCGCTGGGTCTGAGCGCGGTACAGGGCGTCGGCCGGGACGCGGACCTCACCCATCGTGTCGTGCTCGATGCGGTACTCGGGGGTGTCGGACACCGGTGTCTCCTCGTGGTGGCGGTGGGTGGTGCCCGGCCGGCGTCGTCGCGACCGGGGCGTGGGGGGAGTGGTCAGGCCGGCGTCGTCAGGGGCGTGGTCGTGGAGACGACGACGCCGCTGCCGTCCTCGAGGTGGTAGCTGACGCCGACGACGGCGGTGCGGCCGGCCTCAACGGCCTCGGCGATCACCCGGGAGTTGTCACCGAGCCGGGCCGCGGTCTGCCGCACGTGCTCGTCGATCATCGAAGGCAGGTCCTGGTGGCCCCCCCGCTTCGCGGTCAGCACCGACGGGGTGATCCGCTCCACGAGGTCGCGGATGAAACCGGTCGGCATCTCGCCACTGTCGACGGCGTCGCGGGTGGCGGTCACGGCGCCACAGCTGTCGTGGCCCAGGACGACGATGAGCGGCACGGCGAGCACAGCGACCGAGTACTCGAGCGAGCCGAGCACGGCGTCGTCGATCACCTGACCGGCCGTGCGGATGACGAACACGTCACCGAGGCCCACGTCGAAGATGATCTCCGCGGCGAGCCGTGAATCCGAGCAACCGAAGATGACGGCGAACGGGTGCTGTTCGTTGACGAGGGCGGTGCGCCGGGCGGCGTCCTGGTTGGGGTGCTGCGACTGCCCGGACACGAACCGGCGGTTGCCGTCCGCGAGCCGCTGCCACGCGTCGGCGGGACTGAGTTCGGCGGGGCTGACTTCAGCAGGAGAGGGTGAAGACGTCACGGCAGCCAGCATATCCAGTCGGCCGGGGTCGTGCCCCGCCCGGGTAGGCCCGCGGGCGCTCTCCGGGAGGCGGCGTCAGGACGCGGCGGCGGTGGACGCCGGTGCGGTCGGCACCGGCGTCGAGCCGGGCGTACCCGCGGCGTGCAGGTCGGCGACGACGGCGGCGGCCAGCGTGGTCAGGGCGGCGTCGGATGCGCTGCCCCGCAGGATGACGACGGAGCCGCCGACGGTGCCGATCAGGGACTTCGTCCCGCCCTTGTCCCGCAACTCGAACCGCTGGCCCGCCACGGTGCGGTCCGAGGTGACCGGCGCGTTCTCCGTTGCCTGCGCGATCCAGGTGGGATTGGCGCGCCGCGCGGCCGCCTGGGTGAGGGCGATGAACTGCTGATCCTCGCTGACGTACCCGATCTCCCAGTTCGGCACCCCGGAGCCGCTGCCGGCGTTGAACCGGGCGTAGTTCGCGCTCCAGCCCGCCGGCATCGCCGCGACCGGGCGGAACCCGGCGGCCGGTGCCGCCTGGGCGGCGATCGCCGGAACGTCGACCGCCGGTCGATACGTCTCCGCCCGCTGGGCCGGGCTGAGCAGCAGGACGGGGATGATGGCGGCCAGGCTGACGGCCACCGCGATCAGCAGGCCCGTGGCCGAGGAGCGGATCCGCTTGGCCTGCGCGGCGCTGAGCACCGCGGGGGTCCGCGGCTCCGTGGAGGGGGCGGGATCGGGGGAACTCACGCCCTCCATCCTGCCGCATCCGCACGTCCTCACCATCGTCACGCCCCTCGTCACGGAAGTTCGCGGCACCGCGCGCGTGGGTAGGATCGAACCGTTCGCGCCGAGCACTCGACGATCCGATCACTCGAAGATGAGGTCACCGTGTCCGAGAAGACCACCGATACGCCGACGCCGCCGATCGAGACGGGTGGATCCGAGAACGGTGCCGCCGACCAGGCTGCCACGCAGACCCCGGCCGACGTCGCCCCCTCGGTCGTGGAGGCGCTCTCGCAACCGCACCACGCGGAGAACCGGTTCTCGGCGCTGTCCCCGACGCTGGCGACCACGGACCAGGAGCCGGACCGCAACCTCGCCCTCGAACTCGTCCGCGTGACCGAGGCCGCGGCCATCGCCGGCGGCTTCTGGGTCGGCATCGGCGACAAGAACCGGGCCGACGGCGCCGCCGTGGACGCGATGCGCTCCTTCCTTCACTCCGTGCGCTTCAACGGCGTCGTCGTGATCGGCGAGGGGGAGAAGGACGAGGCCCCCATGCTCTTCAACGGGGAGCGCGTCGGCGACGGCACCGGCCCCGAGGTCGACGTCGCGGTCGACCCGATCGACGGCACCCGGCTGACGGCGCTCGGCATGGACAACGCGCTGGCGGTGCTCGCCGTCGCCGAACGCGGCTCGATGTACGACCCGTCCGCCGTGTTCTACATGGACAAGCTCGTCACCGGGCCCGAGGCCGCCGAGATGGTCGACCTGCGGCTGCCGGTCAAGCAGAACCTGCACCTGATCGCCAAGTCCCTGGGCAAGAGCATCAGCCAGGTGACCGTCATGGTCCTGGACCGGGAACGGCACAAGCCGCTGGTCAAGCAGATCCGGGACGCGGGCGCCCGCACCAAGTTCATCGTCGACGGCGACGTCGCCGGCGCGATCGCGGCGGCCCGGGAGGGCACCGGCGTGGACGCGTTGATGGGTATCGGCGGCACCCCGGAGGGCATCGTCGCCGCCTGCGCGCTCAAGACCCTCGGCGGCGCCATCCAGGGTCGGCTGCACCCGACCAGCGACGAGGAACGGCAGAAGGCCATCGACGCCGGGCACGACCTCGACGCCGTGCTGCTGACCGACGACCTGGTCACCAGCGACAACTGCTACTTCGCGGCCACCGGCATCACCAACGGTGACCTGTTGAGCGGCGTCCGGTACAGCAACACCACGGTCCGCACCCAGTCGATCGTGATGCGCTCGAAGTCCGGCACCATCCGGTTCGTCGAGGCGGAGCACCAGGCCGAGAAGTGGACGGACTACGCCCGCTGAGGCGGTGGTGACCTGGCGGCCCGTTCCGCGGGTCTGCTTCGGCCGACGGGTCGGTGGCTCCGTCCGACGGCGGACACCGTGACATAGGCTGGATGCCGCCCCGGCGGCCCGACGCCGGGCCGCCGTATCACCGAGCCGCCAGGAGAGCAGTGAGCCAGAACCGCGCGACCGTCACCCCGATCGAGGACCGGAACGCCTGGGACGCGGCGGTCGAGGCGCTCGGCGGTCACCCGCTGCAACTGTGGGGCTGGGGTGAGGTCAAGGCCGCGCACGGGTGGCAGGTCGAGCGTCTGCTCGTCACCGGCACCGCGGCTTCCGGCTCCGTCACCGGTACCGCGGCTTCCGGCTCCGTGGCCGCGCCGGATTCCGGCGCCGCGGTCACCGGCACACCGCTCGGCGCCGCCGAGGTGGCGTACCGGTCGTTGCCGTGGCCGTTGCGGTCCCTGGCCTATGTCTCCCGCGGACCGGTGGGTGACCCGGAGCGCGCGGCGGAGGTGCTCGACGCCGTCGCCGCTCATGTGAAGGCCACCCGCGGGTCGGTCGCGCTCGTCGTCGAGCCCGACTGGGAGGCTGGGTCGGCGGGGGAGGCGCGCCTGACCGCGGCCGGCTTCCACCGCACCGACTCCACGATCCTCATCCCGCGCACCCTCATCCTCGACCTCACCCGCACCGAGGACGAGCTGATGGCCGCGATGCACCGCACCACCCGGGCCAACGTGCGCAAGAACCTGCGCAGCGATCTCGAGTTCCGCCGGGTCGCCTCCGAAACCGAGCTGGAGAAAATCCTCGCGCTCTACCGCGACACCGCGGCCCGCGCCGGGTTCGGCATCCACGGCGACGACTACTACCGCGACATCTGGCGGTTCCTCGGCGAGAACTCGCCGATCGTCGCCGCCTTCGACGGCGGCGAACCGATCGCGTTCGTGTGGATCGCGCGGAGCGGCTCCACCGCGTTCGAACTCTACGGCGGCGTGTCCCCGGCCGGGCAGAAGGCCCGCGCGAACTACGGCGTCAAGTGGGCGGCGTTCACCGAGATGAAGGCCGACGGCTGCACCCGCTACGACCTGAACGGCTTGCTGAACGACGGCATCTCGGATTTCAAGAAGCAGTTCGCGCAGCACGAGGACCAGCTCACGGGCACGTGGGACCTGCCCCTGTCCCCGCTCTACCCGGTGTACGCGCGGGCGATGCCGCTCGCCCGGAAGGCCGTCACCCGCGCCCGGCCGGCCGCGAAGGCTGCGCTCGCCGGGGCCGTCCCGGCCGCCCGGCGCGTCGTCGGCGGTGCCCTGCCGGCGGTCCGGTCGCTGGTGTCGAAGGCCCGCTCCCGCTCCGGGCGCTGACGCCGGCCGCTGACCCCGCGGTCCTGCGCCTTCTCCCGCGCCTTCTTCCGCGTTCACGTCCGACTCACCGCCCCGGCTCGCGTGCCGGAGCCGACGCGGACCGCGCTCATCGCCCCTCCGCCCGGCCTGCCGACCTGATCCGGTACCGGTGGCCCACCGGCCACCCCGCGCCGGGGTGCGGAGAGCCGCGCGGCGACCGCGTCCACCTGGCCCCGCGCCACCTCCGGGTCGCCGTCCGCGGCGATGCACAGGTGGGCGGCCGCATTCGCGTACCAGGCGGCCGCGTCGGCGCGTCCCATCGCGACGAACACGCCCGCTGCCTCGCCCAGCAGGTCGGGCCGGCCGCCCGCCGCGTGTCGCACCTCCGCGGCGGCGTCCTCGAAGGCGACCTCGCGGCGGCTCGCGTGCCGGGAGGCCACCCCCATCAGCGTCGCGATCGTCAGCCGGTCACGCATCGGTGCGCCGGAACGGCTGTCGGTGCCACCGGCTCGGTGCCGGAGGGCGTGCTGGGAAACGCGAGCAGGGGCGTCGAGCAGGGTGTCCGTCATGGACGTCATGGTGCCGGCTGCCACCGACAGAAGCCCGGGCTGCCGGGCCAGTTCGGCGCTGGTACGCCCTTCTCCTGGGTGGCGCTGGTCAGAGTCGGCCGCGTCGGGCGCGGTCGGCGAAGTCGTCGAGGGCGGAGAGGATCTCCGGCGACCGCCAGAAGCGGCCGCGCTTGAACTTGTCGACGCCCGTGACGATACCGGCGTCCTCGAGCGCGTCCATGGCCCGCTTCTCGGTGGCCCGACGTGGCGGCTGACGGTTCAGCGAGACGGCACGGTCGCGAAACTGCGGGACTCGTCCCTCACCGAACAGCTGCCCAGGAGTGTCTCGGACGTCGTGCAGACGACGACGAAGGCCGTGGCGGGTACCCGATCCGAATGACGCAGCGGACGGGTGCCGCAGTTGCTCCTGTCCAGATGACCGCCGCCGGTCCTCAGAACTCCCGGGCGACCGTCGTCGCGAATGCCCGGGTGCGCCCCGTGGAGCTCCGTTCGGCGGCGCGCGCCATCACGGGCGCCTCGGCCGCCGGGACGAACGCCGCCTCCCCGCGGGTCGCCCGCAGGGACCCGTTCGGGGAGTCGAGCATGAGGGTGCCGTCGGTGACGACGACGAGGGCCGGGCCGTGCTGCAGTACCGGCAGATCACCGCTGGTCGAGGCGTCACCTGGCCCGGCGTCGAAGTCGAGCACCTGGAGGGCGAACTCGTCGAACGGGGGAGCGAAGACCAGCTGCCCCCACTCGGTCTCCACGGCGGGCAGTCCGGGCACTCCGCGTGCGGCGAACCGCACGGTCTTCAGCAACTCGGGCACGTCGACGTGCTTGCCCGTCAGGCCGCCGCGCAGCACGTTGTCCGAGGCCGCCATCACCTCGATGCCCAGTCCCGACAAGTAGGCGTGCACGTTGCCGGCCGGCAGGTAGAGGGCCTCCCCGGGCAGCAGGCTGACGCGGTTGAGCAGCAGGGAGACGACGACGCCCGGGTCGCCGGGGTAGCGTTCCTGCAGATCGGCGGCCGTGGCGATCGAGATCGCCGTTCCCGGGGACAGCACATCGGACAGTGACGCCGAGGCGAGGGCCGCGAGCGCGTCGGCGGCCAGTGCCGCGTCGCCCCGCCGGTCGAAGACGAGGGCGAACGCCTGCCGCAGGCGCGGGTCCTCGTCCGTTCCGGAGGACTCGGCGTCGGAGGACGGTGCGTCCCCCTCCAGGAGATCGGCGAGCTCGGTGAGCAGGCGAACCCCGGCCCCCGATGCATCGTCGCCGGACCCGCCGCCGTCGGCAGCCAGGCCGCGCTCGAGCGCGGTGATCGTCTCGCGCAGCAGGACCGCGGTCGCGGCGGGGTCACGGAAACCGCTCAGCGCCGCGAAGTCGCTGAGGGCGTAGATCATCTCGGGCTTGTGGTTGCGGTCCCGGTAGTTCCGCTCGGGGGCGTCACGGGCGATCCCGGCCTCGTCCTCCGCCGCGTACCCGGCCTCCGCCTGCGCGATCGTGGGGTGGACCTGCAGGGAGAGCGGTGCATCGGCTGCGAGGATCTTCATCAGGAACGGCAGCCGCTCGCCGAAGCGCTCAACGACCCCGGCGCCGAGCGTCGCCCCGGGATCGGCGGCGATCACGTCATCGAGCCGGGCGCCGGACCCGGGTTCCCCGGCGGCGATCACCGACGGGGAGTCGGGGTGGGCGCCGAGCCACAGCTCGGCCTCCGGGTCGCCGGAGGGCTCCCGCCCGAGCAGGGTGGCGATCGCCGTCGTCGAGCCCCACGGGTAGGGGCGGATCGGGCTGGTCAGGCGGAACACACGCGCTCCTTCGGGTCGTCGGCGAGCTCGATCGTCCCGAACCCGTGATCCTCAGTCGGCATCGAGGCCGTCCCGCAGTTTCTGCCCCTTGGCCAGGGCGCTCGCCCGCAGGTCCCGCGCGAAGCGGACCAGGTCCCCGCGCAGCCGTCCGGCCTGCTCGTCCGACCCGGCAGCGAGGATGCGAGCGGCCAGCAAGCCGGCGTTCCGGGCACCGCCGATGGAGACCGTCGCCACCGGGACGCCCGCGGGCATCTGGACGATGGAGAGCAGCGAATCCATCCCGTCGAGGGTCTTCAGCGGCACCGGCACCCCGATCACCGGCAGCGGCGTGACGGCGGCGAGCATGCCGGGCAGGTGGGCGGCGCCCCCGGCCCCGGCGATGATGACGCGCAGTCCGCGGCCGGCGGCGTCCCGCCCGTAGGCGATCATGTCTTCCGGCATCCGGTGCGCGGAGACGACGTCGGCCTCGTAGCCGATGCCGAACTCGTCCAGCGCCTCGGCTGCGGCGCGCATCACGGGCCAGTCGGAGTCCGAGCCCATCACGACGCCGACGAGCGGGTCGGGGGCGGGTCCGGCCGAGGCGGATCCCGCCGAGACTGACCCGGTCCTCGGGGTGGCGGTCATCGGGGTCCTCCGGTCGTGGCGCCGCCGTCGGGGCCGACACCGGTGCGACCTGTTCCCGCGGAATCGCCGTGCGGTGCGCCGTCCGATGAGACGTCGTCGGCCGGCCTCCCGGACACGCCGTCGGCGAGGGTCTGGGCCGCGTTCCCGGCGGCCGCACGCACCCGCGGCAGATCCCCGGCGGTGGAGGCGACGGCGTTCACGTGCCCGACCTTCCGGCCGGGCCGCACCCCCTTGCCGTAGGTATGCACCTTCACGGCGGGGGCGTCCGCCAGCACCCGGGGGTAGGCGGTGAACAGGTCGGGGTTGGCGCCGCCGAGCACGTTCTTCATCACCACGGCCGCGCCGACGACATCCGTGGCTCCCAGGGGCAGGTCGAGGACCGCCCGGAGATGCTGCTCGAACTGGCTGGTCACGCTGCCGTCCATGGTCCAGTGGCCGCTGTTGTGCGGGCGCATGGCGAGCTCGTTGATCGCGAAGCCGGGGCCGACGCCCGGCGTCTCGAACATCTCCACCGCGAGGACGCCGGTGACGCCGAACTCGGCGGCCAGCGTACTCGCGGCGTCGCTCGCGGCGGCCGCGACGGTGGGATCGAGGTCCGGGGCCGGGGCGATCACCTCGTCACACACCCCGTTCACCTGGATGCTCTCGACCACCGGCCAGGAAGCGATCTCGCCCGACGGGGTGCGGGCCAGCAGGGCGGAGAGTTCACGGCTGAAGGGGACCTTCTGCTCCGCCAGCAGCGGGCCGCCGCCGGTGAACCAGTCCGCGGCGGCGCGGGCGGCGTCGGCGTCGTCGATCACCCGCACACCCTTGCCGTCGTAGCCGCCGCGCGGGGTCTTGAGGATCACCGGCCAGCCGGTCGCCTCGCCGAACGCGACCAGATCCTCGACGTCGTCGACGACGGCCCAGCCGGGATTCGGCAGGCCGAGCCGGTCCACCGCCGCTCGCATCACCAGCTTGTCCTGGGCGTGCACGAGCGCGTCCGGCCCCGGATGCACGGACACGCCCTCGGCGATGAGGGCGCGCAGGTGCTCCGTGGGCACGTGCTCGTGGTCGAACGTGAGGACGTCGACGTCGGAGGCGAACCGGCGCAGGGCGGCCAGGTCCCGGTGATCACCGATCTCGAACCGGTGCACCGCCGCCACCGCGCACTCGTCCGCCGACGTGGCCAGCACGTGCAGCTGAAGCCCCAGTTCCGTCGCCGGCGGCGCCATCATGCGCGCCAGCTGGCCGCCGCCCACCACACCGATCACAGGTCTGTCCATCCCGCCAGCCTATCCAGCCGAGCCGGCGGGACCGGCGTGCGGCTAGGCTGGCTGGGCTAGGCGGGCGCCTCGGCAAGCAGGGGAGCGTGGGCACCGTCACGGCGTTCCCTCGCCGCGGCGGAGTCGCCCGCGTGTCGCCGACGGTAGAGTGTCTCGGGTGGCCGCAGCCGGTCCGGCAGCCGGCCGACGTGGCTCCGGCCCGGTGACGAGCGGGCCGCTCGATCGCGAGACGGCGGTCGACCAGCACGATGGCGAGGTCGGGATGCAGGCACTGGTGGAGCGGTTCCGCGGGCTCTTCTCCATGCTGATGCGGGAGATCCTCAAGTTCGGCACCGTGGGCGCCGTCGGTTACGTGATCAACAACGGCGTGTGGTTCCTGCTGGTGCACGGTCCGATGCAGGACAGTTACGCCAAGGCCAGGGTCGTCTCCGGCATCGTGGCCACGCTGTTCGCCTGGGTCGCCAACCGGTACTGGACGTTCCGGCACAAGCGGCAGCCCAACAAGGTTCGCGAGCTCGTCCAGTTCCTCGTGATCAACGCGATCGGGGTCGGCATCGAGGCCGGCTGCGTGTGGTTCACGGTCTACGTCCTGGGCCTGACGGACACGACGTCCTCGTTCATCGCCGGTGGCGTGATCGGCCTCGGGCTGGGAACCATCTTCCGTTTCATCGCCTACCGCTACTGGGTGTTCTCCGCCGAACTGAACGCCGAACCCGATTTCGCCGACGACATCGCCGCTCACGACCAGCAGCGCTGGACCGAGACCGAGCGGTTGCGCCGGATCCGCGCCGAGGAGGTCCGCCGCGAGGAGGTCCGGCACGGGATGGAGTCCGACGGGCACTGAGGCCGTGGGCGCCGCGAGGGTTCAGGTCGGTCTCGCACTCTGGCCCAGATAGAAGAGCCGTTGTCCGGGCTGGGGTGCCCTGGCCCGAACAGCGTGGCCGTTGTCCGGGCTCCCGTGCGAGGTGTGGCGGCCACCCGCGAGGGCTCGGGTCGTTCTCGCATACCGGCCCGAACAGCGTGGCCGTTGTCCGGGCTCCCGTGCGAGGTGTGGCGGCCACCCGCGAGGGCTCGGGTCGTTCTCGCACACCGGCCCGAACAGCGTGGCCGTTGTTCGGGCTCCCGTGCGAGGAGACGGGTAGACCAGCGTCAGGACACGCGCACGGCACGCTCCGAGGCGAGCACCGCATCGGTGATGCGTTCGGCGTCGTCCGTGATCAGCACGGCCACCCCGTCGAGCCAGGCGTCGACCGCCGTCAGGAGCGCGTCGGCCAGGTCGAGCGACGGATCCAGCGCTCGGGTACGGCCCGGCTCGGCGGCGCCCCGGCGCGACCGGTGCAGTTCCACGGGCCTGCCGTCCCGGCACAGTCGAAGCCGGTCCGTCGCCGGTTCCCCGGCGAAACCGTCACCGAACGCGCGCACGATGGCGGCGTAGTCGAGGGTGTCGGCGGGCAGTTCGCCCGGGTAGGCGAGGTCGAGGGTGCCGAGCGCGACGACGACGTCGTACTCCGCGCGCACCGAGCCCGCGGCGGCCGGTGCCACATCGACGTGGACGGTCACCGCGTCGTCGTCCGTCCCCGTGTGCAGCAGGGCACCGGCCTGCCAGCCGCCCAACGCGAGGGCCATGGTCCGCCAGTGCACCGGCAGGGCGAGCCGGATCGCGGTGCCGGGCTCCACGTCGCACTCCTCGACCAGCAGGTTCGCCGTCTTGGCCGCCCAGTTCAGCAGCACCGCGCCGGAGAGCTCGACCCGCTCGCCCTCAGGCCCGTACCAGATCAGCCGGGGCGCCGACCCGGCCACCGTGAGCGACCGCTCGAGATCGCTGAACCGTGGGCTCGGGGTGGTCTCGGTCGGGGTGGTCATGGTCGTCCTTCCTGTCGATACCGGCTGCGCGAGACCATTCTGTCGCAGGAGCGGGCACCGGGGGTCGGCTCCGCCGGGCCTCGCGATACGCTGGGGCCGCCGGGAATGGAGCGCGAGGTCCCGACTTCCGCGGGCGAGTTCCGGGGCCTCTTCTCGACCTCCGACCGTGGCCGGAGTCGGGCGACACGCCCGAGGGAAGAGGACACGCCGCGACCGCCTCGAATTCCCCCGCACGGCTTGACGTCGATGTGCTTACACGCGTGTAATTAGGCATCGGCCGAGCGGCCGGAGAGACGAACATCACACCGGCCGGAGGTCTCAGCCAGCCGACCGGTGGAGGTCCTCCGAAGCGCCCGGCCCGGGGGGCCAGACGGTCTTCTGTCCGAGCAGCAACCAGCAGACCGAGCAGACGAGGAGCACCAGTGGGAGCAGCGGAGCAGACGCAGAAGCGCTATCTGGCCGCGGATACCGCCAGCCGACACGGAGCCCGAGCCGTCCCCGACGACTGGTACGTCGATCCCGCCGACCCGGACGCGTCACGCCGGTACCGGGAGCACACGCAGCGGTCCCTCGAGGACGCTGCGACCGCGTTCCTGGCCGAACACGAGGCGTTCGAGGGATCCGCGGTCACGGCGCTCGCCGGCGCCCCGGCCGCGGCGCCCGTGCACGCCCCCGACCCCACGGGCGCCCGGCAGCTCAGCCCCGCCATCTGGATCGGGCTGCCGGGCACGTCCCCCGACCCCGCGGACGACGGTGAGCTTTCCTGGCAGGCCGACGCCCTCTGCGCGCAGACCGACCCGGAGGCCTTCTTCCCGGAGAAGGGCGGCTCGACCCGGGACGCCAAGAAGGTCTGCGGCGCCTGCACCGTTCGTGCCCAGTGCCTGGAGTACGCCCTCGAGAACGACGAGCGATTCGGCATCTGGGGCGGTATGTCCGAGCGTGAGCGTCGACGCCTGCGCAGACGCGTCGTCTGACCGGGGGCGTGCATGTCACCGCCGTCCTCGTCGCCCATGACGGCGAGCGGTATCTCCGCCGGACCCTCGCCGGCCTGAACGCGCAGCGGCGCCCCCTCGACGCCGTCGTGGCGGTCGACACCGGGTCCACCGACCTGACCCTCGACCTGTTGCGCGCGGGCCTGCCCACCGGCTCCCGGCTGGTGCGCACGGATCCCGGGACCGCGTTCTCCGCCGCGGTCGTCCGGGCCCTGGCGGACACGGACGGCCGGCTCGGCGCACCGGGGCCCGCGCGGTCCCGCTGGATCTGGCTGCTGCACGACGACGGCGCCCCCGACCCGGACGCCCTCGCCCGGCTGCTGACCGCGGTGGAGACCGCCCCGTCGGTCACCGTCGCCGGCTGCAAGCAGGTGCACTGGGACGACCCCCGCGCGCTCCTGGACGTCGGCCTGCACGCGAGCCGATGGATCGAACGCCTGACCCTGATCGCCCCGGACGAGCAGGACCAGGGACAGCACGACGCGGCGAGCGACGTGTTCGCCGTCAACACCGCCGGCATGCTGATCCGCCGGGACGTGTGGGACGCCCTGAGCGGCTTCGACCCGGCGCTGCCGGCCGGGGCCGAGGACCTGGACCTGTGCTGGCGCAACCGGCTCGCCGGGCACCGCGTCGTCGTCGTGCCCGGAGCGCGGGTCCAGCACGCCGCCGACCGTGGCGCAAGCCGACCCCGCCGCGAGCAGGCCCGACGGCGGCGTGCCCAGGTCCACCTGCGCCTCACGCACGCACCGGCGCCGCGGCTGCCGTTCACGGCGCTCGGCGCGCTGTTGGGCAGCCTGTGGACGCTGATCGTCAGCCTGCTCGCCAAGGACCCCGGCTACGGGGTGACCGAGGCGGTCGCCACCGTCGCGGCGCTGGGCCGTCCGTTCGTCCTGCGTCGCTCGCGCCGGCGGGCGGAGGCGAGCCGCCGGGTCTCCCGCTCCGTCGTCCGGCCCCTGCTCACCCCCGGCCGGGAGGTCCGCGCCCACCGTCGCGCCCGTGCGGATGCCGTCACCGGGACCGTCGTCGGGGACGGCACCGGCGCCTCCGACGGCACGCCGGAGGCGACCGGTGACACCGTCGGCCGGGACGACTTCACGTCCATCGCGACGGCCGCACGCAACGGCAGCACCGCCGCGGTGCTGCTCGCCCTGGCGCTCACATCGGCTGCGGGGGTGATCGCCTACGCCCCGTTCCTCGCCGGACCCGCGGTGGCCGGTGGCGCGCTCCTGCCGCTGGCGTCGAGTCTGGGCACGGTCCTGGCCCACGCCTCCTCGTGGTGGTCGACGCTGGGAGCGGGCTGGCCCGCCGTGCCGGAACCCTTCACCCTGCTGCTCGCCGGACTCGCCGTGCTCGGGGGTGGCAACGGGTCGATGGTCGTCGCCTGGCTGTTCCCGCTCGCGTTCGCGCTCAGCGCGCTGACCGCGTGGTTCGCCGTCGGCGCGGTCACCGCCCGTCGGTCCGTCCGCTTCTGGGCGGCGCTGGGGTACGCGGCCGTACCGGCGCTGCAGACCGCCCTCGGGGCCGGCAGGCTCGGCGCCGTGCTCGCGCACGTGCTGCTCCCGCTCGCCGTGCTCGGCCTGATCCGGGCGGTCGGCTCCGCCCGCACGCACCGGATCGACGTGCGCGGCCGGGTGCGCGCGGTCGGGCACCTTCCCCGCGCCGGCACCGGCGGCGCCCCCTCCTGGGCTGCCGCGGCCGCAGCCGGCCTCACCGGCGCCGCGGTCACCGCCTCCGCGCCAGTGCTGCTGCCGGCGCTGATCGCCGGTGTCCTCGTCCTCGTCGCCGTCCTGGGCCGGCGGGGCCGGACGCTCGGCTGGTCCCTGCTGCCGTCGCTGGTCCTCGTCGCCCCGGTCCTGGCGGACCGGCTGTCCAGCGTGGCGACCAGCGCGTCGGCGGGGGACGTCGGTGCGCTGTTCCGGAGCATCCTGGCGGACCCGGGCGTGCCGCTCGGCGCCGAGCCCGCCCCCCTCTGGCAACAGCTGCTGGGCTTTCCCGAGCGGCTGCCCCTGGACGCCGCCGTGGCACCGCTGCCGACCGGGCCGTGGGTGCTGGTCGGGGCCCTGCTGGTCGGGGTGCCGGCGCTCGCGCTCGCCGTGGCCGCCCTGTTCACGGCTCCGCGTCGCGCGGCCACCGCCCGTGGCGCCTGGCTGGCCGTGCTGGCCGGGCTGGGGACCGGTGCGCTGGCATCCGTCCTGGTCACCGGCGTCGCCGGGGACGGCACCGTCGTCGGACCCTACGCGGGGCCCGCCGTGTCCCTGACCGCCCTCGGGTTGCTGATCGCCGCCGCCGCCGGGATCGAGGCGTGGACCGTGCACCGCCGGGACCGCCCCGACGTCGCCACCGGTACACCGTTCGGGCGGGCCGGACGGATCACGGGCGTGCTGATGTGCACGGTGCTGTGCGTGGCACCGTTGACGGGGCTCGCCCTGTTCACGGCGAGCCGGGTCGAGGGCGGCCCGGCCGAGCTGGTGGCCCTGACCGGCCGGGACGACGTCGTCGGCACGGTTCCGGTCCGGTCCCTGCCGGCCACCGCGGCGGACCGGGGGACCGGGCCGGACCGGTCCCGGACGCTGGTCCTGGACGTCGCCGAGGGCCGCGACCCGACCGCGTCCCTGGTCAGCGGCACGGGCACGACGGCGGACGCGCTCTCGTCCACCGTGGCCGGCTCGGCCGGTGGAGCGGGACCCGGAGCCGGGACGGACCGAGTGGCCGCCGTGGTCCGCCGGTCCGCCGCCACGGTGCTCGCGGCCAACGGCGTCGATCCGGCCGCGGATCTGGAGTCCCTCGGCGCCGCCTTCGTCGTCCTGCGCGGTGGGGACAGCGCCGCGGACCTGCTGGCGGCCCGCATCGACACGGTCCCGGGCCTGGTGGCCGTCGGCCGCACCGACAGCGGCTGGCTGTGGCGGGTCGCCCCGGCCGCCGTCGTCGCCGGCAAGGCGACCGTGGTGAGCCGAGCGCGGCTCGTCGACGCCCGGGGCGCGACGCTGATGTACCTGCCCACGACCGGGGACGGGACGGTGGCGCAACTGCCGCCGGGCCCCGCCGGGCGCCGCGTGGTCCTGGCCGAACGCGCCGACCCGTACTGGGCGGCAACGGTCGACGGGGCTCGGGTCGACGGGGCTCGGGTCGACGGAACCGCGTCCGGCACCGGCACCGGCGGGTCGGCGTGGGCGCAGTCCTTTTCGGTCCCCGCCGACGGGGGCCGGTTCCAGGCCCAGTACCGCCAGCCCGCGGCCCCGTGGTGGGCCGCGGCGCAGGGCGCCGTGCTGCTGATCACCGTGCTGCTCGCGCTGCCGCTGCGGATGCCGCGGCGGCTGACCCCGCACTGGCAGCAGTCCGAGCCCGTCCTGCGCCGGGCCGGATCGCGGCCGGGATCGACCGCTGCCGTCGTCGCGGCCAGGCACACGACGCCGACCGCACCGGATGCCGAGCGATCCGGGCAGGCGCACCGTGACCGGGACGGAGCCTCGCGTGTCTGAACCCTCCACCGGTCCGCGGGTGGCCGGCCCCTCGACGGCGGGTGCCCCGATTCCGGTCTCCCGCAGTCGACGGGTCCTCTCGCTGACCGCCTCGGTCGCGCTGCTCGCCGCCGCCGGCTCCCTCGTGGCCGTTCCCGCCCTGAACCCGGGCGCCGCGCCGGCCGCGGATGCCCGCACGGTACCCGCTCCCGCGGTGGCCGTGCCGGCCGCCGGGACGACCACGGTCTGCCCCGGTGCACCCCGCCTGCTCACCGTCGGCGCCGGCGGTGACCCCCGGTTCAGCCCGGTCTCGGCCAGTGCCCGTACGACGGTCGCCGCCGTCGTGCGCAGCACCAGCACCGGCCTGATCGGCGGCACCGCACTGGAACCGCTCGCCGGTCGGGGTCCGGTGGCCACCGTGGCTCGGCCGACCCCGGCGACGGCGGCTCCGGGTGGCCTCCGGGCCGCCGCCCGGACCGGCGTCGGCGTCTCGGTTCCCACGGTGCTGCGCGCCGCCCCGGTGGGGCAGGCCCCCACCGCGGCGGCCGCGGCGCTGGGTTACCGCGCCGACGACGGCGACCTGCGCGGTCTGGCCGCCGCGAGTTGTCAGCGCCCCGGCAACGATCTGTGGCTGCTCGGCGCCTCCACCACGGGCGGGCGCACCGCGATCCTGACCGTGCACAATCCCGGCACCAGCCCCGCTACCGTGCGCCTCGATCTGGCGGGCGGCGGCGGGCCGATCACGGCGACCGGCGGCCGGGAACTGCTGGTCGGTGCCGGGGCCAGCCGCTCCGTCGTCCTCGCGGGCCTGGCCCCCGGCGAGGCCGAACTCGGCGTGCGGGTGCGCAGTCGCGGCGCCCCGGTCGCCGCGGTCATCCAGCAGAGCGTGCTGCGTGGGCTGACCCCCGGCGGCGTCGAGTACCTGACCCCGGTGCCGGGTCCCGCACTGAGCCGGACGGTACCCGGAGTGCTCCTCCAGTCCCCGGCCGCCACGGCGGCTCTGCGCCGCACGGTCCCCGACGCGGTGCCCGTCCTGCAGCTAGCGGTGCCTGGAGATGCCGAGGCCACGGTGCGGGTGCAGGCGCAGGGCCCGGCCGGCGCGGTCACGATCGGCAGCGCCGGCATCGTCCGGGCACGCGCCGGAGCGGTCACGACGGTCGACCTCGGGTCGCTGCCGGCCGGAACGTGGGGCCTGACGGTGCGGTCCGACGTCGCGGTCACCGCCGGGGTGCGGACCGTCCGCGGCGATTCCGCGCGCCGGCCGGTGGACATCGCCGAGGCGGGCGCCGCCGACCGGCTCGGGCAGGACGTGGTGCTTCCGGTCGTCCCCGTGGGAACGGCGCGGCTGGCGCTGACCGCGCCGGGGGAAGCGGCCACGGTCACGATCCGACCGGTCACCGGCAACGGCGGGTTCGGGCCGGCGCGCACGGTCCGCGTGGGCGCCGGCCGGACCGTCGTGACCGACCCACGGCAGGGTGCGTCGAACGCGGCGGCGGTGCGGCTGCAGTCCGACGGAGGTGCGGTGTACGCCGCCCAGGTCACCACCGCGGGAGCCACCGGGATCGCGGTCGCCGCCGTGCCGGAGCCGGACGAGGACGTCCGGCGGATCTCGCTGCGGATCGTGCCCTGATGCCCCCGGCCGCCCGACAGGTCCGCTGCGGTCCCGCGCGGGGGTGGAGGAGCCTACTCGAACCGGCCGTAGTGCGGGTCGACGGCCTCGGGGTCCCAGTGCAGCCACGAGGCGACCAGTTCGACGATGGCGTCGTGCACGGCGTCGGGCAGGGGAATGTCGCGACCGGCGAACTGTTCGACCACCCGCCGGAACACGACGACGACGACCCGGCCGTCCCGGTCCTCGAGCCGTCCCATCGGGATGCCGCCGTCGGCCAGCAACTCGCCCGTGTCCCGGGCCCGCAACTGTTCCAGGTCGTCGGGGATCTGCTGCACGGCGAAGGTCACCGCGTCCAGCGCCGGCCGGTGCAGCCGCTGCAGGCGTCGAGCCGAGTCCAGCACGGCGTCGTCGAACACGTCGGCCCGGGTGCGGCGCGCGGGGACGCCGAGCGGCAGTGGCGCGCCGCGCATGCCGCGACCGTGCCGGTTCCGGCGGCGGCGCGGAGACGGACGGAACCCGCCCGGGGCGCCCTCGGCGGGGACCGGGGGAACGAACGACGGGCCGACGCTGTCGTGCATGGCAGAACTCTAGTCCGTCTGCTCGGCGACGCGCCGGAGCGCGCGTCGCCCGGTGACCGGAACGGGCGGGGCGGTGCCCGTGAAGCGGGGGAGCCGGGAGTAGGCTGAGGGATCGTGGGATCCTCCAGACTGTGCACCCGGACCGCCTGCGGCCAGCCGGCGGTCGCGACGTTGACCTACGTGTACGCGGATTCCACCGTGGTGCTCGGACCGCTCGCGATCTACCCGGAGCCGCACTGCTACGACCTGTGCGGTGACCACGCGCAGCGGCTCACCGCTCCCCGGGGGTGGGAGGTGGTGCGGCTGCACACTCCGCAAGCCGGGCCCGTCGACGACCTGGCCGCACTGGCGGACATCGTCCGGCGGCCCCGCGCCGACCCCGCGTCCCAGCCCCCGTCCGGTCCGCGCGAATCCGGGGCGGCCCCGTCCGGCCAGCGCGAGGCCGGCCAGCCGCTCGACGCGCCGTCCGCCACCGGCGTCCGCCGCGGCCACCTGCGCATCCTGCGCGAACAACAGCCCTGACCGCAGGCACCCACCGGCCGGACCACCGGACCGACCTAACCCGGACGGTCCCGCACATCATCTCGCACCGACACCCACAACCCCGGCCGCACGCAGGCCCCACGGACGCCCCGCCCGTTCCCCAGGAGGAGGACCCCATGACCCTCGACCACCAGGTTGCCGACCTGTCCCTCGCCGTCGCCGGCCGCCACCAGATCCGGCTCGCCGAGCACGAGATGCCCGGGCTGATGGCCCTGCGCGCCGAATACGGCCCCACCCAGCCGCTGGCGGGCGCGCGGATCGCCGGCTCCCTGCACATGACCGTGCAGACCGCCGTTCTGATCGAGACCCTGACCGCGCTCGGCGCCGAGGTCCGCTGGGCCAGCTGCAACATCTTCTCCACCCAGGACGAGGCCGCCGCCGCCATTGCGGTCGGCACCGGTACGCCGGAGGACCCGCAGGGCGTGCCCGTGTTCGCGTGGAAGAACGAGACGCTGCCCGAGTACTGGTGGGCGGCGTCGAAGATCTTCGATTTCACCGACGAGAACGGGCAGCCGATCGGGCCGACGATGATCCTGGACGACGGTGGTGACGCGACCCTGCTCGTGCACCGCGGCGTCGAGTTCGAGGCCGCCGGCGCCGTGCCGCCCGCGCCGGCGGAGGGCGACGCCGACTACACCGCCGAGTACGCCGTCGTCCTGGACACCCTGCGCCAGAGTCTCGCCACTGACCCGCAGCGCTGGACGAGGATCGCCGCGAGTCTGCGCGGCGTCTCCGAGGAGACCACCACGGGGGTGCACCGGCTGTACCAGCTCGCCGCCCGCGACCAGTTGCTGTTCCCGGCCATCAACGTCAACGACTCGGTGACCAAGAGCAAGTTCGACAACCGGTACGGCATCCGGCACTCCCTGCCCGACGGCATCAACCGGGCGACGGACGTGCTGATCGGCGGCAAGGTCGCCGTCGTCTGCGGGTATGGCGACGTGGGCAAGGGCGCCGCCGAGGCATTGCGCGGCCAGGGCGCCCGCGTCATCGTCACCGAGATCGACCCGATCTGTGCGCTGCAGGCCGCGATGGACGGCTACCAGGTGGCCACGCTCGACGACGTCGCCGGTAGCGGGGACATCTTCATCACCACTACCGGCAACCGCGACGTCATTCGCGCCCGGCACATGGTGGCGATGAAGGACAAGGCGATCGTCGGGAACATCGGTCACTTCGACAACGAGATCGACATGGCCGGCCTGGCCCGCGTGCCCGGCATCGAGCGCGTCGAGATCAAGCCGCAGGTGCACGAGTGGATCTTCCCGGAGGCCTCCGAGACCGCGCAGACCACGGCCACCGAGGGCGGCGAGCGGCGCAGCATCATCGTGCTGTCCGAGGGCCGGCTGCTGAACCTGGGCAACGCCACCGGTCACCCGAGCTTCGTGATGAGCGCCTCCTTCACCAACCAGGTGCTGGCGCAGATCGAGCTGTACACCACCGATGTTGATGCCGACGGCGAGCCCGGGGTGCACGTGCTCCCCAAGGTGCTCGACGAGAAGGTCGCCCGACTGCATCTGGAGGCCCTGGGCGTCGAGCTGACTGAGTTGAGCAAGGACCAAGCCGAATACCTCGACGTCGACGTCGCCGGCCCGTACAAGTCCGAGCAGTACCGGTACTGAGCGGGGCTGAGCGGACCGCCGCGCCCCGGCCCCGATCCGCTTGCCGTGGCGAGTAGCCTCGAGGGGAGGAAACGCCGATCCCCTCCCCGCGCGTCGTGTCGTGGCCGGTCGGGGAAGCGAATCGGCATCGAACGAGTCCGCACCGGACGATCCGGCAGACAACGAGGAGACCCGTGAGCAGCAGGACACCGCGACCCGAGGACGAGTATCCGCCCCTGGACACCGACGACGGTGGCCGCTACATCCCCACGTCGCGGGAGTTGGCCGACCAGTACGTCCGGGGCCGCACGGCGCGCACCGGGGACCTGGATGGCCGCTCCGGTGCCGCCGAGTCCGGCAGCGGTGAAGAGGGGGCCGGATCCGCCGGCGGGGCCGCTCCCGGGGGCGCGTCGGTTCGGTGGGAAGCGGGTGCGGATGGGTCCGGCGAGCAGGGCGGCGTGCGAGTGACCGAGCCCGTCTCCCTTGTCGACGCCGCCGCCGGTGGGGGCGCTGCAGCCGCCGGTGGGAACGATACCGCCGGTGACGGTGCGGAAAGGAAGCGGGAGCGCGTCGACCACGCGACGGCCATGGACGACTGGGACCGCGAGTTCGGCGGTGCGGAGGACCGGCAGCAGCACGGTGCCGGTGCCAGGGTCGGGTCGGGCATCGTCGAGACGGACGCCCGCAGCGACGCCGGGGGAGCCGTCGGCGCCACGACGATCGACCGCCGCACCGCCGCAGGCCACGCCTCGCCCGACGGGGAGGTCCCCGCCCCGCTGGGGGCGACCGCCGTGGCCGCCACGAGCGGTCGCACCGACACGGATGCAGGCGTCAGCTCGGCCGGAGCCCGGGACGCCCGCACCGCCGGTCCCGTCGACGCCGCCGACACCGCCGACGAAGCCCGTGCCGTCGGCACCTCCGAAACCGCCGGGGCCGACACCGTCGAGGCCGACGAGGAGGCCCGCCGCCGGGCGACCCGTCGTGACGCCGCCCTCGGGAGCAAGCCCGCCGCCGGACGCTTCTGGCAGGTCGTGCTCGGGATCACGTTCCCCATCGTGCTCCTTGCCGCGGCCGTCCGCACCGTCGCCTCACCGCTGTTCCTCTGGGTCGAGTACAACCGGCCCGGTTTCCCGGCCGACCCGTACGGATTCACCGCCGACGACAGACTGACCTGGGGCTCGGCCGTCGAGGACTACGTCAACAACTTCGCCAACCCGCGCTATCTGTCCCAGTTGCCCGGCAAGGACGGTGGCTCGCTGCTGACCGAGGGGGAGGTCAGCCACATGGTGGACGTCAAGTCCGTCATCGGCGTCTCCTACATCGTGGCCGCCGTCCTGCTCGTGCTCGGTCTGATCGCCGTCATCTATCTCGCCAAGCGGTACCACGGCGGCGTCCGGCGTGGCCTGTTCGCCGGCTCCGCGTTCATCCTGGTCGTCGTCGTCGCCCTGGCGGTGTTCGCCGTACTCGACTGGAGCCTGTTCTTCACCATGTTCCACCGGGTGTTCTTCGCCCAGGGCAACTGGACGTTCTATGAGAACGATGCCCTGATCCGGCTGTTCCCGACGCAGTTCTGGATCGACGCGGGCATCGTCATCGGCGCCATCGTCATCGTCGTCAGCGCGCTCACGCTGATCCTGACCTGGCCCACGCGGCGTCGGCGTGAGCGGTCCCGGGCGGCGCAGGAGGCACTGCGCCGGTCGATGGCCGATCAAGAGGAGCCGCTCGCCGGCTGACCGTCGCACGGCGTCCACCGCAACGACGAAAGACCCGCCACGTGATCACGGTGGCGAGTCTTCCGTCGCTTCTCCGTGTCGAGGAGCTTTGGGCAGGTGCTAGTTTGATTGGTAGTCAGGCCGCCTCACGGCCGACGTGACTGGAACCACGAAGCTGGATATCCGGCGGCACCATGGTCATAGGCTGGTGCCCGATTCCGGCTGTGCCGACTAAGGAGCACCCGCGATGGAGCTGTACGCGATGGCGTCCCTTGCGTTGGTGGCTGGTGTGGTGTCCTTCACTGCCCCGTGCACTCTGCCGATACTTCCGGGTTACATCTCCTACATCTCCGGGATGTCGGAGACCGATGCACCCAATCCCCGCAGGGTGCTTGTGGGTGCTGTGCTCTTCCTGCTCGGCTTCTCCACGGTCTTCGTCGCCCTCGGGGTCACCGCATCCGGCTTGGGGCTGATGCTCGCTCAGAACAAGCGGCCGCTGGAACTCGCCGGCGGTGCCTTCATCATTGTGATGGGTCTCGTCGCGGCTGGTGTGCTGCGCATCCCGCTGCTGCAGCGTCAGGCCCGATTCGACCTCTCCAGACTCGGCCGGGGACCACGCTCGGCTGCTCCACTAGGCGCAGCCTTCGCCTTCGGCTGGACACCCTGCATCGGTCCGGTGCTCGCCGGAGTACTGGTGACGGCCGCGAGCACCGCCACGATGGTGCAGGGTGCCGTGCTGCTCGCAGCCTACTCGCTCGGGCTTGGCCTGCCGTTCCTCGGGCTCGCCGTCGCAGTGGCCCGGGGCCGGGTCAGGATCGGCTGGCTGCGGCGACACACACGGAAGCTGGAGATCTTCGGCGGGATCGTGCTCGTCGCCATGGGTCTCGCGGTGATGAGCGGCCAGTGGACCCAGTGGATGAGCACGATGCTGCGCTGGTACGCCAGCGTCGGATGGCCGCCGATCTGAACCCTGGGGGCCTACTTACTCGCCCGGTCCTTCTTGCACCGGCGCAGTGGTCACCGACGGGTCAGGCGTTCCGCCGACCAGCATCTTGTCCAGTACCCCGGAGAGCAGCGGAAGCGTGGACCCTCCCGTGATCTTCGCGGCGATTCTGCCCTTTTTGTCGATGAAGAACGTCTCCGGAATCCCGAACACGCCGAAATCGATCGCCAGCCGCGACCCGGGGTCGGTGAGGTAGAGGTAGCCTTCGCCCCGACCGAGCTCATCCAGGAAACTGACCGCGTTCGGCTTCGTGTCCTGGTACACCACACCCACGAACTTCACGCCGGCGTCGCGGTACGCTGCTGCAGCCGCCACCAATGCGGAATGCTCCTCGCGGCAGGCCACACACCATGACGCCCAGAAGTTGACCACCACGATCTGACCGCGCAGGTCGCTCAGCGAGACCGACTTGTCCCGCTCCAGATAGGGGAGCGTGCGGCTGGGAACGGGCTCGCCGATCAAGGGTGTGTCCACCAACGTGGGATCCTGGTTGAGTCGCGCTCCGAAGACCGCCCCGAGGCCGACCGCCATCACGATGACCAGCGTGCTTCCCCAGAACAGCCAGCGGCGACGACGCGGGCGCCTGACAGTGGTCACGACGGCCTTTTCCGACCCTGGCCCGGTACCGGCGCCAATCGGCCTCAACCTTCCGATTTCCGGGACGCGAGCGCCCGCAATTGCGTGATCTGGGTACGCACCTCGGCGGAGACATCCGCCCTCGAACTCATCTGGTCCAGAACCTTGATCGCTCCCGTCGCATCGTTGAACCCGTACAGCCGGACATTCGCCTTGAACCATAGCGCATCCACGAGCGACGGATCGGCGGCAAGCGCGTCGTCCACCAGCTGGGCGGCCCGGTCGGGCTTGCCCACCTTGAGCATCAGCCAGCCGATGTGCGCTTTGGCCTCTGCGTTCGCCGGGTCCTGCTCAAGCATCTTCCGGTAGTGTGCCGCGGCAAGATCGTAGCGGCCCTTCTCCATGTAGCGGTTGGCCAGGGCGAGGCGCATTCCGAGCACATCCGGGTTCGCCTGGACGACGGCTTCCATCTCTTTGTCGGTCACATTCGCAAGGTTGCGCCCCGTGACCTCGGGAGCACCCGGCGCGGCGGTTGGTGCTCCTTGGCTCTGCAGCGGCTCGTTGCCGCTGACGAACCCGCCCTGGGGTCGGTCGAGCACATAGCCGGGAAGCAAGACGCCTGCCGCCACCACCGCGATAAGCCCGAGTGCGTAAAGCAGGACCCTGGGCTGGCGCAGGCCACGTCTGGATCGAGCCGGAACCGTCGCGAGCTCTGGCTCCTTCCGCTCGGCGTGTTCCAGCGCCGCGATCGCAGCAGCCGCCTCCCGCTGGTAACCGCGACGCAATCGTGCTTCGACAGCCGGCTCCAATTCGCCCTCCGCGGCCTGCCGATCCAGCTCCAGCAGGTCTCGCAATGCCTGGTCCCTGTCGTTTTCCAGTTCCAGTCGTCGTGCATTCACGGTTCGTCGTCCTCCGCACGCGATCGGTACTCTCGGAGCGCTGCCTCGAGGACGCGGCGCTCCGGCTCGGGCAGATCCGCCGCCTCATCGGGCGGTCTCCGGCGCCGGGTGAGCAGCACGACGACCCCGACCGCGGCGGCGACCAGCGGGAGCAGCCACAACAGCAGACCCGCGCCCGCAGGGGGCGGGTCCAGGAGGACCCACTGGCCATACCGCTCGGTGAAATACGCAATGATCTGCTCGTCGCTGCGGCCGGCCGCCACCTGGTCCGCAACGATCTGGCGCATACTGGCGGCCGTCTGGGACGGTGACTCGGAGATCGCAACGCTCTTGCACGTCGGGCACCTCAGTCGCTGCTCCAGTGTGTAGGCCCGGTCTGCGGTCGTCGGCTGGGCAACAAGCAGGCCGACGACGATCACGGTGAGCAGCGCGGCAATAGCCGCCGCGATCACCGCACCCCCGCGCCACCGGAAGCGGCCTCTAAGCATGAACGTCGACCTCAGCCACGTCGTCTTCCTGCGGCCGCACGGCATCCGGCGCCTGTCTGCGCAGCCGCGGGAGACCGAGTGCCCACAGGCCGCCGACCATCACCAGCAAACCGCCCGCCCACAGCAGCCACATGAACGGGTAACGGTAGAGGCTCAGCCCGACGCTGCCGGCTTCGACGCTCGAGAGGGCGACGTAGATGTCCCGCGTCGAAGTACTCCACACGGCCGGCGTGGCCACCGCCTGCGCCTGATTGTTGAACTTGGTCAGGGCCGGCTCGGCAACGTACACCGTCTTCCCGTCGGCTTCGAACACGATCCGGGCAACGGTGGCGCTGCGGCCGGCTCCCTCTCGCGCGGAGGTGCCCTCGGATCTGAGGGTGTAGCCGGCGAAGGTGGCCGTGTCACCGGATTTGAGCGTCACGCTGGTGCGATCCGCCAGTGTCCCGGAGCTCGCGATGCCCAGTGCCAGGAGCGCCACTCCCAGGTGGGCCAGCTGGCCTCCCCAGTAGCCGCGGCGTCGGTAGAGCATCCGGAACACCGAGGCCGGTCGAAGCGCGGGAGTGGTACGGATCAACTCCTGCACGCTGCCGCCGATGATCAGCATCACGAGGGTCACCACGACGACGACGGGCAGTTCGCGTAGACCCGCGACCACGAGGGCCGCGGTCACCAGGCAGGCGATCAGCAGCGGAACGCTCAGACGACGCCACATCACTGAAGCGCCGGCCCTGCGGTAGGGCATGAACGGTCCGATCCCCATCGCCAGGAGCAGCGCGAACGAAAGCGGCACCGCCATCCGGTCGAAGAACGGCCGGCCCACCGAGACCTGGGCGCCGTTGAACGCCTCTACGACGATCGGGTACAGGGTGCCGAGCACCACGACAAAGGCGAACACACTGAGGATCACATTGTTGGTCAGGAACGCCCCCTCCCGGCTGAGCACGGACTCCGGGCGGCGGTTCGAGGCGAGCTGCTCGCCGCGGAGCGCAAACAGCGTGAAGCCGCCACCGATCACCAGGATGAGGAAACCCAGCAGTGCCGGCCCCACGCCGGACTGGGTGAAGCTGTGAACGGAAGAGATGACGGATGACCTGGTGAGCAAGGTCGCGAGGATCGTCATCGAGAACGTCGCCAGCACCAGCACGAAGTTCCACGCCTGCAGCATTCCCCGTTTGATCTGGAGGGCTGCCGAGTGGATGAAGGCGGTGGCGAGCAGCCAGGGGATGAGGGCAGCGTTCTCCACGGGGTCCCACGCCCAGTAGCCACCCCACCCCAGTACCTCATAGGACCACCAGGCTCCGAAGACGAGACCTCCCGTGAGGAAGGTCCACGCCACCAGGTTGGAGCGGCGGGTGCGGCGCAGCCAGTCGACGCCGCCCTGCTTCAGCACGAGGGCCGACATCGCGAAGGCGAACGGCACGGTGAATCCGACCAGTCCGAGGTAGAGCATCGGCGGATGGATGAGCACCATGAAGTGGTTCTGCAGGATCGGGTTCGGCCCCGGTCCGTCCGCCGGCGGATTGGCAATGATACCGAAGGGGTTCGCCACGGTTGCGACGAGCCCGAAGAAGAACGTGGCGACCAGTCCCATCACGGCTAGTGCTCCGGTGCCGAGCCGGTCATCGAGTTCGCGGACCCGTCTGAAAGTCGCGACGGTGTATCCGACCAGGACGAGCGTCCAGAGCAGGATGCTCCCGGACAACGCCGACCAAGCAGTCGAGATCTTGAACAGCACGGGGGTTGCGCGGGCGGAGTTCTCCGCCACGTACGACACGGAGAAGTCGTTGGTCAGCAGGGCGAACTGGAGTGCACCGAAGGCGACGACGGATCCGATCACCATCGCGCCCACCGCTAACTTCAGCTGTGCCCGGCGTACCGGGCCGTCCGGGCGGCGGAATGCCCGAGCGCCGAGCACGACCAGCGACATGGAACCAGCGAACGCGAGCACGACCGCGGTCCAGCCGACGACCGCGGTCATGGTGTCACCTCACCGGGTGAACTGGCGGAATCAGGCTCCCCGACCCGGTAATTCTGGTCGTGCTTGACGAGCATCGTGTCAGCGTAGAAGGTGTCGCCGCGCCACTGACCCTCCACGACCGCCCCGATGCCAGCGGCGAACAACTGTCCCGGCACACCCTTGTAAACCACGGGCACGGTGGCCTTCGCGTCGGTGAGGGTGAACTTGACTGTGCCCTGCGTCCGGACCACGCTGCCCTTCTGCACCAGGCCGCCGAGACGGAAGCGCTGGTCGGGTCCGCGGTCGCTGCTCTGCGCCACCGCTTCCGAGGGGACCAAGTAATACACGAGGTTCTGATTGAGGTTACCGAAGAGCAGGGAGCCCGTGAGCACCCCGATCACCCCGATCACCGGGATCACGATGGTGCGGTACTTCATTTCAGTGCTTTCAACTGGCGCCGAGCCGTGATTCGACGCCGGTGCAGGATCACGAAGTACCCGATGAGCGACCCGTAGGTCACTGCAAATCCCAGGATTACCCACGACCATTCAGCCACTGATCTTCGATCCTTTCAATTGCGGTGGTTCTATCGATGCTCCGGCCAGGGCGCGGTCACGTGCGACCACCGACTGTTCCAGCGCTTCCTGCCCGGCACCCAGGTTCATCCGTTGCAGGAGCAGCCACAGCCCGATCAGGGTGAAGCCGAGCAGGTTGATCCCGAGCACGATCAGCATGATGTGGTCGATGGTGGGGTCCCCCGGGCGGAGCACGGTGGGGGGCTGGTGGAGGGTGCGCCACCACAGCACGGAGAAGTGCACGATCGGAACCATGCCGAAGGCGACGATCCCGAACACCGCTGAGCGCCGGGCGCGGTCAGCGGGATCCGGTATGGCCCTGCGGAGGGCCAGATAGCCGAGGTAGATGAAGAACAACAGTGCCGTCGTCACCAGCCGGGCATCCCAGGTCCACCACACGCCCCACACCGGCTTACCCCAGATCGAGCCCAGCACGACGGTCAGGCCGGTGAAAAAGACGCCCAGTTCAGCGGATGCCGCTGCAAGCCGGTCATAGACCTCTCGGCGTCGCCACAGCCACCCGACACTGGCGACCAGGGTCAGTCCGAACGCGGCATAGGCAAGCCAGGCCGACGGTACGTGGACGTACATCAACTTCTGCAGGTTTCCCTGGACCCGGTCCGGAGGGGCGAGCAGTGCGGCCACCAGACCCGCGCATCCCGTCACCACTGCGGACACCGGAAGGATCCGGCGGGTCAACACCTTCGAGCGAACCATCAGGGAGCCTCCTCAAGCAGGCGGCCGGCGAACAGCACGGCCAGAAACAGACTCAGGTCGACGACCGTGATCAACAGCAGCCACGGCAGCGCGGAGCGCCCGGAGGCTGTCGCCTCCATGCTCTGGCTCGCGCTGAGCAAGAGCGGCAGCGCCAGGGGCACGATGAGCAGCGGACCGAGTGAGCTGCGCATGCTCAGCCGACGCACCAGTGCTTCCCCGACCACGCCGAGCATTCCCAGACCGACCGCGACGGCCGGCAGGAACGCCAACAGCCACGGCCAACCGGAGAGGATCGGATCGTAGAGCATCACGGCCACCGGTGCGAGCACGACGCCGAGACCCAGCACCAGCAGGCTCGTGGCCACGGCGCTGCCCAGGAGCTGGATGGGCCCGGGTACGCCCGCCAGCAGGAGGACCAGGGACTGTGCGGGAGACCGCAGTGCGCTCTGCCGCAGAATGACGAGCACTCCGAACAGCAGAAGCACGACCCAGTACATGCCCGGCCCGACCTGGCGCAGCAGCGGCACGTCGGTGCCCACCGCGATCGGGATGATCAGCAGGGCGACCGCACCGAATGGCGCAATCACGAGCAGCGTCTCGCCGGAACGCCGCTCGACGAGCAGGCTATTGCGTGCGATCACGGCGCACATCCTGACCGGAGCGATCATCCGAAGCCCGGTACCGGTGAAAGGCGCCCATCGCGCAGCTCGAGCACCTCATCGACCAGCGGTGCCAGCAGTTCCCGATCGTGCGAGACCACCACTGCCGCGCCGGCGCGCTCCCGCACACCGGAGATGAGGAAGTCCACGAGTTCTCGTGCCTCAGGGTCCAGCCCTGCATGGGGTTCATCGAGCAGGAGCAGCGTTGGCTGGCTGATCACGGCGCGGGCGAGCTCGGCGCGCTTGACCATGCCTTGGGAGCAGCGGCCCACCTGTCGGTCGGCAGCTCGCGCCAGCCCCACCGCCTGGAGGGCCGCATCCGCCATCGACGGCGGCCGGCCGTGAAGCTCGGCGATGAAACGCAGGTTCTCCGCCAGGCTCAGCTGCGGATACAGGGCGGAATGATGCCCGATCAGGCAGATGGCCCGCCGAACTTCGGACGGGGGCGGGCCGGCGAGATCAGCCCCGAGCACGAGTGCAGTGCCGCTCGCCGGCCGGTAGGCGCTCGCCGCCAGGTGCAGCAGCGTGGTCTTGCCGGCCCCGTTCGCTCCCACGATTCCCACTGCGTTACCGGCGGCCAGGCGCCAGTCGAGGTCACGCAGCACGGGGGCCCTGTACACATCCAGCGACAC
Organism: Tersicoccus phoenicis; assembly: GCF_001968835.1. GTDB lineage: Bacteria > Actinomycetota > Actinomycetes > Actinomycetales > Micrococcaceae > Tersicoccus > Tersicoccus phoenicis. The sequence goes on from NZ_MRDE01000068.1 coordinate 96,962, forward strand.
CTTGGTGAAGGCGATCAGCTCGGGGCCGCGGTCCGCGCCCTCCCGTCCAGCGATGGCGGACGCCGACGAGCGTTCCGGTAATTCCTCGGCCAGCAGGGTAATACCGGAACTCCCGTCTGTCCCCCGAAGATCAGGTGTTATCATCTGGATTCCATCGCTAGGGAAGTGCTGCATCGAGCACGGTGTCAGCACAGCTGATCCTACCTTCGATATCGCCTCGTTGCTAACCTCGGTCATTCATGGGGTCCGTCACGTTACTTCGTCGGTGCATAAGTGGGTCGGCTTCGGCTGCTTTTTCTGCGTCCCTCGGGTGTGCGCTCGGATGACGGCCGGAAGCTGGACCACCAGACGCTCGAGGCGCTGAGGACCGGGCCGGTGGCGGGGCTCCATCATCGACGAAACCCTGGTCGTCAGGAGGAGCCGCTCGCCGGCTGACCGTCGCGCGGCGTCAGGAGCAACGACGGAAGACCCGCCACGGGATCACGGTGGCGGGTCTTCGTCGCTTCTCGGGCTGCATCGGCGCCCGGGGCGGGACCCACCTTCGCGGGGAGGCGACCGGTCAGGCGGACGCGGTCTCCGGCGCGTACAGGTCGTCGATCGCGGCGGCGAAGTCCGCCACGACCGCGTGCCGCTTGACCTTCAGATTCTCGCTCAGGTGCCCGGACTCCAGGGAGAGCTCCGCGTCCAGCACGGCGAACCTGCGGATCCCCTCGGCGCGGGAGACCTGGGCGTTGGCCGCCTCGACCGCGTGCTGCAGGTGCTCCCGGACCCGCGGGTCGGTTGCCGCCTCGGCGCGGGTCAGGACCCCGAGTCCGTGCCGCGATGCGAACAGGGTGAGTTCCTCCTCGTCGAGGGTCAGCAGGGCAGTGACGTAGCTCCGCTTGTCGCCGACGACGACGGCCTGGTCGATCAGCGGGTCTCGGCGCAGCACCTCCTCGAGCGGGCCCGGTGCCACGTTCTTCCCGCCGGCGGTGACGATCAGGTCCTTGAGCCGACCGGTGACGGAGAGGAACCCGTCGTCGTCGAGCCGACCGACGTCCCCGGTGCGCAGGAAGCCGTCCCCGGGCCGCGGCGGTGCGAGGCCGTCCCGGGGATGCGCGGCGTCGTCCTCCTGTTCGCCGTGGTAACCGGCGAAGACGCCGACGCCGCGGATCAGCACCTCGCCGTCGTCGGCGATCCGCACCGTGGTGCCCGGCAAGGGGATCCCCACCGTACCGACCTTGGTGCTGGTGGGCACGTTCACCGCTGCCGGGGCCGTCGTCTCGGTCAGGCCGTAGCCTTCCAGCACGGTGATCCCGGCTCCGCGGAAGAAGTGGGTCAGCTGGGGGTCGAGAGCGCTCGCCCCGCAGATGGCGTAGGTCAGCGAGCCGCCGAGCGTCGCGCGCAGCCGGCCGTAGAACAGTCGGTCGAACAGGGCGTGCGCCGCCCGGAGCCGCAGCGGGATCACCGGCATCGCGGACGCCGGTCCGCGGTACCAGGCCCGCTCCTGCTCCAACTCCGACCACCGCACGGCGGTGCCCACCGCCGCGGCGAACGGCTTGCCCAGGCCCGCGTTCTCGGCCCGGCGTTGGGTCGCGGAGAAGATCTTCTCGAAGATCCGCGGCACGCCCAGCAAGAAGGTGGGAGCGAACGTCTCGAGGTCGCGCAGCAGGGTGCCGGTGTCGCTCACGTGCCCGACCTGCACCCTGCCAACCAGGCACATCACCTGCACCGCGCGGGCCAGGACGTGTGCCAGCGGCAGGAATATCAGGGTCCTGGCGTTCTCGCCGATCACCTCGGGCAGCACGGGGATGGTGTTGCGGGCCAGGACCGTGAAGTTGCCGTGGGTGATGATGCAGCCCTTGGGCCGGCCGGTCGTGCCGGACGTGTAGACCAGCGACGCGGGCGTGTCCAGGGTGTTGCTGGACCGGTGCGCCTCCAGCAACGCGTCGGCTACCGGCTCGCCGAGCAGACGCAGGTCCGAGAAGTCCGGCCCGTACCCGGCGTCGGACATCAGCCAGATACTCGGGCTGGAGCCGGCCTCCTCGGCGGCGGCCTGCACCGCCCGACGCCGACCGCCGTCGGCGACGAACACGTGGCGCGCCCCGGAGTCCCGGAGGATCCAGGCGATCTGCGTGGGCGCGGAGGTCTCGTAGACGGGAACCGTGACGCCGCCGGCATACCAGATGGCGAAGTCGACCAGGGTCCACTCGTAGCTGGTGGGGGAGAACACGGCCACCGGGTCGGACGGTTTGAGGCCGGAGGCGATCAGCCCGCGGGCGAGGACCTTGACCTGATCCTCGAAGGCTCCGGCGGTCACGTCGGTCCATCCGTCCCCGGACCGGACCGCGTACAGGGGTGCCCACGGACTGCGCTGCGCCAGCTGTGCCAGCAGGTCCGTGGTGTTCGACTGGCGATCCACCGTGACCAGGAGCTCCGTGCTCGCTTCCTTGAAGGGGTGGCTCACCCGTACACGCTCGCTTTCAGATCCAGCTGGGCATCCACATCCGCAGCCGCCATTGCTCGTAGGGGATCACCTCGGCCGTCCAGACCGGCAGGAAGAACGCGCTGAGCAGCAGCACGGTCGCCACGAACACCCCGACCACCACTATGCCCCACCGGCGGCGGGCGACCCGAACGCCGCGGTCGTCGGCGGTTCGCGCGGACCCGAGCACGGCCCCGGCGACCATGGTGAGGCCGAGGACGAGGAACGGTTCGAAGGAGAGGGCGTAGAAGAAGAAGGTGGTCCGGTCCGGGTAGAGGAACCACGGCAGGTAACCGGCAGCCACGCCCGCCAGGATGGCGCCGGCACGCCAGTCACGCCGCCCGATCCACCAGAACAGCAGGCCGATCAGGGCCAGGGCCGCCGCCCACCAGATCAGGGGGTTGCCGACGGACAGGATCGCCGACGAGCACTTCTGCACCTCGCAGCCCGCCACCGGGCCGGTGGGCGACTGGTAGTAGAACGACGTCGGCCGGCCCATCACGAGCCAGGTCCAGGGGCTCGCCTCATAGGGGTGCTCCGTGGTCAGGCCCCGATGGAACTGGTACGCCGTCACATGGTAGTTCCACAGCGAACGCAGGGAGGACGGGATCCAGCCCCACGTCGCCGAGGGGTTCTGCTGCGCCCACTGCCGGCCCCAGGCGTCGCCCGAGAGGAACCAGCCGGTCCAGGCGAACAGGTAGGTGACGAGGCCGACGGGGACGATCGCGACGAAGGCGAGCAACCCGTCCTTGACGATCCCGGCGCGGGCCCAGTGCACGATCCCGGCGAGCCGGCGGGCGTTCATGTCCCACAGCACCGTCATCAGACCGAAGACGGCGATGAAGGACAGCGCCGACCACTTGGTGCCCAGGGCGAGGCCCAGCAGCACGCCGGCGAGCAACCGCCACGGCCGCAGGCCCAGGAACGGCCCGGTCTCGAGCAGGGCGGGACGAGCGGAGGTGACGGTACCGAGACTCGCGGCGGCCGTGTCCGAGAGTCGCCGCGCCAGCCGCCGTCGCCCGTCGTCCCGGTCCAGGAGCAGGGCGACGAAGGCGGCGAGGAGGAAGAAGGAGAGGAAGATGTCCAGCAGCCCCGTCCGGGAGAGCACCAGGTGGTGGCCGTCCACGGCCAGCAACAGTGCGGCGAATCCCGCCAGGACCCGCGACCGGAACAGCAGCCAGGCGGCGACGCCGATCAGCACGACGCTGAGCGTGCCGATCGCCGCGGCGCTGAACCGCCAGCCGAACCCGTTGTCGGTGCCGAACAGCCACATGCCGAACGCGATCAGCCATTTGCCGAGCGGTGGGTGCACGACGTACAGCGGGGTGCTCAGCGGCTGGGGACGGCCGGCGACGAACGCGTCGTTCGCGTTCTCCGGCCAGTTCCGTTCGTAGCCGCTCTGCAGCATCGAGTAGGCGTCCTTGACGTAGTACGTCTCGTCGAACACCAGGGCCCGCGGTTCAGCCAGTCGCACGAACCGGAGCAGGCCGCCGAGGACGGCAGCGACGGCGATCAGCAGCCACCCGACCCTCCCGGGACCGGCCGAGCCGGCGTCCGTCGGGGAACCGATCAGACGCCACTTCAGTGCCGCATACGTCAGGGCCTCGCTCGGCGGCAGCACCAGGCGCCGGGGGTTGCCCCGGGTTCGAACGCCGCGCCGGGAGTCGCGATCCTGGTCCTGCGACGAGCCGCGAACCGCGGAACGAGTCGACGCCGGATCGGTCTCGGTCGGGCTCGCGGGGTGGCTCACCCGTCCATGCTACGGGCCCGTCCCTGTGCGGTTCCCGGCGTGACGGCGAGTGTCGGGCTGCTCCGGCACACGCGACCGGCGGCCGTACGAACGCCCAGTGGGACAGTTTCTACCGATCGGGCGGCCCTGGACACCGCCTCGTCGGGAGGAACTGTCCCACCGGCGATGGGGCGCGCACCGGTACTCCATCGGCCCGGCGGCGCAATGAACGGCGGCGACCCCGGCGACCCGGCCCCGGTGCGCCGAACGGGGGCGACGCCCCCCGCGCGGGTAGCCTCGAGAATGTGGAGCAGCGTGAGGCGACCGGCGGCGCCGCGGGGAGCGTCGGCGGCGGCATCGTCCTGGCGGCGACGCCGATCGGCAACCTGTCCGACGCGAGCGAACGGCTCCGTGACCTGCTCGCGACCGCCGACGTCGTCGCCGCGGAGGACACCCGCCGCCTGCACCGGCTGCTGCAGGGTCTCGGCGTCACGGTCACCGGCACGGTGACGAGCTACCACGAGCACAACGAGGCCAGCCGCACCCCCGAGCTGCTCGAGGCGGCACGGTCGGGCGCCACCGTCCTGATCGTCACCGACGCCGGCATGCCCGCCGTCTCCGATCCCGGGTTCCGGCTGGTCAGTGCGGCCGTGCGGGAGGACGTGCCGGTCACCGTCGCCCCCGGTCCGTCCGCCGTGCTCGCCGCCCTCGCCCTGTCGGGCCTGCCCACCGACCGGTTCTGCTTCGAGGGTTTCCTGCCACGGAAGTCGGGAGAGCGCGCCACCCGGTTGGCCGAGCTGGCGACCGAACCGCGAACGATGGTCTTCTTCGAGGCCCCGCACCGGGTGGAGGCGATGCTCGCGGCCCTGGCTGAGGCGTTCGGCCCGGGCCGGGAGGCGGCCCTGGCCCGGGAGCTGACCAAGCTGCACGAGGAGATCCGGCGCGGGTCCGTGACGGCCCTGCTGACCGGCACCCGGCAGGACCCGCCGCGCGGGGAGATCGTCGTCGTCGTCGCCGGCGCCCCGCCCGCTCCGGCGGTGTCTCTGGACGACGCGCTCGCCGAGGTGACCGCGCTGCGTGCGAGCGGAACACGCCTGAAGGATGCGGCGGCGCAGGTCGCGGCGAGCACCGGGCTGAGCCGCCGGGACCTGTACGAGGCGGCCCTGCGCCGGCCCTGACCCTGATCGTGCACCCGCACCAGCCGACCCCGTCCGACCCGACCGGATGCACATGGACAGGCCCCGGTGCCGCCCGTAGCGTGGGGCCGACGACCGCGGCCGCGTCGCCGTCGGTCGGACACCACCCGAGCCGGACATCGAAGGAGAGTGCCGTGGTCGCCACCATCGCCGAACGTGAGAAGGAGCTCCTCGACCGAGTTCCCACCGGACTGCTGATCGGCGGCCGGTGGCGGGACGCCACCGGCGGTGCGACCTTCGACGTCGAGGACCCCGCCACCGGCCGCACCCTGCTGGCCCTCGCCGACGCGGGTCCCGAGGACGGCAAGGCCGCCCTCGACGCCGCCGTCGCGGCGCAGGAGAGCTGGGCCCGCACCGCGCCGCGGGAACGCAGTGACATCCTCCGCCGCGCCTTCGACGCGGTCACCGCCCGCGCGGACGAGTTCGCCCTGCTGATGACCCTCGAGATGGGCAAGCCGCTGGCCGAGTCGAAGGGCGAGGTCACCTACGGTGCGGAGTTCCTGCGCTGGTTCTCCGAGGAGGCGGTGCGCGCCTTCGGCCGCTACTCCGCCTCGCCGGAGGGCACGTTGCGGGTGCTGACCGTGAAGAAGCCGGTCGGGCCCTGCCTGCTGATCACCCCCTGGAACTTCCCCCTCGCGATGGCCACCCGCAAGGTCGCGCCCGCCATCGCGGCCGGCTGCACCATGGTCCTCAAGCCGGCCAATCTCACCCCGCTGACCTCCCAGCTGTTCGCGCAGGTGCTGCTCGACGCCGGCCTGCCGGCGGGCGTGCTCAACGTCATCCCCACCACCCGTGCCGGCGACGTCACCGGCCCCTTGATCAAGGACAGCAGGCTGCGCAAGCTCTCCTTCACCGGGTCGACGCCGGTCGGCCGTCGGTTGCTCGCCGACGCCGCCGACAACGTGCTGCGCACCTCGATGGAGCTCGGCGGCAACGCCCCGTTCCTCGTGTTCGAGGACGCCGACGTCGACGCCGCCGTCGCCGGTGCGATGGCCGCCAAGATGCGGAACATGGGCGAGGCGTGCACCGCGGCGAACCGGTTCCTCGTGCACCGGGACGTCGCGGAGGCCTTCAGCACGGCGCTCGCCGGGAAGATGAAGGCCCTCACCCTGGGCCGTGGCACCGAGGAGTCCACGACGGTCGGCCCGCTGATCGACGCGAAGAGCCGGGACAAGGTCGACGAACTGGTGTCCGCCGCCGTGAGCTCCGGCGCGAAACCCCTCGTGGGGGGTGCCCCGGCCGAGGGCGACGGCTACTTCTACCAGCCCACGGTGCTCACCGACGTGCCCGCGGACAACCGGATCCTGCAGGAGGAGATCTTCGGGCCGGTCGCGCCGATCACCGTGTTCGACGACGAGGACGAGGCCGTGCGGCTGGCCAACGCCACCGAGTACGGGCTGGCCGCGTACGTGTTCACCCGCGACCTGGGCCGTGGCCTGCGGATCGGCGAACGGCTCGAGGTCGGCCTGCTGGGGCTGAACGCCGGCGTCATCTCCAACGCGTCGGCCCCGTTCGGCGGCGTCAAGCAGTCCGGCATGGGCCGCGAGGGTGGGCCGGAGGGCCTGTCCGAGTACCTCTCCACCCAGTACGTCGGTATCAGCGACCCCTGGGCCGACCGGGCCTGACGACGGGGCGCAACAGCGACCGCGGCGCGATCGCCGCACGCCAGCGGGACCGCCGGGACAGCGGTCGCCGTAGCGCGGCGCGGAGTTCCTCCACGTCGGAGGCCCGGACGCGACCGGTGTCGGCGTCGCCCCCGTCAGGAGAGCCGGTGACGACGCCGGGGGCCGGCCGTGCTCCGGCCGCCACCGGCGGGCCGTACCGGGTCCGTTCGACCGCCGTGACCACCCGGTTCGCCGCCGGCAGCCCGCCCGACGCCGTGTCCGAGGGTGACCCGAGCCGGGAGAGGAAACCACGGGGGGTCTCGTGGGCCCCGGGCCCGCGACCGACGTCGACGGCCGTGTCGACGACCTCCCGCCAGGCGGCCTGGGCGGCGATCCCGTCGTCGGCGGTGCGCACGAGGCCCAGTCGGCGGCGCCGCCGGGCCACGCGGATGAGCGCCGGCACCGTCAGGAGCGCCGCCAGCAGGATCACACCCGCGGCCAGGCCCGCGGGCCACGGCGAGCTGGCGGCGGTGGCCTCGGCCGGGTCGCCGCCCGGTGCGGGCGTGGCCGGAGGGGTCTCCGGCGCGGTGGGTGCCGGTGCGTTCGCCTGCCGGCGGGGGTCCTCGTTGCCGTTCGGCGACGCGGTGGTGCCGCTGCCGGGGGTGATGGTGTAAGCGGGCACGACGCCGCGCCCGGGCGTCGGCTCGAACGGGACCCAGCCGTAGTTCTCGAACCAGAGCTCCGGCCACGCGTGCGCGTCCCGGGAGTCCGAGGCGAAGGTCCGCCATTGCTGACCGCTCGGCGCCCGGTTGACGTCGCCGACCGGGTCCTCCGCCGTCCGCCCCGGCGCCAGTCCCACGACGATCCGGCTCGGAATGCCCATGGCCCGGGCGAGTACCGCCATCGTGGACGCGAAGTGCACGCAGTAGCCCTCGCGCTGGGTGAGGAACTCCCCGACGATCCGGATCCCGGTGCCGTCGTAGCCCTTGCGCCCGGGTGCGTCGAGGGAGTAGGTGAAGTCCCCGCCACGCAGGAACTGTTGGATGGCCAGGCCGCGGGCGAAGTGGTCCGGGGTGGTGGCGGCGATCCGGTCCGCGGTCTGGGTGATCACCGCCGGCATCTTCGCGGGCAGCTGCAGGAAGGATGCCATCGAGGCGGGGACCCGGTTGGGCGAGTCGAGTAGCCCCTGCCGGGTCAGGGTGGGACTGACGATCTGGGTGGTGTACTCGGCCGACCGGTAGCCGCGCCCGTCCGCGCTGCGCACGTCCCCGGTCGTCGGGTTCACGACCCAGCTGCCCTCCGTGGTGCCGATGAACCGGGAGTTCTGCGGTACCGGCAGCCACGGCATGGCGTAACCGCTGATGAGCACGCGGGCGTAGTCGGTGCGGCCGGCGGCGCCGGGCGAGTCGTCGGTCAGCGTGTTGCGTAGCGGCTGGTAGGAACGGGGGTCCGGGTCGGGGCCCCACTGGCTGCCGTCCAGGTTCGTGATCGTCGACATCCTCAGGTAGACCGGCCCGTCCGCGGTCGTCGAGTACCGCACTTCGCCCCGTCCGGCCTGCGGTGTTTTCAGGTCGTCGCCGAGCCGGATCAGGGGACTGACGCGGTCGTCGGGCTCGACCAGCCGCAGCCGGGTGCCGTGCGGGAAGATGCCCGCCGTGAAACCGGGGATGGCGGCGGGGACCGCCAGGGAGGCGACCAGCACGACGACGCACAGGATCGCCGTCGAGACCCATCCGGCCGGCGCCGAATCGGTGGCACCGGACCCCGGACCGCTCTCGGTCCGCTTCGGGCCCTGTCCCGCCCCGACTCGCTCGCCCCCGGTTCTCTGCGCACCGGTGAGGGGTGCCGCTGCCTGCGCCTCGCGACGGAGCGCCCACGCGTGCCCGGTGGCCAGGACCAGCAGGTAGCCGGCCGCCGCGCCGGCGAAGCCGGTCACCTCGATGCTGTCCGGCCGCATCAGCGCCGGCACCAGCAGCAGCGCCACCAGGGGCACCCCACCGAGCGCCGGCATCCGCAGGCTGAAGGTGATGGCCTCGATCACGAGGCCGACCAGGCCCGCGGCGAGCGAGAACAGCAGCAGGAGCCCGGTGTCGGCCTCGACCGGGATCGCGGACGTACGGACCAGGTCGGAGGTCGCCGCCAGGGCGTCACCCGCCGCGGCCAGGGTGCTTCCCGTGGGCAGCACCCCGAACAGGGTCGTGCTCGGGAAGTACACGGCGCTGACGGCCGCCACCAGCACGACCGCGCCGGTGACGGTCACCAGTCCGTCCGGTGCCCGGAACACACGCAGCGCGGCGACCGGCACCAGCGCGACGGCGGTGCACACGAGCACCGGGACCAGCCACGCCTGCCCCAGCAGCACCCCGGTGACCGGCAGCAGCGTGAGTCCGACGGCGACCAGGACGACGAGCGGGGGAACCGCGCCGCGGAGATCCGGGCGGCCGCGACGGGCCCGGCTGCGGGCGTCGTCCGGGGCCGCCTCGGGGCCGGCCGGCCGGGTACCGGTAACGGTCATCGGGTCGATCCTCTGCCGGTGGTGCTGGTGGTGGTGACCCCGGGCGTGGACCCGGGAACGGGCGTGGCGGGGACGGCGTGACGCGGCCGGGCCGCTCGCTCGCGCGTCCACGCGTCCCACACGGAGCGGACCGTCTCGTGCCGGCCGACCGCGACGGCGGTCCACCCAGCGTCGCGCAGGCGGTCCAGGGTGCGGACCGCCGCGTCGGGACGCGGCACGACGAGGACGACGTACGCGGCGGCGACCGTGCCGGCCAGAGCGGCCAACCGGGTCGTCTCCGCGTCGGTGAGCTCGCCGGCCAACACGAACAGGTCACCGTCGGCTGTATCTCGGGGCAGGTCCCTCAGCCCCGCCGGGTCGAAGACCGGACCGGCCGCAGTGGTGCCGGCCACGATCGGGTCGTCGGTCCCGGTCCGGTGCCGGGACCTCGAACCACGCGACCGGTGACCGGCGCGGCCGGGCTCCTGCCCCTCGTGGGCGGCCGCCCGCAGGGAGAGCCCGGCCAGTCCGGTCGCGAGATCCGCGATCCCCGCGGCGCGGGAGAAGGAATCCTGGCGGGGGTCCACCGCCGTGGTGCTGGTGTGCAGCAGCGGTCGCCCGTCCGCGCTCCGCACCAGCACGTCCGCGCCCGCCCGGCTCAGCTCGGCGGCGACGGAGAGGCCGAGACTGACCACCAGCTCGAACCCGTCGCTGGTCACCAGGTTCCCACTGCCGGGACCCGGCGCGAACGCGGCGCCGGTGCGGGAGAGGTGCGCGCCGATGCGGTCATCGACCAGCAGGACCGCCGGCGGGGTGGTGGTGCTCAGTTCCTGGCGCACCATGAGCGAGCCGTGCCGGGCGCTGGCCGGCCAGTGCACGCGGCGCAGCGGATCCCCCGGGCGGTACTCGCGGGTGCTGACGTCGACCTCGGTGCGGGCGGTGGTGCGCACGGCGGGGCTCATCCCGCGCACGTCCCGCCACCCCTCGTCCGGGCCGCCGCGCAGGTCGACCAGCCGGGGCCGGACGACGACCGTGTCGGGGTCGCCGGTGAGCACGTGCCGCACCGTCATCCCGAAGGGATCCTGCCGGCGCAGTCGCAGCGGGCCGACGGCGTAGACGCCACGCCGGGTCGGGTGCAGCTCGTACCGGTACCGACCGCGCACCGTGCCCCGCCGCTGCGCGCCGTCGCCGTCGCCGTCGCCGTCGCCGTCGACGCCGGGAGTCTGTCCCGGGTCCGGGACCCGGAACCCCAACGGGCTGCCGAGCGCCGGGTCGACGTCCTCCTGGGCGAGGGCGCGGCCCCCGTGCACGGTGCCGTCGACCGCCAGGTGCACGCGCACCGGCCGACCCACCTCCGCCTGCGCGGGATCAAGCCGGCGGCGTGCGGTCAGCGCGGGGCGGGACCACCGCAGGTGGAGCAGGCCGGCGGTGGGCAGCAGAGCGAGGAAGATCCCCACCGAGAGCAGGTCCCGCCGGCCCAGCACCTGGGCGGCCAGCAGGGCCACCACCGCGAGCGCGAGGAAACACCAGCCGCGACGGGTCAGTGGCCAGGCGGTGACGTTCGCGGCACGGGTGGACGGCACCGCACGGCCGTCACCCGCTCGTCGGGCGCCGTTCTGCCGCCGACCGAGCCCGCGGCCGGTTGCCGACCCGCCCCGGTGCCGGTCGGCGGCCCCACGGGAGCCCGGTGTGGTGGTGTCACGGTACATGGGGTGCCGTTCCCGTCCGCCGGGCCCGCCGGCTCAGCCGCGGCCCGACTCGACCGGCACGGACCCGAGGATGGCGTCCAGGATCTGCGCCACCCCGGCGTCGGGATCGGTCGACCGCCGTACCGGCACCAGCCGGTGGGCGAGCACGGTCGACGCCAGCCGAGCGACGTCGTCGGGCAGCACGTAGTCCCGACCCGAGAGCGCGGCCTCGGCCTTCGCCGCGCGCAGCAGGTGCAGCAGGGCGCGAGGACTCGCGCCGAGCGCCAGGCCGGCGTGCGCCCGCGTCGCCGTCCCGATCCGCACCACGTAGGCGTGCACCGCGTCGGAGACGTACACCGCCCGCACCTGCCGGATCAGGGACCCGACCTCGTCCAGACCGATCACCGGCCGCAGATCCTCCAGCGGCGAGGCCGCCTGGTGGGTCCGGAGCATGGTCACCTCGGCGGACTCGTCCGGATAGCCGAGAGCCACCCGCGCCATGAACCGGTCCCGTTGCGCCTCCGGCAGCGCGTAGGTGCCCTCCATCTCCAGGGGATTCTGCGTCGCGACCACCATGAACGGTTCGGGCAGGGAATGGGTCACGCCGTCGGCGGTGACCTGCCGTTCCTCCATGCATTCGAGCATCGCCGACTGGGTCTTCGCCGAAGCCCGGTTGATCTCGTCGGCGATGACCAGGTGGGCGAACACCGGGCCGGGCCGGAACTCGAACGCGGTGGTGCGCTGGTCGAAGATGGACACCCCGGTCACGTCCGAGGGCAGCAGGTCCGGGGTGAACTGGATCCGGGTGACCGTCGCGTCGACGGTGCGCGCCAACGAGCGGGCCAGCAGGGTCTTGCCGACCCCGGGAACGTCCTCGAGCAACAGGTGGCCTTCGGCGAGCAACACCGTCAACGCGGTGCGCGCCGCCGCGGCCTTGCCGTCGATGACCGTGCCGATCGCGTCGAGCACCGCCGTCGTCAGTGCTGCGAAGGGCGCCTCGGTCAACTCGGCCGCGGTGCCGGGGTGGGCGTTGGTCGCCATGAAGTCTCCGCTCGTCCCGACGCGGCACCCGCACCGCCCGGTGGGCGTGCACGGCCGCGATCGGTCCAGCCTACCCAACCACCCGCTGGCTACGCTGGGCCCATGGTCTCCTCCTCCGCTCCTCGGCCGTCCGCGACCGACCAGGCCCCGCCCGAGTACCGGGCGGTTCCGACGGCCGGGACGGGGCCGGTCGACAGCGACGGAGAAGACAGCGCCGGAGAAGACAGTGCCGGGGCCGGCGCCGGACGACGGCGCAGGTCGACCGGGGAGAACGGCCGGTCCCGCCGGCTCACCTACCCCCCCGCCCCCGAGCCGCTCCCGTTGCCCGTGCTGGACAACCACACGCACCTCGACTTCCACGACGGCCTCGTCGAGGTGGGGGTCGCCGCCGCCCTGGACGCCGCCGAACGGGTGGGCGTCGCCGGTGCCGTGCAGGTCGGTTGCGACCTGGCGTCCTCCCGGTTCACGGTCGCCGCGCTCGAGCAGGACCCCCGACTGCTCGGGGCCGTCGCCATCCACCCCAACGACGCCGTCCGCTACGCGGGCCGGGGCGAGCTCGACACCGCCCTGGCCGAGATCGAGGCGCTCGCCGGCCACCCCCGGGTCCGCGCGATCGGGGAGACGGGACTGGACTACTTCCGCACCCGGCGCGAGGACGCCGCGCCGCAGCACGCCTCGTTCCGCCGCCACCTGGACCTCGCCTGCCGGCTGGGCAAGGCCCTGCAGATCCACGACCGGGACGCGCACGACGACGTCGTCGCGATCCTGCGGGAGGAGCCGGAGCCTCCCGCCGTCGTGTTCCACAGTTTCTCCGGCGACGGCGAGCTGGCCCGGCTGTGCAACGAGCGCGGCTGGTACATGTCGTTCTCCGGCACCGTCTCCTTCGGCAACGCCGACCCCCAGCGCGAGGCCCTGCGGATCGCTCGTCGTGACCTCGTCCTGGTGGAGACCGACGCCCCGTTCCTTACCCCGCATCCCCACCGCGGTCGTCCCAACGCCAGCTACCTCATCCCCGTCACGGTGCGGTCGATGGCGGAAACGCGCGGTGCCGATCTGGCCGAACTGTGCGCCGACCTGCGGGCGAACACCGAACGCGTGTACGGGTCCTGGCAGCCCGTTCCCGTCGGCCGCACCACATGAGCGACGGCCGGCCCCGACGGGCGTCCGGCAGGGGTGCGGTTGGCTTTCAGGTCACGACCCGGTTACGGTCGTGACGAGGGACCGGCCCCCGCGGCGGGTCGGTCGACGTCCCGGTGCCGGGTCCGCGCCGTCTCCGTGGATATCCGGTGGGGGATCATCAGGAATTCGGGGGCTGACCATCGTGACCATCCGCCTGCACCGTCGTCGGGGGGTACCTCGCCGGACGAATCGCCGGCTCATCGGCGTTCTCCTCGGTGCCGTTCTCGTCGGCCTGCTCGCGGCCGTCGGCGCGATCGGTCTGGCCGTGGCCGCACCCGCTCGTGCCGTCACGATCACGGTCGACGACGGCACCGGCGCGCCGAGCAGCACCGCCGTCCGCACCGGCGCCAGCCGGGTGAGCGAGGTGCTGGCGCGGGCGGGGGTCACCGTGCGGGCCGGTGATCTGGTCGAGCCGGCGCAGGACCGGTCGGTGGGCAGTGACGACGCCATCCGGATCACCCGGGCGATGCGGCTGGACCTGGTCATCGACGGCCGGCCCCGGCAGATCACGACGCTCCTGCGCACGGTGGGACAGTTGCTCGAATTCCTCGACCTGCCGGACGGCTCGCGCGCCGTCGTCCCCGACGACCGCGAACTGCGGACCGCACCCCGACCGCTGGCCATCGCGACCCCGAAGCGCATCACCATCGCGGCCGACGGCCGGACCCGGACCGTGCGCACCGCCGCCCCCACGATCCGGCAGGCCGTGACCGAACAGGGCATCCGGCTCGGGCCTCGCGATCAGATCGCCCCCGACGGCACCCGGGTGCCGACCGTTGACCTGCGGATCACCGTGACCCGGATCGGCAGCGGCCCGGCGGTGGAGCAGCGGGAGCAGATCCCGTTCGGCACCGAGGTGCGACAGGACCCCACCCGGTTCGCCGGCGAGACGACCGTGCTGCGCGAAGGCCGGCCCGGGGAGATCGTGCGCATCTACCGCACGCGAACGGTGAACGGTGAACCGCGGGACCGCATGCTCGTGGGCAGCCGCACCGTGCGCGAGCCCGTCTCCCGCATCGTCTCCGTCGGCACGTTGGACCGACCCGGTCGGCCGGCACCGGCGCGGCCCGGCCTCGGCGGTCTCGGGCCGCTGCGACCCGCTCCCACCGCACCGGCCCCGCCGGCTCCCGGGCAGACCGAACAGTACTCCCTCCCGCGGCAGCCCGTCCCCGGCCAACCACGGCCGACGAGTCCGTCACCGACCAGCCCACCGACCAGCCCACCGACGAGCCCGCCGCCGGCTCCGAAGCCTACGAGCCGGCCGACGAGCCCGCCACCCACGAGCCGGCCGACGAGCCCGCCGCCGGGCCGGGACACCGGTGCGACGTCGCGCGGCGACATCGAGGGGACGGAGGCCGCGGCGTCGCTACGATGACAGCATGACCGCTGATCTCCCGGTGCCCGCGGCCGGCTCCACCGCGGGTCTTCTGGGAGCGGGACAGATCCGTCGGCTCGCCCAGCGGGCCGGGGTGCAGCCCACCAAGACGCTCGGCCAGAACTTCGTCATCGACCCCAACACGATCCGCCGGATCGTCTCCGCCGCCGAGGTCTCCGCCGCGGAGACCGTGCTGGAGGTTGGCCCCGGGCTCGGATCGCTCACCCTCGGGCTGCTCGACGCCGCGGCCGCGGTGGTCGCCGTCGAGATCGACCCCGTTCTGGCCGGGCAACTGCCTGACACCGTGCGCCGTCACCGTCCCGACCGGGTGTCTGCCCTGTCCGTGGTGACTGCCGACGCCGCCACCGTCACCGACCTGCCGGGCGACCCCACCGCGCTCGTCGCCAATCTGCCCTACAACGTCGCCGTGCCCGTGCTGCTGCACCTGCTGGCGACCGTCCCCACGATCGAGCACGGCCTCGTCATGGTCCAGGAGGAGGTCGCGGACCGGCTCGCCGCCGGCCCGGGCAGCCGCACCTACGGGGTGCCGTCGGTCAAGGCCGCCTGGTACGCGGACGTGCGCCGGGCCGGCACCGTGGGGGCGAACGTGTTCTGGCCCGCGCCGCGGATCAACTCCGGTCTGGTGTCCTTCGTCCGGCAGGGGCCGCCGGTCACCACGGCGGATCGAGGCGACGTGTTCGCCGTCGTCGACGCCGCCTTCGCCCAACGGCGCAAGACCCTGCGCGCCGCGCTCGCGGGGTGGGCCGGCTCACCCGCGGCCGCCGAGCGGGTGCTGCGCGCCGCCGGGATCGACCCCGCCGCCCGCGGCGAGACCCTCGACATCGGCGC
The DNA here is from genome assembly GCF_001968835.1 of Tersicoccus phoenicis. Lineage (GTDB taxonomy): Bacteria > Actinomycetota > Actinomycetes > Actinomycetales > Micrococcaceae > Tersicoccus > Tersicoccus phoenicis. Next base: position 112,581 of record NZ_MRDE01000068.1, read on the forward strand.
GTTCGCCCGGCTCGCCCAGCACCGGACCGACCCCTGACCATGCCCACGACCAGCGGCTCGGTCACGGTCAGCGCACCGGGCAAGATCAACGTCTGCTTCCTCGTCGGCCCGCTGCTGCCGTCCGGCTACCACCGGGTCGCCAGCGTCTACCAGGCGGTGTCCCTGCTCGAGCACGTCACCGCCACCGCGACCGACGAGCCGGGGATCGGGCTGACCGTCGAGTTCACCCCGGGCAGCGTCCTCGCCGTCCAGGCCCGCCGGCAGTTGGACAGCGGAGTCGACCTGCTCGCCGCGATCCCGCGGGACGCCACCAACCTCGCCGCCCGCGCCGCCGCCCTCGTGCTCGCCGCCTCCGACTGGGACGGTGGCGTCCGGCTGCACCTGAGCAAGGCGGTGCCCGTGGCCGGCGGCATGGGCGGTGGCTCCGCCGACGCGGCCGCGGCGCTCGTCGCCTGCGACGCGCTGCTCGGCACCGCGCTGGGCACCCGGGCGCTCGCCCGGCTCGGTGAACAGCTCGGCGCCGACGTCCCGTTCGCGCTGCTCGGTGGCGTCGCCGTGGGCCTGGGCACCGGCACCGAACTGACCTCGGCCCTCGCCCCGGTGCCGTTCCACTGGGTGCTGCTCACCGCCGGCTTCGGCATCTCCACCCCGCGCACCTACGCCGCCCTCGACGAGCACCGGCAGGCCGTCGCCGGCGGCCCGGGACCCGAACACATCCCCGTCCCCGCCCCACCGGCCGAGGTGCTGCACGCGCTGCGCGCCGGGGACCCGCACCGCCTGGCCGCGGTGCTGCGCAACGACCTGCAGGAACCCGCCCTCACCCTCGCCCCCCGGCTGCGGCCGGTGCTCGCCGAGGGCCTGGCCGCCGGGGCGCTCGCCGGCATCGTCTCCGGGTCCGGGCCGACCCTCGCACTGCTGTGCGCCGACGAGGACGACGCCGACGCCGTCGCGACCAGCCTGGGTCACCGGGGCCTGGACGCGGTCCCGGTGACCGGTCCGGTGGCCGGCGCCCAGATCCTCTCCCGCGCCGGCACCTGAGCGCGGGCCCGGTCTCGGGAGCGACCCTCCCTCGCCTACCCTGAAAGGGATATGGCGCATCTGCTGGGGGCCGAGGCCCTTCACCTCGAGTACCCGACCCGGGTCGTCTTCGACTCCGTCACGCTCGGCGTCGAGGAGGGCGACCGGATCGGCATCGTCGGCCGCAACGGCGACGGCAAGTCGTCCCTGCTCGGCATGCTCGCCCGCCGACTGGAACCCGACGGCGGACGCGTGACGGTCCGGGGCGGCACCACGATCGGCGTGCTGGCCCAGGCCGACACGCTCGACGACGACGAGACGATCGGCCACGCCGTGGTCGGCGACACCCCCGAGCACGAATGGGCCGGCGACGCGCGCACCCGCGACGTCATCGGTGGGCTGCTGGGCGACCTGCCGTGGGACGCCCGGCTCGGCACCCTCTCCGGCGGTCAGCGCCGGCGTGTCTCCCTCGCCCGGCTGCTGCGCGGGGACCACGACATCCTCGCCCTGGACGAACCCACCAACCACCTCGACATGGAGGCCATCACCTGGCTGGCCGGGCACCTGAAGCGGCGGTGGGCGGCCAACGCCGGCGGTCTGCTCGTCGTCACCCACGACCGGTGGTTCCTCGACGAGGTGTGCACCCGCACCTGGGAGGTGCACGACCGGATCGTCGAGCCCTTCGAGGGCGGCTACGCGGCGTACATCTTGCAGCGCGTCGAACGGGACCGGCAGGCGGCGGCCACCGAGGCGCGACGGCAGAACCTGGCGCGCAAGGAGCTGGCCTGGCTGCGGCGGGGCGCCCCCGCCCGCACCGCCAAACCGAAGTTCCGGATCGACGCGGCCAACGCGCTGATCGCCGACGTCCCCGAGATCCGCAACCGGGTCGACCTGCAGTCCCTCGCCGTCTCCCGGCTCGGCAAGGACGTCGTCGACGTCCTCGACGTCTCGGTCGCGTACGACGAGCGGGAAGTGCTGCACCGGGTCGAGTGGCGGCTCGCACCGGGGGAACGGACCGGGATCCTCGGGGTCAACGGCGCCGGCAAGTCGACGCTGCTGGGCCTGATCGACGGCGCGGTGCAGCCGACCACCGGCCGGGTCAAACGCGGCAAGACGGTCAAGGTCGCCACCCTCACCCAGCGGCTCGACGAACTCGAGGAGCACCTGGCCGATCCGGTGCGGGTCGTCATCGGCCGGTTGCGTGCCACGTACACGCTCGGCTCCGGCTCGAAGGCCCAGGACCTGACCCCGGGGCAACTGCTGGAACGGCTCGGCTTCGCCTCCGCCCAGCTCTCCACCCCGGTCAAGGACCTCTCCGGCGGGCAGAAGCGGCGGCTGCAGCTGCTGCTCGTCCTGCTCGATCAACCCAACGTGCTGATCCTGGACGAACCGACCAACGACCTGGACACCGACATGCTCGCCGCGATGGAGGACCTGCTCGACTCCTGGCCCGGCACGCTGATCGTGGTCAGCCACGACCGGTACTTCCTCGAACGGGTCACCGACCAGCAGTACGCCATCCTGGACCGCCGGCTGCGGCACCTGCCCGGCGGGGTGGACGAGTACCTGCGGCTGCGGACCGCACAGGACGCCCGGCCCGACGTCGCACCGTCGACGGGCGAGTCCGGACCCCGTGCGCCGGGTCTGTCGGGTGCCGACGAACGCGCGGCCCGCAAGGAGCTCGGGGCGACGCAACGCAGGCTCGAGCGCATCGCCGAGCGCGTGACCGGGATCCACGCGCGGATGGCCGCACACGACCAGAGTGACTTCGCCGGCCTGGCCCGGCTCCAGGACGAGCTCCGAGCCGCCGAGGCGGAGACCGCCGGGTTGGAGGAACGCTGGTTGGAGCTCTCCGAACAGCTCGAGTGACACATCGACGGGATCTCCACGGGTAAAGGCCCGATATATAGTCAGTGGATGCTGACTATTGCTTCGCGGATGGACGCGATGAACCGGCTGGGGCGGGCGATGGCCGATCCCACCCGGTCGAAGGTGCTCCTCAGCCTGCTGGACGGCCCGGGGTACCCGGCGAGACTCGCGCGCGAACTGGAACTGACCCGCACGAACGTGTCGAACCATCTGGCCTGCCTGCGGTGCTGCGGCATCGTGGTCGCCGAACCCGAGGGCCGGCAGACGCGATACGAGATCGCCGACCCGCACATCGCGGCAGCCTTGACCGCCCTGGTCGAGGTCACGCTCGCGGTGGACGAGAGCACGCCCTGCACGGACCCGGCGTGCTCGGTACCGGGGTGCTGCGGCACGGAGGTCTCGCGGTGAGCGGGGACTGCTGCGGGCCGGAAGAGCCCCGCTGGACGGTACCGCCGGCCCCGAGCCGGCGCGTCGGCGCCGCCCGGCCGGCGGACGACGCCTGTTGCGGGCCGGTCGAGGCCGCGCCGGTGGTGTTCGACGACGGTGACGCGTGCTGCGGTCCCGGTGCGCCCACCGCTGCCGGTGGCGTGACGGAGGCCCGGCCGGCGTGGTGGCGTGACGTCGCGCTGCTGCCCTCCGCCGTCTCCGGGGTCTTCCTCGCCGTGGGCTACGTCCTGGACTGGACCGGGCCCGGCGTCGCCGCGGTGGCGGCACAGGGGATCGCACTGTTGGCGGGCGGGTGGACCTTCGCACCGGGGGCCGTGCGCCGCCTGCTGCGCGGCCGGCTGGGTGTCGGCCTGTTGATGACGATCGCCGCGGTCGGGGCGGTGCTGCTCGGCCGCGTCGGTGAGGCCGCGACCCTGGCTTTCCTGTTCTCCCTCGCGGAATCGCTCGAGGACCGGGCGATGGACCGGGCGAAGGAGGGCCTGCGGGCGCTCCTCTCACTGATCCCCGAGACGGCCCGCCTGTCCCGGACCGGCGGGGACGTCACCGTGCCCGTCCCCGACATCCGGGCCGGTGACGTGCTGGTGATCGGGGCCGGCGAGCGGATCGCGACCGACGGACAGGTGGTCCGGGGACGTTCGAGCATCGACACGTCCGCGGTCACGGGTGAGTCGATCCCGGTCGAGATCGAACCCGGTGCCGCGGTGCCCGCCGGGGCGGTGAACGGGCCCGGCACGTTGCGGGTGCGGGCCACGGCGGACGGCCGGGACAACTCGTTGACGCAGATCGTCGCACTGGTCGAGCAGGCCCACGCCCGCAAGGGCGAACGCGCCAGGCTCGCCGACCGGATCGCCCGACCGCTGGTACCGGCCGTGCTGATCGTCGCTACGCTCGTGGCCGTTTTCGGAGTGGTGATCGGGGACCCGGGGACGTGGGTCGAACGTGCCCTGGTCGTGCTGGTGGCGGCCTCGCCGTGTGCGCTGGCCATCGCCGTACCGGTCACCGTCATCAGCGCCATCGGGTCCGCCTCCAGATTCGGGGTGGTGATCAAGTCCGGTGCCGCGTTCGAGCAGTTCGGCACCATCCGGACCGTCGCCTTCGACAAGACGGGCACCCTCACCCGCGGTCGTCCCCAGGTCAGCGAGGTCCGTCCCGCGGCGGGCTTCACCGCCGACGACGTCCTGAGCTGGGGAGCGGCGGTGGAGGCGACGAGCAGCCACCCCCTGGCCTCGGCGGTCACCGCCGCCGCCCCCGGCGCCCCTGCAGCCGGGGACGTGCGGGAGGACGCGGGCCGTGGCGTCACCGGCCGGGTCGGCAGCCGCACCGTCCGCATCGGCAGCCCCCGCTGGATCGACCCCGCCGCCCTGCGCCCGGACGCGGAGGAGTTGACCGCGGCCGGGATGACCGTTCTGGTCGTGCAGACGGACGGGCAGCTCGCGGGGCTGATCGGGGTGCGCGACGAACTGCGTCCCGAAGCCGCGCAGACCGTACGGATGCTGCACGCTCAGGGCATCGACACGGTGATGCTCACCGGCGACAACGCCCGTACGGCCCACGCCCTGGCCACCCGGGCCGGCATCAGCGACGTCCGCGCCGAACAACTCCCCGGTGACAAGGCCGCAGCCATCGCCGAACTGGCGGGGTTCCGACCGAGCGCGATGGTCGGTGACGGCATCAACGACGCCCCGGCCCTCGCGACCGCGACCGTGGGCATCGCGATGGGCGCGACCGGGTCGGCGGCCGCGATCGAGTCCGCCGACATCGCCTTCACCGGCCATGACCTGCGCCTCATCCCCGCCGCTCTCGCTCACGCCCGCCGCGGCCGGCGGATCATGACGGTCAACATCGGCCTCGCCCTGGCGATCATCATCGGCCTGTTCCCGCTCGCCCTGTTCGGCGTGCTCGGCCTGGCCGGCGTGGTCCTGGTGCACGAGATCGCCGAGGTCGTCGTCATCGGCAACGGCATCCGTGCAGCCCGCCGACCGGCCACGCTGCGGACCGGCACCGATCGGTCTCCCGCACGGTCGTGGGAGACTGTGCCCATGACCGCTGCGTCCCGGCCGGAGAAGCTGCACCGATGACCAGGCTGTGCCGATGAGGAGGGCGCTGTGCCGATGAGGAAGCGGGGGCCCCGCATCGGACCGGACGCACCCGATCCCGGTGCTCTGCTGGACGGGGCGTCCAGCCTGGATGACGTGATCGTCGGGTGCCGCGAGCAGGGCGTCACCGTCATCGGCCTGGCGGCCGGCCCGGGGCAGGCCCTCGGCATCCACCTCGGAGCTCGTGTACGGGACGAGTACCGGCGCCGGATCCGCGAGGCCGGGCTGCGCCTGATCACGGTCACCGCGCCGACGGATCTGCTCGCCGAGCGCCCGGACGAGGGCGTGGCCGCGGACATCGCCGACTACCTCGACCTGGCCGCCGACGTCGGAGCCGAGTCGCTGACCCTCACGTTGACCCATGCCCAGACGATCCCCCGGGGAGCGGGTGAACCCGGTGATGAGCGGGCCGTCAGGCGGCTGCGCGCGCTCGCCGACCACGCCGCCGCGCTCGACGTCGCCGCCGTCCTGCAGAACGCGCCCGCGGTCCCCGGCATCGCGCAGGTGATCGACCTGATCGATCTCCTGCACCGGCGGCTCGGCCAGCCGAACGAGGAACGATCACCCGCACCGGCCGCCGCCCCGCCGGCCGGTCACGACCGGGTCGCCGGGGATCCGGCCGCCGGCGGTGCGGACGGCCGGGAGCGAACCGGTTCGCTCCGCCACCCCCGCAGCGGCCAGCCCCGCGACGGCGACCCCGGCACCGGTGACCCGGGCCGGCCGGTCGTGATCGGCGCCGCCTGGGACGTGGCGATGAGCACCGCGGCGGGCGAGAACCTCGCGACCGGGTGGGCACGCGCCCGGGGCCTGTTGCTGCGGTCCCACGGCCACGTGGTCGTGCCGGACGCGGCGACCGCCCACGCGCTGCATCGCGCGGTGCCCGCCAGCGCCCCGGTGCCCGTCCTCGTGACCGAGCACACCCGCACGGCGGCCCGAGCGGCCGATCGAACCGGCTGATCGGCACGCCGATTCAGCACGGTCGCGAGCCGCGCCCTACACTGTGGAGGGCGCCCGGAACCGCAGAACCGGGTGGATCCGCCCTGGTGTAATGGCAGCACCCCGGCCTTTGGAGCCGTGGAGTCTAGGTTCGAGTCCTAGGGGCGGAACGGCCCGAACCCCCGACGCGAGGAGAACGAATCCCGTGAGCACCGACCGGCAGCCCGAGACCGGCCGGACCCGTCCCGCCGCCGTGATCGTCCTGGCCGCCGGTGCCGGCACCCGGATGAAGTCGGCCACGCCGAAGATCCTGCACGAGATCGCCGGGCGTTCCCTCATCGACCACGCGGTGCGTGCGGCCGCGGGCCTGGTCCCCGAGCGGCTCGCCGTCGTCGTCCGGCACCAGCGCGACGCCGTCGTCGGGCACCTGGGCACCGTCGCCCCCGACGCCGTGATCGTCGACCAGGACGACGTGCCCGGCACCGGTCGGGCGGTCGAGGTCGCCGTCGAGGCGCTCGGCGAGTTCGACGGCACCGTCGTCGTCACCTACGGCGACGTGCCGCTGCTGTCCACCGACCTGCTCGGCGAGCTCGTGGCCGCCCACCGCCCCGGTGGGGTGACCCTGCTCACCACCGAGCTCGACGAGCCGGGCGCCTACGGCCGGGTGTTGCGCGCCGCGGACGGCTCCGTGGCCGGCATCGTCGAGTTCAAGGACGCGACCGAGGAGCAGCGCGCGGTCCGGGAGGTCAACTCCGGGATCTACGCGTTCGACGCCGCCCTGCTGCGCCGCGTCCTACCGCAGTTGAGTACCGAGAACGCCCAGCGCGAGAAGTACCTGACCGACGTCATCGGGCTGGCCCGCGCCGAGGGCGTCCCGGTCACCGCGCTGACGTGCCCGGACCGGTGGCAGCTCGAGGGCGTCAACGACCGGGTGCAACTGGCCGCGGTCGGCGCGGAACTGAACCGCCGCACCGTCGAGGCCTGGATGCGCGCCGGCGTCACCGTCGTCGACCCGGCCACCACGTGGATCGAGCCGACCGTGGACCTCGCCGAGGACGTCACGCTGCTGCCGGGTACGCAACTCCAGGGGAACACGACGGTCGCGCGCGACGCCGTCGTCGGCCCCGACACCACCCTGACGGACGTGCAGGTCGGCGAAGGAGCCGAGGTCGTCCGGACCCACGGCTCCGGCGCGGTCATCGGGCCGCGGGCCACCGTCGGGCCGTTCGCCTACCTGCGCCCGGGCACCGACCTCGGCGCGGACGGCAAGATCGGCGCCTTCGTCGAGACCAAGAACGCCGCCATCGGTGCCGGTTCCAAGGTCCCGCACCTGAGCTACGTGGGCGACGCGACCATCGGGACGAACTCGAACATCGGTGCCGCGAGCGTCTTCGTCAACTACGACGGCGTGCACAAACACCGCACCACCATCGGCTCGGACGTGCGGATGGGCAGCGACAACATGTACGTCGCACCGGTCACCGTCGGCGACGGCGCCTACAGCGGCGCCGGCACCGTGATCCGCAAGGACGTGCCCGCGGGCGCCCTGGCGATCAACGTCAGCCCGCAGCGCAACCTCGACGGCTGGGTGGCGGCGAACCGGGCCGGCACGGCCGCGGCAGCTGCCGCCGAGCGTGCCGGTCACAACACCGCCGGTGGGTCCGCCCCGGACGCGACGGCGACCGGCACCACCACGACCACCGACCGACCGACGGCAGAGAGCGACCCTTCATGACGGGCATCAAGGTCCAGGGCGAGAAGCGGATGGTGCTGATCGCCGGCCGCGCACACCACGAGCTGGCCGAGCAGGTCGCCGAGGAGCTGGGCATCGAACTGCTCCCGGCCTCCGCGTACGACTTCGCCAACGGCGAGATCTACGTGCGCTTCGAGGAGAGCATCCGCGGCTGCGACGTGTTCGTGCTGCAGGCGCACCCGTTCCCGTTGAACAAGTGGCTGATGGAACAGTTGATCATGATCGACTCCGCCAAGCGGGCCTCCGCGAAGCGCATCACCGTGGTCTCGCCGTTCTATCCCTACGCCCGCCAGGACAAGAAGCACCGCGGCCGGGAGCCGATCTCCGCCCGGTTGGTCTCGGACCTCTACCGGACCGCCGGTGCCGACCGGTTGATGAGCGTGGACCTGCACACCGCCCAGATCCAGGGCTTCTTCGACGGTCCGGTCGACCACTTGATGGCCATCCCGCTTTTGGCCGACTACGTCCGCTCCCGGGTCGACGTCAACGAGGTCACCGTCGTGTCCCCGGACACGGGTCGCGTTCGCGTGGCCGAGCAGTGGGCGGAGCGGCTGGGCGGTGCGCCGCTGGCGTTCGTGCACAAGAGCCGGGACATCAGCGTGCCGAACCAGGCCGTCTCCAAGCAGGTCGTCGGTCAGATCGAAGGCCGCACCTGCGTGCTGATCGACGACATGATCGACACCGGCGGCACCATCGCCGGCGCCGTCAACGTGCTCAAGCAGGGCGGCGCCCGGGACGTCATCATCGCCGCGACCCACGCCGTGTTCTCGGATCCGGCCGCTCGCCGGCTGGCGGAGAGCGGCGCCCGGGAAGTGGTCGTGACCAACACCCTCCCGATCCCGCCGGAGAAACGATTCGCCAACCTGACCGTGCTCTCGATCGCGCCGCTGCTGGCCCGGGCCATCCACGAGGTGTTCGACGACGGGTCGGTGACCAGCCTGTTCGACGGCGTCGCCCACTGACGGGCGCGACGGTCCGCGCCCCGGCACGGACCGGGTAGACTGGTGAAGTTGCCCAGGCGAGGGAGCGCACGCTCCGTGATCGACGACATGGCATTCCGTCCCACCGGATTCGCATGCGGATTCTGGTCGGTGGTGGCGACAGCTCAGGCTGTCCGGTGTCGAGGATCATCCGCCTGGCAGGCCCCGCCGCGGACTCCCCGTGGCACCGCCGTCGACCGTTCCAGGAGGAACCCATGGCAGCCAAGACCCTGACCGCCCAGCGCCGCACCGAGTTCGGCAAGGGTGCGGCGCGCCGCATCCGCGCCGCCCACCAGGTCCCCGCGGTCATCTACAGCAACGGGACCGAACCGCTGCACGTGACCCTGCCGGGCCACCAGACCATGATGCTGGTCCGCACCGTCAACGCACTGCTCGACATCGACGTCCAGGGGGAGACGCACCTGACGCTGGTCAAGGACGTGCAGCGCAACCCCGTCACCCAGCTGATCGAGCACGTCGACCTGCAGGGCGTGCGCCGGGGCGAGAAGGTCACCGTCGACGTGCTCGTGCACGTGATCGGCGAGCAGGCCGACCCCAACGCCTACGTCAACCTCGATCAGACCAGCATCTCCGTCGAGGCCGACGCGACCGCGATCCCGGAGGCCTTCGAGGCGGACATCACCGGCCGCGAGGTCGGCGATCACCTGTACGTCTCGGACCTGGTGCTGCCCGCCGGCGTCACCCTTGTCACCGACCCGGAGACGTTGCTGGTGAACATCTCGGAGCCGGCGGTCCAGGACCTCGGCGAGGAGCCGGCCACTGAGGAGACGGCCGAGGGTCAGCCCGCTGAGGGCGAGACCGCGGCCGAGGGTGCCGAGGGCACATCCGCCGAGTGACCACGTCGATCACTCCGTCCGGCACCCACCACCGATGAGTGCGGACACCTGGCTCGTGGCCGGGCTCGGGAACCCCGGGCCCGGCTACGCCCGTCATCGGCACAATGTCGGCGCGATGGTGCTGGACGAGTTGGCCGCCCGCATCGGTGCCGGGTACACTACGCACCGCGCCCGAGCCTCCGTCGCGACCGGCCGGATCCGACCCGGCGGTCCGCGCGTCGTGCTCGTCAAGCCGACCGTATTCATGAACACGTCCGGTGGCCCGGTCGCCGCGCTGCTGCAGTACTACCGGATCGAGCCGGACCGGCTGATCGTCGTGCACGACGAGTTGGACATCCCCTTCGACGACGTCCGGCTCAAACGCGGCGGTTCCGAGGGTGGCCACAACGGGTTGAAGGACATCACCCGGGTCTTGGGCACCCGCGACTACCTGCGTGTCCGGGTCGGCATCGGCCGCCCGCCCGGGCGGAAGGACCCCGCCGACCACGTGCTCAGCGACTTCACCCGGGCCGAACAGACCGACCTGCCGCTGCTGCTCGACACGGCGGCCGACGCCGTCGAGGCTCTGGTCGAGGAGGGACTGCTCGCCGCGCAACAACGTTTCCACGGCCGCTGACGGGAGCACCGCCACGCCGGCACGGTCGCGGTGACGGGTCCCCGCCCGAGGGTAGATGACGCCTTGGGTCTGTAGTGTGCTGGACAAGTCACGGCTTCGTCCTTACTGTGAGGTCCAAGACGACGGTCGGGGGACCGCGGGTTGGGGCGAAAGTGTACATGGGGGAAATTCGACTCGGTGATGGCGATCTCGTTCCTCGGGTGAGTGAGGCGAGGCTCCCACCGGGGGTCGGACAGTTCGTCGGTGCGAGGAACTCGCTGGTTGCCACCGCTAAGACGGCTCTGCAGGGCCTCAAGCCGCTGTCGGTCGTGGTCGTTGGCGAGATGGGGAGCGGCAAGACCACGTTCCTCCGCGGTCTGTCGATGGAACTCACCGATACGTTCCTGATCCAGGTCCGCGGTAGTGCTGTGACCGGTCGCAGCGAATACGGCTCGCTCGGGTTGCTCATGAGCGATCTACCCGACGAAGCCCTGGAACATCCGACTCTCGCCGTCGACGGGTTGGACCAAGTTCTTCGGCAGCGCGCCGATGGCCGCCGCGTCGTGTTCATGGTCGACAACGCGCATCTCCTCGATGCGCACAGTGCCATGGTGCTGGATCAGTTGGCTCGGCGAGGAACGCTGGCCGTGGTCGCAACTGTTCCGGACGTGGGTGCCCTGCCCGACGACCTGCAACATCTCGCCATCGGTACGTGGTCCGTGCGCATCGACCTGGCCCCATTCACTCTGGCGGAGACGACGGAAGTGCTCAGCGGGGATCTCGGAGGGGTCGTCTCCAGGGAGGCGGCGTACTGGCTCTGGGAAGCGAGCGCGGGCAATCCCTTGTATCTCCGGATGGTCAGCATGGGACACCTGTCGGACGGAAGGCTCGAGCAGCGCAACGGCGCGTGGCTGATCACGGCACCTGAGAGTGTCACGGGTAGCGCCAGCGCGTATGCTCTGGCGCGCTTGCGTGCGATGCCGGAGGGACATCGACGTTTGCTCACCGTTCTCGCGCACCTGGAAGCCGCCAGCTTGCCGCTGCTCAGCGAGCTCGTACCGGGATCGGTGATCGATGAGGCGTTCGATCAGCGCATGCTGCAGGTGGATCGGAGATCCGAACCACTCGTCCGATTGCGGCATCGCCTGCTCGGAGACGTGGTCCGGAGTGAGACCCCGGTACTGGCGGGCAGGTGTTTGCGCGAGGAGGTCCTCGTGGCGCTCGCAAAGACCGGAGGCACGGCTCCGGCGGCAACGCGCCTCGGATTGACCGAGTGGTCGCTTGCTCTGGGAGAGAACATACCGGCGGAACAGCTGTATCAATCGATCGAGACGGCGCTCCAGCGGATGGAACACGACCGGGCCCGTCGAATCGCCGACCACCTGCCCGCCGCTGGCGATCTACGTCACACGGTTGCCTGTGTGAGTGTCTTGGTCGCAGTCGGTGATTACCAGGCAGCGGCGACGATGCTTGATGCGACCGCCTTCACGCCCGAGGACGGACGCGAAGACTTCGTCAACCTCAAGCTCATCGAGCAGGAGGTACGGCGACACGGCGACCGATGTGAGGACCGGGTCGCCGAAGCCATCGCCGCGGCCGGTGCCGCTGCGGCCGGCGACCGGCGACTGAGGTCACTGGTGGAGTCAGCGGAATTCGATCGCGCTGCCCACCAAGGCCAGTATGCGCAGATTATCGACGCTGCCCACGATGATGCAGGCTTTGTCGTCGGCGCCGACGGAGACCGGTTATCCGATGCCCAAGCTGTCCGGATCAGCTGGCTGGCGGAGGCGCTCTGCCAGGTAGGAGAAACTGACCGCGCGGTGGAACTCATCGAGGGACTCTTCACTCGGCTCGACCGGCGCACCGTCAGCGCTCAGAGTTGGGGACTGATCACCACCAGAATGTATTTCGTCTATCTCTTCGCGGGAAGAGTTCATCGCTGCCGCCGTTTCCTGCAGGAGCTGGATCGTGCGGTGGAGGACGGTGAACTCAGTCCGGGCTTCCATTCCCTGTCGAGCCACGACACACGCAGTGGTGTCCTGTTCGCGCTGATGGGACGCGGTGATGACGCTCTGACGTGCCTGCGGCCGGCGGTCGCGCAGTTGCGGCTTCACGACCCTGAATCCTTGATCTCGTTGGCGTTGGCGGCTGCGGCGATGGCCACGGCCACCTGCGGCGACAAGGAGGAGGCACGTCGGTACTTGGTGGAGTGGAAAGTCTCACCCGCGCACCCGTGGTTCTTGGTGCAACGCCTGGGCCAGTTGCTGGCGCGGTGGGCTGAGTTCTTGGTGGGGGAGGACGCCACGCGCATCGCGGAGGACCTGGCCGCGACGTCGTCAGAAGACGAATCTGCGGGCCGAGTTCAGCTGGCGCTCGTCTTCGGCCTGGGTGCGGTGTTCGCGGGGTCGGTGCAGGCGAGAGCAGCCGTGGATCGATTGGGCGCGGGCCTGCACGGCCGCCTACCCCGGCTGGCGCTGCGGGTGAACGCTGCGCTTGCCACCAGCCGACCAGAGGATCTACTGGCGGCAGCGGAGCACGCCACGACGGCAGGACTGGACGCCGTCCTGATGCTGCTGACCGAGGCCATGCTTCGGGGAAAGGCCTGCGAACTGGATGCCAACCAGCGTCGGTCGGCTCGACGGGTGCTCCAGGGCAGCACCTTGCGGATGACTTCACCGGCGACAGCGCTACAGAAGATGGAGGGGCTCAGCGGCACCGAACGCCGCGTAGCTCGGGGGGTGGCCACAGGCCTGACGACCCGCGAAGTCGGCCAGCAACTCTTTCTGTCTGCACGGACGGTCGAATGGCATCTGGCCAGAATCTTCGACAAGCTGGACGTGTCCGGCCGGGAGGGTCTCGGCACTCTGGTTCGGCTGAGTAGTCGCCCATGATGCCCGGATCGACCTTGGCGACCGGTTTGCGCACCGAACTCGCCCACCGTATCGCCCAGGATTTTCGCGAGGGCTCCGTGTCCGGGCTGCTCATCATGGGCGAGGCGGGCTCGGGAAAGGCCGAAATCTCCGACATGGTCGTCGATCTGGTCGCTGACCGCATGCACGTGTGGCGGATATACGCGAGCACGGTCCTGTCGACCATCCAGTTCGGCGCTCTGACACCGTTGTCCTCAGGCGCCACCTTGACCCAGATGGCATCTCCGATCGCAGTGATGAGACTGGTCAGCTCCCGTCTGGCCGCCGAAGCGGGTGATCGTGCACCACTGCTTCTGGTCAGTGACGTTCACCTGCTCGATGACAGCAGCGCTGCCGTCATCGCCCAACTTGTCGCTGGTGGGGCAGCTCGGCTCTTGGCGTTCGGTCGTGCGGTCCCGACCTTCCCGAACGATCTACTCACCCTCTACACGGATGGTCTCATCGAGCGGATCGAGCTGCCACCCCTTTCCGAACACGAGACTCACCGACTGTGCGAGTTGTATCTGGGCGGGCCGGTGATGCAGGCGGTGGGGACGTACGTGCACCGAATCTGCGACGGCAATCCCCTCCTGTCCACGGCACTCATCGATGGCGCCCGGCGCAACGGAAGCTTGATCAGTAGACGCGGCGTCTGGATCCCGGCGGGCGAGCTCCTGCCCGCAGATCTCCGCCTGGCCGAGGTTCTTCGACGGGAGATGATCGACCGATCGCCTCGACAGCGCAACGCCCTCGAACTCGTGGCGCTGTCCGAAGAGCTGCCGTTGCGGACCCTCACACAGTTGGGTTACGCCGATGATGTGCGTGTACTGGAAGCGGAAGACATCGTGATGGTTGAGTTGGGGCCGCCCACGTTGGTGCGTACTCGCCATCCCCTGTACGGCGAGTTGCTCCGTCAGCTCGTTCCGGTGGGACGTTCCCTGGCACTCCGTCAGGAGTTGGCCACTGTCACTGACGTCATGGCCCTGTCCGGAGAGGGCGTCGTGCGTTACGTCGACTGGTCGCTCGACACCGGTGCTCCTGTGGACGCCGCCGTCCTGCTTCGTGCCGCACGGCAAGGGAATGACCTCGTGCACGTGAAGTCCGCCCGACGAGCCGCGTGTGCTGTCGCCGCGCCGCACCTCGTCGAGAGGGCGCGTATCGAATTCGCCCGGGCGGCATATCTGGGCGGAGAGTATGACCAAGCCATACAGAGCTGTCGCGAACTGCTGGCATCTTCCACCGATCGGGTGGTGGTCGGATCAGCGGCCCAACTGCTGACATGTGTTCATCTGCAAACCGGAGAACCGTCGGCGCGTCTGCGTCAGGACGCGTCCCTCTGGCAAGCGGCTATCGAACGGCTCGCTGGAACCGGAAAGCAGCCGGATGTGACGACCGTGGGGATCCGGCTGATTGAAATCGCTGCCGACCTTCGCGACTTCGCCGTCGTTGGCGTCGAATCGGACTTACGCGAGATCCTTGACAATCGTCCGGATGAGGAACACGAGGTCGTCGCACTCGTCCTGCTGGCCGAGGTACTCGGCTGGACGGGCCGACCAGAATCGGGTCTCGTGTGTTCGACTCGGGCGCTCGAACTGATTGAACACCAGCGAGGCTTGCGTCACTACCTCGACCTGGCATCGAGCCGCCATCTTCTCTGCTGCTTACTTGTCCCGAGTGCGGACCGTGCGGAACAGACCTTGGAGCTGTACCAGAAGCGCGCCCCGGCTTTGCTCCTGCAGTTCGGAGGTGCCGTGGACCTGGCGCATGGGCTCGTTGAGCTCAGACGAGGACGGCTGGAAGCCGCCCTGAAGCGGTTGGTGCCAGCTGTCGAAGCGTTGTTCGACCGCGATGTCGAGGGCCTGCTTGCTCTCGCCGTCGGCGTCACCGCCTTCGCGGCGTCTCTTGCGGGTGAGGACCGCCTCGTATCCCGCTGTCGACAAGACTTCCAGACGGTGCCCGTTCCGGGTTGGCTCGATCCCAAGTACCAGCTGGCTCAGGCTTATGTCGCGATGGCGTCGCTGGGTCGGCTGGGACCGGCGGCCACGCTCGAGAAGATGGGGGCACTCGCCCGACAGGCCGAGAGCTCCGGGATGACGTCTGTCGAGGTCGAGCTACGGCTTCTCGCTGCGGAACTCGGCGATACCCAACAACTCGACCGAGTAGACGTCCTGACTGCGCAGGCGGAAGGTCACATCGCGGAACTGCTCCGCCGATATGAGAACGCACTGGTGTCCGACGAGCGTGAGACCCAACTGCTCGCCGTGGCGGCGCGGGCCCTCGAACTCGAGTGCGTGCTCGTCGCGCGGTCCGCCGCCAGGGCCGTCAGCGGATCACTGGCCAACGGGCGTGCATCAGCGAACATGCGCGCACTCGAGACTGAGTTGGCCGGTATTGACGAACGACTCAGCCCGTCCGCTCCCGTGGCACCGACACCGCTCGACCTCTCGCAGCTCAGCCGCCGTGAGCGGCAGATCGTCGAGCTGGTCCGATCGGGTCTCGGTAACCGACAGGTCGCGACACAGATGAGCGTGTCGGTCCGTACGGTTGAAGGCCATCTGTATCGGGTCTACCGCAAGCTCGGCATCAAGAGCCGGGACCATCTCGTCACGTCGCCGTTGGAAGATCCGCAAGCAGCAGACAGCGATCTCTGACTGTCGCTGCCGACGCTCCTGCCCGTTGACCCGTCCTGAATCGAGTGGTTCACCCAGTACCTCAAGTACTGCAGGCGCGGTGATTGAGTAGAGCGCACCCCTAGGCTGGCATCACAAGATCGAGGGGGGAAATCGCCGGGGGAAGCACGGGGGGAGAATTGCTGAGTCTCAATCACCGACGGTCTTGATCTTGACTACCGACCCGGGGGAGGGTGCGGCAGTCGCGACGGGAGGGCCACGCTCCGTTCAGGCCCGAACACCCCGTCACCGTCTGAACATGCGGGACGCGTCTAGAGCACAGATTGCTCGTCGCGGAACGTGTGTCAGGCCCATGGACGGAGTCGGCGGCGGATGGCCTTCTGAGACCAAGGCCCCCCCCAGCCGCCGCCGACTCCTTCATGACATCCTCATTCACCGTTCTGGTGCCCGCTTGATCAGTGCTCGAAGGCTACAAAGGGGGACGACGTGTCCTGGAGAACGCGTAAAGCGAATGGGCTGCACCTCGTGGCGACTGGGCCCGCTTCTCGATCTACTCGGCGCGCCGGATCCCGTTTCTGGACCGCCGCGATCTTGCTCGCACTCCTTACCTGGGCGCTCCCGGGTACCGCATGGGCGGCGACCTCCTGCACTCCCCAGATGAATCCCGTGCAGTGCGAGAACACGCGACCGGGAACTGACCCGGCCATCTGGGACATCAACGGTGCTGGCGATCCGAGCATTCAGGGTTTCGCGACGGACATGAGCGTGGATGCCGGTCAACGGCTGGATTTCAAGATCAAGAGCGACGCTGCCGCCTACACGATCACCATTTTTCGCACCGGGTGGTACCAGGGCCTTGGCGCTCGACAAGTGGACAGCGTGCAACCGTCCGCTTCTCTGCCGCAAGTTCAGGATGCTTGCAAGGTCGACAGCTCGACTTCGCTCACGGACTGCGGTAACTGGAAAGTATCGGCCAGTTGGAACGTGCCGTCCACAGCGGTGTCGGGCGTTTACCTCGCCCGATTGACTCGGACGGACACCGGCGGTTCCAGCCATATCATCTTCGTCGTACGTAGCGATACCAGCCGGTCCAGTGTCGTGTATCAAACCTCCGACCCGACCTGGCAGGCATACAACTCGTACGGGGGGGCGAGCTTCTATCAGGGCGGTACCGCCGGCCGGGCTTTCAAGGTCAGCTACAATCGTCCGTTCGCTACGCGCGGAGACGCCAGCACGGCCCGCGACTTCTATTTCGGTGCCGAGTTCCCTCTGGTGCGCTTCCTGGAACGCAACGGATACGATGTCAGCTATCTGTCCGGGGTGGACACGGACCGGCGAGGAGCGCTGTTGAAGAACCACCGTGTCTTCATCTCGGCCGGACACGACGAGTACTGGTCCGGTGCGCAACGCGCCAACATCCAGTCCGCCCGAGATGCCGGTGTCAATCTGCAGTTTCTCAGCGGCAACGAAGGCTACTGGCGCACGCGCTACGAGAATTCACCCGTGGACGGCGGCGCGTACCGCACACTGGTCTCCTACAAAGAGACGTTGAGCAACGCCAAGATCGACCCGTCGAACGAATGGACGGGAACTTGGCGAGATCCCCGTTTCGCCACCCCAGCCAACGGGGGAGCATCGCCGGAAAATGCGCTCACCGGAACGGCGTACGTGGTCAACGACGGCCTCCTGCCCGTCACCGTCAACGCCGACGAAGGCCGAACCCGACTCTGGCGCAATACCTCGCTGACCTCCTTGTCACCCGGCACCAAAGCCGAACTCGCGCCCAACACCGTCGGATACGAATCCGATGAGGATCTTTTCAACGGATTCCGTCCGCCCGGCCTGATCCGCCTGTCCACCACCGTCGGAGACGTCCCCCAGTACCTGCAGGATTTCGGGAATACGGTCCGGCCGGGTCGCACCACCCATCACTTGACGATGTACCGCGCCAGCAGCCGGGCACTCGTCTTCTCCGCCGGAAGCATCCAGTGGAGTTGGGGGTTGGATGCTACCCACGACGGTCTACAGTCGCCCTCCGACCAACGCATGCAACAGGCTCAGATCAACCTCCTGGCCGACATGGGAGCCCAGCCGACCACCTTGATGAGTGGCTTGGTGGCCGCTCAGGCGTCGACTGACGATCAGGCGCCTACAGTGACCATCACGTCGCGCCCGCCCCAATCGGTGCAGAACGGTCGCTCCTACACGGTCGCCGGGAGCGCTGTCGATACCGGTGGAGGGGTGGTGGCCGGTGTCGAGTACTCCACGGACGGTGGTGTGTCCTGGTCTCCGGCGACCGGCACGACGTCGTGGACCTTCTCCTACATCCAGCACGGCCTCGGCCCTGCGTCCGTGAGAGTCCGCGCCATCGACGACAGCGCCAACACAGACCCCACAGGGACGGTGGTCTCGGTCGACGTAGCCAGCCCCGCCAGCATCTTCGGTGACACCGTGCCGCAGTCGGCGGATTCCGGCGATCCATCAGCGGTTGAACTCGGCCTGCGTTTTTCCGTGTCGCGGGACGGCTACCTTGCCGGTGCCAGGTTCTACAAGAGTGTCGCCAATACGGGCACTCATATCGGCTCGCTCTGGTCGGCGAACGGTGCACGTCTGGCGCAGGCGACCTTCACCGGGGAGACCGCCTCCGGGTGGCAGGAAGTTCGGTTCTCCACGCCGGTTCAGGTGACGGCTGGCACCACCTATACGGTCTCGTACAGCACCACGTCAGGGCGCTACGCCTATGAACCGTGGGCATTCGCTTACGGTGGACTGAGTAGAGAACCGTTCCAGGTGGCCGGTGGCGCTGGGAGCGCATCTGCTGGTGTCTACGGCGCTATCGGATCAATGCCCACCTCGTCTTATCAGAATACGAACTACAGCGTGGACGCGATCTTCGAGGGGGCGGGCGCAGTTCCGCTGGCGACCGTGGATCAGTACCCGCTCAACACGGCGGTCAGTGTGGCGGTCGACAGCGAGATCCGCGCGGTCCTGAACAAGCCGGTCGACCCCGCCACCGTGTCGATCGTGGTGCGCGACGCTGCAGGCGCTCAGGCGTCCGGTGCCACGACGTGGGATGGGAACACCCGAACCGCGACCTTCAAGCCGAGTCAGGCGCTGCAGCGGAACACCCAGTACACGGTCACGGTCGGTGCCAAGGATGCGGCCGGTCAGTCGTTGACGAGCGGAGCTTCTTGGTCGTTCCGCACAGTGAAGCCCGACACCCCACCGGGTACGTGCCCGTGCAGTCTCTACCAGGACTCCACCCGTCCTGCTCTCGAACTGGTTGACGACAGCTCGCTCCTCGCATCAGGGCAGCGCCTCACCCTTGGAACACGTTTCACGACTGTGGTGCCCGGGGCCGTCACGGGGCTACGCTTCTACAAGGCTGCGGGGATGACCGGGACACATATCGGTACGTTGTTCTCCGCGGACGGCACCGCGCTGTCCACCGTCACGGTGTCGAGTGAGACTGCCTCCGGATGGCAGCAGGCCACATTCAATGCTCCGGTTCAGTTGTCACCCGGTGTGGATTACGTCATCGCCCTTAGCGGGAATGGAACCTACTCCGCTACTCCGGGCGACCTGGACGCCGCCAAATCAGTCGGCCCTCTGCGTACTGGTGCTCGCGCCGGAGCCTTCAGCTATGGTGGTGCGTTCCCCAACAACGCCTCCAGCACCTCCTACTTGGTGGATCCTGTCTTCGCCCCGGCACCTTCTGCAGCGTCGGTCTCTGTCACCGCGACGAGCCCCGCCAATGGAGCGGCCGACACCACCCCTGGTCCTCTTTCGATCAGGTTCAGCCAGCCCGTTCTCGACGGGTACACCTTCCGGGTGACCGCTGGTGCGAACGCCATCGCCGGTACTACTCGTCGGTCCGCCGACGGTACGTCGCTGACCTTCGAACCGACCGGCGCCCTCCCTGCCGCGACTGTCATCAGCGCGTCGGTGGAGAACATCAGTGCCGCCAACGGCGCTAAACTGGCCCGCACCGCATGGACCTTCAGCACGGCTTCCGCGGCTGGAAACCCGACGACACTTCTGGGCAACTCGGTGCCTGCTGTCACTGATGCCGCGGATCCCGCACCTGTCAGTCTCGGGGTACAACTCAGCACCAGTCGTCCGATCGACATCAGAGCGTTGCGTTTCTACAAGGGCAGCAAGGACAGCGCAGGAAGCCATACGGCGACCTTGTGGGACTCGGCCGGCAACTCTCTCGCCACGGCGAAGTTCACTGACGAGACTGCCAGCGGGTGGCAGACGGCGGTGCTCGACCGGCCCGTGCGGCTTCCCGCTGGGTCGATGTTCACCGTCTCCTATCAAGCGGTCGGTGGCTACGCCTACACCGGCGGCGCGTTCTCCGCCCCGATCTCGTCGGGACCGCTCACGTCCACGACTCCCAACGGCCGGTATTCCTATGGACAGCCGGGTGGTCTGCCGCTGCAGTCGTGGAATGCCACCAACTACTTCACCGACCTGGTGTTCTCAGAGTGAGGTGACCATGCGTAAGCGAACACTGCTTGGTCTAGTCAGTTTCGTCGTCGTGCTGGGCGTGGCCGTGGCATGGATTCCTATGGCCGGATCCGGGACGGCGACCTCGGAAGCTAGGACGGGCACCGGCCTTCCCACAGCTAGCAGCGCTCCGACCACCGGCCCTCCGGGGCTGCCACCATCGCGCGAGCGTTCCGGTCCGAGCGCCAGCGGTCGTGGATCAGCAACTGCGTCGTCGAGCGCGACACCGACCAATCGTCCTTCCCTGCAGCCGTCGTCCTCGCCACCGCAGAACCGTCCAGGTACCACGCCCACGGCCGTGCCATCTGGACCGATCGCCGGGCCACGGGCGGGGAACCTGGAGGGGAAACCAGGAGCGACGCCGACGCCGTACCGGTTACCGATGCCAGCCCGCAGTTCAGCGGCGCCACTGACGACGGCGCCGACGCCGGGGACCGCCTCCGGCGGCTTGACTCGGGGATTCCCCGTCGACGCCATGCCGGTATACCCCGGATCCGCGATCCAGTCCTCTTCCTCATCGGGTGGCAAGCCGACCGTCCAATTGACATTGCTCGCCACCGCCGCGGCCGCCCCGAGGTCTATCACGACCTTCTACAAGACTGAACTGACTCGTCGAGGCTGGGTTGTATCCGTGGCAGAGTCACTCAGCGGCTCGGTGACGCTGACCGCGACGTCGGGACGCAACACCGTCACGATCACGGCCAACCGAGCGGGGACGGCACGGTCCGGATACTCGGCCCTGGGGACTTTCACGATCGCAGGTTGAGTGCCACGGTGCCGGTCCACCCTGTCGCCAGCGCCCAGTTGCCGAGCCTTCTCGTAGCGTCGACGACCTCGCTGGTACAAGCCACTTCTTTCGCTTATCGCGGGAGCGCTCCCGGTCCACCGAGAGCACGCGACTTCGTCCCCGGGCCAGCGACTGGCAGACCTCGACCATGATCTCCACCACGTACTCTGCCGCCCACAGTCAAGGATACGTCAAGCATAAATAGCGTGGTCACTCGTCAACCACCCGTAGGGCTTCCGTGCGGTTCGAGTAACGCAACTGCTTACACTTCGAGAGGAAGTTGGGTTCTGGGGAAATCGACTAGGTCTCACACTCGACGACTGATTCAGTCGGAGCACTGGTTGGGTATTTGGCCCAGCGGTCAGGGCAGTGAGTCATGCGGACGATCAGAGACCGCTCGCTGACTCTTGCATGACGATCTCAGATGGGACTGGTCGTGTGTCGAGGACGGTCGAGCATCCAGCCGTCGGGGTCGCCGATCGAGGTCGACGGCGAGCGTTGTCAAGGGTCGGGTCCTTGGGTCTAGTGATTGTGGTTGGGGGCTCATCGGCTGCGAGGTCGTGAGCGGATCGCCGGTGGCGATCGCGGGGAATCAAGGGGGTGGGGGAATGACGCAGCTGGATGGAGAGATTGCGGCACGAGTTCCGGCAATGGGGGATTTTGCAGCGTCCGTGCCGGCGGCGCTGAGCGGATTCGACTCGCATGTCAGAGCAATGCGCTCCGGGGGGTGGTCTCGCCGTTTTCGAAGAATGCTCTGGATACTGGACTCGGCCATCGTCGTCGCGTCAGCCTTCCTGGTGCCGGTCGTTCTGCATTCGTACGCGTTCGCGGCGAACGGAATGCTTCCGCGGGCTGCGCTGCAATCGAGCATTGTAATGGCGATCTGGTTGTGTGCTCTGAGCTGGTCGCACAGCAGGGATGTGCGGGTACTCGGCGTCGGTGCCGCCGAGTACCGGGCGGTGTTCAATGCCGGTGCAGCGTCGGTCGGCGCTGCGGCTGTGTTGTTCCTGCTCGTCCAGGCCGAATCCCGCAGCTTCGTGTTCCTCGCCATCCCCTTCGGTACCCTGGCCCTCCTTGCGGAACGGTGGGCGGCCCGCCGCTGGTTGACTCATCGCCGCAGCGATGGTCAATTCCGGTCGAAGGTCGTGGTGCTCGGTCAGCGAGCGGACGTCGAATACGTCACCGAACAGATCGTGAAGAAGCTCGGCGCCGTCTACCACATTGTTGCAGCCGTGATGGAAGACACCGACGATGTGCAGTCGCTGCAGCGCGGGGGAAACCTGGTTCCGGTCTACAACACCGTGCAGGAAGTTCCGTCCATCGTCCAGAAGTTCGGTGCCGACGCGGTGATCGTGGCGGGTCAGCTTGCGCGGGGGAGCGGATTCATCCGGGAACTGGGGTGGGAGCTCGAACGAACCAACACCGAGTTGGCCGTTGCCTCGTCCTTGACGAACGTCGCCGGGCCACGTATCCGTTTCCGGCCCGTCGAAGGACTGCCTCTCATGCACGTCGAGCTACCGCACTTCACGGGTACCCGCCATGTGTTCAAGCGCGTCGTCGACGTCGTCCTGGCCTGCGCAGCGATCGTCGTCCTCAGTCCGCTGCTCGGCGTGCTGGCCATTGCCGTCCGGCAGGACAGCCCGGGGCCAGCACTGTTCCGGCAGGTCCGGATCGGCCTGCACGGTGCACCGTTCACGATGTTCAAGTTCCGGTCGATGGTGGTCAGCGCAGAACAGGACCTCGCGGCCCTGACGCAACTCAACGAGGGTGCGGGCGTGTTGTTCAAGCTGCGCGCTGACCCACGGATCACACGAATCGGGAAAGTACTGCGCAGATTTTCCCTCGATGAGCTACCCCAGCTGTTCAACGTGGTCAGGGGTGACATGTCGCTGGTCGGACCGCGGCCGCCCTTGCCGTCCGAGGTCGCGAATTACGACGGGTTCGTCCACCGCCGCTTGTTCATCAAGCCCGGCGTCACCGGGTTGTGGCAGGTGAACGGGAGGTCGGACCTGAACTGGGAGGAAAGCGTCCGGCTCGATCTCTACTACGTCGAGAATTGGTCCCTCGCCGGCGACGTCATGATTCTCTGGCGGACGTTCAGGGCGGTCGTCGCCCCGAATGGAGCCTACTGATGAAAAGCCATCGCTAGACAGGAAGAGAACATGGTCTCGATAGATCCTTTCGGGGGCGTTACCACGCGAACTGGCGAACCGTTGCGTGTTGCGGTTGTCGGCGCCGGTTACTGGGGCCCCAACCTGGCCAGGAATTTCCATGGCAGCACGGACTGGGAACTGGTCGCGGTGGTCGATGCAGATCTGAAACGAGCCCGAAGGCTCGCAGCCATGATCGGCGGCGTGCGGGCCTTCGGGTCCCTCGACGTCATGTTGATGTCGGTCGAGGTCGACGCGGTCGCCATCGCGACGCCTGCCCGAACGCATCACCCGATCGCCGTTGCGGCGCTCCGAGCCGGGAAGCACGTGGTGGTGGAGAAGCCACTCGCGGCCACTGTCGAGTTGGCGCGCGACATGATCACCGAGGCGGACAGCCGCGGCCTCGTGCTCATGGCTGACCACACGTACTGCTACACGCCGGCAGTGACCAGGATCCGGGAGCTGGTCCAGGCTGGCGAACTCGGGGAACTCCTGTTCATCGACTCGGTCCGCATCAATCTGGGACTGGTCCAGCCGGACGTCGATGTGCTGTGGGACCTGGCCCCCCACGACCTCTCTATTCTGGATTTCATCCTGCCCGGCGGCTTGCGCCCGGAATCCGTGATCGCGCAGGGCGCCGATCCGCTCGGAACCGGCAGAGCATGCGTCGGTCATCTGTCGTTCGCCCTGGCCGGTGGTGCGATGGCGCACATCCATGTCAACTGGCTCAGCCCCACCAAGATTCGCCAGATGGTGATCGGCGGGTCGAGACGGACGTTGGTATGGGACGACCTGAATCCCCAGCAGCGGCTGAGCGTGTACGACCGGGGCGTCGATCTGGAACGGGTTTCCGCTGCCTCGGCGGACCGCACGTCCTCCGCCATCTCGTACCGGCTCGGTGACACGTGGTCTCCCGCCCTTCCCGAGCGAGAAGCGCTCGGTGCCATGGTCACGGAGTTCGCCGACTGCATCCGGCAGGGTCGGCCTTCTCGCACGGGCGGAGACTCCGGGCTGCGTGTGCTCTCCGTGCTGGAGGCGTCGCGACGCAGCCTCGCCACCGACGGGGCGCGGAGCGACGTCGATCGGGGATACTTCCACGTCGGTCTGGGGAACGAACAATTGGAGGGGGCACGATGACGACACCGAGGGCAGCCGGGCAGGACGATTCCCGTACGCCGAGGTACCGCGACCAGGTAAGGAATGACACCACCGCCGCCAGTTCCTCATCCGTCGTGGACGGTGCGTCCGTCGTCGTCACCGGCGGCGCCGGCTTCATCGGCAGCCATCTCGTGGACACGCTGCTGCGCAACCGGCGACCGCACAAGGTGACCGTCCTCGACGACCTGGAGAACGGTACGACCGCCAACCTTGCTCACTGGACGGACGATGATCGGTTTGAGCTCGTGGTCGGCGACGTGTGCGATCGCGCCGAGGTCGACCGCGTCGTCGCCGGCGCCGACACCGTCTTCCACCTGGCTTGCCTCGGTGTCCGGCACAGTCTCCACGCTCCCATGCGCAACCACCAGGTGAATGCGGAGGGGTCCCTGGTCGTCGGACTGGCGGCGCGAGACGCGGGCGTCTCCCGATACGTCCATGTCAGCTCGAGCGAAGCATTCGGAACGGCGCAGTACGTACCGATGGATGAACGGCACCCCACGTGGCCCGAAACGGTCTACGGTGCCGGAAAGCTGGCGGGGGAGGCCTACGCGCGTGCGATGTTCCGCACGGACGGGATGGCGACCGTGGTGGCCCGCCCGTTCAACACCTACGGTCCCCGCAGCCATTTCGAAGGGGACAGCGGCGAGGTGATCCCCCGCACGATCGTCAGGATGTTGAACGGGCAACGTCCGGTGGTCTACGGAGACGGATCGCAGACGCGGGACTTCATGCACGTCAGCGATACCGCGACGGCTCTTCTGGCGCTCGCGGAATGCGAGGACGCCATCGGAGAGACGGTCAACATCGGCACCGGCGTCGAGATCTCCATGCTCGAGCTGTGTCGGGTGATCGCGGAGATCATCGGCCGACCGGAGCTCACCCCCCGGCTGTTGGACCCGAGGCCTGGTGACGTGCTGCGCCTGTGCGTGGACAACACCCGGATGAGACAGCTGACGGGGGTTGAACCCACCGTGCCGTTCCGTGACGGCATCGCTGACCTGATCGCGTGGTTCCGGCGTGCGGACGCCTCTCCCGACGCGATGCTGGCGCAGGTCGCGGACACGAACTGGAACCGGACGGGCGTCTCGGCATGAGCAGTCGGATCAACGTGATGAAGCCCTGGTTGGGCCAGGAGGAGATCGACGCGGTCGCGGACGTCATCGCATCGGGTTGGGTCGCGCAGGGGCCGCGGGTCGCGGCGTTCGAGAAGGCCTTCGCCGACTCCCAGCAGGTCGCCCATGCCGTCGCCACGTCCAATTGCACGACGGCGTTGCACTTGGCGCTGGTGGTGGCGGGCATCACCCACGGTGACGACGTGGTGGTGCCCTCGTTCTCCTTCATCGCCACCGCCAATGCGCCCACCTATGTCGGCGCGCGCCCCGTCTTCGCCGATGTCGATCCCGAGACGGGAAACGTCACGGCGCAGACCATCGCCTCGGCCATGACCGATCGAACCCGAGCGGTCATCGCGGTGGACCAGGGCGGGATCCCGGTGGACCTCGACCCCATCCGCGAGCTGTGCCACTCCCGGGACGTGGTCCTCATCGAGGACGCGGCCTGCGGCGCGGGCTCCACGTATCGCGGACACCCCGTCGGACACGGAGCCGATCTCACGGCGTGGTCGTTCCACCCGCGGAAGATCCTCACGACGGGCGAAGGCGGCATGCTGACCACCGGCAACGCCGAGTGGGCTGCCCACGCACGCCGTCTCCGGGAGCACGCCATGACGGCGTCGGCGGCAGAACGCCACGCGTCCGTGCTGTCACCGCCCGAGCGGTACGACGAGATCGGATTCAACTTCCGGATGACCGACATGCAAGCAGCTGTCGGTCTGATCCAGCTCGGCCGGCTGACCGATATCGTGGCACGTCGTCGGGAACTCGCTGCCCGGTACCGATGCGAGCTGGAAGCCGTCCCGGGGCTGCGCGCGGTCCGAGATCCGGCATACGGGACGGCCAACTTCCAGTCGTTCTGGGTGGAACTGTTGCCCGACTTCCCCCTGGATCGTGAGGACATGATGCGTCATCTCGCGGACGTGGGGGTGTCGGCGCGGCGCGGCATCATGTGTGCACACCGTCAGCCCGCCTACGCGGACGTGGAAACCGGATCGGCGGACCTGGCCGGCTCCGAACGGCTGACCGACACCACGATCATCCTCCCCCTCTATCACCAACTCACGACCGAGGAACAGGATCGTGTGCTCGAGGCCTTTCGTACGGTGGCGGGCGGCTAGGGCATGGAGAATCTGATTCTCGTGGCGGCCAGTGGACTCGCCCGTGAGACCGCCGTCGCGTTACGCGGCTCGACCCGATACCGGGTGCGTGGCTACCTGGACGACGACGTCGCACTCGCGGGCACGTCGGTCGATGATCTTCCCGTGCTCGGCCCGATCGACGCGGCAGCGTCCTACGGCGACTGCAGTTTCGTGGTGTGCGTCGGCAAGGGAGTCGTCCGCGCGGCGATCGTGAGGCGGCTCGCCGGTCTCGGAGTGGGCCCGGACCGGTACGGTACCGTGATCGCGGCTTCGGTGGTCGTTCCGGGGGGGTGCACCGTCGGTGTCGGGTCCATCCTGTTGACCGGCACGGTCCTGACCGCGGCGGTCACTCTGGGCCGACACGTTGTGGCCATGCCGCACGTGGTCTTCACCCACGACGATGAGGTCGGGGACTACGCCACCTTCGCGGCCGGGGTCACGCTCGGCGGCGGTGTCGTGGTCGGCCCGGAGGCGTACGTGGGGATGAACGCCGGTGTCCGGGAGCGGACCCGGGTGGGTGCCGGCGCGGTGATCGGCATGGGGGCGGTCGTGCTCGACGACGTACCGAACGGCCAGACCTGGGCGGGCGTACCGGCGCGCCCGATCGGGGTTGAGAAGGCCGTACCCGCGGCAACGAACAGGGGGGTCACAGCATGACCGTCATCAGTACGACTACGCAGCAGGTGCCTTTCGTGGATCTTGCCGCTCAACAGGCCGAGATCCTGCCGGTGATCCGCGACGAGATCGAGGAATTGCTGGCGACCGCAGCCTTCATCGGCGGCCCTGCTGTGGACGGTTTCGAACGGGCGTATGCGGGGTACACGGGCACAGCGGCCTGTGTAGGAGTAGGCAACGGCACGGACGCGATCGAACTGGCGTTGCGTGCGGTTGGTGTCGGCCCCGGCAGTGAGGTCGTGCTCCCGGCCAACACGTTCGTGGCCACGGCGGAGGCCGTGGCCCGAATAGGGGCGACTCCGGTGTTGGTCGACGTCGACACCGAACACCTGCTGCTTGATCCCATCCAGTTGGACCGAGCGATCACCGCGGCGACGAAGGCGATCGTGCCGGTGCACCTGTACGGTCAGCTGGCTCCGATCGATCAGATCCAGGACATCGCGAGCTCTCATGGCGTGGCGATCATCGAGGACGCTGCCCAGTCGCAAGGCGCTCGACGGCAGGGCATTGTGTCGGGGGCGTTCGGAACCGCTGCCGCAACCAGTTTCTACCCCGGCAAGAATCTCGGCGCAGCCGGGGATGCCGGCGCCGTCACCACCAACAACCCAGAGATCGCGGACCGCGTCCGGATGCTCGGTGCCCACGGCAGTGCCTCCAAGTACGTGCACGACGTGGTCGGGGTCAACTCCCGACTGGACGCCATCCAGGCGGTGGTGCTGCGCGCCAAGCTCGAGCGCCTCGACACCTGGAACGCAGCCAGGCGCGCCGCAGCCGACCGATACGACCGGTTACTGTCGGACGTGCCAGAGGTGCGTACGCCGTGCGTACGACCGGGAAACGAG
Organism: Tersicoccus phoenicis; assembly: GCF_001968835.1. Lineage (GTDB taxonomy): Bacteria > Actinomycetota > Actinomycetes > Actinomycetales > Micrococcaceae > Tersicoccus > Tersicoccus phoenicis. Next base: position 141,045 of record NZ_MRDE01000068.1, read on the forward strand.
GACGTCTGGCATCTCTATGTCGTGCAGGTCGGCGAGCGTGACCGCGTGCTCGAAGAACTGCAGGCGGAAGGTATCGGAACCGGAATCCACTATCCGTCGCCGGTGCACCTGACGAACGCGTTCCGCAATCTCGGACGGCCGGGCGACTTTCCGGTAGCCGAACGGGCCGCTGGCCGCATCCTGTCCCTGCCGATGTTTCCGCACCTGACCCCGGTCCAGCAAGAGCGGGTAGTCGACGTGCTGGCCAATGCGGTTACCCGGAAATCTTGACGATGCCGACTGTTACGCGGGTTCGTCGGACCGGGGTGGACGCACCTACTCCGTCCAGAGCGTTCTTGCTCGGCCTGGCGAACACGCTCGTGTCCAAGCTGGGCACCATCGGCATCGGCATCGTTCTGGCGCGCATGCTGGGCCCCTCCCAGTTCGGGACGTATGCGATTGCGTTCATCGCCCTGATCGCGATCCTCAGTTTCAACGAGTTGGGCATCAGCCTGGCGATCGTCCGGTGGCCGGGGGATCCTCGGGAGATCGCATCGACCGTGACGACCATCTCCCTGGCCAGCAGCGCACTGATCTTCGCTGGTGCCCTTGCGGCAGCGCAGTGGTTCGCAGACGCAATGGGCGACGCATCGGCGGCACCCGTGGTTCGCGTCATGGCGGGCTGCGTGGTCATCAACGGAGCCGTGGCCACGCCCGCCGCTCTGCTGCAGCGCGACTTCCTGCAGGGCACTCGCATGGTGATCGACCAGGTCAATGTGTGGTTGGGCGCCGTCGTCTCGGTGGTGTTGGTGGTGCTGGGAACCGGAGCCATGAGCTTGGCCATCGGACGGGTCGTGGCCAGCGTGGCAGCAGCCGTGCTGTTCCTGCGGTACTCCCCGCTGCCAACGCGTCTCGGCTTCAACCGTGGGAAAGTCGGGCCTCTGCTGCGCTTCGGGCTTCCTCTCGCCGGTTCCAGCATCTTGGTGTTCGCCGTCGGCTATGTGGATCAGATCGTGGCCGGACGGATGCTCGGGAGCGTGGTCCTGGGTCTGTACGTACTGGCGACCAACCTTGCCAACTGGCCGGCGAACATCTTCTCCCAGCCGCTGCGCAGCGTCGCACCGCCGGTGTTCGCGCGCCTCCAGCATGATCCATCCCAGATGCGCGAGGCCATGCTCACACTACTCGCAGTGGTAACAGCGGTCGTCATGCCGGTCGTGACGGTGATGGCGGGAACAGCGGTGCCGCTGGTCACGTTCGTCTACGGCAGCGAGTGGTTGCCTGCGGCCGAAGCCGTTGTCTGGCTCGCCACCTTCACGGCAGTGAAGGTGCTCTTCGAACTTGTCTATGACTACCTCGTCGTGGTGGGTCGGTCTGGGCTGATCCTCAATGTCCAGATTTTGTGGTTCGCAGCGTTGCTGGCCGCGCTGATCGCGGGCGCCACGGTGGCGGGCCTCCGTGGCGTCGCTGCCGCCCCACTCGTGGTCGCCGTGCTCGCGATCCTGCCGGTCTACCTGGTGATCCTGCGTCGGCACGGGTTCTCGCTCCGGGCGCTGGCGGGACGGGTGTGGCTGCCCGTGGCGGTCAGTGTGCCACTGTTCGGGGTGAGCGTGTGGTTCGCGTCGAGCATCTCGAATCCACTGTTGGCTGTTCTGGCGGCGACCTTTACCGGCTGCGTTGTGTTGACGGCGCTCTTGCTGGCGCGCCGGGCTGACCTGGCGACGGTGCGGGCCTGGGGCCGGCAGAAGGAAGGTGCTCGATGAGGGTCCTCGTTTATCCGCACGACCTCAACGTGGGTGGCAGCCAGCTCGGGGCGATCGAGCTGTGCGGGGCAATGGCTCGGCTCGGGCACGAGGTCGTGGTTTATGGGCAACCCGGTCCGTTGGTCGAACAGGTCCGAGCCCTGGGCCTCGAGTTCCTGTCGTCCCCCGCCGTCCACCAAAGACCGACACCGACCGTCGTCGCCCACTTGGCACGGACCCTGCGCCGCCGCCACGTCGACGTGGTCCATGGCTACGAGTGGCCACCCGTGCTGGAGTCCTGGCTCGCCTGCCTGGGCGGCGGCGGACCGGTCGCCGTGGCCACGGTGCTGTCGATGTCGGTTGCCCCGTTCATTCCCAGACAGGTCCCAATCGCCGTGGGCACCGCACAGATCGCCGCAGCGGAACGCCGATTCGGCCGCCAAAGCGTCACCCTGCTCGAGCCGCCCGTGGATGCCGAGGCCAACACGCCTGGTCTTACGGACGTCGACGTCACCGGCTTTCGGCTGTCTCATGGGATCGCCCCGAACATACCCACAGTCTCGATCGTGTCCCGGTTGGCGCGGGAGATGAAGCTGGAGGGCATCCTCACCGCCATCGCCGCGGTGGAAGCGCTCAACGAGCGCACTCCCGTCCAGCTCGTCATCACCGGTGACGGCCCGGGTCGCTCCGATGTGTGCAACCGCGTCGAACGGGCCAATGCGCGGATCGGGTCTCGACGGGTGATCTGGACCGGCGAGCTGGTCGACCCCCGCCCTGCCTATGCAACTGGAGACGTCCTCCTGGGCATGGGGGGATCAGCGCTCCGATCCATGGCGTTCGAGAAGCCGCTGATCGTGCAAGGGGAGAAGGGATATTGGCGAATGCTCACCCCGGAGTCACTGCCGGAGTTTCTCTGGCAGGGCTGGTACGGGGTCGGACCCGGCACCGACGGGGCGGTAGACCGGCTCGTCGGCCAGCTGCGGAGCCTGCTCGAGGATCGCGCCCGGGCCGAGGACCTGGGAGGATTCGCTCGCGGCGTGGTGCTCGATCGGTTCTCCCTGGACAGGGTGGCCTCCCGGCAGATCGACTTCTACCGGAAAGCACTGGCATCGCGACGTTCGGGATTCGCCGTGCCCGGCGAGACCGTCGTGGCTGGGGCCCGATTCGTGGCACATCAAGCGCGGCGGGTGAACGCACGTCGGCGTGGCCGGTCAACCGTCGACGACTTCAACGCCACTCCGGTGGCAGCGGTCTCGGAGAGGTCGTCATGAACCACACCGATCCTCCCATACTGGTTCTGATCGCCGGCAGCCGCTGGGACGACATCCGCGGTACCGATCATCGTCTTGCCGAGTCCCTGGCTCGACGGGCCAGTGTCCTGTGGGTCGACCCCCCGGTCCCTTTGCTCGGACCGGCGTCCAGCCGCCGTCCCGGCGTGGTGCCGGGATACGAGCTGGAGGAGATTCGCCCCGGCCTGCGCCGACTTCGGGTGCTCGCACCACCTGGGTTCACCCGACCGGTGCTGCGGACCATCGCCGCAGCGCTCGCCGGCTCGGCGATGCGGCGGGCGCTCGGACCACACCGTCCGACCGCAATGATATTGCTCTCGCCCCGCGATAAGTTCCCGTCACGAGTTCCGGGCACCCGGGTGCTGCACGTGACCGACGACTGGATCGCCGGCGCGACGATGATGGGACTCGACCAGGCACGGGTTCGCCGCACGCTGCGAGCGAATGCAGCCCGTGCGGACGTCATCACGACCGTGTCGCCCGGTCTCAGCGACGATCTTGCGACCTTAGCCGGCGAGACGGAGGTGACTCTGCTCCCCAATGGGTGCACCCCCTGCGCGGGATCCGTTCCCTTACCGGCGCGGCGCCGAGTCGCCGGATTGGTGGGACAACTGAATGAACGACTGGACGTGAACCTGTTGGAAGCACTCGTTCGCACCGGCATCGACATCGAAGTGGTCGGCCCCCTCCGCGCCCGTGAACCCGACTGCGGCAGACGGCTGACCACCTTCTTGAACTCCCGTGGTGTCACCTGGCTCGGGGAGCTGTCCGAGGCGGGTGCGGCCGAGCGGGTCGCCAGCTGGTCGGTCGGTTTGACGCCCTATCGGCAGGATCGGTTCAACCGGGCGAGCTTTCCCCTGAAGACGCTCGATTACCTGAGCGCCGGCGTACCGGTGGTCTCGACCGATCTGCCCGCATCCCGCTGGCTCAGCTCCAAGTGGGTGCACGTCGCTGAGAACCAACAGGACTTCATCGCTGCCGTCACGGCCGCTCTAGCGAACGAGTGGCAGGCCGGGGACGCAGCGGCGCGTCGAGCCTTCGCGGGTCGGCACACGTGGGACGCGCGGGCGGCCCACCTCCTGGCGATCGCCTCAACAACCGCATCTTCTCGATCGAGCCGAATCATTCCGGTCTCTCGCCGACTGCTCCGCCAGGACGGTCAGGATACCGTCCGCGGTTCCGTACCCACATCCACGAGGTGACACCATGCCCCTGACCATCGACCACGTGCTTCTGACGCGTTTCAATCTGCCGTCGCCGGGAGTGGAAAGCTTGGTACGTGCCAAGGAGGGCTGGTTGCGGAATCGACAATCGCTCTTCGAGCGGTACTGTCTTCCCTCGGTGCGAGCCCAGGTGCAGCGATCGTTCCACTGGATCATTTATCTCGATGTGCAGAGCCCCGATTGGCTGAAGAACCGCATCACCGAACTCTCGCACGACGGCCTGTTTGTCCCGATCTATCGGGAAGAAGTGCCCCGGGACGACCTCCTGAAGGACATCCGTGCTGTGACTGGCGCTGCGGGCGACGTACTGCTGACCACGAACCTCGACAATGATGACGCCGTCGCGGTGGATTTCGTCGCCCGCCTCCAGAAAGGCGTCGCGGGTACTGCTCGCCGGGCGCTGTATCTGACCAATGGGCTGATCATGCAGACCGACGCGCTCTACCGGCACCGCGATGTCAGCAATGCCTTCTGTTCGGTCGCGGAAAGCTGGAATGCACCCGTCACGTGCTGGTCCGACTGGCACAACCGACTGGAGTACTCGATGCCCGCGACCCGGCTCCACGGCGCGCCCGGTTGGTTGCAGGTTGTCCATGGCGGCAACGTCAGCAACCGGGTCCGGGGGGTACGAGTGCGCCCGGATCGCTACACCGCGCTGTTTCCTTCGGTTGTGGCGACCATGCCACAGCCGAGGTCACGTGACCTCTGGATGGACCAGCTCGTGCGCAGCCGGGTACGGCTGCTCCGGGACGGCGCGCGGGCGGTGGCCAAGCGGACCATTCTCCAGGTTGGCGGCAAGGCGGGTCTCGATCGGATCAAGGTGCTTGTCGCAGGCCGGACACGTGCGGGTGGATAGCCCGGGGAAGCGAAAGGATGACGACAACGAGGACGGTCTCAGGTCGTCGAAGCAGGAAAGACAACGGACACCGGAAGAGTGGGGCTTGAACAATGTTCGTCAGGGACTTCATCTCGAGCTGTCGCAGGCTTTGGTACGTCGTGCTGGTTGGCCTTGCCATCACGGCCGTGGCCACCATCACCGTTTTCGGCGCAATCAAGCCGACGTACGAGGCTGGCGCCAGCGTTGTTCTCATCCCGCCGAAGGTCGCTGTCACAGTGGGCGACAATCCCTATCTGTACCTGGGCGGTCTGGACCAGGCCGTCGGTGTGCTCCGAGTGAAGGTGACCTCGCCCGAGGTTGCCGGAGCGCTGTTGGATCGTTACCCCGGGAGTGCGCTCTCGATCGTTCAGGACACGACTACCAGTGGACCCATCATGGCCATCACGGCCACCGCCGATGATGCCGGCTCCGCGATGCAACTGCTCGCTGGCACGGTGGCGCTGATGCCCAAGACCCTTGCAGAGCTGCAGACGTCACTGAAGGTGCCGGCAGCTTCCACCATCACGATGATGGAACTCTCCCGGGATTCCACCGCCAAGAGTGTGGACAAACAGCAGTTGCAGGCGACCGTACTGACCGCGGTCGTCGGCACAGCAGCCACCATCCTCATCACTGGGCTGCTGGACCGGATGCTGGCGCGACGCAGATCCGGCGGGGCGGCAGAGCCAGAAGCGGAACCCGGTGACCGCGGGGAAGCGGAGGACCCGGCCCGGGCGGACGAGGCGGACTCGGGCGCGACCGACGACAGGGACGACGCGACGGCTGCGCCCCGAGCGACAGAATTCTATGAACCGGAGGCTGTGGAACAGGGCAGAGCGCGTGTCGAGGTCTGAAACATTGTCGTCGACGGCAGCGCCGATCGCGGTGGCGTCACCAGTAACACGCGGCGTGAGGGGTGGCAGCACCGCTTGGCGTCGTGGCATCGACGCCACGACCGTCTTGACCGTCTATGTGGTGCTGCTGCTGGTGGTGCCGTCCGACCGCGGGGTCGCTGCGCTGGGTGCAGCGGGATCGCCTGCCAGCATCTTCGGTTCGATCATGTTGCTGTGGTGGGCGTGGTACCACATCCGCCGGATCACCAGCACTACCACTCATCGGGTACAACCGGTGCGGATCGCCTTGTTCATCTTCATCATGTGCGTGTTGGCATCCTTCGTGAAGGCAGCACTCACCGCGCTGCCGCAGGAGAACGCCAACGGTTCCATGACGGGGCTGATCACCGTCGCGTCCTGGGCGGGCGTCGTGCTGGTGGCCAACGACGGTATCCGAAGCAAGGAGCGGCTTTTGGTGCTGGTCCGCCGTATCTGCTGGCTCGGAGCTGCATACTCCGCGCTCGGGTTGTTGCAGTTCGTCACCGGACAGAATTTAGTCGACGCCGTCGCTACACCGGGGCTGTCGTCCGTCGGGCAAGGAGCGGTAGACACCCGAGGTGGTTTCATCCGGCCAGAAGCCACCGCGCGGCACGCTCTGGAGTTCGCGTCGGTGTTGTCGATGACGTTTGCGCTGGCCTTGTTCCTGGCGCAGAAGTCGTCGCGGAGCGTGGCGCAGCGCTGGACGCCAGCGGCCCTCACGTTCGCTGCCGCGGTCGTGTCACTGACCAGGTCTGCGCTGCTGGGCATTGTTTCCGTCCTTGTGGTCCTGTTTCCCAGCTGGGACCGCCGAATGCGCCGGGCGGTGGCGGTGGCGGCGTTGATCGGAATCACCGGTGCACTGGCGCTGGCCCCGTCGTTAGCCAGCACCGTCCGGGCCATGTTCAATCCCGAGGATCCGAGCCTGGTGTCCAGGACGTCCAGCTACGACATCGTCGGCAGTTATGTGGCCGCTTCCCCGTGGTGGGGACGGGGACTCGGCACGCTGGATCGCTCCTACCACATCTTCGACAACCAGTACATCGGTCTACTGATCCAAATCGGCGTCATCGGTCTGGCCGCGTTCCTCGGCGTCGTCTTGACCGCAGCAGCCACGGGGATGGCGCAGCGCCGCGACGCCGACCCGGACCTCGCGGCGCTCGGACCTGCGTTGAGCGCTGCCGTGGTCTCGGGTGCCTTGCTGTTCGCCTTCTTCGATGCGTTCTACTTCCCGCAGAGCGTCGGCCTGTTGTTTCTCGTGGTGGGGTTGTGCGGAGCTCTCCGGAACCTTCATCGCGCCGACAGGCCCGGGCGCATGCAGGGCATGCACGTCGCCGAGCCGAGCGTCCGGCGGTGGAGCGCAGTCCTGGCGCGCCGGTGGTACGTCGCCCTGGCGGTATGTCTGGCGGCGATTCCCATTGCGGCAGCCGCCAGATCCGTGCCCGGTGTCTACTACACCGAGTTCGACGTCCGGTTCGAGGCTCCGCCGCGGGCAACGAGGAGCAACCCGCTCCGGACGGAAGCACCCATGATCGTCGGCTTCGCGGCAATAGTGCAGCGGATGTATGTCGGCAGCCACCCGAACTACCCAATCCGGCCCACCAGCGCTCCCTTGTTCGGTACCGGGGCGCGAAGCGCGCAGGCCGTCTACCTGCCGGATGCTGGGGGGCAGTGGCAGACCAACTTCAACACACCAGCCATCCGGGTCGAGGTGGTGGGCGACTCTCCTGACGCGGTCCTGGCCCGGTCTCGTGGGATCGCGTCGACGCTGACGTCGCTGGCGAAAGTGCCTCAAGATGCCATCGGCGTCCGGGCGGGGGCGAGGATCGAGACCGCGCGCCAAGCAGCCGGGGATGTGGTGGTCTCGGAACAGCGGGTGCGGACGTCCTACGCTGTGGCCGCCACGAGTGCGCTCGCCGTGGGCGTAGCGCTCGGCCTGTCCGGGCTGACTGATCACGTGGTCTGGCGCCGGCCTCGAGGAGTCAGGCGGCGCCAGCAATGATCGATGGTCCGGTCGGACCGTGCCCGAGGACGCCCCGACCGGACCTCTGATCAGCGCTGAAGCGGCAGCGGCAGAATTAGAGCTTGACCCGATAGATGTGGTAGCTGGACTCGTTCGCGAAGCCGTCCGTGAACACACCGCCTGACACGGGGATCGAACGATTCTCGCCAACCACCTCCACCGAACTGGCCGAGAACTCACTCGGCAGGCGGAACGTCCGACTACCGGGAGAAGACTTGCCGTCGATCATGGCGAAGACATAAGCATCACCGTTGTAGCTCTTGAGCATCGTGTCCAGCCCAGAGCCGAAGGAGTACTGGTAGGACTGAGTGTTCAGCACAGGGGCCAGACTCTTGATCTGATTGTTGACCTCGGAGGCCGCTCGTACTTGGTCCGCGCCGCAGAAGCCGCTGGTCGTCTGCGCCTGACGGATCAGGCTACCGCCCTGGCACGGACCCGAGAGGCTCTGGTTGAAGTAGACGATGCCGCGGGCCTCGTTGATGACTGAAGCCATCACTGCACCTTTGAGCTGGTCGGCCGAGACGTTCGCGGTGAACGGACCTTCACCGGGCCCGCCGTTGAGCAGTTCGACGAACTGCCACGGGGCTTGCAGCTTGCCATCGGTGGCATCTTGTTGTCGCAACGCCTTCATGGTGGTTCCATAACTGGAGGCAGTGCGGCAGTTTTCTTGGGTGATGGGAAGGATGTAGTTCTGGCGGAACGGGACGTTGCTGCAGAAGGGAATCGTATACCAGTACATGTCCAACGAGACAGCGTCGGTGTAGTTGTTCACGTAGGCGCGGGCGTCCTGCTGATTCATATCGGCACTCATGACCATCTGAGTGAAATTGGCGTAGCGGAATCGTCCAGTGCCGACGGCCTGGTCGGACAGGTTCTGGAGGTACTGGCGTCCTTCGGCAGGGGTGAACCGACCATCCACTTCGTCGTCGAGGAAGTTTCCGACCCAGTTCGTACTCGCGTCAGTGAAGGAGCTGTTGAGCTTTCCTCCGATCCAGTAGACGCCGTTGTCCCGGAACAAGGAATACGGCGTACTGGGGTCCATGCCGATATAGGTGTTGATTCCCACGGACTTGTCGTACGCGGCCTCACGGTTGGAACTGATGCCGTTGTACCAGGCGACGATGGGAAAGAAGGACGGATCGGACCACCCAGCGGCGTTCGCCTTGCTGAACTGTTTCCAGTACGCGGAGCCTCCCTCCCACGGAATGCGAGGCAGGTTAAGGGCACTGGGCGCAGGTGTCGACGGCGTCGGTGTAACGGTGGTCGTGGGGGCTGGGGTTGCGGGTGACGGGTTCCCGGGAGTGAAGACCGGTTCGACGAAGTAGTTCGCGTTCTGGTAGCGCTGAGACGGAGCATTTCCGCCGTTCCCGTACGCATACACCCCGCTTCCGACTGGATAGGTGAGAGCTCCAACGGTCACGGCATCGTCCCGACCGTTTAGATCAGCCGAGTAGCGGCCCCGAGGCGCCAGGTAGGAGGCGATATACGTGCTCCCTTTTGCGATCTTCACCGGTGTAGGCAAAGTAATCGTCTGCCAGCCGGAGTTGCTTTCGTCCGTTGGGTTCGCCGCCCCGCTGGCGAGTTCTCTGCCGTCGGCCGACCAGAGGGTAACCGTGTGTGGTCCCACGTTGGCGGCGCCCTTGTAAAAGCGGATTGCGGACACGACTCCATCATCGGTGGGCGAGAAAAGCGAACCCAGTTCCACGGAGCGGTCATCATCCACCGTCACCGTTGACGGAGTTGTCGGGGCAGGGCCGGTGCTCGCTCCCGGTGTGGGCACCAACGTATCGGCGGTGGCGCTCATCATGGGAGTGAGCGAGGTCGTCAGTGAAAGGGCCGTCATAATGGCCATGACCGCGAGTCTGGACCTGCGACGACGCGTGCCGCGCCAAGATACGGGAATGGGATGCATGTCAGTCCTGCCGTGCCAGTGCGAAGGAGTTGGAACTTCTGCGGCCCCCGTTGCGGGAGTCTAACACTCTACGGCACGCCCTGTATCGGCCTAGAGCGATCTGCGCCTCAGAGGCGACACACCTCATCGCCGCTAGGGGTTGGCGTATGGTTCTGGACCGAAGTCGTCACCTGCTGCTCTCGTCCCGCGCCCAGTGGCCCGGTTCACGCAGTGCCGCACTGAGCCGCAGGCGCAGCCGCGCGGCCGCGACGATCCCGGCGTAGACCGCCGCATCGATCGTGGTTCGGGCACCGTCGATGCTGGCCAGCAGGTTGCGCAGGCCCGAGCCGGACCCGCGGTCGGCCACCGGCTCGCCGCCGTCCAGCTGTGCCACGCCGCCGTACACCCGGCCCAGGGTGGCCACCAGGGCGCCCGTCGTCCGCGGGGTGCGGATCACCACCGGCGTGGTGGCGATGACCTGCTTCTCCTCTGGTGCGAATCGGGAGTCCGCCCACGCGTCGTCGGCCGTGACGTCCGGGAACCGGCCCAGCCGGGCATGGCCGGCTGCCGACACGGCATAGGCACCGGCTCCCCACAGGTGCCGGTGCAGTTCGGGCACCCGGCGCCGGGCGCGGTAGTAGGCGCGTACCAGGGGGCCGGCGGCGTCGGTGTCGTAGTCGGCGACCGGCCGTGCTGCGAGCCGTTCGGGCTCGCTCAAATGCAGGAAGAGCGCCTGCAGGGTCGCCGCCGTGATCTCGATGTCCGCATCCAGGTAGAGCCGGGGCCACGCGCCCGTTGCGGCGTCGGCCGCGTTGAGCGCCGCGGTCTTCGACGCCGTGGCGAGGTCCAGGACGGTCATGCCGGGGAACCCGCGGGCAATCTCGGCCGTGCGGTCGGAGCACCCGTTGCAGGCCACGACGACGTCGATGGCACCGGCCGCGGCGAGCGGAGCCAGCGGAGTCAGGGTGCGAGCGATCACCGACTCCTCGTTGTGAGCCGGAATGATGACCGCGCCGTGCGGAAGGGTGGCGGCGTCGAATGTCGGGGCGGCGGGCACGGCCCGGGGGAGTTGTTCCCACGGCCGAACGCCGAGCAGGTAACGAGCCGCCACGCGGTCGCCGGCGTTGTGCGGCCGAGCCAGAGCGCCGGCCGCTCCGAGGGCGCGCATGCCGAGGGCGTAGAGAGATCCCCGGTGCGCCCGGGCGTAGCGCACCTTGTTGACCGCTATCAGGGCGACGAGTTGGGGTGACGCGCCGGATCCACCGCGGCTGTGCCACATGCGGGCGGCCGGTTCGTACCAGACGGACCAGCCGGCCTCTCGGAAGCGCCGGAAATAGTCCGTCTCCTCGGAATAGAGGAAGTAGCGCTCGTCCCACGGGCCCAGGGCGGCGGCGACGTCGGCGCGTACGAGCAGGGCCGCTCCCGTGGCCCAGTCGATCCGGTGCGGATGCTGATAGCTCTCGTCGTCGTGGTCGATCTCCGACAACCACGCCGGCCGCCAGGGAAGCCGCGATCCGAGAACGGCGTCGCCGAACGACCGGGTCAGGGAGGGTTCGCGACGCAGCGACCGGTAGATCGTCCCGTCGTCGTCGAGCAGGGCGGGCACCACGATCCCCGCCCCGGTGGCACTCATCCGGGCGCGGAGGGCGAGAACGGAGCCCCGCTCGACGCGCAGGTCAGGGTTGAGCACGAGCAGGGTATCGGTCAGGTCGGCCCGTTCCGCTGCGGCGTTCAGACCCGCCGCATACCCGAGGTTGCCGCCGGTGGAGAAGGCGATGACGTCGTCGTACCGGTTCAACGCGTCGAGGGTGCCGCCGTCGGGTGAGTTGTCAGCGACAACGACCCGGATGCGCGCGTCGCGCGTCTCCTCCCGCAGCGAGCCGATCAGCCGATCGATGTCGTCCGCGTTGCGATAGGTCACGGCCAGCACGGTGACGTCCGCGTGGGTGCCCGGCGGAGCGAATCGTCCCGGCGTCAGCTCGTCGCGCTGCCCCGTCCCGGCCCCCCTGACAGAGGCCAGCCGCTCGACCACGGGCCGCGCAGTTCGTGCCGGCGTGACGTTGTCCCGGTTGCGCCGGACGGCGAGGTAGGCGGGCGGCCCGTCCAGGAGGTAGCGCCGCGCGAGCCGGCTCGGCTCCTTCACGAGGCGCCAGCTCCACTCCAGTCCCCGCTCGCTGACCCAGCGCGGGGCCCGCTCGACGTTGCCGGCCAGGAAATCGACGGCGGCCCCGAACCCGAGCAGCACCCGCGCCCCGGACGCGGCACCGTACCGGCTCATCCACAGCTCCTGCCGGGGCTTTCCGAGCCCCACGACGAGAAGGTCGGTGCCCGCGACCCGGATCTGGTCGGCCAGGACAGCCGACGCTTCGGGATCGGTCAGGACGTCCCGCGAAGGCGCCCACCATCCCGACACCGCCAGGCCGGGTCGTTCGGTGGCGAACAGGTCGCGCAGGGTGGCCTGGGTCTCCGGGCTGCCGCCGAGAAACCCGACCCGCACGCCGCGCTCGGCGGCCGCGTCGAGCACCGGGTCGATCAGATCGCTGCCGGCCAGGCGTGGCCAGGACCGGCCCGTCGTGCGGGCAACCTGGGCGACCAGGGGAGCACCGTCGAGCAGATTCAGGAACTCGACGTCGGGACCTTCGTCCAGCGTCCCGTGCCAGCGTTGCCCGGGAGCGAAGTGGTGGATGTGGTCGAGATTGATCGACACGACGGCGAGTGGCATACCGTTGGGTCGGGTCGCGTGCTCGATGATCGCGGCCAGGGCCTGATCGGCTTCGAGGAGATCGATGCGGATACCCGCCACGGCAACGTGCGGGTGGGGAGGTCTCGGTGCCACCGGCGTCGGTGCCGGGCCGTCGCCCACGTCTGTTTGGCTCCGGCCGTGATGGCCGGCGACGCCAGTACCCCTGCCGGCGTGAGAGGGACGTGCACGATCCACCGCTGACGACATTCTGACCCCCAGTGACCCCCATGATGCTGATCCGGCAGGTCCGAGCCGGTCAGCTATGGCTGACTCTAGGACGCGACGCCGACGGCGTGCAAGATGTGTCTGCGCGTCGGCGCCGCGTGACGTGGCTCGGACTCAGCCGGTCGTGTCGTCCGCCAGGTAGGCACGCAGAGCCGCGTCCGCGGGTCGGGGGGTGAACCCGGTGGCTTCGAGTTTGGCCGTGCTCAGCGCGCTGTGCCGCGGGCGGGGAGCGGTGGCGATGTCGGTCCCGTGCTGGGCGACGTAGTCCTCGGTGGACACCGGGGTCACCAGTGCCGGGTCGGCCCCGCGCGCGCGGTACACATCGGCCGCGATCTGTGCCCACGACCGCACCGGGCCGGTGTTGGTCAGGTTGTAGGTGCCGTAGGTGGCGCCGGAATCGAGCAGGTGCACGATGCCCGCCGCAAGGTCGTCGCTGAAGCTGAGCCGTCCGAACTGGTCGTCCACCACGCGGGGGGCGACCGCTCGGTCGGCAAGAGAGGCCATGGTGCGGACGAAGTTGCCGCCGTCCCCGACCACCCAGCTGGTTCGCACGATGTAGTGCCGGGGTGCGCCGGAGGCGGCGAGGTCGCCGGCGGCCTTGGTCTGTCCGTAGACGCCGAGGGGGCTGAGCGCTTCCTGTTCGTGGTGCTCCGCGACGGTGCCGTCGAAGACGTAGTCGGAGGACAGGTGCACCAGGGTGAGCTGGTGGCGGGTGGCGATCCCGGCGAGGATGGCCACGGCGGCCGCGTTCACGGCCCAGGCCGTGCGGCGACCGGTTTCGCTCTCGGCGGCGTCGACATTGGTGAAGGCGGCAGCGTTGATGATGGTGCCGACGCCGTCGACGTCGAGCCGAGCGACCGCCGCTGGATCGGCCAGGTTGACCTCATTCCGCCCCACGAATCGTGCGGCCGGCAGTATCTTCCGTAGCGCCCGGCCGATCTGACCGCCGGCACCGAGCACGACGACGTCTCGGCCCGCCATCGGGGTGACGTCGTTCAGTCGAGGGTGCGTGCGGTCCGCGGCGGACACCTCCGCTTCGGCCAGGTCGATCGGCCAGTCGATGCCGACCGTCTCATCTGCCAGGTTGAGGTACGTGTACCGGGACTGGGCGGCCGCGCTCCAGTGGTCGTTCACCAGATACGTGTACGCGGTGTCCTTCTCGAGGGTCTGAAACGCGTTGCCGACGCCGCGCGGAACGAAGACCGCCGATCCGGGACCGAGCCGTGCGGTGACCACCGTGCCGAAGCCGGGGCCCTTCCGCAGGTCGACCCACGCGCCGAAGACACTGCCGCTGGCGACGGAGACATACTTGTCCCACGGTTCCGCGTGGATGCCGCGGGTCGTCCCCGGGGCCGCGTTGAACGAGACGTTGTGCTGGACAGGGGTGAAGTCGCCGAGACCGAGCGGGGCCATCTTCTCCCGCTGCCAGTTCTCCTTGAACCAGCCACGTGCGTCAGCGTGGACCGGGAGGGTGAGAATGATGAGACCGTCGATGGCGGTCGCCGATGCGTCGAGGGAGGCCGTCACGTCATTGTCCCTTTGCCGCGTAGGTCGCCTCGGTGGCTTCCTTGGCCGGTCGCCACACGTCCTCGTGCTCCTGGTACCAGTCGATGGTCGCGGCCAGCCCCGCCTCGAAATCAGCGTATCGGGGCTGCCAGCCCAGCTCGGTGCGCAGCCGGGTCGCGTCGATGGCGTACCGGCGATCGTGACCGGTGCGGTCGGTGACGTGCTCGAAGTCATCAGGATCGCGACCCATCAACCTGAGGATGTCGGCGATCACCTGTCGGTTGCTGCGCTCTCCGTCCGCGCCGATCAGGTAGGTGGCGCCGATCTGACCGCGGTCCAGAACGGCCAGAACGCCGGAGGAGTGATCGTCGGCGTGGATCCAGTCCCGCACGTGCAGCCCGTCGCCGTACAACTTGGGGCGGGAGCCGGTCAGCACATTGGTGATCTGCCGCGGAATGAACTTCTCGACGTGCTGCCAGGGCCCGTAATTGTTCGAGCAATTGCTGATCGTCGCCTGCACGCCGAACGAGCGCACCCAGGCACGGACCAGCAGATCCGAGCCTGCCTTGGTGGCGGAATAGGGGCTCGAGGGGTTGAAGGGAGTGGACTCGGTGAACCGGGCAGGGTCGTCCAGCTCGAGGTCACCGAAGACCTCGTCGGTCGAGATGTGATGGAAACGCGTGCCATGGCGGCGGGCCGCCTCCAGCAGTGTGTAGGTGCCGACAAGGTTGGTCTGCAGGAACGGCGCCGGAGAGACCAGGGAGTTGTCATTGTGGGTCTCCGCGGCGAAGTGAACGACGGCGTCGTGCCCGGCGAGCACGGCGTCGATGAGCGTGGCGTCCGCGATGTCGCCCCGCACCACCTGCACCCGCGTCGGGTCGAGGCCGGTGAGCGCCGCCTCACTCGCCGCATACGTGAAGCTGTCGAGCACCGTGACGCTATCCTCGGTGTGCTCGAGTACATGACGGACGAAATTCGAACCGATGAAACCGGCTCCCCCGGTGACCAGCAACTGGCGCATGCGCGTTAGCTTAGTAGAGCACCGATCGACAGACGGACGCGTGTCGCAGCGGAGGCGCGGAGCACGGAATAGTCAGAGGAAACGGGGACGCATGCGGGGGATCCTACTAGCGGGGGGTACGGGCTCGCGCCTGCACCCGATCACGCTCGGTACGTCGAAACAGCTCGTGCCGGTCTACGACAAGCCCATGGTGTACTACCCGCTGTCCACGCTGATGTTGGCCGGTATTCAGGACATTCTGGTGATCACCACGCCGCACGATGCGGAGCAGTTCCACCGCCTTCTCGGTGATGGCTCGCGCTTCGGGGTGAATCTCAGCTATGTGTCTCAGCCCAGTCCCGACGGCCTTGCGCAGGCGTTCGTGCTCGGTGCCGACCACGTCGGTACCGACACCGTCGCCCTGGTGCTCGGTGACAATATCTTCTACGGACCGCGGATGGGTCGGCAGTTGCGCCGCTTTGCCGAGGTCGACGGTGCGGCGGTGTTCGGGTACTGGGTCGCCAATCCCCAGGACTACGGCGTCATCGAGTTCGACGCTGACGGCCGCGCCGTTTCCCTGGAAGAGAAGCCCACCGCTCCGAGGAGTAACTACGCGATCCCCGGACTGTACTTCTACGACAACGACGTGCTCGAGATCGCTGCAGGGTTGAAGCCGTCGGCACGGGGAGAACTGGAGATCACGGACGTCAATCTCACCTACTTGCGAGAGGACCGCTTGCAGGTCGAGATCCTGCCTCGAGGCACCGCATGGTTGGACACTGGTACCTTCGACTCCCTGCTCGACGCCTCCGACTACATCCGCACGGTCGAGAAGCGGCAGGGCCTGTCCATCGGCTGCCCGGAGGAGATCGCTTGGCGCCGGGGCTTCATCGACGACGACGGGCTACGGGAGCGGGCGGAACCCTTGGTCAAGAGCGGGTACGGCCGATATCTGCTGCGGCTGCTTGAGCAACGCTGAGGTCGGTCCGTCGGACTGGCCGGTACCCGTGGTGACGGGTCGCCCGTGGTCGCGGATCAGCTCGGCTCGCTGACCGATCGTCGCCCCCACCGGTTCCGCAGCAGACGGACGATCCGCGCTGTGACGACGACGCCCGTCACCCCGACAGCTGCGCCAAGAGAGTTCATCGCGAGGTCGACGACACTGCCCTTGCGGGAGCCGAGCAGGAAGTACTGCACCAGTTCAATACCGGCGGATGCGAGCACGCACAGGGTGAGAGCGACGACCGGCCGTCTCAGCACGAGGGTGACGACGGCCCCGACCGGCATGAAAAGAAGGACATTGGCCGCACGTTCGACTTGGTTGTAGGTGACCCACGGCGGCAGGCCGCGGTCACGCGCAGCGTCGAGCACCTGCATGATGACCTGGCGGAAAGGCCGGTCGACGGGCACCGGCCAGAAGACCATGACCGCCACCACGATGATCACCCCGACCGCGCACAGGAGCAGTAGCCCCCGTCTCCTCCGTTGCACGTGCACCGTATGCGTCCTGATCCTTCTGTCGTCGACATAGCCGATGGGTACCCGGTGAAGCGGACCATGACTCGATGGGCTCCAGCTTACGTCGGACCGTCCGCCGCCTCGTCAGGGGCGGCCGAGTGCCCGGTAGGTCCAGCCGGCGGCCCGCCAGGTGGCGGGGTCGAGCACGTTGCGCCCGTCCAGGATCCGGCGGGTGCGGACGAGGGTCGCGGTCTTCTCGGGGTCCAGATCGGTGTACTGCTTCCACTCGGTCAGCAGCAGCACGGCGTCCGCCCCCGTCAGGGCGATCGCGACGTCCGCCTCGTACTGCAGGTCCGGAAACCGGTGCTCGGCGTTGGCCAGCGCTCTCGGGTCGGTGACGACGACGTTGCCACCCTGGAGCTGGATCTGGGCGGCGACGTTCAGGGCGGGGGAGTCCCGCACGTCGTCGCTCTCGGGTTTGAACGCGGCGCCGAGCACGGTGATGGTCCTGCCCAGGAAGGACCCGTCGCAGACCTCGCGGGCGAGTTCGACCATCCGGATCCGGCGGCGCATGTTGATGGCGTCGACCTCCCGCAGGAACGTCAGGGCCTGGTCCGCGCCGAGCTCCCCGGCCCGGGCCATGAACGCCCGGATGTCCTTGGGCAGGCAGCCGCCGCCGAAGCCGAGCCCGGCGTTGAGGAACTTCCGGCCGATCCGGTCGTCCAGCCCGATCGCGTCGGCGAGCTCGGTGACGTCGGCGCCGGCCGCCTCGCACAGCTCGGCCATCGCGTTGATGAAGGAGATCTTCGTGGCCAGGAACGAGTTGGCGGCGGTCTTGACCAGCTCAGCGGTCGTATAGTCGGTGACCAGCCGGGCGGACCCCCCGGTCAGCGGCGCGGCGTAGATCTCGTCCAGGACGGCCGCGGTGGTCTCCCGCTGCTCGTCGTCGGGGATGCCGTAGACCAGCCGGTCGGGCTGCAGGGTGTCGGTGACGGCGTGGCCTTCGCGCAGGAACTCGGGATTCCACACCAGCCTCGCGTCGGGCACGATGCGGTGCAGGTCCTCCGCCAGGCGCCCGGCGGTGCCCACCGGGACCGTTGACTTGCCGATGATCAGGTCACCGGGCGCCAGGTACGCGGCGGCGGAGGCGAACGCGGCGTCGACGTACCGCAGGTCCGCGGCGTTCTCGCCCTTGCGCTGCGGGGTGCCCACACACACGAAGTGCGCGCGCGCCCCGGTGATCCGGGCCAGGTCGGTGGTGAACCGCAGGCTCCCGGCGCCGGTGCCGGAGCCGGTCCCGGTCCCCGCACCGTGGTCGGAGCCCCCTGCCTGGATGTCGGCGAGCAGCTCGTTCAAACCCGGCTCGTAGAACGGTGCCGCCGCGGACTGCAGGGCGGCGATCTTCCGCTCGTCCACGTCGACCCCGACCACGTCGTGGCCCAGCCGGGCCATGCACGCCGCGTGCACCACCCCCAGATACCCGCACCCGATCACCGAGATCTTCACGCCATCAGCCCTTCCGCTACCGACTGCCCCGGTCAGCCTATGGTGCACCGTGCGCGCCACCCGAACGTGGGCGGAAAGGAAAGTACGTGCGGCTCGACGGCGTACTGCACCACCGGTCGATCGCACCTCGTCCCACCGGCTGCGCCCGTCAGCCCACGCGGTGGATGGCGTGGCGGCGATGGTGGCGGTTCCGGGCGCGCAGGATGATTGACGCGATGACGGCGGCGATCAGCGACCCGGTGAGGATGGCGACCTTGGCGTGGTCCTGGTGCGGGCTGCCCGTCCCGAAGCTGAGTTCGGCGATCAGCAGGGACACGGTGAACCCGATGCCCGCGAGGACGGACAGGCCGACCACGTCGGGCCACCCGACGGCCGGGTCCAGGTTCGCTCGCGTGGTTCGGGTGAGCAGCCAGGTGGTGCCCAGTACGCCGATGGTCTTCCCGGCCACCAGGCCGACCGCGATGCCGATCGCCACCGGGTCCGTCACGGTGGCGCGAATGCCTTCGGCGCCGCCCAGGGCCACGCCGGCGGAGAAGAACGCGAAGACGGGCACGGCGACACCCGTGGAGAGGGGCCGGAGCCGGTGCTCCAGGCTCTCGGCCAGGCTCTCCTCGTCATGGGACTCCGGTGTGCGCGTCCGGACGCGCACCGGCACGGTCAGCCCCAGCAGGACGCCGGCGATGGTGGCGTGCACCCCGGACGCGTGCACCAGTACCCAGGTCGCCACGCCGAGGGGCAGCAGGAGGACCCAGGCCGCCCCCGGACGCAACCGGAACAGCCGCTCGCGGCGCTGGGCGACCAACCCGAACAGCGCCAGCGGCACCAGCCCGGCCAGCAGATAGCCGATCTGCAGGTCGGAGGTGTAGACGAAGGCGATGATGACGATGGCGATCAGATCGTCGACGACGGCCAGCGTGAGCAGGAAGGTTCTCAGCGCCGACGGCAGGTGCGAGCCGATCACGGCCAGCACGGCCAGAGCGAACGCGATGTCCGTGGCCGTGGGGATGGCCCAGCCCCGGAGCGTCTCCGTCCCGGACGGTGCGGTGACGAGCACGTAGATCAGCGCCGGGACGGCCACACCGCCGAAGGCCGCGGTGATCGGGACGATCGCCCGGGAGAGATCGCGCAGGTCACCGACGAGGAACTCGCGCTTGAGCTCCAGCCCCACCAGGAAGAAGAAGATCGCCAGCAGGCCGTCGGAGGCCCATCGCCCGACGGTCAGCTCCAGGTCCAGGACGTCGACGCCCAGGGTCGTGTCCCGCAGCGCCGTGTAACCGTCGGCCCAGGGCGAATTCGCCCACAGCAGCGCGAGGACGGTGGCGACGATCAGCAGCACGCCGCCGGCGGTCTCCTTGCGCAGGATCTCGCCGATGCGGCGGTCCTCACGCCGGGTTCCGCGGCCGAACAGGGTGCGGCCGACGGCGGCGACAGGGCGGGCGGCCGCGCTCGCCCGCTGGTCGGTCACGGGCGGATCGTGCTCGGGTTGGTCGGTCACGGGCGGCTCCCGGGGATCGTGCGCCGCACGGCGCGCAGGACAGAACGACGCCGACCAGACTTCCCGGCACACCAGGGGATGAGTCTACCGGGGGATTCCGTGGGGAACGACGGCGGCAGGCGCGACCGGGCGCGTCGCCGACGTTTGTCGCGGTCGCGTCAACCGAGGGCGCGGAAGCCGATCACCAGGGTCGCCAGCCCCAGCGTCATCGAGATCGCGACGACGAGCAGCGACAGCGTCGATGGTGTGGCGGCCGGGGTCGGTGCCGGTCCGGTCGCGGCCTCGTCGGTCGATGTCCCGCGGGTCGAGGTGCCGCTGGGTGCCGACGCCTCACGGCTGGGGGAGCCCGGAGCCGACGTCGGCGCGCTCCGCGTCGCGCGCACGGCCCGGACCGCGATGAACCCCCACGCCACCAGCGACCAGAGGCCGGCGACGATGAGGATGACGGCCAGCGGGATGGGCAGCGACACGGTCAGTGCTCCCGGATCCAGCGGGCGACGGCGGTGGCCTGCAGCCGCACGGCCTTCGCGATCACCGGTTCGGCCATCTGGGCGATCCGCGCGCCGAGGAACGAGATGCCGGAGGTGACGTTCCCGGTGACGGTGAGGGTCGACCCGTCACCGGCGGCGGCCAGCCGTTCGGTCCCGGTGACCTTCAACGGCACGCTGCCGAACGAGATGGAGACCTCGGAGGTGCGGCTGCCGTCGGGGGCGGGCGCGGCCCAGTGCTCCTCCTGGCTCAGCAGCAGCCGCCCGCGGATGAAGGACCTCGCCAGGTCGGGGATCCGCTCCTCGGCCACCGCGCGGACGATCGCGATGGTGAATGCGCCGGCGGGGTCGCCGTCGATCCGGAAGTCGTCGAGAGAGCCACCCGCGGCGGCTCCGGCGTACTGCTGGAAGTCGCGGTTGGTGAACGCACGGATGACCGTGTCCACCGGGGCGTCGATGGTGGCGGTCGCGTCCAGGCTCATGGGGTCCTCTTCGGCGTTGTCGGAGGGATGGGAGAACCGGTTCGGGAAACCGGTCCGGCTCCCTCATCCTAGAGGGACGGCGGGCCGTTGGTAGGCTGGTGGCCTCCCCGGGGTCCGTGCTGGACCTCGGGCGTTCGTGCTGCCCGCGCTGTGTTCCCGAGGAGTGACTGATGAGCCTGACCGGTCTGCGCACCGCCCTGGCGGACGAACCCGGCGTCGCACGGCTGGCTCGGCTGGCTCGTGCCGGGGCCGACGCCCCCGAGTCCCTGGAGGTCAGCGCCCCGGCGGGGTTGCGGCCGGCCCTGCTGACCGAGTTGGCGGCCGGCCTGGGGGGCGCCGCCACCGGCACCGACGACCGGCCGGTCGGCACCGGACCGGCCACCGCGCCGGACGGGGATGCGCCGGACGGGGATGCGCCGGACGGGGATCGGTCGGGCGGGGATCGGGCCCCGGTGGTACTCGCGGTCACCGCGACCGACCGGGAGGCGGGTGACCTCGTCGACGCGCTCAGCTGCTACCTGCCGGCCGGCGCCGTGGAGGCGTTCCCCGCGTGGGAGACGCTGCCGCACGAGCGGCTCTCCCCGCGCTCGGACACGGTCGGCACCCGCCTGCACGTGCTGCGCCGGCTCGCGCACCCCGGGCAGCGGGAAGGAACGCAGCCGGCGAGCACTGACGCCGTCGCGCCGCTGCGGGTCGTCGTCGCGCCCGTCCGTGCCGTCGTCCAGCCCGTCGTGGCCGGCCTGGAGGATCTCGAACCGGTGACCGTGACGGTCGGCCAGGAGCACGAGTTCTCGGGGCTGATCGAACAGCTCTCCGCGGCCGCCTACGCGCGGGTGGACATGGTCACCCGACGCGGGGAGTTCGCCGTGCGCGGTGGCATCCTCGACGTGTTCGCGCCCACCGCCGACCACCCGGTGCGGATCGAGTTCTTCGGCGACGAGGTCGAGAACATGCGGTACTTCTCCGTCGCGGACCAGCGGTCCCTCCCCGGGGAGGAACTGCGGAGCCTCTACGCCCCGCCGTGCCGGGAGTTGCTGATCACCCCCGCCGTCGCCGAGCGGGCCGCCGCCCTGATCCCGGCCATGCCCGGCGCCGCGGCGATGCTGGAGAAGATCGCCGCGGGCATCGCCGTGGAGGGCATGGAGTCCCTCGCGCCGGTGCTGGCGGACGGGATGGTCCCGGTCGTCGAGCACCTGCCGCCCGGGTCCGTGCTCGTGCTGATCGAACCGGAGAAGGTCCGGGCCCGCGCGCACGACCTGGAACGCACGAACGCGGAATTCCTCGCCGCCGCCTGGGCGTCCGCGTCCGACGGCGGGGCGGCGCCGCTCCAGCTCGACGCGGCCGGCCGCGACGGCACGGGCCTGGAGCCGGGCGGTTTCGCCTCCCTGACCGACACCCGGTCGACGACCCTCGCCGCCGGGGTGCGCTGGTGGTCGATGTCCTCCTTCGTCCAGGACGAGCTCCTGCCCGACGTCGACACCCTGCGCGTGGACGCGCGGGAGCCGCTGCGCTACCAGGGTGACGTCGAGCAGATGCTCGCCTTCCTCGGTGGCCGGGTCCGCGACGACTGGCGCCTGGTGGTGTGCACGCCCGGTCCCGGCCCCGCCCAGCGCATCGCCGAACTGCTGCACGACGCCGACATCCCCGCCGCCCGGGTCGACGACGTGGCCACGGTCCCCGACGCCGGCATCGTGCACATCACCACCGGCGCGGCCGACGGGGGCTTCGTCGTCGAGCCGCTCAAGCTGGGTCTGCTCACCGAGACCGACCTGCTCGGCCGGTCCAGCGCCTCCACCACCCGGGACATGCGCAGGATGCCGGCCCGGCGGCGGCGCAACGCCGTCGACCCGCTGAGCCTGACGGCGGGGGACCTCGTCGTGCACGAACAGCACGGCATCGGCCGGTTCGTCGAACTGATCCAGCGCACCACCGGCGCCGGGAAGGCGCGCACCACCCGGGAGTACCTCGTGATCGAGTACGCGCCCGCCAAGCGGGGGGCCCCCGGTGACCGCCTGTTCGTGCCCACCGACCAGCTGGACCAGGTGACCCGGTACGTCGGTGGCGACACGCCCGCCCTGTCGAAGATGGGCGGCAGCGACTGGACGCGCACCAAGAACCACGCCCGACGCGCGGTCAAGGAGATCGCCGGCGAGCTGATCCGGCTGTACTCGGCCCGGATGGCGTCGCGGGGGCACGCGTTCGGGCCGGACACGCCCTGGCAGCGGGAGCTGGAGGAGGCGTTCCCCTATGTCGAGACCCCCGACCAGCTGACCACGATCAACGAGGTCAAGGCCGACATGGAGCGGGAGGTGCCGATGGACCGGCTGATCTCCGGCGATGTCGGCTACGGCAAGACCGAGATCGCCGTGCGCGCGGCGTTCAAAGCGGTCCAGGACGGCAAGCAGGTGGCGGTCCTGGTCCCCACCACCTTGCTGGTGCAGCAGCACTTCGAGACGTTCTCGGAGCGGTTCTCCGGGTTCCCGGTGCGGATCCGGGCCCTGTCCCGCTTCCAGACGGCCAAGGCGGCGAAGGACACCATCACCGGCCTGGCGGAGGGCAGCGTCGACGTCGTCATCGGCACCCACCGGCTGTTCTCGGACCAGGTCCGGTTCAAGGATCTCGGGCTGGTGATCGTCGACGAGGAGCAGCGGTTCGGCGTCGAGCACAAGGAACAGCTGAAGAAGCTGCGCACCAACGTCGACGTGCTGGCGATGAGCGCCACCCCCATCCCGCGCACCCTGGAGATGGCGGTGACCGGGATCCGGGAGATGTCCACGCTGGCCACCCCGCCGGAGGAGCGACACCCCGTGCTCACCTACGTCGGCCCCTACACCGACCAGCAGGTCACCGCGGCGGTCCGGCGGGAACTCATGCGCGAGGGGCAGGTGTTCTTCGTGCACAACCGGGTGTCCTCGATCGAGCGGACCGCCGCGCACCTGCAGCAGCTGGTGCCCGAGGCACGGATCGCCGTCGCGCACGGGCAGATGAGCGAATCCCGGCTCGAGCAGATCATCGTCGACTTCTGGGAGCGCCGGTTCGACGTGCTGATCTGCACCACCATCATCGAGACCGGCCTGGACATCGCGAACGCGAACACCCTGATCATCGACCGGGCCGACGCGTACGGGCTGTCCCAGCTGCACCAGCTGCGCGGTCGGGTGGGCCGCGGCCGGGAACGGGCGTACGCGTACTTCCTGTTCCCGTCCGAGAAGCCGCTCGGGGAGGTCGCGCTGGAGCGGCTCAAGGCCGTGGCCCAGCACAACGAGCTCGGGGCCGGCATGCAACTGGCGATGAAGGACCTCGAGATCCGCGGCGCCGGGAACTTGCTCGGCGGCGAGCAGTCCGGCCACATCGCCGGCGTCGGGTTCGACCTGTACCTGCGTCTGGTGGGGGAGGCCGTCGCCGACTTCCGGGGCGAGAAGGACGAGACGCCGGCGGAGATGAAGATCGAGCTGCCCGTCAACGCCCACCTGCCCGAGGACTACGTGCCCGGCGAGCGGCTGCGCCTGGAGGCGTACCGCAAGCTCGCCGCCGCGTCCACCGACGAGGGGATCGACGAGGTCCAGGTCGAGCTGACCGACCGGTACGGGGAACCGCCGGCCGAGGTGGAGAACCTGCTGGCGGTCGCCCGGTTCCGGATCGCCGCCCGCGCCGCGGGGCTGACCGAGGTGATCGCCCAGGGGGCGATGGTCCGGTTCGGGCCGATCGCCGACCTGCCCGAGTCGCGGCAACTGCGGCTCACCCGCATGTACCCGGGCGCGCTGGTGAAGCCGGCCCTGAACGCGGTGCTGATCCCGCGACCGAAGTCCGCCCCGATCGGGGCGACCGACCTGACGGACGAGGCGATCCTGACGTGGGCGCGCGGGGTGATCGACGCGGTGTTCGCGACCGAGCCCGCCGTTGCCGGCTGAGCGCGGCGACGGCGATCGCGCCTCGTCCTTGACTTAGCTGGTTCCGCCCGAGAGGCATGCTCTGAGAGCACTGCTTTCGGGTGGAACCGGCTAACTCACGCCGGGGAGGCTGAGCCCGGTCAGCGCCCGGCGTGCTCCTTGCGGGTCGGCCGGGAGAACCCGATGAAGTACATGGCCGAGGCGACCAGGATCGCGACCGGCATCGCCCACCAGGTGGCGGGGTTGTTGTGGTCGATGAAGCTCATCAGGTAGAGACCGACCAGGAAGACGGCGAACATGATGATGAAGGTCACGAAGTTCTGCACGAAGCGGCCCTCGCCGGAATGGGTCCGGTGCGGGCGGCTGTCCGCCGTTTGACTGGGCGACTGTCGTGCGGCTGACGTGCTCATGCTTCCTCCGGGGGTGCGCGACGGATGATTCGTTCCCATCGTACCCACCGGCCTCGCCCCGATCCGGTCTGGCCCGCCCGGCCCCGGTCCGGACCGGACGCGCGCGGCGGGGGGCTCAGTAGCCGGTGCCGGCACCGCCGGTGACGATGGCGATCCCCGAGCTGGCGCCGATCCGGCTGGCGCCGGCGTTGATCATCGCCAGCGCGTCATCGCGGGTGCGGACGCCGCCGGAGGCCTTGACCCCCAGGTGTTCGCCCACGGTACGCCGCATCAGGGCGACGTCGGCGACGGTGGCCCCGCCGCCGCCGAAGCCGGTGGAGGTCTTGACGAAGTCGGCGCCGGCGTCGACGGCGCACCGGCAGGCGAACTCCTTCTGTTCGTCGGTCAGCATCGACGTCTCGATGATCACCTTGACGATGGCCTGGTTCTGGTGCACCGCCTCGGCGACGGCGGCGATGTCCGCGACGACGGCGTGCCGGTCCAGGGCGATCACCGCCGGGATGGTGATCACCATGTCGACCTCGTCCGCCCCGTCCAGGCAGGCACCGCGGGCCTCGTGGACCTTCGCGTCGGTGGGGGTGGCGCCGAACGGGAACGCCGCGACCGAACAGGTCAGCACGTCCGTGCCGCGTAGTGCCTCCCGGGCCGTGGAGACCCACAGCGGGTTGACGCACACCGACCGGAATCCGTGCTCGGCGGCTTCAGCGCACAGGGTGAGGATGTCCGACCGTGCACTGTTCGGCGCGAGCAGCGTGTGGTCGAGGTAACCGGCGAGCTCGGCCGCGGTGAGGGACGCCGCGTCGACGCGGTTCGAGGGCATGGTGGGCCTTTCGTCGGGATCCGGTCCATGCTCGCACACCCGGTGCGGTCCGCCGGTGCGGTCCGCCGGTGCGGCCGGCTCGGTGCGGCCGGCTCGGTGCGGCCGGCTCGGTGCGGCCGGCTCGGTGCGGCCGACCCGGGTGGACGCGCCAGGGTTCACGAAGGCAGCTCGAGCAGGGCCTGCAGGTCCGCCACGATCGCGTCGAGGGACGCCTCGGCCCGGGCGGTCGCGGCCGCCACATCGGTCCGGGACGCCGCCGGGACGACGACCTCCAGGTAGCACTTGAGCTTGGGCTCGGTGCCGGAGGGGCGGACGATCACCCGGTTGCCTGCCTCGGTCACCCAGTACAGGCCCTCGGTCGGTGGCAGCGGAGCCAGCCCGGGCACGGCCTCCCCGGCGGCCAGGTCGACCGCGACCACGACGGCGGACCCGTCGAACGCCGTCGGGCCGGTCTGCCGCAGGCGGCCCATCATGGCGTCCAGCAACCCGAGATCGGTGACCCGCACGGAGAGCTGCCGGGTGCGGTGCACACCGTGGCGCACGGAGAGGTCCTCCAGCACGTCGACCAGGGTGCGGCCGTCCGCCTTCGCGTCGGCGGCCAGCTCGGCGGCGAGCAGACCGGCGCTGATGCCGTCCTTGTCCCGCACGGCGGCCGGATCCACGCAGTAGCCCAGCGCCTCCTCGTAGCCGAAGGTCAGGCCCGGGGTCCGGGTGATCCACTTGAAGCCGGTGAGCGTGACCCGGTGCTCGATGCCGGCCGCCTCGGCGATGCGGGAGAGCAGACGGGAGGAGACGATCGAGTTGGCGAACACCGGGGCCGGGCCGGCCGGGTTGCTGCGGGCGGCGGGCGCAGCGGCCGCTCGTTCGCGCTGCCACCGGTCGAGCAGGTGCGCACCGAGCAGCGCGCCGGTCTCGTCTCCGGTCAGCACCCGGTAGTCGCCCTCGTGCGCCACGGCGAGCGCCACCCGGTCCGCGTCGGGGTCGTTCGCGATGACCAGGTCGGCGCCCTGCTCGCGGGCCGCGGCGAGCGCCAGGTCCAGCGCACCCGGCTCCTCCGGGTTGGGGAACGCGACGGTGGGGAAGTCCGGGTCGGGGGCGGCCTGCTCGGGCACCAGGTGCACCGCGCCGAACCCGGCATCGCTCAGCACGGCGCGCATCAGGTCCCCGCCGACCCCGTGCAGCGGGGTGAGCGTGATCGTCACCGCCCGGGGGGGAAACAGCTCGGGCCGGGAGAGCGCGACGACGCCGGCCCGGTACTCGTCGGCGATCGCCGGGGCGAGGACCGTCCACCCGTCGTCGGCCATCGGCACGGTGGCCGGATCGACGGCGCGGATCCGTTCGGCGATCGCGGCGTCGACGGGGCTGACGATCTGGGCGCCGCGGCCGGTCTCGTCGCTGGCCCGGCCGCCGAGGTAGACCTTGTACCCGTTGTCCTGCGGCGGGTTGTGGCTCGCGGTGACCATCACCCCGGCGTCGGCGTCGAGGCGGCGGACCGCCCGGGCGAGCACGGGGGTGGGCAGGGCCGCCGGCAGCAGAAGCGTCTCGATGCCGGCCGCGGTCAGCACGGCGGCGCTGTCGGCGGCGAACACGGCGGAGTTGTGGCGCGCGTCGAAGCCGATCACCGCGCGCGGGGTCCAGGCGCCGTCGGCGACGTCGAGCAGGTACCGGGCCAGGCCCGCGGCGGCCTGCCGCACCACCAGCCGGTTCATCCGGTTCGGCCCGGGCCCCAGCGCCGCCCGCAGCCCGGCGGTGCCGAAGGTCAGGGGGCCGGCGAAGGCGCCGGCGAGCCGCTCCCGGGCGGCCTCGTCGCCGGCCGTCGTCGCGGCGAGGTCGGCCAGCAGCTCCGCCCGGGTCCGGGGATCCGGGTCGGCGTCCGCCCAGACCCGGGCCGCCCGCACGAGGGTGCCGGTCTGCGCGGCGGTGCCGTCGCCGGTCTCGGCGCTGGTGGTGGGGGACGACGGGGTCCGCGGCAGGCTCATGGGACTCTCCTCGGGGTGGGTTGGCGTGTCGGCGACCCGGGGGCTGTGACAAGAGTGATCGAGCGTTCGTGCGGGCGGTCGCCGCGGCGGCGTGCCGTGACGGCGGGGCGACCCGGGGCGTCAGAGCCGGCGCACGATCCCGGCCAGGAGCGCACTGATCCGGGGGCCGGCGTCGTGCCCGGCCTGCAGCACCTCGGCGTGGCTGAGGGGCTCGTCGCTGATCCCGGCGCCCAGGTTGGTCACCAGCGAGATGCCGAACACCTCCATGCCGGCGTGCCGGGCGGCGATGGCCTCCAGGGCGGTGGACATGCCGACCAGGTCGGCGCCGAGGACACGGGCCATCTGCACCTCGGCCGGCGTCTCGTAGTGCGGGCCGGGGAACTGGGCGTAGACCCCCTCGGTCAGCTCGGGGTCCACCTCGCGCGCGAGGGCGCGGATCCGCGGCGAGTACAGGTCGGTCAGGTCGACGAACGTCGCACCCTCCAGCGGGGACGCCCCGGTGAGGTTGAGGTGGTCGGCGATCAGAACGGGGGAGCCGGGGGCCACCTCGGGGCGCAGACCACCGCAGCCGTTGGTCAGGATCACGGTGGTGGCCCCGGTGGCGGCGGCGGTGCGCACCCCGTGGGCGACGGCGCGCACATCGCGGTGCTCGTAGTAGTGGGTGCGGGCCCCGAGCACGAGCACGTGCCGGCCGGCGTCGGTGCGCAGCGACCGGATGGTGCCGACGTGGCCCGCGACCGCGGGCCGGGCGAAACCGGGCAGGTCGGCGGCGTCCAGCTCGGCGACGGTGGCACCGATCAACTCGGCGGCACCGCCCCAGCCGGAGCCGAGGACGAGGCCGACGTCGTGCTGCTGGACGCCGGTGCGTTCGGCGATGACGGCGGCCGCGGCCGCGGCCAGGGGGAAAGGGTCCTCGGGGCTGCTCACCCGTCAGACCCTACCGGCTGGCGGGGATGACGCGGCTCACGTCCGCCGGGCGCTCGGTGCATGTTCACGCGGCTGGTCCGCCGGGCGCTCGGTGCCGCGTTGGCCGTGCCGGAAGCGATGGACCACAATGGTCGCCGTGAACAATCAGTTGGACTACTCGTCGTTGCGTCTGGGGATCATCGGTGGCGGACCGGGCGGTTACGAGGCCGCCATGGTCGCCTCCTCACTGGGAGCCCAGGTGACCATCGTGGAGTCGCACGGGGTGGGCGGCAGCGCGGTGCTCACCGACGTCGTGCCCTCCAAGACCCTGATCGCCACCGCGGACGCGATGACCGCCGCGGCCGACGCGGACGCCCTCGGGATCAAGTTCGCTTCCGCGGGTGGTGCGACCGGAGACACCCCGGGCCTGGACACCTCCACGCCGGCTCCCGCCATGTGGGCGGACCTGGCCGGTGTCAACCAGCGGTTGCTGGCCCTGGCGAAGGACCAGTCAGCGGACATCCAGGCCGCGCTGGAGCGCAAGGGTGTCCGCGTCGTCCGCGGGCGGGGCCGGCTGCGCGCCGATCACACCATCGAGGCGACGACCGGGTCGGGGACCGAACGGATCGAGGTCGACGCCGTGTTGCTCGCCGTCGGCGCCAGCCCGCGGGTGCTGCCCGCGGCCCAGCCGGACGGGGAGCGCATCCTGACGTGGAAGCAGGTCTACAACCTGGACCGGCTGCCCGAGCACCTGATCGTGATCGGTTCCGGCGTCACCGGCGCCGAGTTCGCGTCCGCGTTCGTCGGTCTCGGCTCCGACGTCACCCTCGTCTCCTCGCGGGACCGGGTGCTGCCGGGGGAGGACCCCGATGCCGCGGCGGTGCTGGAGGATGTGCTGCAGAAGCGGGGTCTGAACCTGCTGCCCCGCACCCGCGCCAACGCGGTCGCCCGCACCGCGGACGGCGTCGTCGTCACGCTCGCGGACGGCAGCACGGTGGCGGGCTCGCACTGTCTGCTGGCCGTCGGGGCCGTGCCGAACACCGAGGATCTCGGGCTGGAGGAGGCGGGCGTGGCGACCACGGAGGCCGGGCACGTCGTCGTCGACGGTGTCTCCCGGACGAGCGCGTTCAACGTGTACGCGGCGGGTGACTGCACCGGGGTGATGCCGCTGGCCTCGGTCGCGGCCATGCAGGGCCGGATCGCCGTCGCCCATCTGCTCGGCGACGCCGTCAAGCCGCTGCGGATCAAGCAGGTCTCGTCGAACATCTTCACGTCCCCCGAGATCGCGACGGTCGGCGTGACCGAGGCCGACGTCGAGTCCGGCCGGTACCAGGCGGACGTGTTCACCCTGTCCCTGAAGTCGAACGCGCGGGCGAAGATGATGCACGTCAAGGACGGGTTCGTGAAGGTCTTCGCCCGGCAGGGTTCCGGGACGGTGATCGGCGGCGTCGTCGTCGGCCCGCGCGCCTCGGAGCTGATCTACCCGCTCGCCATCGCCGTCAGTCAGAAGCTGAACGTGGACGACGTCGCCTCCACCTTCACGGTGTACCCGTCGCTGTCGGGGTCGATCGCCGAGGCCGCCCGCCGCCTCCACGTCCACCAGTAGGGTCGCCGCTTCCGCGGCTGCCACCCCCCCGGGGGCTGACTGGTCACTTGTTGGGTGTTTCCCGACCCGTTCGAGCCGGAAACGGCCATCAACTGACCAGTCGACCCGGGTAGTGCCCGGGTAGTGCCCGGGTAGTGCCCGCGGAGGGCGCGGTGTTACGGGGAGGTGGTCGCCACCGCCACGGTCGCGACCTCGTCCTCCAGGGTGTCCAGATCCCGGTGGCGGGTCTCCCGAGTGAACCACAGGGCGATGAACGTCAACACGCCCATGAACGCCAGGTAGATGCCGACCCAGCCGACGCCGACGCTCTGCACGAGGGCGTCCGCGACGAACGGCGTGATCGCGGCGCCGAGGATCGAGGACACGTTGTAGGCGACGCCGGAGCCGGTGTACCGGGTGTTGGTGGGGAACAGCTCGGGCAGCACCGCGGACATCGGGCCGAAGGTCAGACCCATCAACGCCATCCCGACGCACAGGAACAGCAGCATCAAGCCCAGGTTGGCCGACGCGCCGGTGCCCATGGCGTTCCGGTCGAGGAAGAGGCCGAAGCAGAAGCCGAAGACGATGATCAGGCCCGTGATCACCAGCAGGGTGGACCGCCGGCCGAACCGGTCCGCGAGCCAGCCGGAGACCGGCACGAAGGCGGCGAAGAACAGGATCGCGATCAACTGCAGGATCAGGAAGTTGCCGTACCCGATGCCGAGCTTGCCCTGGGCCGGGGAGCCGATGGCGTACGAGAGCACCCACGTCGTCATCAGGTAGAACACCCCGTAGGTGGCGAGCATGATGAACGTGCCCTGGACGACCTGCACCCAGTTGCGCTTGAACACGACGCCGATGGGCGCTTTGACCTTCTCACCGCGGGCGACGGCGCGGGCGAAGACCGGGGTCTCCTCCAGCTTGATCCGCACGTACAGGCCGATCGCGACGATGATGATGGAGAGCAGGAACGGCAGCCGCCAGCCCCAGGTCAGGAAGGGGCCGTCGAACAACGGCTTCGTCGAGTCGTGCCCGAAGGCCAGGGTCAGCACCAGGAACAGGCCGTTGGCGAAGAAGAAGCCGATCGGGGCGCCGAGCTGTGGCCACATCGCCGCCCAGGCACGCTTGCCCTTCGCGGCGGTCTCGGTGGTGAGCAGGGCGGCGCCGGACCACTCGCCGCCCAGGCCCAGGCCCTGGCAGAAGCGCATGATCGCCAGCAGCGCGGGCGCGAACACGCCGATCTGCTGGTACGTCGGCAGCAGGCCGATGAGGAACGTGGCGATGCCCATGGTCAGCAGCGACCCGAGCAGGGTGGCCTTGCGGCCGATCCGGTCCCCGAAGTGGCCGAACAGGACGGAGCCGATCGGCCGGGCGACGAACGCGACGCCGAACGTCGCCAGGGACGCGAGGACGGCGGCGCCCTCGTTGCCCTTCGGGAAGAAGAGCAGCGGGAACACCGAGATCGCGGCGGTCGCGTAGACGTAGAAGTCGTAGAACTCGATCGACGTGCCGACCAGGCTCGCGATGATGATGCGGCGACGGGGGATGGTGGGGGTGTCGGTGCGGCCGGTGGCGGCGGGGCCCGACGGATCCGGCAGTGATGTGGCCATGGGAGCGCTCCTTGTGCGAGTGAGACGCAGGAAATCTACGCCCGCGATCATATGGCGGACAAACCTGTCCGCCATATGGACCGCGCTGGACGCCGCCACTCCGCGTACGTCAGCGGCTCACCGACGCACCGGCTCGCGCCCTGGGGTGCGGAACCTCGGCCTGCCGGGCCGTGCCGTGCCGAGCCGGTCCCGGTCAGTCGGCGATGGTGGCGATGACCGCGCCCGCCGCGACGGTGGCTCCCGGCGTCGTCGTCAGGCCCGTGATGGTGCCCGATCGGTGCGCCGTCAGCGGCTGCTCCATCTTCATCGCCTCCAGGACGACGACGAGGTCGCCCTCGCTGACGGCCTGCCCGTCGGTGACCGCGACCTTGACGATGGTGCCCTGCATCGGCGAGGTGAGGGCGTCCCCGTTCGCGGCCGGCGTGGCCGCCGAGCGAGCACCGCGCGGCTTCCGCGACGCCCGCACCGCGGTCGAGGCGGACTTGACCGTGGAGGAGATGAACGAGGGCAGCACGACCTCCAACCGTTTCCCGCCGACCTCGACGGTGACGCGCTGCCGGTCGTCCTCGCCGGTGTCGGACCCGGCCGAGGCGTGCGGCGGGATGGTGTTGGCGAACTCGGTCTCGATCCAGCGGGTGTGCACCGCGAAGGGCGACCCGTCCTCCGGGGCGAAAGCGGGGTCGACGACGACGGCCCGGTGGAACGGGGCGACGGTCGGCATCCCCTCGATGACGAGCTCGGCCAGGGCGCGCCGGGACCGTTCCAGCGCCTGCCGCCGGCTGGCGCCGGTGACGATCAGCTTGGCGATCATGGAGTCGAAGTTGCCGCTGACCGTCTCACCGGCCTCGACACCGGAGTCGACGCGCACGCCGGGCCCCGCCGGGAACGTCAGCGCCGTCAGGGTGCCGGGCGTGGGCATGAAGTTCCGGCCCGGATCCTCCCCGTTGAGCCGGAACTCGAAGGCGTGGCCGCGGATCTCGGGGTCGTCGTAACCCAACGCCTCGCCGCGGGCGATCCGGAACTGCTCCCGGACCAGGTCCAGGCCGGTGACCTCCTCGGACACCGGGTGCTCGACCTGCAGGCGCGTGTTGACCTCCAGGAAGGAGATGGTGCCGTCGCGGCCGACCAGGAACTCGCAGGTGCCCGCCCCCTCGTAGCCGGCCTCCTTCAGGATGGCCTTCGACGCGGCGTACAGGCGGGTGTTCTGCGCCTCGTCCAGGAACGGCGCCGGGGCCTCCTCGACCAGCTTCTGGTTCCGCCGCTGCAGCGAGCAGTCGCGGGTGGAGACGACGACGACGTCGCCGTGGGCATCGGCGAGGCACTGGGTCTCCACGTGCCGGGGCGCGTCGAGGAACCGCTCGATGAAGCACTCGCCGCGGCCGAAGGCGGCGGTGGCCTCGCGCACCGCCGACTCGTAGAGCTCCGGGATCTCCTCGCGGGTGCGCGCGACCTTGATGCCGCGGCCGCCACCGCCGTGGGCGGCCTTGATGGCCAGGGGCAGGCCGTACTCGTCGGCGAAGGCGAGCACCTCGTCGGCGGAGGCCACCGGGTCCGCCGTGCCGGGCACGAGGGGAGCCCCGACCTTCTCGGCGATGTGCCGGGCCGAGACCTTGTCGCCGAGGGCGGCGATCGCCGCCGGCGGCGGACCGATCCAGGTCAGACCGGCGTCGATCACCGCGGCCGCGAACTCGGCGTTCTCGGAGAGGAAACCGTATCCCGGATGCACGGCGTCGGCGCCGCACTGGCGGGCGACATCGAGCAGTTTGGTGATGACGAGGTAGGACTCGGCCGCGGTGGTCCCGCCCAGGGCGTAGGCCTCGTCGGCCAACCGCACGTGCAGGGCGTCCCGGTCCGGGTCCGCGTACACGGCCACCGAGGCCACTCCCTCGTCCCGGGCGGCCCGGATGACGCGGACGGCGATCTCACCGCGGTTGGCGATGAGGACTTTCGAGATGGCTCGTGACACGGGACGTGAACTCCTTCGGTGATCTTGGGGAACCCTACCGCTGTTGGTGGCTTCGACCTACGGATGACCGGGTTCACGCGTTGCGGAGCCCGAATCGTTGTGGTATCCCTACAAAACGCCACCGGTCGTCGCCGTGCCCGGGACGGTGGGCCGGGTCAGGCCCAGAGCGCAGTGATGTCCTCACCGAGTCTGCTCAGCAGGGTGCGCAGCGTGGTGACGGAGAGGCCGACGACGGCGTGCGCGTCGCCGTCAACGCGGCGGATGAAGGCAGCCCCCCGGGCGTCGATGGTGAAGGAACCGGCAACGGCGAGCGGTTCGCCGGTGGCGACGTACGCGGCGATCTCAGCCGCCGTCATGGTCACGAAGTGGACCTCGGCACTGGCGATCGCCCCGGTGGCGGCCGCGCCGTCGGGTGCCCGCCGCCCGCGGCCGGGCCGGGTGTCGATCAGCCAGTGGCCGGTGTACAGCACACCGGACCGGCCGCTCATCGCGGTGATCCGCTCCGCCGCGCGCTCGGGCGTGTACGGCTTGCCGTGGGCGACGCCGTCGAACGAGAACACCGAGTCGCAGCCGAGCACGAGGGCACCGTGCTCGCGGGCCGGCTCGCCGACCAGGGCCGCGGCGACGGCCTCGGCCTTCGCGCGGGCGAGGAGCAGGGCGGTCTCGGCCGGGTCGGTGATGCCGTGCCGGGCGACGACGGCGGCCTCGTCCACGTCGGAGACGCGGACCTGGTGGGCGATGCCGGCGTCGGTGAGTAGCTTGGTGCGGGCGGGGGAGGCGGAGGCAAGGATCAGTTCAGGGGGACGGGTCAGCTCGGGCACGCGCTCCAGCGTAGCGCTGCGGACGACGCGGGCCGGGCCGCCCCGGAGCAGGGGCGACCCGGCCCGGAGGACGGAGGCGATCGGCTCAGGCGCGCACGCCGGCCAGGTCCGCGTCGGTGCGCTGGCCGTCGCCGGTGGACTGCGTCGGCGCGGCGACCGTCGCGTCCGCGACCCGGCGAGCGTCGTCGTTGAACGGTTCGCCGGTGCGCGGGGCGTTGTAGAGCGTCTCGTCGAGCAGCCCCCGGCGCTTGGCGACGATCGTCGGCACGAGGGCCTGTCCCGTGACGTTGAGCGCGGTGCGGCCCATGTCGAGGATGGGGTCGATCGCCAGCAGCAGACCGACACCGGCCAGCGGCAGCCCCAGGGTCGACAGGGTCAGGGTGAGCATCACGGTCGCGCCGGTGGTGCCCGCCGTCGCGGCGGAGCCGAGGACGGAGACGACGACGATCAGCAGGTACTGGCCGAGGTTCAGGTCCACCCCGAAGAACTGCGCCACGAAGATCGCGGCGACGGCCGGGTAGATGGCCGCGCAGCCGTCCATCTTGGTGGTCGAGCCCAGCGGCACGGCGAAGGACGCGTAGCTGGAGGGCACCCCGAGGTTCCGTTCGGTGACCCGCTGGGTCAGGGGCATGGTGCCGATGGAGGAGCGGGAGACGAAGCCCATCTGGGTGGCGGGCCAGACACCGGAGAAGAACTGCTTGATGCTCAGGTGATGCAGCCGCAGCAGGACCGGGTAGACGACGAACCCGACCAGGATCAGGCCGATGTAGACGGCGAGGATGAACATGCCCAGCGATCCGATGGTGTCCCAGCCGTACTCGGCGGCGGCGCGGCCGATCAGGCCGACGGTGCCGATCGGGGCGAGGCGGATGATCCACCACAGCACCTTCTGGATGACCGCGAGGGCGGAGGCGGTGAGATTGAGGAACGGCTCGGCCGCTCTGCCGACCTTCAGGGCCGCGATGCCGACGGCGATCGCGATCACCAGGATCTGCAGGACGTTGAAGTTGACGGCCGTGGCGGCGGCACCGTCGGTCATGGTGGTCTTGGCCCCGAGGCCGAGGAAGTTGACCGGGATCAGACCCTGCAGGAAGGCCCACCAGCTGCCGGTCGTGCCGCTGTAGTCGGCCGGCGGTGCGGCGCTGGCGGTCCTGCCCGGCTGCAGCAGCACACCGAGCCCGATGCCGATGGTGACGGCGATCAACGCGGTGATCCCGAACCAGAGCAGGGTGTTCCAGGCGAGCCGGGCGGCGTTGGAGACCTGCCGCAGGTTGGCGATGGAGCTGACGACGGCGGTGAAGACCAGGGGGACGACGGCGGCCGTCAGCAGCGAGACGTAGCTCGAGCCGATCGTGCTCAACGTCGTCATCAGGGCGTTGGGGGAGGTCTTCGGGTCCCCGCCGATGGCCTTGGCGGCGAGGCCGAGCGCCAGGCCGACGATCAGGGCCGCGATGATCTGCGGTCCGAAGGACGTCATCCACCGCGGCAGGGTGCGGGCGCGTCGCTGCGACGCGGAAGTCTGGGAAGTCACCGAAAGAGACTAGTCGGTGGTCTATATCAAAGTGAAGTGAATATGTCGAACTGTGACGTAACGTCAGTCACCCGCCGGCTCGTCCACTGAGGTGGTCGCGAACCGGCACCCCTGGTGCGTCCCTTGACGAGCCGGCGGGTGAAGAACGCGATCAGGCGGCGGGGATCAGCGCCCGGCGCAGGGTGTCCAGGCCGACCGAGCCGAGGGAGAGCGCGCGGGTGTGGAATGCCCGGGGATCGAACCCGTCGCCCTCGCGGGCGCGCACGTCGTCGCGGATCTGCTGCCAGAGTCGCTGGCCGATCTTGTAGGCCGGGGCCTGCCCGGGCCAGCCGAGGTAGCGGGTGAACTCGAAGTCCAGTTGCCCGTCGGAGATGGCGATGTTCTTGCGCAGGAACGCGCGGCCGGTGTCGGCGGTCCAGGTACCGGATCCCCACCGCTCCGGCACCGGCAGGCCCAGGTGCACGCCCAGGTCGAACACGACCCGCGCCGCACGCATCCGCTGGGCGTCGAGCATGCCGAGCCGGTCGCCCGGGTCGTCGAGGTAGCCCAGGTCGGCCATCAGCCGCTCCGCGTACAGCGCCCAGCCCTCGCCGTGCCCGGAGACCCAGCAGGCACTGCGCCGCCAGCTGTTGAGCACGTCCTTCTTGACCGTCTGGTAGCCCATCTGCAGGTGATGACCGGGCACACCCTCGTGGTAGACGGTCGTCTTCTCCTTCCACGTGGTGAAGGTGTCCTCGCCCGCGGGCACGGACCACCACATCCGGCCCGGCCGGGAGAAGTCGTCGGCGGGCGGGGTGTAGTAGATGCCGCCCTCCTGTGTGGGGGCGATCCGGCACTCCACGGTGCGCATGATCTCGGGGATCTCGAAGTGGGTGCCGGCCAGCGCGGCGACGGCCTCGTCCGAGGTGGTCTGCATCCAGGCCCGCAGCGCCTCGGTGCCGTTCAGCTGCCGGGCGGGGTCTGCGTCGAGGATCTCGATCGCCTCGGGGACGCTCGCCCCGGCCTTGATCTGCCCGGCGACCTCCTCCTGTTCGGCGATGATCCGGTCCAGTTCGGCGACACCCCAGGCGTAGGTCTCGTCCAGGTCGACGGCCGAGCCGAGGAACTGCCGCGAGTGCAGGGCGTAGCGTTCGCGCCCGACGGCGTCCTCGGTGGGTGCCAGCGGGCGCAGTTCGGTGGCGAGGTAGTCCCGGAGCTTCGCGTATCCGGCGCGAGCGGCGTCGGCGCCGCGCGCCAGGTCGGCGGCGACGGAGGCGGGCAGGTCGCCGTCACCGGTGCGGGCGCCGGCGACCAGGCCGGCGAAGTACCCGTCGTCGGCGATGTAGCGGCCGGCCTGCTCGATCACCGTGTCGACCTGCCGGACGGCGGCGATGCGCCCCCGGTCGGCCGCGGCGCGCAGGGAGGCGACGTACCCGTCGAGGGCGGCCGGGATGTTGGCCAGCTTGCCGGCGAGGTGGGACCACTGTTCGGCGGTGTCGGTCGGCATCAGGTCCAGGACGTTGCGGATCTCCTGCGCCGGGGAGGCGATGTTGTTCAGTTCGCCGATGTCGTGGCCGGCCTCGTGGATCTCCAGTGCCAGGCCGAGTCGCTCGTTCAGCGCGTCGAGGGTGACGACGTCGACGTCGTCCTCGGGGCGTAGCGACGCGGCGGCGTCGAGCGTGCTGCGGGCGGCGTCGGCGTCGGCCCGGTACCCGTCGGGCGAGTAGTCGCGGTACTCGGTCTCGCGGCCGGGCTTGCCCATCACGGTGGCGAAGGCGGGATCGAGGTCGAACAGGGTCTGGGTGTACGTGTTCGCCAGCTCATCGAGGGTGGTCGGGGTGCGGGTGGCCTCGGGGCCTGTGGTGTCGGTCACGGGGACGAGCCTAACGGTACGCGGACCGGGGGCCCGGCACCGGCGGGTGCCGCCGCGTCGAACGACGATGGAGGCCGCCTGACTACGAGCACACGGTTCTCGGCGGCTGCTACCCGGCCCGGCCGCTGACCCTGGCCGCCTTCATGGGCACGGGGCTGCGGGCGCTGAAGGTCGAGGCGGGCGACATCACCGCGACGGCCGCGGACCGGTACGGCGAGACGGTGGCCTGGGCGGAGGCAGCCCACCGCGCCGGCTTCGACGGTGCCGTCTGGCTGAGTCACCGGTGCAACACCGACCACGCCTACGTCCTGTTCGGCGACCGCGTCGGATCCGGCGGGCTGGTCGTGGATCCCACCGTCGCCCGGGCCTTCGGGCTGGATCCCGACCGCGCCTGGCTCACCGACTTCTGCGCCGCCCTGCACGTCGACATCCGCTGGTGGCCCGCCCGCGCGGACCTCGGTGGTGCGGGCTGGCCGTCACGTGCGCGTCGCGGGCCGGGAACGACCCGGCCGGCAACGGATCCGTCGGGACGTCAGCGGTGCAGCGAGCTCCGGCGCCAGGCGCCCGGGCCCGGGGCGGGCCGCATCCGCAGGGCCGCGCGCCGCTGCCAGCTGCGGTCGTGCTCGTGCGCCTCCTCCTCGGCCGTGCCGAGCGTGGCGACGACCGCGGTGAGGGCCGCCAGTTCTTCGGCGGTCGGATTGCCGGCGAGCACCTGCAGCAGGGGCTCGGGATCGGTGTCGGTGCCGGGAACGGTGATGGTCATGGGTTCTCCTCCACGAAGGGCGGGTATCGGCGTGGCAGTCGGTGCGATCTACAGGGGAATGTTGCCGTGCTTCTTGGCCGGCAGGGAGGCACGCTTGTCGCGCAGGGCGCGCAGCGCCCGCACGATCTGCAGCCGGGTGTCGGCGGGGGCGATGACGGCGTCGACGTAGCCGAGCTCGGCCGCCTGGTAGGGGTTGAGGAGTTCCTCCTCGTAGTGCTCGATCAGCTCGGCGCGCCGTGCGTCGACGTCCTGCCCGGCCTCGGCCGTGGCCTTCAGGTCCGCCCGGTACAGGATGTTGACGGCGCCCTGGGCACCCATCACCCCGATCTGCGCCGTCGGCCAGGCGAGGTTGACGTCCGCACCGAGCTTCTTCGAGCCCATCACGATGTACGCCCCGCCGTAGGCCTTGCGGGTGATCAGGGTGACCAGCGGGACCGTCGCCTCCGCGTACGCGAACAGCAGCTTCGCGCCGCGCCGGATGATGCCGTTGAACTCCTGGTCCTTGCCGGGCAGGAACCCGGGCACATCCACCAGCGTGACGATGGGAATGTTGAAGGCGTCGCAGTGCCGCACGAACCGGGCGGCCTTCTCGGAGGCGTTGATGTCCAGCGTGCCGGCGAACTGCATCGGCTGGTTCGCGACGATGCCCACCGTCGTGCCCTCGATCCGGGCGTAGCCGATCAGCACGTTGGGCGCGTACAGCGCCTGCATCTCGAGGAAGTGCCCGTCGTCGACCACGGTCTCGATCACCGTGCGCATGTCGTACGGCTGGTTCGCGGAGTCCGGGATGAGGGTGTCCAGCGCCGCGTCCTCGACGGTGGGATCCGGCTCCTCCGCGAAGTCCAGGTGGGGCGCCTCGGCCAGATTGTTCGACGGGAGGAACTCGAGCAGCTCCCGGACGAAGTCGAGGGCGTCGGTCTCGTCGGTGGCCAGGTAGGTGGCGGTGCCCGTGTTCGCGTTGTGCTGGCGCGCGCCGCCGAGGGACTCCATGTCCACGTCCTCGCCGGTGACGGCCTTGATCACGTCCGGGCCGGTGATGAACATGTGGCTGGTCTTGTCCACCATCACGACGTAGTCGGTCAGGGCGGGGGAGTAGGCGGCGCCGCCGGCGCACGGGCCCATGATCAGGCTGATCTGCGGGACCACGCCGGAGGCGTGCACATTGTTCCGGAAGATGTCCGCGAACATGGCCAGCGACGCGACGCCCTCCTGGATCCGCGCGCCACCACCGTCGTTGATGCCGATCACGGGGCAGCCGTTGCGCAGCGCGAACTCCTGCACCTTGACGATCTTCTCGCCGTTGACCTGGCTCAGGGAGCCGCCGTAGACGGTGAAGTCCTGACTGTAGAGGGCGACCAGCCGCCCGTCGACGGTGGCGTACCCCGAGACCAGGCCGTCGCCGAGGGGCTTCTTCTTCTCCATGCCGAACGCGGTGGAGCGGTGCACCGCGAGGGCGTCGAACTCGACGAAGGAGCCCTCGTCCACGAGCTGGTCAATGCGCTCGCGGGCGGTGCCCTTGCCGCGGGCGTGCTGGCGTTCGACGGCGGCCGGACCGGACG
Organism: Tersicoccus phoenicis; assembly: GCF_001968835.1. Taxonomy (GTDB): domain Bacteria; phylum Actinomycetota; class Actinomycetes; order Actinomycetales; family Micrococcaceae; genus Tersicoccus; species Tersicoccus phoenicis. Next base: position 181,533 of record NZ_MRDE01000068.1, read on the forward strand.
GGACCGTTGACTCCTGCTGCCGGCGGCGGAACTCCGCGATCTTGCCGGCGGTGGTGGTCAGATCGATACTCATCTGGTCTTCGGCTCCTGGGGTTCCGGGGGGATGGGTCCGGGATTCTCGCGCGTCATCGCGTGGTAACGCCCGAGTGCACCGGACGGGGCCGTCACGACCGCGCGCCTTCTGGAGGTTCCGCACAACAACGGGCGCGACGCGAGCGAACTCGTGCAAGTCTAGCCAGCACTGTCGAGCCGACCGTTGTAGGAAGCCGACAAAGTCAGGGGCGATTCTCGAACGCGTTCGCAGAGGGGTCGCCGATTGTGCGGATGGCGGTGTCATTCGGGTCGAATGCCTGCGTCATCCGCACGCTCGACGGAGCGGCTCCGCTCGATCGGCGAGCCCAGGAAGCGACCTTGCCGGGTTACTGGTCAGTAACATGCGGCTAGGATGGGCCCATGAGCAGCACTCTTTCCGGTTCCACGATCCTCATGTCCGGCGGCAGCCGCGGCATCGGCCTGGCCATCGCCGTCCGCGCCGCCCGGGACGGGGCGAACGTCGCGCTGCTGGCCAAGACGGACACCCCGCACCCCAAGCTGCCGGGCACCGTGCACACCGCCGTCAAGCAGATCGAGGCCGCCGGCGGCGCCGGGCTCGCGGTGGTGGGCGACGTGCGGAACGACGACGACGTCGCGCGCGCGGTGGAGCGGACGATCGCGCGGTTCGGCGGCATCGACGTCGTCGTGAACAACGCGTCGGCGATCGACACCGCCACGACGACGGACATCGACATGAAGCGCTACGACCTGATGGCCGACATCAACGTGCGCGGCGCCTTCCTGCTCTCGAAGCTGAGCATCGAGGCGCTGTCCCGGTCGGCCAACCCGCACATCCTGACGCTGTCGCCGCCGCTGAACCTCACCCCCTACTGGGCGGGCAAGCACCTGGCCTACACCATGGCGAAGTACGGGATGAGCTTGACGACCCTGGGCCTGGCCCGGGAGCTGGCACCTCGCGGGATCGGCGTGAACTCCCTGTGGCCCTGCACGTTGATCGACACCGCCGCGATCCGCGCGATGCCCGGCGGGGAGCGGCTGGTGCGCGCCGCCCGGAAGCCGGAGATCATGGCCGACGCCGCGCACGCCGTCCTCACCCGGGACGCCGCCACCACCACGGGCAACTTCTTCACCGACGAGCAGGTGCTGCGCGAGGCCGGCTGCACCGACTTCCGCCCGTACAGCGTGGTCGCGCCCGTCCCGGGAGCCGATCCCGTCCGGTTGCTCCCGGACATCTTCCTGTCCGACGGTTCCGATGACCCCTCCGGTGACCCGGGTCCGCGCTGACCGGGTCTTTCGCCCGGTATCCATGCAGGACGTCGACGAACGGCGCGGCCCCGATGCCCGAACGGGTACTGGATAGACTGACCGCATGACCCCGTCCGTCCCCGCGTCTCCGGTTCTGGACCAGAGGCGCATGGAAGGCGAGCTGCTCCCGCCGGCGGGGCCGTGGGCACGGACCACGGTGGTGGAGCGCACCGGGTCGACGAACGCCGACGCCGCGTCGGCCGCGGTTTCCCAGCCGGAGGCCTGGCCGGACCTCAGCGCGCTGCTCACCACCAACCAGGACGCCGGCCGTGGACGGCTGGACCGGTCCTGGGTGATCGAACCCGGCGCCGGCCTGGCGATCAGTTTCGTCCTGCGCCCGACCGCTCCGTCCGGCCGGCCGCTGCCCACCCAGACGTACGGCTGGCTCACCCTGCTCGCCGCCCTCGCCCTGGCGGAGTCCGTCGGTGGTGCCGACGGCGTGACCGCCACGATCAAGTGGCCCAACGACGTCCTCGTGCACGAACGCAAGATCGCCGGCATCCTCGCTCAGCTGGCGGGCACCGGTGACGGCACGCCACCTGCCGTGATCCTCGGATGCGGTATCAACGTCAATCAGGCAGCCGGGGCACTGCCCGTGCCGACCGCCACGTCCCTGGCCGCGGCAGGCTCCCGTCGGCTCGACCCCACGGACGTGGCCACGGCGTTCCTCGCCGCGTTCGCCGGCCACTACCGCACCTTCTGCACCCGCTCCGGGGACCCCACCGCGGCCGGTGAGGGCACCAGTCTGATCCGGGCCGTGTCGTTGCGGATGGGGACACTGGGCCGGCGGGTCCGGGTGCAGTTGCCCGACGGGTCCGACCTCGTGGGCGAGGCCACCGGCCTGGCCGCCGACGGCGCCCTGCAGGTGATCGGCTCCGACCTGGCCCAGCACGACATCCATGCCGCCGACGTCGTGCACCTGCGTACCGAGGAGGGGACGTGACCTCCCGCGCCCTGCGCCGGCTGCTCCGCGGCGCCGACCCGCGGGAGGAGGTACTCGTGGTGACCCGGCCGCGGGCCCACCGGCTGGTCGGATCCTTTGTGGTGCTCCTGGTCATCGTCGCCGTCGCCGGCTTCTCGCTCGGCTGGCTGAGCCGCCGCCACACCGACCCGGTGCTCGTCTCGGTGCAGCCGGTCCTGCTGCTCGCCGTCGTGGTCGCGGCCGCAGCGGCCGCGGGTGTCTTCGTGTTGCGCCCGTTCCTGCGCTGGCACCATACCCGCTATGTGCTCACCACGGCGCGGATGATCCGCCGCGACGGTGGCCGCCGTGGGTCCACGCAGGTGTGGCTGGCCGGCGTCCTGCACGTGCACATCAGCCAGAATCTGCGGCAGCGACTGGTGCGCGCGGGCGACCTGTACCTCGATGCGGTGTCGGGGCGCCTGGTGCTGCCCGACGCGCCGCACGTGCGCCGATTCGCCGACGTCGTCACGGACGCCGTCAATCGATCGAGGCCGGGCCATCCGATGGCCGGTTACCCGGGGCCCGGTCACCCCGGCGCCGACTACCCCGGTGCTCACTACCCCGGTGCCGGCTGGCCGGGGCCGGCCGGTCCGACGTCGGCCATGACCCCCTTTTCCCTGCCCGGGGGGACGCGTGGCCGCTGACCGACCCCGGGGCCGGCACGTGCGCGGCCGAGACGGGCGTGAGCGATCCGTGGGTCTCGACGGGGATCCCATGCCGCTGACCACGGAGCTGCCACGGATCGGTTCTCGGCAGGCGACCTCCATCGAGGCGCGGATCCTCGGCGGCGACCACACCCTCAGCCGACGGCAGGTCGCGAAGAACGCCGGGGTGTCGCTGCGCTGGGCCCGCCGGCTGTGGCGTGCCATGGGGTTCGCCAACGTCGACGAGTCCGCCGTCGCGTTCACCGAGCGGGACCTGGAGGCACTGCGCACGGCTACCGGGCTCGTCCGCGACGGCCTGATCAGCGAGGAGGCGGCGATCTCGATCGCGCGCGCGTTCGGCCAGATGACGGACCGGATGGTGATCTGGCAGATCGAGGCCATCGTCGAGGACATGGTCGCCCACCTCGGCATCTCGGACACCGAGGCACGTGAGCGGCTGATCGCCGAGCTGCCGGCGATGATCGAACCGCTGCAGGAACTGCTCAGCTACGCCTGGCGCCGCCAGCTCAACGAGGGCGTCCAGCGGCTCGCCGTGCGCACCGAGTCGCAACGGCGCTGGGCCAGCGGCGGGCGGCATCCGGCGCGCCGGGAGGCCGAACTGCCGATCGCCCGCGCCGTCGGTTTCGCCGACCTCGTCTCGTACACCTCGTTGTCCCGCCGGATGAACGAACAGACCCTGGCCAGCCTCGTCACCACCTTCGAGGCCCGCTGCGCGGAGATCATCTCGGTCGGCGGCGGGCGGATGATCAAGACCGTCGGCGACGAGGTGCTGTACATCGCCGACACCCCGCAGGCGGGAGCGGAGATCGCCCTGGCCCTGGCCACCCGGTTCGCGGGCGACCCGGACATGCCCGCCACCCGAGGTGCCGTGGTCTGGGGCCGGATCCTGCCCCGTCTCGGCGACGTCTACGGGCCGACGGTCAACATGGCCTCGCGCCTGACGGCGATCGCGGACATCGGCACGGTGCTGACCGATGAGCCGACAGCGCAACTGTTGGCCGGCAACGAACGATTCGTGCTGACCCCGCAGGAGAGCGCCAATCTCCGGGGATTCGGCGAGGTGCACCCGGTGTTGCTGACCCGGGGCGAGGGCGCCGGCCTCGTCCTCGACTGATCCCGGGGTTCCGGCCGAGCATCGGCACCTCCGCACCTCCGCATCTCCGCCTCGACTGGTCAAGAGGTGCGCGAACGAGTCGCTCCGCTGCCGCCGAACGCGCGTCCACCAACCAGTCGACGGTGGGGAACCGCGACCCATGGCGGCTAGGATGACCGGACGATGACTGAGACCACCACGGCCGAGGGCGCCGACGACGTCGTGCGCATCGTCTCCGGCTTCACGACGGACCGCGGCCTGCGCCGGGAACTGAACGAGGACTCCCTGATCGTCACCGACACCCTGTTCGCGGTGGCCGACGGGATGGGCGGGCACGAGGCCGGGGAAGTGGCCAGCGGCGTCTGCGTGCGCACCCTCGGCGAATCCGAGTTGCTGGCCCGGACCGACGCCACCGCGGCGCAGGTGCAGGAACTGCTCGAGGCCGCCGACGCGCGGATCCGCGAGGAGACGGGCTCTCGTGCGGGTACCACCCTGACCGGCGTCGTCCTCACCCGCGAGGCCGGCCGGCCGTACTGGCTCTTCTTCAACGTCGGGGACTCCCGCAGCTACCGGCTGTACCAGCACCGGCTGCGGCAGATCAGCGTCGATCACTCGGAGGTCCAGGAGCTCGTCGACCTCGGACACATCACCCCCGAGGAGGCCCTGGTCCACCCGCGGCGGCACGTGGTCACCCGGGCGCTGGGCACCGGTGTCGACATCGCCGCCGATTTCTGGCTGCTGCCGCTCGAACCGGGGGAGCGGATCCTGCTGTGCTCCGACGGGCTGACCGTGGAGGTCCCCGACGAGGCGATCGGACGCGTGCTCGACGCCGTGGCCGACCCGCAGGCCGCCGCCGACACCCTGGTCCAGGCCGCGCTCGCGAACGGCGGCCGGGACAACATCACCGTCGTCGTGATCGACGTCGTCGGCGGGTCCGGGGCCGCGGACGACGCCGGCGACGCGGAGGGGCGCGGCGACGCCACGGGATCGGCCACCGCGGGCTAGCGTCCACGCCGCGCCGCGCACCGGATCGCCGGCCGCCCGGCAGCAGCCGGCCCTGCAGTTCGGTCGGTGGGGTGGGGCAAGATGGAGCCGTGAGCACAGAGGCGGAGATCCCCGAGTCCGAGGCCCCGGCGCAGGCCCTGCAGGGCGAGTACGACGAGACCGTCGACGCCGTCCGTAGCGCCCGGGTCGCCTACTACACCAATGACGCGCCGACGCTCTCGGACGCCGAATACGACCGGCTGTACCGGCGGCTGGAGGAGCTCGAGGCGCTGCACCCCGAGCTGAAGACCAACGACTCGCCGACCCAGGAGGTCGGCGGCGAGGTCTCCGCCGCCTTCAGCCCGGTCACGCACCTGCAGCGCCTCTACAGCCTCGACGACGTGTTCTCCCTCGACGAGTTGCGCGCCTGGTTCACCCGCGCCGAGGCGCAGATCGAGCAGTTGCACCTGCCCGCGCCGGCCTGGTTGACCGAGGTCAAGATCGACGGCCTCGCGGTCAACCTGCTGTACGAGAAGGGCGTCCTGGTCCGGGCCGCCACCCGCGGCGACGGCGTCACCGGGGAGGACATCACCGCCAACGTCGTCACCATCGAGGACGTGCCGCGTCGGCTGAGCGGGTCGGACTGGCCCGAGCGGCTCGAGGTGCGCGGCGAGGTGTTCATCCCGAGCGCCGACTTCCTCGTCCTGAACGAGCAGATGGTGGCCAGCGGGAAGGCGCCGTTCGCCAACCCGCGCAATTCCGCCGCCGGGTCGCTGCGGCAGAAGGACCCGAAGGTCACCGCGTCCCGGCACCTGCACGTCTATGTGCACGGCATCGGCGTCCGCGAGGGGCTGACCGCCACCACCCAGTCCGGCACCTACGACCTGCTCGCCGGGTGGGGGCTGCCCGTCTCGCCCTACACGAAGGTGCTGGCCACCTACGACGACGTGCTCGCGTTCATCGAGCACTACGGCGAGCACCGGCACGACCTGCGGCACGAGATCGACGGCATCGTGATCAAGGTCGACGACCTGGACACGCAGCGCCGGCTCGGCCACACCTCGCGAGTGCCCCGCTGGGCGGTGGCCTACAAATACCCGCCGGAAGAGGTCAACACCAAACTCCTGGACATCCAGGTCAACGTCGGCCGCACCGGCCGGGTGACTCCGTACGGGGTGATGACCCCGGTCAAGGTGTCCGGCTCCACCGTCGAGATGGCCACCCTGCACAATCAGGACGTGGTCAAGGCCAAGGGCGTGAAGATCGGCGACATCGTCGTCCTGCGCAAGGCTGGCGACGTCATCCCCGAGATCGTCGGTCCCGTCGTCGCCCTGCGGGAGGCGCAGGACCCGCCGGTGCGGGACTTCGTCATGCCCACCCACTGCCCGTCCTGCGGCACGGAGCTGGCCCCGGCCAAGGAGGGCGACGCCGACATCCGCTGCCCCAACGCCCGCTCCTGCCCGGCGCAGCTGCGCGAGCGCGTGTTCCACGTCGCCGGCCGCGGGGCGTTCGACATCGAAGCGCTCGGCTGGGAGGCGGCCATCGCCCTGACGGCGCCCGCCGAGCCGGCGACCCCGCCGTTGACCACCGAGGCGGACCTGTTCGACCTGACACCCGGGAAGCTCGCCGACGTGCGGATCGAGCGGGAGAAGAAGGTCAAGGGCGTGCCCACGGGAACGACCGAGCTAGTGCCCTACTTCTACACGCGCGGCACCGCGAAGAAGCCCCCGGAGCCGACCGCGAACACCCGGCACATGTTCGAGGAGATGGAGAAGGCCAAGCGCCAGCCGCTGTGGCGGGTGCTGGTGGCCCTGAGCATCCGGCACGTCGGGCCGACCGCCGCCCGCGCTCTGGCCGGGGCGTTCGGGTCGATGGACGCCATCCGGGCGGCCGGCGTCGAGGAGCTGGCTCACGTCGACGGGGTGGGCCCGACCATCGCCGAGGCGCTGATCGAGTGGTTCGCCGAGGACTGGCACCGGGAGATCGTCGACACGTGGGCCGCCGCCGGAGTGCGGATGGCGGACCAGTCCGACGAGTCGGTGCCGCGCACGCTGACCGGGCTGACCGTCGTCGTCACCGGCTCGCTGCAGAACTTCAGCCGCGACGAGGCGAAGGAGGCCATCCTCACCCGCGGGGGGAAGGCCGCCGGCTCCGTCTCGAAGAAGACCGACTACGTGGTGGTGGGGGAGAACGCCGGGACCAAGGCGGACAAGGCCGAGCAGCTCGGCGTGACGGTGCTCGACGAGGCCGGGTTCGAGGCGCTGCTCGCCACCGGGGAGGCGTGATGAGCGTCAATGGCGAGGGTGTTCCGCGCGATACGGCCGGCGCTGCACCGGCAGGCGCTCCGGTCGACGGGACCGACGGACCGGTCGATCTCGACGCGCTGCTGGCGACCGCCCGTCGGGCCGCCGCGGCCGGCGCCGCCGTGTTGGCGGACGCCGTCGCCGGGGGCACCGACGAGTGGCGGATGGACGCGACCACCAAATCGTCCGACTCGGACTGGGTCACCTCCTACGACCTGGCCGCCGAACGCGCGGTGCGGGCGGTGCTCTCCGCCGAGCGGCCCGACGACGTCGTCAGCGGTGAGGAGTTCGGCACCTCGGGGTCCGACGACGCCGCGGTTCCGACCGACGGTTCCGGGCTGCGCTGGTCCGTCGATCCGCTGGACGGGACGACGAACTTCATCCGCGGCATCGTCTACTACGCCACGTCCGTCGCGGTCATCGGCGCGGGTGGGCGATGGCTCGCCGGCGTCGTCAACGCCCCGGCGCTCGGGGTGGAGTACTCGGCCGCGGCCGGACGAGGAGCATGGCGACGACGGCTGATCGGCGACGCCGCGCAGGACCGCCCGCGGCGGCTCACGGGTCCGGACCCGGAACGGCCGGGTCGGCTGCTCGCCACCGGGTTCTCTTACAACGGCTCGTCCCGCACCCGGCAGTTCAACGAGCTCGAGGGCCTGATGAGCGCGTTCGCGGACGTGCGGCGGCTCGGCTCGGCCGCCCTGGACCTGTGCCTGGTGGCGGACGGCACCCTCGATGCCTTCCGGGAGAGCGGGCTGCACGAGCACGACTGGGCCGCGGGCGCCCTGATCGCGCAGGAGGCCGGGTGCTGGGTGCACCGCTCGACCGCGTCCACCGCGCTCGCCGACCCCGCCGGTCAGTGGCGCGAGGAAGGCATCACGGCGGCCACCAGCCGGCACGAGGCCCGGCGCCTCGACCTGGATCTGGACCTGGAGTGAGGGTCGGCCCGGGGTGAGGCTGGGCGCGACCGCGTGGTAAGCATGACGCCATGACCGCGTCCGACGACAGCAGTGCGTCCGTGCCCTGGCAGCGGGTGTTCGCCGCCCTGGCCAACGACAAGCTTCGGCTTGCGTACGGCCTCGCCGTCGCTCACGGTGTCGACCGGCTCGACCCGCGCGAGATCCGGAAGCTGTCCGACGCGGGACTGCTCACCACGGGTCCCGACGGCGCGCCGGTCGTCTCCGGTTCCGTGTTCGCCACCGCTCTCGCCGCCTCGGCGTCGCCACAGCCCACCGGCGTCGATCGGTTCTTCCACGACGGCCGCATCACCGCCGTCCCGCGCCGCACCGAGGACCGGGACGAGCTGCTCGGCCACCTGGCGATCCGCCTGTTCGGTGTCGAGGACGTGCTGACCGAGGCGGAAGTCAACCGCCTGCTGGCCACCGTCACCCGCGACGTCCCCGCCCTGCGGCGCGCGCTCGTCGACTCCGGGTTCCTCACCCGCGAGGCCGACGGCAGCCTCTACTGGCGCAGCGCATGACCGCCCGGGTTCCGTCGCCCCGCACGGCACCGCCCGTGCTCGTCCTGCAGCACAGCCCGTGGGAAGGTCCCGGCCTGATCGGTGACGCCCTGCGGGCTGCCGGGCTGCCCATGACCGTGAGGAACCTCATCGACCGGCCCGATGACGTCCTGCCCGCGATCCCCGACCTCGCCGGCGTCGTGCTCATGGGCGGGCCGATGCGCGCCGACGACCACGACACCCACCCAGGGCTGGCCCGCGAGGCCGAGATCGTCCGGGCCGCCGTCACCGCCGGCCTGCCCGTGCTCGGCGTGTGCCTCGGCCACCAGATCATCGCCACCGCCCTGGGCGGCTGCCTGCACGCCGGGGTCACCCACGAGGTCGGTCTCGCCCCGGTGGAATTCACCGGCGCCGGGTCACGGCCGCCGGGCGTCGGCCCTGACGGTCTCGGGTTCGCGCCGGGCGCCGGGCAGCCGACCGACGTCACGGATGCCACGCGGGGCCTCGGTCAACCGGTGGAGAACCATCTGCCTGACGGTCTCGGGAACACCGCCGGCCATGGGTTGCTCGATGGATTGGGCCTGCCGGTCGGCGAGACGACGGTGCTGCAGTGGCACGATGACAACGTCGACGCGCCCGACGGCGCCGTCGTGCTCGCCTCGTCGGCCGGATGCCCGGTGCAGGCGTTCGCCGTCGGCAGCGCGCTCGGTCTGCAGTTCCACCCCGAGCTGACGCCGTCGATGCTCGACCGCTGGCTGGCTGAACCGGAGATGCGTGCCGACCTGGCCGGGCCCGGTGAAGAGCCCGACGCGGCCGCCGCTGCGCTGCGCATCGCGTTCGCCGCCGAGCACGAATCAATCGCCACGCCGTTCACGCCGGTGTTCACGTCGTTCGCGCGCCGCTGCGCCGAGCGTGCCGCGCTCGGCTGAGGGCTACTGGGTCGGCGGGCTACCGGGCTACCGGGCTCGGCCCGCGGCGCGGCCGACGTCAAGCCCAGTGGGACAGTTCCTCCCGCTGAGGCGGTGTTGGTCACCGTGTCAACGGTAGGAACGGTCCCAGTGGCGGGGGCCGCGGAGACCGACGACGACCGCGGAGGCCCATGACGACCGCGGAGGCCGACGCCCGGACCGTGATGGCCGGACCCTGTCAACCGCAGCCGCAATCCGTGGAGCCGGATCGTGCCCAGTGGGACAGTTCCTCCCGCTGAGGCGGTGTTGGTCACTGTGTCAACGGTAGGAACGGTCCCAGTGGCGACACCGCGGAGGCCGATGACGACCGACGTCGGGGTTCTCGTGGCGGAACGCAAAGTCCGGCGACGACCGCGGAGGCCGACGACGATGACCGGTCCGGCCGTGACCGGTCGGGCCGTGAAGGTCGGACCCGCAACTGGCCGGCCGCGCGGCGCGTCAGCCGTTGGCGACCGTGACGGCGGTGCGCAGATGATCGTCCCGCGTGAGCTCGGCGACGAGGAAGTCGGCGAGGTCGGAACGCGTGAGAGAACGGGCGCGGGTCCGGGAGCTCCCGGGCTGGACACAGATGTCGCCGGTGGCCGCTCGGTTGGTCAGCAGGGCCGGCCTGGCGATCACCCAGTCCAGACCGCTGGCGCGCACCGCCGCCTCCATCGCGTCCTTGTCCCGTATCGCACCCCGCAGGAACGTCGGCAGGAACACGCGGAGACCGGGCGCGACAGCGGCCATGCTGTCGCCCACGCCGACGGACGACGTGACGATCAGTCGTCGGACGCCGTGCTGATCCATCGCCGCGATGATGGCGCGGGCGACGTCGGTCTCGAGCGTGGTCCGTCGCCAGGGCACCGGCCCGCCGACCGTGTCGATGACAGCATCCTGCCCCCGAACCGCGGCGTCGACGGCGTCCGGGTCGGTTGCGTCGCCCACGATCGAACGCGCCCCCGGGAGAGCGGTTTCGGGCTGCCGATGCACGAAGGCGGTGACCTCGTGGCCGGCCCGCACGGCTCGGGCGACGGTGGCTCGGCCGGTCTTCCCGGCCGCCCCGACGATCAGAACCTTCATGACCTCGCTCCGTTCTCGTGGGATGACCAACGCATCGCACCCGTCGGCACCGTCGCCGGCGCCGATCAGCGTGCGAGAAAGGAGCAGGCGGAGACGGGGTCATGCAAGGTCCCCGTGATCGTCATTGTCGGGCCGGATCCGGTCGTTGTGAAGAGGTGGCTGCCTCCCGGGACCTCTCGATCATCGAGCGACCCGCCGCTAGGGTGGCGTGATGAGCGACGAGAAGAATCTGCGCAAGGGCGAGAAGGTCGAGTGGCGCAGCCACGGGCAGACGGTCGAAGGCACGGTGCAGAAGAAGATCACCGAGGACACCGAGGCAGCCGGCCGTACCGTCCGTGCCGACAAGGACGACCCGCAGTACCTGGTCGAGAGCGACAAGACCGGCAAGGAGGCCGTCCACAAGCCGGAGTCGCTCGACAAGGCGGACTGAGCCGAGGGCAGGGACCGTCCGAGGTCATGGACGACTTGTTCGCCGGCTCTGCAGTCGATTGCCGCGAACAACGGGCCAACGACGAAGACGGCGGCAATGCGGACGCACGATCCCGGGGGAGATGCCGCGTCGCGGCCCGCCGTAGGATGGAGGGCGGAAAACCCACCCCGTCCCGTGAGGAGGACCGTGGCTCAGATCAGTCGTGACGACGTTGCCCATCTGGCGCAGCTGGCGCGCATCGAGATGTCCGAGGCCGAGCTCGAGACGATGGCCGGAGAGTTGGCGGTGATCGTCGACTCGATCGCCTCCATCTCCCAGGTGGCCGGTGACGACGTCCCCGCCACCAGCCACCCCATCGCCCTGTCGAACGTGTTCCGCGAGGACGTCGTGGGGGAGACCCTGAGCAACGAGCAGGCGCTCTCCGGCGCCCCCGACGTCCAGGACGGTCGTTTCAAGGTCCCGGCGATCCTGGACGAGGAGCAGTGAGCGTGAGCACCGACCTGATCACCCTGAGCGCCGCCCAGATGGCGGACAAGCTCGCGGCCGGTGAGATCACCTCCGTCGAGCTGACCCAGGCACACCTGGACCGGATCGCCGCCGTCGACGGCGTCGTCCACGCCTTCCTGCACGTTAACACCGAAGAAGCGCTCGCCGTCGCCGCCGAGGTCGACGCCGCCCGTGCCGCCGGGCAGTCCCTGCACCGGCTCGCCGGCGTCCCGATCGCGATCAAGGACCTCATCGTCACCGTCGGTCAGCCGACGACGGCGGGTTCACGCATCCTCGAGGGCTGGATGAGCCCCTACGACGCGACCGTGATCGAGAAGATCCGCGCCGCGAAGCTGCCGATCCTCGGCAAGACCAACCTCGACGAGTTCGCGATGGGCTCCTCGACCGAGCACTCCGCCTTCGGCGACACCCACAACCCGTGGGACCTGGACCGCATCCCCGGCGGCTCCGGGGGCGGGTCGGCGGCCGCCGTCGCCGCCTTCGAGGCACCGCTGGCGCTCGGCACCGACACCGGCGGGTCCATCCGTCAGCCCGCCGCCGTCACCGGCACCGTCGGCGTCAAACCGACCTACGGCGGGGTCTCCCGCTACGGCGCCATCGCGATGGCCTCGTCCCTGGACCAGATCGGCCCGTGTGCCCGCACCGTCGAGGACGCCGCGCTGCTGCACGAGCTGATCGGCGGCCACGACCCGAAGGACTCGACCTCGCTGGTCGACCCGGTCGCCGCATTCGCGGCCGCCGCGGCCGACGGCGACGTGACCGGGCTGCGCATCGGCGTCGTCACCGACCTCCAGGGCGAGGGTTACCAGGCCGGCGTGCTGGACCGCTTCGGTGAGGCGCTGGACCTGCTGCGGGAGGCCGGCGCCGAGATCGTCGAGGTCTCCTGCCCGCATTTCCGGTACGCGCTCGGGGCGTACTACCTGATCATGCCGTCCGAGGTGTCCTCGAACCTGGCGAAGTTCGACGGCGTCCGGTACGGTCTGCGTACCCTGCCCACCGAGGGACCGTTGACCATCGAACGCGTGATGGCGGCGACCCGGGCCGCCGGGTTCGGCGCCGAGGCGAAGCGCCGCATCATCCTGGGCACCTACGCCCTGTCCGCCGGCTACTACGACGCGTACTACGGGTCGGCGCAGAAGGTGCGCACGCTCGTCCAGCGCGACTTCGACGCCGCGTTCGAGCGGGTCGACATCCTCATCTCCCCGACGGCGCCGACGACGGCGTTCCGGCTGGGGGAGAAGACGGACGACCCGCTGGCCATGTACCTCAACGACGTCGCCACCATCCCGGCCAATCTGGCGGGCGTGCCGGGCCTGTCCCTGCCCAGCGGCCTGGCCACGGAGGACGGGCTGCCCGCCGGCATCCAGCTGCTCGCCCCCGCCCGCGAGGACGAGCGGCTCTACCGTGCCGGCGCCGCGCTCGAGCGGCTGCTGGTGCACCGCTGGGGCGGCCCGCTGCTGGCGCAGGCCCCGGACCTCGCGGAAGCTGCATCCCTGACCACGACCGGAGGCGACAAATGAGCACCGAGACCCTGGTTCCCGTCGACGATGCACTGGCGACGTACGACCCGGTGCTCGGGTTCGAGGTGCACGTCGAGCTGAACACGGCCACGAAGATGTTCTCCGCCGCCCCCAACGCGTTCGGGGACGTGCCGAACACCAACGTCTCCCCGGTGGACCTCGGCCTGCCCGGCGTCCTGCCGGTGGTCAACAGGACCGCCGTCGAGTCCGCGATCAAGCTCGGCCTCGCGTTGAACTGCTCGATCGCGCCGTCGTGCCGGTTCGCCCGGAAGAACTACTTCTACCCCGACACCCCGAAGAACTTCCAGACCTCCCAGTACGACGAGCCGATCGCCCACGACGGGTACCTGGACGTCGAGCTGGAGGACGGGACGGTGTTCCGGGTCGAGATCGAGCGGGCGCACATGGAGGAGGACGCCGGGAAGCTGACGCACCTCGGTGGCGCGGCCGGCCGGATCCAGGGCGCCGAGTACTCCCTGGTGGACTACAACCGGGCCGGCGTGCCGCTGATCGAGATCGTCACCAAGCCGATCGTCGGGGCCGGCCCCCGTGCGCCCGAGCTGGCCCGCGCCTACGTGGCCGCGGTCCGCGAGATCGTTAAGGGCCTGGGCATCTCCGAGGCGCGGATGGAGCGCGGGAACGTCCGCTGCGACGCCAACGTGTCCCTGATGCCCAAGGGTGCCACCGTGTTCGGCACCCGGTCCGAGACCAAGAACGTCAACTCGCTGCGCGCCGTCGAGCACGCCGTCCGGCACGAGATCTCCCGGCACGCCGCCGTGCTGAACGCGGGGCAGAAGGTCGTCCAGGAGACCCGGCACTGGCACGAGGACACCCGGTCCACCACGTCCGGGCGGCCCAAGTCCGACGCCGACGACTACCGCTACTTCCCGGAGCCGGACCTCGTCCCCGTGGTCACCACCCGGGAGTGGATCGAGGAGCTGCGGGCCACCCTGCCGGAGCCGCCCGCCGAACGGCGCAAACGGCTGAAGGCCGACTGGGGATACAGCGACGCCGAGTTCCGCGACGTCGTCAACGCCGGGGTGCTCGAGGCGATCGAGGACACCATCGCCGTCGGCGCTTCCGCCGCGGTGGCGCGCAAGTGGTGGATGGGGGAGATCTCCCGCCTCGCCAAGGCACGCGATGTCGAGCCCACCGAGGTCGGCGCCACCCCGACGCTGATCGTGGAGTTGGACGCGCTGATCGTCGAGGGGCGAATCAACGACAAGATCGCCCGGCAGGTGCTCGAGCACGCGCTGGCCGGCGAGGGCACGCCCGCCCAGATCGTCGAGGCCCGTGGCCTGGCCGTCGTCTCCGACGACGGGGCACTGGGTGTGGCCGTCGACGAGGCGATCGCCGCGATGCCCGATGTCGTCGCGAAGATCAAGAGCGGCAAGGTCCAGGCCGTCGGCGCCCTGATCGGCCCGGTCATGAAGGCCACCCGTGGCCAGGCCGACGCCGGCCGGGTCCGCGAGATCGTCCTGGAGAAGCTCGGCGTCTGACGGCGTCGTCGCGCTCGCCGTCGTCGTCGTCGTCGCGCTCGCCCTCGTCGTCGAGTGGTCAATAGCTGCACGGATTGGCGCCGGGGACCGGCCGAATCGCGCGTCTATTGACCAGTCGGCAGTGTGCACCGGGCGACGTCGCGTCACCGGCCGCGCATTGAAGTTGCATTGAGTGCAAGGTTGCACCTAGTGTAGACATCGTGACTCGATCGACCCTGGACCGCCGCGCCGCGCAGAAGGCGGAGCGTCGTTCCACCATCGTCGACGCCGCCCGCGACCTGATCGAGGAGCGCGGCGGTCCCACGTTCGGGGTCGACGAACTCGCCGCCCGCGCGGACGTCTCCCGCCGCACCGTCTTCAACCACTTCCCGTCCCTGGACGACCTGTTCCTGACCGTGTGCGAGGACGCGCTGGCCGTCGTCGTCGACGATTTCCTCGCCCGCATCGCCCGCACCCCGCTGGGCGACGGCGGCCGGTCCGCGATGTTCGACGAGATCGCCGCTGCCATGCACGACGCCGACCTGCCGGCCGCGATCGCCACCATCCTGCGGATCCTCGGTGGCCCGTCGCCCGCCGACGAGCGGAAGGCGCCGTTGACCGATGCAGCGTTCTCCCGGGTCACCGAGCGGCTGCTCGCCGAGGTGCTGCGCCGGCATCCCGCCGCGGACGTACTGGAGGCCGAACTGTTGGTCGAGTCCCTGATGGGCGGCATCGTCGTGATCTCCCGGCACTGGGTGGAACGGACGGGCGGGCGCCTGGACGCCGCGGCGCGGGCCACCTGGCAGGATCTGCTGGCCCGGCTGATCGCCAACGTCCGCAACGGGTACCTGCCCGCCGCACCCTGAGACTCGCGGTGTTCACCCGCGCCCGACCGGCCCTCCGGGGCCCGACAACACGCTCACGAAAAGAAAGGAGCGGGACGGCATGGCCGGTCTCCTCTACCGCCTCGGGCGGTTCTGCGCCAGCAGGCACTGGTTGGTCATCATCAGCTGGATCCTGGTGCTCGCCATCTCCGGCGGCACCTTCGCCCTCTTCTCCGGCACCATCTCCTCGGCGATCTCGATCCCCGGCACCGCGACCGAGCAGGTGCAGAACCGGCTCGCGGAGAAGTTCCCGGCGGCCACCGGCGGTTCCGGCAGCATCGTCGTCTCCACCCAGAACGGGAAGGCGTTCACCGCGGCCCAGAAGCGCGACGTGGCCGCCCTGTTCGCGGACCTGAAGTCACTGGGTGGGGTCAAGGACACCATCGATCCGTTCGCCCAGCAGCGTCAGCTCGACGATCAGCGCAAACAGGTCACCGACGGGCGCGCGCAGATCGCGGACGGCCGCGCGAAGCTCGATGCCGGGCAGCAGCAGATCGACTCCGGCCGTACCCAGCTCGCCCAGGCGCAGCGGCAACTCGACCAGCGGAAGGCGCAGGCGCGGTCCGCCGGTCAGCTCGCCGCCGCCCAGCCGCAGCTGGACCGTGCGCAGGCGCAGATCGATCGGCAGCAGCAGCAGCTCGCGGCCAGCCAGAGGACCATCACCGAGAACCGGGATGCGCTGCAGACCCAGCAGACGAAGCTCGAGCAGGGTGCGGCCCTGCTGGACCTGTCGAAGAACATCCGGTTCGTCTCCGCCGACGGCAGCGCCGCGGTCGGCACGGTCCGGTTCGACCAGTCGACCTTCGCGACCCCGCAGCCGCAGAAGAAGGCCATCAGCGACCGGGCCGAGGGCGCCGGGATCGCCGGGGTCGACGTCGCGGTGTCCAACGACATCTCCCAGGGGGTGCCCAGTGTGCTCGGGCCCGGCGAGGTGGTCGGTGTCGTCATCGCCGCCGTCGTGCTGCTGGTGATGCTCGGGACCGTGGTCGGCGCGGCGCTGCCGCTGGTCAGCGCCGTCCTGGGCGTCGGAGTCGCCTCACTCGCGGCCCTCTCGTTCTCCGGCCTGGTCGAGTTCATCTCGGTGACCCCGGTGCTCGGGGTCATGCTCGGACTGGCCGTCGGCATCGACTACTCGCTGTTCATCCTCAACCGGCACCGGGCCCAGCTCAAGCGCGGCATGTCCCTGCACGAGTCGATCGGCCTGGCCAACGGCACGTCCGGCAACGCCGTCGTGTTCGCCGGGTCCACCGTCATCGTCGCCCTGCTGGCCCTGAATATCACCGGCATCCCGTTCCTCGGCCTGATGGGCACGGTGGGGGCCGGGGCGGTGCTGGTCGCGATCCTCATCGCCATCACCTTCACCCCCGCCCTGCTGTCCCTGGTGGGAATGCGGATCCTGCGGAAGAAGGAGCGGGCCGCGATCGGTCGCGACGGTACGGCGCCGCGGCTGCCGACGACGCCGATGTCCACGTGGCGGGCCGTCGTCACCCTGGTCGCCGGGATCGCGGTGCTCGCCGTGGTCGCGTTGCCGGCCACGCAGATGCGGCTCGGGCTGCCCTCGGGAGCCTCCGAGCCCGTCACGTCGACCCAGTACCAGGCGTACAAGACGCTCGAGCAGAAGTTCGGCGCCGGGCAGAACGGACCGCTGCTGGCGGTCGCGGAGCTGCCCGCACCGGTGGCCCAGGCGGACGTGACCGCCACCGAGGTGTCCCTCGGCCGCGCCATCGCCGGTGAGCGGAACGTGTCCGCGGTGGCCCCGATCGGTGCGTCGGCGGACCGTACGGTCATCGCGTTCCAGGTGATCCCCGGGAGCGGGCCGGACAGCGCGGACACGGAGCAGCTGGTCCGGGACCTGCGCGGGCTGTCGGTCGACGTCGGCGGTGGACAGGCGACGTTCGGCGTCGCCGGCAACGCCAGCGCGAACATCGACGTCTCGGCCAACCTGGCCGACGTGCTGCCCGTCTACCTCGTCGTCGTCGTCGGGCTGTCCCTGCTGATCCTGATCCTGGTGTTCCGCTCCATCCTGGTGCCGCTGACCGCCACCATCGGGTTCGTACTGTCCCTGCTCGCGGCCTTCGGCGGGATCACCGCGATCTACCAGTTCGGCTGGCTCAGTGCGGTGTTCGGGGTGCACGACCCGGCCCCGATCCTCAGTTTCCTGCCCATCATCGAGATCGGCATCCTGTTCGGCCTGGCGATGGACTACCAGCTGTTCCTGGTCTCCGGGATGCGGGAGGCGTACGCGCACGGGCACCGGGCGAAGGTCGCGGTCCAGCGGGGCCTGCACGCCGGCCGGGCCGTGGTGACCGCGGCGGCGGTGATCATGATCTCGGTGTTCGCCGGCTTCGTGTTCTCGGAGTCCACGATCATCCGGCCGATCGGCTTCGGCCTGGCGTTCGGTGTCCTGATCGACGCGTTCGTGGTGCGGATGCTGCTGATCCCGGCCGTGATGCACCTGCTGGGCCGGTCGGCGTGGTGGCTGCCGCGCTGGTTGGACCGGATCCTGCCGGACGTCGACGTCGAGGGCGCCAAACTGGAGCGGGAGCACCCGGTCACCGGGCCGGTGACGGTGGTGGGTTCGGCTGGTTCCGGTGCTGGTGCGGGCTCGGCGGCGGCGTCGTCCTCGTCCGACGCTGCGGAGTCCGGGGAGCTGGTTTCGGTGGGTGCCTCGGCCGACGGCCGCGGCCGGCACGCGGCGCCCACGGACGCGCCGGAGCCGACGCCGGACGCTGGGTCGCCGTCCGGCCGTGCCCCGCGTCACCGCGCGTAGCCCCGGCGGCGTCGAGTCCGGCATCGGTCCCGCAGGCCGCGTCGTCGATCCCGCAGTCCGGCATCGGTCCCGCAACCCGAGTCGCGATGGGGACAGTTGCTACCGAAATGTGGGGTTCCCTACGTCCCGATCGGTAGGAACGGTCCCCATGGCGGTCGCTCGTTCCGAGCGACGCCGCGACCGGGTGGCCTACCGCTCCAGGTTCTTCGTCGCCGCGCGGTGGCCGAGGCCGGTCAGGAAGTTGATCAGGGGTGAGGCCAGCCTGCGGCGGGCGTCCTCACCCTTGACCGTGGTCGCGTCGTCGGACCGGACGTGCGGCCCGTCGTCGGTCGTGCTCGGCAGCAAGCGGGAGAACAGTCCCATCCCGCGGACGGTGATCGACGGCGCCAGCCCTCCGAACCGCGTCGAGGCCTGCGCGGAGACGCCGATGGCGGCCACGGGCTTGCCGGCGAGGGTCGCGGTGACCATCTTGTGGGCGGCCCGTTCGGCGCTCATGGCGACCAGCGGCAGGGTCGCGGCGAGCGCGAACCAGCGGTACTCCTTCGCGACGTCACCGACGAAGGCGGCCTGCAGGTGCGATCCGGTGCGCATCAGCCCCGGGACCAGGGTCGTCGCGGTGACACCGGTGCCGGCAAGCTCCGCCGCCAGCCCCTGCGTGAACCCCACCGCGCCGAACTTGGCCGTCGAGTAGGGCACCAGGTGCGGTGCGCTGACCTTGCCGCCCAGTGAGGTGACGATGCCGATCCGGCCATGGCCGCGTGCCCGCATCCCGGGCACTGCGGCCAGCGCCACGTTGATCGGGCCCCAGGTCATGATGTCGATCGCTTCCCGGAAGTGCCCGCGGTTCATGGCCGCGACCGGGCCGACCTGGATGATGCCGGCGACATGGATGACGACGTCGAGCACGCCCTGCCGCTCGGCGAACGCGACCAGGTCGGCGATGGCCTCGGGATCCGCGGCGTCGGCCGCCCGGTGGAGGACCCGGGCACCGGACGGGTCGAGCTCGGCGGCCGCGGTGCGCAGGGTCTGCTCGTTGCGTGCGGCGATGACGACCCGGTAGCCCTGCTCGAGCAGGTCGCGGGCCATCAGCAGGCCGAGGCCGCGCGAGGCGCCGACGACGAGCGCGACCCGGTTGGCGGTTCCGGGGGAGGAGGGAGCGACGGTCATGGGGTCAGTCTTCCCAAGGGGTGGCAGCCGCACAAGCACGGAGCCGGCTCATGACGGTGCAAGCGCGGAGCCGGCCGACGATGACGGCCTGGCTGCTGCCCGCCGGACTGGCAGCGACGCACAGGCGATCCCCAGCGGCTGACCGCACACTGGCTCTCGGCATCGCGGTACGAGCGCCCGAGCGGGGTGCGACGACGTGGCGGTACCCGCCGGCGTCGTCGGGCTGACCGTCCTCATCCAGGGAGAGATCATGCACGATTTCGAGACACCGACATCCGACCGGCAGCCGGCGCCGCGGGGGACGACGACCGGCACGAGGAGCTGGGCCGGGAGCACAGGGCGGTGGATCGCCACCGGCCTGTTGACGCTGGGGCTGGCAGGTGCGGGCGGCGTCGCGGTGATAGCGGCCGGCAACGGCACGTCGGGACCCGCGACGAACGGGACCGGGGTGACCGGTGCGTCGACTACTCCCACGGCATCGACGCCCGCCTCCGGGCCGGACCGACAGCCCCGTGCCCAGCACCGGGGCGCCTGGTTCCCGATCGCTCCGGCACGAGCACCGCTGCACGGCGAATTCGTCCTGCCGCAGGGCCAGGGCAACACCACCGTCCTCGTCCAGCGAGGCCGGATCGCGGCGGTGTCCGACACGTCGGTCACGGTGAAGTCCGCCGACGGCTACACCGCGACCTACGCCCTCGGCACGTCGTCGAGGCTCTTCGCCGCACCGGAGCGGCCGCTGCGCACCCCGAACGCCGGTCCCCGTCCGAAGAGCGGCCCGAACGCCGGCTCGGGGTCGAGCGCCGGTCCGGGCGCCGGCCCCAGCGCCGGGCCGAACAGCACTCCGACCGCAACCCCGAGCGCGGGTACCGACCCGGACCCGCGGGCTGGTGGGAGCCGCCACCGCACTGTCATCGCGGCCGCGGACCTGAAGGTCGGGGACCGTGTCGCGCTGATGGCCGCGAAGACGAGCACGACGCCGACGGTCCAGCGGCTGCTCGTGCTGCCGGCCGGGGCGGGGCGGTCGCTGCCGGCGCCGGACCCCGGGGCGCCGTCAGTGAAGTCGGCGACGCCCGCACCGACGGGATCGACGACCTGAGACCAACCACGCCGACCCGTGGATGTCCCCGCACCGCCCGGATCGACGTCGAGCACGGCCGACCCCGTCCCGCTCCACGACCGCAGGGAATCGTGGCCAACCCACCCGGCCCGAGTTCCGGACATGTGACACCATCGGGCCATGGACACCGACGTCTTGATCATCGGCAGCGGTATCACCGGACTGTCCCTGGCGGCGGCGCTCGCCCCGCACACGAGTGTCGTCATCGTCGAGGCCGATCCGGCGGTCGCCTATCAGCAGTCCGCCCGGGCCGCGCGCCAGCTGGAACCGACCGTCGACCCGCCGGTGCTGCGGGCGCTGCAGCGGCGGGCCGCGGAGCTGATCGCCACGGCGTTCGGTGCGGGGGCGAGCAGCGTGGCGAGCCCGCGACGGCGGGTCTTCGCCGGGTCCGAGCGGCAGGTCGGCGATCTCGCCGTCGCCGGTGGCCTGACCGTCGCCGACGACCCGGCCGCCGCGCTGGGACAGGTGGGGGCCCGGGACCTCACGGGGGCGGTCGCCACGGACGAGGGGATCGAGATCGATGCCGGAGTGCTGCAGGACCACTATCGGGCCGTAGCGCTCGACGTCGGTGCCGAGATCGTCCCGGTCGCGGACGTCCACACCGCCGCGCGCGTCGGGGACGGCTGGGCGATCGGCGCCGGTCAGGACGCTATCAACGCGCGCACGGTCGTCAACGCGGCGGGCGCCTGGGCGGATCCGATCGCCGTCGTCGCCGCCGTCGAGATCCAGGGCCTGCAACCCCTCCGGCACACCGCGGCCGTCTTCGCGCTCGAGGCGCCGATCGACCCGGACATCCCGATGTTCGTGCGTGACGGCGTCGTGATCCGGCCCGACGGCGACGGACTGCTGGTCGGCGACGCTGTCGGCTCCCCGGGCATTCCCGGGGCCGTCCCTCCGAGTCCCGCGGTGGTCCAGAACCTCCGGCGGGCGGCGTCGACGCTGACCGACCATTCGATCGGCGGCCTCGACCGGGCCTGGACGGCGGTGCGCACGCGCGGCCGCGACGGGCTGCCGGTGGTGGGGTACGACGGCGAGGCGGGCGGCTTCTTCTGGCTCGCCGGCCAGGGCGACGGCGTCGTGCACATTGCTCCCGCGCTCGCCGAACTCGCGGCCGCCTCGATCCTGGCCCGCCACGGCATCGACCGCACCGACGCCCGCCACGGCATCGACCGCACCGACGCCGCAGGCACCGGGGAACACGGTCAACCCGACACGGACGCGATCCTCGCCGCGCTCTCGCCGGTACGCCGGGTGCCGACCCGCCCGTCCGCCGACCTCGGCCGCACTGCGCCCGTCCACTGAGGAGGGCGCGGCCCTTGCCGCCCCTATTCCGCGTTGACTATTGCATTTCGGGGCTCATTCCGGCGGCGGAAGCCCCGAAATTCGATAGTCGACGTCGGGGTGTCGCGACGGGGTGGTCGTGATCGACTGACAGTGATGATGGAGGTAGTGGTTCCCCCGGGTGGGTCTGACTCACCGACTGACCGACGCTCCGGCTGTCTTGTTTGCGATTTGTCGGTCCACTGCGGGGGGATCGCTACGCACGCGACCGGACGGGCGTCTGTGACCTCATAGG
>NZ_MRDE01000069.1 GCF_001968835.1 Tersicoccus phoenicis
TGCAGGGTGCGCTCGGTGATGCCTGTACTGCGGGCGAGGGCGGCGAGCGGGATGGCGTCGTCGACGTGCAGTCGAAGGATCCGCCACCGCTCGCTCGCGTCCATGACCGAGCTACATCGTTGGTGCGGGCTTCGGCCGGCGCGCTGCGACCGGTTCGGTGTGGCGGGCGAGGGCCCGGTAGATCGTGGTGCGGCTGACCCCGAGAACGTCGCCGATCTGCGCGACGGTCATGTCCTGCTGCTCATACAGCCGGCGCGCGGTCCGCACCTGGTCCGCGGAGAGGCGGGACGGTCGGCCGCCGGT
>NZ_MRDE01000070.1 GCF_001968835.1 Tersicoccus phoenicis
AGGACTCCACCCCGCCCTTGGACGCCGGATCCGCAGGCTGGCACGTCAGCACCGTGAGACCGTAGTGGCGGGCGAAGTCCACCGTCTGCTGGTTCCGCACCGGGACCCCGGCAACGTGGGAGACCGTGACGGTCTTCTCGTTATCCGTCAGTACATAGGTCGGGGCGCCCCCGATGAGCCGGAACGTCCGGTCCAACGCTGCGAACACGCTCGGTGCCGTCCGGTCCCGCAACGGGACAACGATCCGGAACCTCGACCACGCCAGCCACGCGACGAACAACACGGTTTTCCTGGCCTCGATGACGGGCCCGTCGCCGAAGTCGTACTGCAGCCACATGCCCGGCTCGGTCACCCACGGCCGGTGCACCCGGACCCGGCCAAGCCGGTACGCGGCCCGCACCTGAGCGACCGCCCGCCGCGTGGACCGGTCCGAACCCTGGTAACCGAGCGCGATCAACTTCTCGTGGGCCTTGTCGGCCCGGATCTTGCCCTTGGACGCCTCGACCCATTCCTCGATCTTCGGCAGGAACGGGTCCGTGACCCGCCCCCGGTAGGCCGGCTCGGCCATCGGCTTGCCCGCGTCGCGGGCAGCGACATGCCGGGCGACCGTGTGATGAGAGCAACCCGTGAGCTCGGCTGCAGCGCGCAACGACCCGGTCAGATCGTGGGCAGCAAGTATTTCCATGATTTCTCCATCAGACTTCATTCAGGGGCCTCTTCCGGGTGACCTTGATGCGACTCGACACCGTCATCAAACCCCAGGAAGAGGCTCCCCCCGCTCAAGCGGTCGGGGGTTCACAAACAAGCAGTGGGCAGATCTCATGGCCACCAACAGGCAGTTCTCCTGGCCATCAGTGGGCACTTCCGTGGCCGCCTACGGGCAGTCTGACATGGCCGCTAACAGACCTTCTCGTCTACCCGGAGACCGTGAGGCTGGCACGCCTGCTCTCGCGCCCATCGTTCCTCGATGCCGTGCTCGGAGATGCGCCCCCGGCATGGAAGCGCGCCACGGTCGAGCGCGAGGTGCGAGCGGTCCTGCCTGATGCCCAAGACGCCGAGAACTGGCGAGCGGTCGCCCGAGTCTGGGACCTCGTGCGCGGGCTACATGACGTGGTGCGCGACGCTCGCGTACTGGGCGTGGCTCCGGAGGATCGGTGGAACCTCATACGGCTGTGGTCAGGCTTTGCGGAGTTTCAGGGCGTTGAAGTCAGTCGGGTCGACCAACTGATGTAGAAAGCGGCGGCGCAGCGCCCCCTCGGCCTCGGGATCGTCATAGCGCGTCACCTTCCACTGGGTCCGCTCCTCATTAACGGGCACGACGCTCTCCACCATCCAGACGCCGAGCACGAACCCACCCGGTAGGACTCCTCGCCCAGTCCTTCCTTCAGCCATGAGCACTAGCGGCAGCGGACCGCCCTCGCGGAGCCGATTGCCGATGGCTCTGGGGGCAGAGTGACCGTCCACTACCGCGACAGCCTCCATGAAGAGCGCCTCGGGGTCAACGAGGGGCAACTCGGCCACTGGTGTCGGACCCTTGTGTGTTCGCAAGATCGCACCGCCCTCTGGAAGTGGGACGAGGCGGGCGGTTTCGACGGTTTGGGCAAGGCTGCCGGGCCAGCGGATGCTCTTCAGCCTTTCGTTCAAGGGCGAAGGGTGGAGGGTCGCGCAGAGCGCGCCGACCGTCCTTGCCAAGGATGCCGTCTCGGCGTTCACCCAGTTCTGCTCCGGCACAACCTCCACGAGGACGCGAACGCCTTCCTGATTGAGCCTCGCTAGCCGCATACGGGCTGCGGTTTCCTCCTCCGGAATGGACTCGGGTTCGGCGGCTTCGCGGAGGTCCACGGGCTCGGGCAGTTCGCTGCGCAGACCGACGTAGAAGATCGTCCCCAAGGGGTGGTTGGTCGGCTTCGTGCTCGGGTCGATGAGCAGGTAGATGCGCCACGGCACGGCCTGGCGGCTGGTAGGGCGAGGGGGCATGGGTTGGGTGGCCGGCCTTCCGGGTGCTGCTGTTGGTCTCTCTGGGGCCGAGTCTAGGGCCGAGACGATCGCCCACCCGCGAGTGCCCGAGGACTGCACTGCGGTAAAGGAGCCGCCGCGACACGCCCACGAGTTGTGAAAATCTTCCGCAGTGTCATTCGACTATTCAGATCAACACATCTTGCTGAAGTGCTCTTGTGGTTAGTCGAAGTCATTGATAGAGAAGGCGACTCTGAAAAGAATCGCTCCCGCGTCCTGTTTACCGTGGACCTGTTCAGTCCCTCGGAATAGGAGCAGATGATGGGCACTCGACAGACCCAAATCGTCAATGACACCCGCCCCCGGCGCAGTGTTCCCCTGACCACGCAGCAATGGTGTTGACGACGCGTGAATACTGACCCCTGTGCGTCGGATGAATTTTGACCCTCGGCGTGTGAACCCTTGGAGGGTGATAGCAGTGGAAGATTGGGCCGAGATCCGTCGTCTGCATCGAGCGGAGGGCATGCCGATCAAGGAGATCGTG
>NZ_MRDE01000071.1 GCF_001968835.1 Tersicoccus phoenicis
GCAGGTCTGGGCCACGCTGCTGGACGAGGGCATCTACCTGTGCTCGCGATCCACGATGCACCGCATCCTGCGCGAGAACGCGATGGCCGGTGAGCGTCGCCGGCAGGCGGTCCACCCGCCCCGCGCCCGCCCGGAGCTGGTGGCCACGGCGTCGGGGCAGGTGTGGTCTTGGGACATCACCAAGCTCAAGGGCCCGGACCGGGGCGTGTACTACGACTTGTACGTGGTCCTGGACATCTTCTCCCGGTTCGTCGTCGCCTGGACCATCGCCGCACGAGAGGACGCCGAGATCGCCACGAACATGCTGGAACAGGCGATGGGCGTCCACGGGGTGCCCGGCGCGGTGCACGCTGATCGAGGCACCTCGATGACCTCCAAACCGGTCGCCCAGCTGCTCCTGGACCTGGGCGTGGCCAGGTCACACTCCCGGCCCCACGTCTCCAACGACAACCCCTACAGTGAGGCGGCGTTCAAGACCCTGAAGTGGAGTGTTCCCGGGAAAGTGGATACCAGAATTATGCGGCGAGTTCGTGGATGTCCCTCAATCCTAATTCATACTCGGCGGGCGTCAAATAGCCGAGGGTGGAGTGTCGCCGTGCCCGGTTGTAGTACTCCTCGATCCAGGTGAATGTTGCTTTCTTGAGAGTTTTCAGGTTCGGCCAGGGCCTGGTGTGGATGAGTTCCTTCTTATATGTCGCGAAGAACGATTCGGCTACCG
>NZ_MRDE01000072.1 GCF_001968835.1 Tersicoccus phoenicis
TTATCCCAGAGTCAAGGGCAGGTTACTCACGTCTTACTCACCCGTTCGCCACTAATCCATGGTGCAAGCACCACATCATCGTTCGACTTGCATGTGTTAAGCACGCCGCCAGCGTTCGTCCTGAGCCAGGATCAAACTCTCCGTCAAAAAAACAGAAAAACATGAACCCAGCCTCAACACCCAGCCACCACGGGGGTGGCAGCCAAGCGCTAAAACCAGTAAAAACTGGCATCAACAAACAAAACAACACACTATTGAGTTCTCAAACAACAGGCACTTCCGGTTTCAGCGGCGGTTCCCGATCAAATCCTTGATCGTTGCCCGTCATTCCGTTTCGCTCCGGAGCAACTTGTCTAACTTACCACTCCGATCTTCTCTGTCAAAATCGGCCGTTTCGTCCGTTTTCTTCAGGGAATCCGGTCCATCCTCGAGGGACGGAACCCGGTGCGATCCTCGGCTTCGGCGGTGCCTCAAGGGACTTGCCGCGTCCTACCGTTCCGATCGGCGCGAAAATCAACTGTACCACCGGCCTTCGGGCGGTGCAAAACGGCCCTCCCCGCCCGGTCCGCGGGCCGCGGTTGGCCTGCGGTTCCGCGCGGGAAGGGCCCGCCGTCGCCGTCCCGCGCGTCAGCCGGTGCGGTCGTCGGTCGCGGGTGTCAGGTACAGAACCCCGAGCGGCGGCACCTGCACGGTGGCCGACGCGGGCTTGCCCTGGTAGGACCCTTCGACGGCGGTGATCCGTCCGAAGTTGCCGACCCCGGAACCGCCGAACTCCTCGGCGTCCGTGTTCAGCTCTTCTTCCCAGGCGCCGGCCCAGGGCAGGGCCAGCTTGACGTCGTGGTGGGGCGTCCCGGCGAAGTTCGCGACCACCACCACGGGGTTGCCCTGCGGGTCCCACCGGGTGAACGTGAGCATGTTACGGCCGGCGTCGTTCGCGTCGATCCACTCGAATCCGGCCGGGTCGTTGTCCCAGCGGTAGAGCGCGGGCGTCTGCGTGTAGATGGCGTTGAGGGCCTTGACGAGCAGCTGGACCCCGCGGTGCGGCGGCGCGTCGGTCAGCCACCAGTCGAGTCCGTGCGCCTCGTTCCACTCGGCCTCCTGGCCGAACTCGGTGCCCATGAAGATCAACTGCTTGCCGGGGTGCGCCCACTGGAACGCGAGGTAGGCACGCAGGTTGGCCAGCTGCTGCCACCGGTCGCCCGGCATCTTGCGCAGCATCGACCCCTTGCCGTGGACGACCTCGTCGTGGCTGATCGGCAGCAGGAAGTTCTCCGTGTACGCGTAGACCATCGAGAACGTGGCCTTGTGGTGGTGGTACGAGCGGTTGATCGGGTTCTCGGAGATGTACGACAGGGAGTCGTGCATCCAGCCCATGTTCCACTTCAGCCCGAACCCGAGTCCGTTGTGGTCGGTCGGCCGGGTCACCCCGGGGAAGGCCGTGGATTCCTCCGCGATGGTCACGATGCCCGGGACCCGCTTGTACGCGGTGGCGTTGGCCTCCTGCAGGAAGCCGATCGCTTCCAGGTTCTCCCGGCCGCCGAAGCGGTTGGGCCGCCACTGGCCCTCCTGCCGCGAGTAGTCCAGGTAGAGCATGGAGGCGACGGCGTCGACCCGCAGCCCGTCGATGTGGAACTCCTCGAGCCAGTAGAGCGCGTTGGCGACGAGGAAGTTGCGCACCTCCCGCCGGCCGAAGTCGAAGATCAGTGTGCCCCAGTCCGGGTGCTCCCCCAGGAACGGATCCGGGTGCTCGTAGAGCGGCTGTCCGTCGAAGCGGGCGAGGGCGAACTCGTCCTTCGGGAAATGGGCCGGTACCCAGTCCATGATCACGCCGATGCCCGCGCGGTGCAGGGCGTCGACGAGGTGCTTGAACTCGTCGGGATGCCCGAACCGCGACGTCGGCGCGAAGTACCCGGTGACCTGGTAGCCCCAGGACCCGCCGAAGGGATGCTCGGCGACGGGCATCAGTTCGATGTGGGTGAATCCCAGCCACGAGACGTACTGGACGAGTTGCTCGGCCAGCTCTTCGTAGCCCAGTCCGAGACGCCACGAACCGAGGTGCACCTCGTACACGCTCATCGGCCCGTTGTGGGGATCCGTCCGGGCCCGCCGGGCGATCCACTCGTCGTCGTCGAAGGTATATGTCGAGTCGACGACGCGGGAGCCGGTCCGGGGCGGCACCTCGGTGCCGCGCGCCATCGGGTCGGCCTTCATCCGCCACTGGCCGTCCTGGCCCATGATCTCGAACTTGTAGGTCGCGCCCGCGCCGACGCCGGGGAGGAAGACCTCCCAGACCCCGGAGGAGCCGAGGGACCGCATCGCGTGTGCCTTGCCGTCCCAGGCGTTGAAGTCACCGGCCACCCGCACGGCGCGGGCGTTGGGCGCCCAGACGGCGAAACTGGTGCCGTGGATGGTGCCCATCGACGACGGGTACTCCCGCACGTGCGCGCCCAGGACGGTCCACAGCGTCTCGTGCCGTCCCTCGCCGATCAGGTGCAGGTCCAGTTCCCCGAGCGTGGGCATGAACCGGTAGGGCTCGTCGACGCGGTGTGCGACCCCGTCCCCGTAGGCGACCTCGAGCCGGTAGTCGGGCACGTGCCGGTCCTCGGGGGCCTCCAGCACCGCGGTCCAGATGCCCCCGTACTCGTGGCTCATGGCGGTGTTCCCGGCGGCGGTGACGACGTCGACGGACGCCGCCATGTGCCGCAGGGTCCGTATCGTCACCGTGCCGTCGGGCGCCAGGTGGGCGCCGAGGATTCCGTGCGGGTTGTGGTACCAGCCACCGGCCACGGCGTCGAGCACGTCCGTGGAGACGGGGATCGGCCGGGCCGGCGCAGGCCGGGTCTCCGGCGCCGTGGTGGACACCGCGCCGGTGCTGACGTTCAGGTTGGCGGCCTGCGCGCGTGCCTCCGGGGAGATGTCCGGCAGGTCGGCCGACGCGTCATCCGGTGTCGCCGACGCAGCGGCCGGCCGCGCTGACGTGGCAGCCGGCTCCGCTGATGTACCGGCCGGCCGCGCTGACGTGGCCGGCCGCGCTGATGTACCGGCCGACGCGCGAGCGGCCTTCGCCGACGCAGGCTTCGCCGGCTCGGGAGCAGGCTTCGCCGGCTCGGGAGCGGGTGGCGCCGGTTCGGGGGCGGGTGCTGCTTCGAGTGTCGGCTCGGTCCGGGATGTGCCGGTCCGTGACCGGGGCTTCCTGATCATCGATGAACCTTCCTTCTTCGATGGTGCGGGAGGGGATGCGTGGTCGCCCACGTGCAGCGCGCGATGCACCGCGTCGACGGGAACCGCGATCCAGTCCGGCCGGTTGCGCTGTTCGTAGACCACCTCGTACAGGGCCTTGTCCAGCCACAGGCCGACGAACAGCGGGGATTCGGTGTCGATCGGCGTGCCGCTGATGCGGCGGTAGCCGTCGAGGAACGCGTCGGAGGCGGTGCTGGTCCACGCGCGGGTGCGGTCCGGGTCCGCGCCGTTCAGGACGGCGAACCCGCCCGCGTAGTCAAAGGACCGGAGCATGCCGACGACGTCCCGCAGCGGGGTGTCGGGCAGGGATCGCTCGGCCACGGGCCGCAGCGGCTCGCCTTCGAAGTCGAGCAGGATCCACCCGCGCTGTGGTGAGTCGAGCACCTGGCCGAGGTGGTAGTCGCCGTGGATGCGTTGCAGCACGGGAGCGTCCCCGCCGCGGCCGAGTGCCTCGATCGCGGCGCGGACGGCGGTCTCGTGCGGGCCCACGGCGTCCGCGGCCTCGGCCCACGCCCACGCGATCCGGCTCGCCAGGGCGCGGAGCAACTCCTCGTGCTGCCCGGCGTCGGCGACGCGGGTGCCGAAGGCCTCCCGCAGACCGGCGTGCACCCGGGCGGTGGCCTCGCCGAGGGACGCGGCGGGACCGGTGAAGTCGGTGCCGGCGCGGGCCGCCGCCGTCGCGGTGCGCCACGCATCCTCACTGCCGGCCATGAACTCGCTGAGCACGGCGAGCTGACCGTGATCGAGATCCGGGCGCCCCTGGCCGGATGGGGCGTCGGCCGCACTATCGGCTCGCGCTCCGGCGGCGCTGTCGCGGGCTCCGGCGTCGGCTGCTTCGCCGGCGCCGTCGTGGCCGGAGGCACCGGTCCGGCGGTGCTGCCACGCGCCGTCGATCCACCCGTAGGTGGTGGCGACGGCGTCGACCCGGGCCTCGGTCAGCCCGATGCCGACCTCGACGTCCGGGTTGGTGCCGGCGCCGAGGACACGGAACAGTTTGATGATGGCGGGCGCGTCGGGGTCGTCGATGATGATCGACGTGTTCGACTGCTCGCCGGTGAGCACCTTGGCGGTCGGCAGGTCGCCGGACGCCCGGGTCGAGGCCCACCGGCCGGTGGCATGCCCGGTGGGGGCGAACGCGTCCACGCCCCGGTCCGCTGCGGCGTCGGGCGCCTCACTCCCCCGGCCGGAGTCCGACCTGGTGTTCGGTGCGGTCGCCGTGGCGCTGGTGATCAGGTCCAGGTAGAGCCCGACCAGGACGGGGTCCCGGACGCCGTCGTACACGTCCACCCGCGCGTCCGGCCCGTCGCCCGCCCCGGTCTCGGCGCCCGCTCCGGTCTCGGTGCTGTCCCACCCCGAAGGCTGCGGTGCGGTGCGGGCCGGAACCGAACCGATCGGGTCGACACCGTGCAGCACGTGATCGCGTCGACGGTAGGTCAGCGGGACCTGCACGACGTCGATCCGGTCGCCCGAGTCGATGGCGACCAGGTGGACGCGCACACCGATCCGGCCGGCCGGGTCCGTCAGGTCGAAACCGCCCACCGCGCTCAGGCTGACCCCTTTGCCGCGGGCCGGGTACCACCGTTGGCCGGGGAGCCAGCGGTGCAGGAGGTCGGTCAGCTCCGCGGTCAGGGTCACGACGGCAGCTCGGACCGGGGTGGGATCACGGGCAGCGCCTGGGTCGCCGGCGACGCGGGATTGGAGTACGGCGAGCGCATCCGCAGCCAGAAGAAGTCGTGACTGCCCAGCGTGACCGTGATCCGCCCGTCGTCCCCGATCGGCGGGAAGGGGGTGCCGCCGAACACGTCGCGCAGCCCCCGGCCCGCGAACCGCGGCACGTTCAGAACCGCGGACGACGGGTTCTGGGCGAGGTTGAACACGCACAGCAGCACCTCGCCGTGCTCCTCCGCCTCCGCGTCCGGGATCTCCCGCAGGAACGCCAGGATGTGCTCGTTGTCCGCCGGCACGTTCTCGTACCCGCCGAGGCCGAACGCCGGGTGCGCCTTGCGGATGGCGAGCATCTGCCGCACCCAGTGCAGCAGCGAGGAGGAGTGCGCCAGTTGCGCCTCCACGTTGACGTGGTTGTAGTGGTAGACGAGCGACTGGATCACCGGCAGGTACAGCTTGCCCGGGTCCGCGACGGAGAAGCCCGCGTTGCGGTCGGGGTTCCACTGCATGGGCGTGCGGGACGCATCCCGGTCCTCGAGCCAGATGTTGTCGCCCATGCCGATCTCGTCCCCGTAGTAGAGGAACGGGCTGCCCGGCAGGGCGAGCAGCAGGGCGTGGATCAGTTCCGTCTCGGCCCGCGAGTTGTCCAGCAGGGGGGACAGGCGCCGTCGGATGCCGATGTTGGCGCGCATCCGCGCGTCCGGGGCGTACCAGCCGAGCATGGCCTGGCGTTCCTCCGTGGTGACCATCTCGAGGGTCAGCTCGTCGTGGTTCCGCAGGAACGTCCCCCACTGCGCCCCGGCCGGGATGTTCGGGGTGGCGTTCATCGTCTCCACGATCGGCGCCGCCTTCTGGTCCCGCAGGGCGTAGAACAGTCGCGGCATGATCGGGAAGTGGAAGCACATGTGGCACTCGGGGTTCTCCTCGTCCCCGAAGTACTCCACCACCTCCTGCGGCATCTGGTTCGCCTCCGCGATGATCACCCGCCCGGGGTAGAGCTCGTCCACCATGGACCGCAGGTCCTGCAGGAAGCGGTGGGTGCCGGGCAGGTTCTCGCAGTTGGTGCCGTCGTCCTCGAACAGGTACGGGATGGCGTCCGCACGGAACCCGTCCACGCCCTGGTCCAGCCAGAACTTGACGACGTCGAACACCGCCTCCACGACGGCCGGGTTCTCGAAGTTCAGGTCCGGTTGGTGGGAGAAGAACCGGTGCCAGAAGAACTGCCGCCGGACCGGGTCGAACGTCCAGTTCGACTCCTCGGTGTCCACGAAGATGATCCGCGCGTCCTGGTACTTCTCGTCGGTGTCGCTCCACACGTAGAAGTCCCCGTACGGACCCTCCGGATCCTCGCGGGAGGCCTTGAACCAGCCGTGCTGGTCCGAGGTGTGGTTCAGCGGCAGGTCGATGATCACGCGCAGACCGCGGGCGTGAGCCTCGGCGACCAGGCGTTTGAAGTCGCTGATCGTGCCGAACTCGTCCAGGACGGAGTAGTAGTCGGCGATGTCGTACCCGCCGTCACGCAGGGGGGAGTCGAAGAACGGCGGTAGCCACAGGCAGTCGATGCCGAGCCACTGCAGGTAGTCCAGCTTCTCGATCAGTCCGGAGAAGTCCCCGGAGCCGTCCCCGTTGGCGTCCGCGAAACCACGTACGAGCACCTCGTAGAAGACCGCCTTGCGGTACCACTCGGGGTCGTGCGCGAGACCGGGGGCATTGAGCTGGAATGCCGACGGCACGCTCATGCGCCCCTCCTGACGTGGAAGATGTGTGCCGGCTCGACCCAGGGATCGAGCCTGACGTAGTTCTCCCGTCCCCAGGTCCAGCTCTCCCCCGAGAGCAGGTCGTCGACCCAGAAGCGGCCGGCGCCGTCCAGGTCGCCCGGGTCCAGGTCCAGGGTGGACAGGTCCAGGGTCACCAGTCCTTCCCGGGTCGCGTGCGGGTCGAGGTTGACGACGACGATGACGGTGTCCTTCGTCCCGTCCGGGTTCGCCTTGTGCTTCGTGTAGGCCACCGTGTGGTCGTCCGTGGTCGCCTGCACGGTGAGGTTCTGCAGGTCACCGAGCGCCGGGTGGGCGCGGCGAATGGCGTTCAGGCGGGTGAGGTAGGGGGCCAGGGACCGGCCCTCCGCCTCGGCCGCCGCGTAGTCCCGCGGCCGGTACTCGAACTTCTCATTGTCGATGTACTCCTCCGCGCCGGGCCGGGCGACGTGCTCGAACAGCTCGTAGCCGGAGTAGACGCCCCACAGCGGGCTGCCGGTGGCCGCGAGCACGGCCCGGACCTTGAACCCGGCGGGCCCGGAGTACTGCAGGTACTCGGTGAGGATGTCCGGGGTGTTGACGAAGAAGTTGGGCCGGTAGAACGCCGGGGTCTGCCGGGAGACCTCGGTGAAGTACTCTTCGATCTCCTCCTTCGTGTTCCGCCACGTGAAGTACGAGTAGGACTGCTGGAAGCCGGCCTTGCCGAGGGCGTGCATCATCGGTGGCCGGGTGAACGCCTCGGCGAGGAAGACGACGTCGGGGTCGGTGGCGTTGACCTGTCCGATCAGCCACTCCCAGAACCACAGCGGCTTGGTGTGGGGGTTGTCCACCCGGAACATCCGCACGCCGTGGTCCATCCACAGCCGCACGACCCGCAGCACCTCGTTCGACAGGCCCTCGGGGTCGTTGTCGAAGTTCAGCGGATAGATGTCCTGGTACTTCTTCGGCGGGTTCTCCGCGTAGGCGATGGACCCGTCGATGCGGGTGGTGAACCACTCCGGGTGCTCGGTGACCCACGGGTGGTCCGGGGTGCACTGCAGGGCCAGGTCCAGCGCCACCTCCATGCCGAGTTCGCGGGTGCGGGCCACGAACGCGTCGAAGTCCTCGAAACCGCCCAGGTCCGGGTGGATGGCGTCGTGACCGCCCTCGGCCGCGCCGATGGCCCAGGGCGAACCGGGGTCGCCGGGCCCGGCGACCAGCGTGTTGTTCGGGCCCTTGCGGTTGGTCCGCCCGATCGGGTGGATCGGGGGCAGGTAGACGACGTCGAACTCCATCGCCGCCACGGCCTCGAGCCGGGCCAGCGCGGTCCGGAACGTGCCCGACGTCCATTCCCCGCTGGCCGGGTCCCAGGACGCGCCCTCGGAGCGCGGGAAGAACTCGTACCAGGAGGCGCGGCCGGCGCGTTCCCGCTCGACCGTGATCCGGTGGTGGCCGGTGGCGCTGACCAGTTCCCGGACGGGCTTCCGGT
Organism: Tersicoccus phoenicis; assembly: GCF_001968835.1. Taxonomy (GTDB): domain Bacteria; phylum Actinomycetota; class Actinomycetes; order Actinomycetales; family Micrococcaceae; genus Tersicoccus; species Tersicoccus phoenicis. Next base: position 8,128 of record NZ_MRDE01000072.1, read on the forward strand.
CGATCACCGCGTGCACCTGCGGGCTGATCCCGGCGGTGAGGCGTTCCCCGGCCGGCAAGGTGGTGTCACCGACCCGGGCGGCGGCGGCGCGCAGGGTCTGCGCGTCCTCGGGGTCGCGGTCCGGTTCCTGGGACGCCCGCTCGAGCAGGGCGGTCCCCTCGTCGAGCATCAGGTCGACGTCGACCCCGGCGCCCACCTTCACCGTCGCGTCGTGCTCCCAGGTGCCGTAGGGGTCGGCCCAGCTCTCGACCGTGAAGGTCCAGGCGCCGACGGCGAGGGGACGCAGCGTGGTGGTGTACCGGTCGGTGCCGGCCACCCGCTCGACCATCCGGGAGCGCTGCACCTCGGCGCCGTCCGGGTCGTACAGGACGGCGGTGGCTCCGAGCCGGTCGTGCCCCTCGCGGAAGACGGTGGCACCGACCTGCAGGTCCTCACCCGGGATGGCCTTCGCGGCGAACATCCCGCCGTCGACGACGGGGGCGACGTCGGTGACCGGGATCCGGGCGAACCGCAGCCCCTCGGTGATCCCTCCGGGCGCCGGGTCCGATTCGCGGGTGGGTCCGCCGTGCGCTCCGGTCGGGACCGTTCCCGTGCTTCGACCCGCTGCCTTACCCTGTCCCGTCCTGTCCTGTCCTGGCTTGTCCTGTCCTGGCTTGCCCTGCCCTGGCTTGCCCTGCCCTGCGGGGCGACTCGCGGCCGCGGCGTCAGTAGTCACACGGTAGACGTTAGCCATTGATTCCAGAGAATGCGAAGGCCGCTGCGGTTCCGTCACCGTTCCGCGTCGTCCGGCGCCGTTCGGGCACCGGGCCGGTCGTGGACCCCTCACCCACTCCGCGGTCCGCGGCGGGACACGGGCGTAAGCGTTTACTCCGGGTGCGAGCCAGGTCACGTCGATCCGCTACTGTTTGGCGCGTGAAAGCAATCCGCCGGTTCACCGTCCGTACCGTGCTGCCCGAGGCCATCGCGCCCCTGAGCACGCTCGCCACCAATCTGCGCTGGTCCTGGCACGAGCCGACCCGGCGCCTGTTCGCCGACATCGCCCCGGAGATCTGGGCCCGCACGGCCGATCCGGTCCAACTGATCGCGACCCTCACCCGCGGGCAGCTGCAGGCCGTCGCCGACGACGCCGGGCTGGTCTCTCGGATCCAGGGCCTCGGCGCGGACCTGCAGAAGTACCTCATCCGACCGCGCTGGTACCAGTCCCTGGGTGCGGAGGCGCCGGCCTGCATCGCCTACTTCTCCCCCGAGTTCGGCATCGACGCGGTGCTGCCCCAGTACTCCGGCGGGCTGGGCATCCTCGCCGGTGACCACCTGAAGTCGGCCTCCGACCTCGGCGTACCGCTGATCGGCGTGGGCCTGCTCTACCAGGCCGGCTACTTCAAGCAGTCCCTCTCCCGCGACGCCTGGCAGGAGGAGACCTACCCGGTGATCGACCCGGACGGGCTGCCGCTGTCGCTGCTGCGGGAGACCGACGGCACCCCGGTCGAGGTGCGGCTGCCGCTGCCCGCCGGCCGCCAGCTGCTGGCCTACGTGTGGAAGGCGGACGTCGGCCGGGTCCCGCTGCTGCTGCTGGACTCGGACGTGCCGGGCAACGACGACGCGGCGCGGACCATCACCGACCGGCTCTACGGCGGCGGCGGCGATCACCGGCTGCAGCAGGAACTGCTGCTCGGGATGGGCGGGGTCAAGGCGCTGCGCGCGTACCAGCGGCTCACCGGCGGTGCCGCCCCGGAGGTCTTCCATACCAACGAGGGGCACGCCGGTTTCCTCGGCGTCGAGCGCATCCGCGAACTGATGGACGACGGTCTGAGCTGGGACGAGGCGCTGGTGGCCACCCGCGCGTCGACCGTCTTCACCACCCACACCCCGGTGCCGGCCGGCATCGACCGGTTCGAGATCGCCCAGATCCAGCACTTCTTCCAGGCCGGTCTGGCGCCGTCCGTGCCGGTGACGAACGTCCTCGCACTCGGCGCCGAGACGTATCAGGACGGCGATGCCTCCACCTTCAACATGGCGGTGATGGGGCTGCGCCTGGCGCAGCGGGCGAACGGCGTCGCCAAACTGCACGGAGTGGTGTCGCGGGAGATGTTCGCGGGCCTGTGGCCAGGTTTCGACCAGGAGGAGATCCCGATCACCTCGGTCACCAACGGCGTGCACGTGCCGACGTGGGTGGACCCGAAGATCGTCGATCTGGCACGGACCCGGTTCGGTCCCGCCCCGGACTGGTCCGAGGTGTTCCAGGTCGACGACGCCGACGTGTGGGTCCTGCGACGCGAGTTGCGGTCCGCCCTGATCGCGGACGTGCGGCGGCGCCTGCGCGCCTCCTGGAAGAAGCGTGGGGCAGCAGACGCGGAACTGGCCTGGACGGACGAGGTCCTGGACCCGGACGTGCTGACCATCGGTTTCGCCCGCCGCGTGCCCACCTACAAGCGGTTGACGCTGATGCTGCGCGACCCGGTCCGGCTCAAGCGGCTGCTGCTCGACCCCGAGCGGCCCATCCAGCTCGTCGTCGCCGGCAAGTCCCACCCGGCCGACGAGCAGGGCAAACGAATGATCCAGGACCTGGTCCGGTTCACCGACGACCCCGAGGTGCGGCACCGGATCGTGTTCCTGCCCAACTACGACATCGCGATGGCCCGGACCCTGTTCCCCGGCTGCGACGTGTGGCTGAACAACCCGCTGCGCCCGCTGGAGGCGTGCGGCACGTCCGGGATGAAGTCGGCCCTGAACGGTGGCCTCAACCTCTCCGTGCGCGACGGGTGGTGGGACGAGCTGTACGACGGGCGGAACGGCTGGGCCATCCCCACCGCCGACAACCGGGCCACCCCAGAGGAGCGGGACGACATCGAGGCGGCGGCCCTGTACGAGCTGATCGAGAAGTCGGTCGCGCCGATGTTCTACGGTTCGGAGCGGGTCGCCGGCGACTCCGGGGACGCGGTCCCCCACCAGTGGGTGGCCGCGATCAAGCACACGCTGGCCACCCTGGGGCCGGCCGTCTCGGCCGAGCGGATGGTGATGGACTACGTCAACCGGCTCTACACCCCGGCCGCGGAGTCCGGCCGGCGGGCGTCCGCGGACGACTTCGCGGCCGCCCGGACCGCCGCCCGCTGGAACGAGCGGGTGCGGGATGCGTGGCCGTCGGTGCACGTCGAGCACGTCGACGCCGAGGGTGTCACCGACGCCCCGCAGATCGGCGACGTGCTGACCATCAACGCCTACGTCTCCCTCGGCGGGCTGAGCGCCGACGACGTCGACGTGGAGGTCGGATACGGCCGGGTGTCCGAGAGCGACCACATCCACGACCGGGCGTTCGCCGACCTGGCCCCGGCCGAGGACCTCGGGAACGGGCGCGCCCGGTTCTCCGGCACCCTGGTGGTGGACCGGTCGGGCCCCTTCGGGTACACGGTGCGGGCCCTGCCGTCGACCGCCCGGATGGCGAACAAGGCCGAACTCGGCTTGATCGCCACTCCCGCCTGAGCCGCCTCCATCCCGGCCCGGGCCGGGACCATATCGCGAGCACCGGGGCCGAGCCGAACCGAGCCGGACCGGCGCCGTCTCAGTCCCGGCGGAAGACGGTCACGCTCTGCGCCGGCGCGGTGAACACCTCGCCGCTGGCCCAGTGGTCGTCCTTGCGGCCGTCGGCGGCCGGATCGGTGCTCAGCCGCAGCACGAATCCGTCCTGCCGGCTCGGCGGGGTGCGTACGGCGTCGACCATCCCCGCATCCGCCGCCCCGGCGTCGGCGGCGCCGTCGTCGACCGTTCCGTCGTCCGCCGTCCCGTCCGGGAGCGCGAAGCCGACGTCCGGCAGGGTCACGTGGGAGGCGTTGGCCGACCCGTTGATGATGAGCAACCCGTCGATCCGGCCCTCGGCGGAACCGAGCAGGAGCTGCAGCACGCGCACGTGCGGGTTGACCCATTCCTGCTCGGTCATCGGGTAGCCGGCGGTGCCGTACCAGTGCAGGTAGTAGGCCTGCGGGGTGCGCGAGTAGTCGGCGGGCTGGTGGGCGAGGAACTCGCGGCGCACTCGGATCAGCCCGCGGGTGGCGCGCAGCATCCGGCGGGCCCGGCCGTCCAGGTGCCAGTCGACCCAGGAGATCGCCGTGTCCTGGCTGTAGGCGTTGTTGTTGCCCTGCTGGGTACGGCCGATCTCGTCCCCGGCGGTGATCATCGGCACCCCGAGGGAGAGGAGCAGCGTGGCCATCAGGTTGCGCTGGGTCTGCTCCCGGGCGCGGCGCACGTCCCGCCTCGCCGTCGGCCCCTCGACCCCGTGGTTCCAGCTGCGGTTGTGGTCCGATCCGTCCCGGTTGCCCTCCCCGTTGGCCTCGTTGTGCTTGACGTCGTACCTGGTCAGGTCCGTCAGGGTGAACCCGTCGTGCGCGGTGACCAGGTTGACCGAGGCGAGCGGGGATCGCCCCGACGCGGCGAAGGTGGCAGCCGAGCCCGCGAGTGCACCGCCGAGGGCGGCGAGTGAGCCCCCGGGCCGACCAGCCGCGAGCTCCGCCTGGTCGGTGAGCCAGAACGTGCGCGTGACGTCCCGGAACCCGTCGTTCCATTCCGCCCAGCCGCGCGGGAAGTTGCCGGTCTGCCAGCCGCCCATGCCGAGATCCCAGGGTTCGGCGATCAACTTCGCCGGTGCGAGCACGGGGTCGGCCGCGGCGGCGACGAGGAACGGGTGCCGGTTGGTGAAGACGTTGTCCGCGTCACGGCACAAGGTCGGGGCGAGGTCGAACCGGAACCCGTCGACGTGGCACTGCGCCACCCAGTACCGCAGCGAATCCAGCGCCAACTGGACGACCCGGGGGTGGGAGAAGTCCAGACTGTTGCCGCAACCGGTGGTGTCCTCGTAGGTGTGCCGGTCGCGGTGCCGGTAGTAGGCGCGATCGCCCAGACCGCGCCAGCTCAGCGCGGGCTGGTCCTTGCCGCCCTCGGCGGTGTGGTTGTAGACCACGTCGAGGATCACCTCGAGGCCGGCCGCGTGCAGCGCCTTGACCATGCCCTTGACCTCGTCGAGGACGGCCTGCGGGCCGGCGGCGCGGCTGGCCGCGGTGGCATAGGCCGGGTGGGGGGCGAAGAAGCCCAGCGTGTTGTAGCCCCAGTAGTTGGTCAGCCCCAGGGCGGCGAGGTGCGGCTCGTCGGCGTGCGCCTGGATGGGCAGCAGCTCGACCGCGGTCACGCCCAGCCGGGTCAGGTGCGCGAGCATCGCCGGGTGGGCGAGGCCCGCGTAGGTACCGCGCAGCTCCTCCGGGATGTCGGGGTGGAGCCGGGTCAGTCCCACGACGTGCGCCTCGTAGAGAACGGTGTCCCGCCACGGGGTGCGGGGCGCGACGTCGTCGTCCCAGTCGAACGCGCCGTCCACGCGCACCGCCGCCACCGGGTCACCGTCGGTGCCCTCGGTGAGACCCCGCGCGTACGGGTCCAGCAGCGGGGTGCCGGCCGGGTCCTCCTCGTCGAGCAGGTGGTAGCGCGCGCCGGCGGGCAGGTCCTCGACCACGCCGTGGTGGACCCCGTCCTCGACGGAGCGCAGCCGGGTCCGCACCGACGAGCCGTCCGCGGTCTCGTGCACGACGGCGAGCGCCGTCACCGCCGGCGCGAACACCGCGACGTTGACCGCGGCGCCCCGACCGGCCACCGGGCTCACACCCAGCGGCCAGGGGAACGACCGGCCGACCGAGACGCTCGGGCGGCTCACGTCGTCGGGCGGCTGCGCGCGACCTCGTAGAGGCAGATGCCCACCGCCATCGAGGCGTTCAGCGACTCGGTGGCCGCGTCGATCGGGATGGAGACGATCGCGTCGCAGGTCTGCCGGGTGAGCCGGGAGAGGCCCTTGCCCTCGGAGCCCACGACCACGCACAGGGGTTCCTCGCCGGCGTCCAGGGACGGCAGGGAGATATCCCCGTTCCCGTCGAGACCGATCACGCGGATGCCGAGCTTGCGGTACCCGTCGAGGGTGCGGTTCAGGTTCGCGGCCCGGTGCACCGGCACCCGGACGGCCGCCCCGGCGCTGGTCTTCCAGACGGTGGCGGTCATGGTGGCGGTGCGGCGTTCGGGGATCACGACGCCGTGGCCGCCGAACGCGGCGACGCTGCGGATGATCGCCCCCAGGTTCCGCGGGTCGGTGACCCCGTCCAGGGCGACGATCAGGGGCGCGGCGCGCAGGTAGCCCTTCTCCCACTGATCGGTCAGCTGCCGGCCGAGATCGACGGCGTCGCCGTACTGGTAGGGCGGGATCTGCAGTGCGACGCCCTGGTGGACGGCGTCCAGGGTGAGCCGGTCCAGTTCGGTCCGGTGCACCTGCAGCACCGGGAGGGACTGCTCGGCGGCGAGCTTGAGGATGTCCCGGACCCGGTCGTCGCTCTCGATCCGCACGGCGACGTAGAGCGTGCGCGCGGGCACCGCAGCCTGCAAGGCCTCGAGCACCGCATTGCGCCCGGTGACCATCTCCTCGGCCTTGTCCCGGCGCGAGCGGGTGTGCGGGGAGGCGCCGCTCCCGGTGTCGCGGCCGCTCCGGCGCTGGTCGGCCTGCTTGGCCTTGAACGCCTTGTGGTACGGCCGGTCCTCGGCCTTCGGGGTGGGGCCCCGGCCCTCGAGAGCCTTGCGGCCGAGCCCCCCGGTGCCGGACGAGGGTCCCTTCTTGTGTTTGCGGATGGCTCCGGCGCGCGGCTTGTTCGGCATGGGACCTTCCGTCGCTCATCGAGTGCTCGTCACGGCGGCCGGCGGTGGTCCGGGCGCGGGAGCCCAGTCTACCGGCCGAGGTCACGGGGATCTGCGAGGCCCCGTCGATGCCCGTCAGGCCTGGGCTGTCAGGCACCGTCAGGGCGAAGCAGTCAGGCCAGCGACCAGCGGGAGCCGTCCTTGCCGTCCTCGATGACGATGCCGGCGGTGGCCAGTCCGTCCCGGATGGCGTCCGCCGCGGCGAAGTCCCGGGCGCTCCGGGCCTCGGCGCGGGCGGCCAGCCGCCCGGCGATCAGGGCATCCAGCGCCTCGTCGGCCGCCGACCGGCCTCCCCCCGCGTGCCAGGCGGGATCGAGCGGATCCAGCCCCAGCACCCCGGTCATCGCCCGCACGTCCGCCAGGGCCGCGGCGGCCGCGTCCCGGTCGCCCTCGGCGAGCGCGGAGTTGCCGCGGCGTACCGTCTCGTGCACGACGCCGAGGGCCGCGGGGACGTTCAGATCGTCGTTCATGGCGGCGGTGAACGCGGCGGGCAGCGTCTGCGCGACCGGGGTTTCCGGGTCGGCGTGGGCGACCACGTGCTCCGTCACCCCACCGGTCGGTGTTCCGGAGGCACCGGTTTCCCCGGCGCCGGTTGCCACCGCGCCGGTTCCCAGAGCGCGAGCGGCGTTACGCACGAACGTGCGGATCCGGCCGTAGGCGGCCGCGGCCTCCGCGAGGGAACCGCCGTCGTCGTCGGTGGCTGGGCGGAAGTCCAGGACCGAGCGGTAGTGAGTGGCAGCCATGAAGTACCGCACGACGACGGGGTCCGCACCGGCGAGGACGTCGGCCGCGGTGACGAAGTGGAACGCCGACTTGCTCATCTTCTCGCCGTCGAGCGTGACCAGGCCGTTGTGCATCCAGACGTGAGCGAACGGGTGGCCGGCCGCGGTGGACTGGGCCAGCTCGTTCTCGTGGTGCGGGAATCGCAGGTCCAGGCCGCCGCCGTGGATGTCGAACTCGGTACCGAGGTACTTGCCCGCCATCGCCGAGCACTCCAGGTGCCAGCCGGGCCGGCCGCGCAGGTCGGGCCGGCCGAGCGGGTCCGGCCAGGACGCCGTCGTCGGCTCCCCGTCCTTGTGACCCTTCCACAGCGCGAAATCGCGGGGGTCGCGCTTGCCGCGGGGATCGGCGTCGGCGGCGTCCTGCATGTCGTCGACGGACTGCCGGGTCAACGACCCGTACTCGGGCCACGACCTGACGTCGAAGTAGACGTCCCCGGAACCGTCCTCGGCCGGGTAGGCGTGACCGCGCTCGACCAGATCGCGGATCAGGGCGTGCATCTCGGTGATGTGGCCGGTCGCGCGGGGTTCGTAGGTCGGCCGCCGGACCCCGATCGCGGCGTACGCGGCCTCGAACTGCTGCTCGACGCGGTAGGCCAGCCCCCACCACGGTTCCCGCGGATGCGGCCCGGCGAAGTCCTCGGCGAAGCTGGCGGCGGAGTTGGCCAGGATCTTGTCGTCGATGTCGGTGACGTTGCGGATCACCGTGACGGCCAGGCCCGTGGCCTCCAACCAGCGGGTGAGCAGGTCGAAGCTCAGCGCGGAGCGCAGGTGCCCCAGGTGCGGCTCGCTCTGGACGGTGGCCCCGCAGTAGTAGACGCTGGCCCGCCCCGGAATCACGGGAGCGAAGGGGACGACGGAGGCGGACTTCGAGTCGTGGAGGCGCAGCGTCACCGTGTCAGTGTAGCCAGCGGGGTCACGTATCTCCGGGGCGTCGGGCGGTCGGTGACGCGCTGGGACGCACGCGCCGCGCGTCATCGAACGCCAGCCGTCAGGGAGTACCGACGGGGGTCCGGACCACGAGTGCGGTGGCGATCGCCGCCAGCCCCTCTCCCCGGCCGGTCAGCCCGAGGCCGTCACTCGTCGTCGCGCTGATGTTGACGGGGGCGCCGGCGGCCGCGGCGAGCACCGACGCCGACTCCGCCCGGCGGCCGGCGAAGCGCGGACGGTTGCCGATCACCTGGACGGCGACGTTTCCGATCTCGAAGCCGGCCGCCCGGACGATGCGGGCCGCGTCGGCGAGCAGCACCACGCCGGCCGCTCCCCGATACTCGGGCCGGTCGGTGCCGAAGTGGGTGCCCAGATCGCCGAGTCCGGCGGCGGAAAACAGCGCGTCGCAGCAGGCGTGCGCGGCGACATCGCCGTCGGAGTGGCCCGCCAGGCCGGTCTCCCCCGCCCAGAGCAGGCCGCCGAGCCACAGCGGGGTGCCGGGCTCACCCCACGCGTGCACGTCGACACCGATGCCGGTGCGGGGAAGAGCGGTTGCGGACGGGCTCATGCTCGCCAGTCTCTCAGGCGGCGCGGCCGATTGCCGGGGTTACGGAGCAACGGCTCCACCGAGTGTGACCAGAGTGACCGCTGGGGAATCGTTCGGATCACAGGCGTCACAGCGGTCACACTCACTGTCGTGGTTGCGCCGCCGGGGAGCGAAAGCGGTCGGGCGATGGTTCGATGGTCTACGTCCGTTCCCGATCCACCGGAGGTCAACCGTGTCCTCGACCCTCGCCCTCGTCCTGCCTGGGCTCGGCCCGTTCGAGCCGCGGCCGGGCACGGACGACATGGCGCCCCCGGGCGCCGCGGACCTGATCGCTGTCGCCGTCACGGCGTTGCGGGACGCCGGGGTCGACGAGGTCCGTGTCCTGGTCTCGGGTGGGGGGGATGACTTCCCACTGCCGGCGGGGGCGGACGAGCTGGGTGCGGGAAGCACCGTGGCCGAGGTACTGGCGGCGGCCGCGGCGGCCGAACGCGGCGGGCACGACCGGATCCTTCTGCACCGGTTGGACCATGCCCGCACCCCGCCGACGCAGATCGCCCGGGTGCTGACCGCCCTGGCCGACGGCGCGCCCGTGGCCGTGCCGGCGCTCCCGGTCACCGACACGGTCACCGCGGTGGCCGACGGCGTGCTCGGCCGGACGATCGACCGCACGACCGTGCGGGCGGTGTGCTCGCCCTGGGGGTTCACGGCGGACGCGCTGCGGGCCGGGCTCACGACGGTGCGCTCCCTCTCCGCGTCGCGAGAAGGGTTCGGCTCGATGGACGAATCGCTCTCGCCGGACGAACTGTTCCGTCGGGCCGCGATCGCGGGCGCCGGCCGCGGCGTCGTGGCCGTGGTCGCCGGCGAACCCGCGGGTGCCGGCCTCGGCGACATGGCTCCGGCGGCTGTGAACGCGCACGCGGCCGATCCGGGACCGGGCCGTCCTCCGGCCGGGCGGGCGGCCGCCGTCGTGCTCGCCGCCGGATCGGGCACCCGGTTCGGGGCGCCGGTCAACAAGGCGTACCTGCCGCTGGCGGGGACGACGGTGCTCGCCCACTCCCTGCGCCGGTTCGCCGCGCTGCCGGAGGTGGGACCGGTGGTTCTTGTGATCCGGGAGCAGGACGACGCGGTGGCGCGGGAGGTGATCGCGCAGGTTGGGGCGCCCGTGGAGATCGTGATCGGAGATGCCACCCGGCAGGGCTCCGAACTGGCCGCGCTGCGCCACCTGGGCCGGCGGATCAACGACGGCAGTGTGGATCTGGTCGCGATCCACGACTCGGCCCGGCCTCTGGCCGACTCCGGGCTCTGCCGCGCGGTGCTGAGCGCCGCCCGTCGCCACGGTGGCGCGGTTCCCGGGGTGCTCCGCCCGGAGCTGGCCGTCGTCACCGGTGACGGCACCGGGCTGTTGCCGGACGTGACCGGCCCCCTGGTCGCCGTCCAGACGCCGCAAGCGTTTACCGCTCGTCTGCTGCGGGAGGCCTATGAAAAGGCGCGCGCCGAGGGCTTCGAGGGCACCGACACGGCGAGCGTCGTCGCCGCCCACGGCGGCCTGCGCGCGCACTGGGTGCCGGCCCCGGCGACCAACCTGAAGATCACCTTCGCCGAGGACCTCTCCCTGGCGGAGCACCTGCTCCGGCGGGGGGTGGGGGGACTGATCGGGAGGGACTGACCGGGAAGGACACGGAGGGCTTCACGCGGACCGGGTCCCGGCTGCTGCGCACGTCCCTGGAGACGACGACGGGGCCCTCCGATCACCTCGGAGGGCCCCGTCGGGCATTGTCTGTTCTCGAACGTCAGGCGGAGGCCAGAACCTCGTCCAGGACGCCGGCGGCCTTCTCCTCGTCCGTCTTCTCCGCCAGGGCCAACTCGGAGATCAGGATCTGCCGTGCCTTGGCGAGCATCCGCTTCTCGCCCGCGGACAGGCCACGGTCGTTGTCACGCCGCCACAGGTCGCGAACCACTTCGGCCACCTTGACGACGTCACCCGAGGCGAGCTTCTCCAGATTGGCCTTGTAACGGCGGGACCAATTGGTCGGCTCCTCCGTGAACTCGGCCCGCAACACGTCGAACACGTGCTCCAGGCCTTCCTTGCCGACCACGTCGCGGACGCCGACCAGGTCCACGTTCTCGGCCGGAACCTCGATCGTCAGATCACCCTGGGCGACCTTCAACTTGAGGTACATCTTCTCTTCGCCGCGTACGGTGCGTAGCTTGATCTCCTCGATCTTCGCTGCCCCGTGGTGGGGATAGACAACCGTCTCGCCGACCTCGAACACCATAGGTATATTCCCCTTTCCCGGAGACGAGTTTATCACGTGCCGTCCCGCCGACTTCGGCGTCATCCCGGGGCTGGCGCCGTCTCCGCCGGCGACGTGGGGGCGGAGCGTCGGGACGGAGCGCGCGGGTCGCGGGTTCGTCGTCGGCTCCGGGCCGGCCGCACACCGGGGACGGTGCTCGGCCGGTGCGGGACCGATCACGCCGGAGAACGGCTAGTCTGGAGGCTGTTTCCACCCATTTCCGCGAGCACCGTCGACGAGGAGCGCCTGACCGTGAGAACCGCTGCGAGCACCCGCCTCCGCCAGGTCGGCATCGTCCTGGTCGCCTCCCTGTCCGTGCTGGGAACCACCGGCTGCCAGGTGGTCAATCCGCAGGCAACCACGACGATGTACCCCCCGTCCGACGGCGTCTCCGGCTCGGTGGGCGACGTCCAGCTGCGCAACATCTTCGTGGCGGCCGCCGCGAAGGGCGACCCCGGCCGGCTCGGCGGTGCGCTGTTCAACGGAGCGGATCGGCAGATCGCGGTGACCCTGCGCGGCGCGTCCGGCGCCGAGACCCGGGTGGACCTGCCCGCGAACGCCGACTACTACCTGGCGCAGGAACCGAAGGTGACCTTCGATGCGGTGGGTCAGCGCCCGGGTGCGCTGATCGAGATGACCGTCACCGTGGCCGGGTCCGGTGCCTCGACCAAACTGCAGGTCCCGGTTGTGGACGGCACGCTCGAGGAGTACCGCACGCTCGTGCCGGGCACCCCGACGCCGACCGGCACGCCCACCAGCACACCGACGGCCACCACCTCGCCGAGCCCCGGCCAGGGCTGAGCCCCCCGGCTGACCCCCCGTTCTTGACGACGCCGCCCCGCCCGGATCACCGGGCGGGGCGGCGTTCGTTCGTGCCGGTTCGGTCAGACGTCGAACTTGTACCCCAGGCCCCGCACCGTCACCAGGTGCCGCGGTGCGGGCGGGTCGGGTTCGATCTTCGACCGGAGTCGCTTGACGTGCACGTCGAGAGTCTTGGTGTCGCCGACGTAGTCGGATCCCCAGACCCGGTCGATCAGCTGCCCGCGGGTGAGTACCCGGCCGGCGTTGCGCAGCAGCATCTCGAGCAGCTCGAACTCCTTCAGGGGCAGGGTCACCTGCTCGCCGTTGACGGTGACGACGTGCCGGTCGATGTCCATCCGCACGGGACCGGCCTCCACCGTGGCGCTGATCAGCTCGTCCGGCTCGCCCTGCCGGCGCAGCACCGCCCGCACCCGGGCCACCAGTTCCCGGGACGAGTACGGCTTGGTGACGTAGTCGTCGGCCCCGAGTTCCAGGCCGACGACCTTGTCGATCTCCGCGTCCTTGGCGGTGAGCATGATCACCGGGACGTTGGAGCGCTGCCGGAGCTGCCGGCAGACCTCGGTGCCGGGCAGGCCGGGCAGCATCAGGTCGAGCAGGACCAGGTCCGCGCCGTCCCGGTCGAACTCGCTGATCGCGTCGGTGCCGTTGTCGACGACGGCGACCTCGTAGCCCTCCTTGCCCAGCAGGTAGGACAACGGGTCGCTGAAGGACTCCTCGTCCTCCACGATCAAGATCTTGCTCACGGGCGGGCTCCTTCACGGCGATCGGGGTCGGCACTGGACGGGTCGGGGCTCGACGGGTCGGGGCTCGACGGGTCGGGGCTGGACGGGTCGGAGCTGGACGGGTCGGAGCTCGACGGGTCGGGGCTCGACGGCTCGGGGGTGAGGATGGCGGGCACGCGCAGGCGGCTGGATCCGCGCACCGGCACGGAGCGGCGCGGGCGTTCGGGGCGGTCGGCCGGACCGGGGCGTTCCTGGGTGTCGATCTGCGGCAACCGGACGGTGAACGTGGATCCGTGACCGACGCGCGACCACACGCCGACCTCCCCGCCGTGCCGGGCGATGACGTGCTTGACGATGCTCAGGCCGAGACCGGTGCCTCCGGTCGCCCGCGACCGCGCCGCGTCGATGCGGTAGAACCGCTCAAAGATGCGGTCCTGCTCGTCCGCCGGGATCCCGGGCCCCTGGTCGGAGACGGAGACGAGGGCGACGTCGTCGCGCGACCGCAGCCCCACGCCGACCTTCGTCCCGGGCGGGGAGTACCGGATGGCGTTGTCGATGAGGTTCCGGAACGCGGTCATCAGCAGGTCGGCGTCGCCGTGCACCGCCCGCTCCACCCGGCCCCCGACGTCGACCCGGATCTGCCGGGCGTCGGCGGCGAGCCGGTTCCGGTCCACCGCCTCGGCGATCACCGCGTTGATGTCGACGATCGAGCCGGCGGAGACGACGTCGGCGCTCTGCAGGCGGGACAGCTCGATGATGTCCTGGACCAGGGAGCTGAGCCGGCCGGACTCGCGGTGGATCCGGCCCGCGAACCGGCGCACCGCCTCCTCGTCGTCGGCGGCGTCGTCGAGCGCCTCGGAGAGCAGGGAGATCGCGCCCACCGGGGTCTTCAGCTCGTGAGAGACGTTGGCGACGAAGTCGTTGCGCACCTGTTCCGTGCGGATGATCTCGGTGCGGTCGTCCGCAAGGATGAGACAGTACTCGGCCCCGAGGGGGGCGACCCGCACCTGGACGATGCTGGTCGACTCCCCGAGCGGGCCCCGGGAGAGTTCGAACTGGCGTTCCTCGATCACCCCGTCCTGCCGCACGCGCGCCACGATGGCCAGGATCTCCTGATGCACGACGGTGTGCCCGCGGACCAGACCGTGGGCGTAGGCGGCGGGGCTGGCCCGCACGACGCCGTCGACGTCGTCGACCACGATGAACGCCATGCCCAGCACCGAGAGCACCTCCAGGGCGCCGTCCGGCAGGGCCGGTTCGTCGACGTCCACGACGGACCGCCGACTGCGGCCGCTGAACCGGTACGCCAACAGACCGACGGCGCCGAGCGCCAGCCCGACCACGCCGCCGCCGACCGCAAGCACCACCGGATCCACGCGCTCAGTCTAGGCACGGCACGGTTCGTGCTCGTGTCCCTCCGCCACCACCGCCGGGCCGTTCAGCTAACGTTCATCTCAGCAGCGATTCTCGTTCACACCCGACTGCGACGCTGCTGGCTGGTGTTCTGCCGATCGCCCGGGCGACGGCCCGGGGACGAAACGGACGACGGCGGGACGGGACGACGGGTCATCACGAGAGGACGCCACGTGCGCAAGGTTTTCCAGGCAGAGCTGCATCAGGTGGGCGACGAGCTGATCCAGATCGCGACGCTCGTGCGGGCGGCGGTCGAGAAGGCCGCCACCGCGTTCGAGAACGCCGACGTCGAACTCGCCGAGGACGTCATCACGGCCGACGCGCGGATCGACTTCCTGCAGACCGAGCTCGACGAGCGGGCCATCGACATCCTGGCCCGGCAGGGCCCGGTGGCCAGCGATCTGCGGATGATCGTCGGCGCCCTGCGGATGAGCACGTCGCTGGAGCGGATGGGGGACCTGGCCCGGCACATCGCCCAGCTGGCCCGGCTGCGCTACCCGCGCCCGGTGGCGGCGGACAGCCTGGTGGCGACGTTCGAGGAGATGGCCCGGCTCGACACCGACATCGCCGGCGCCGTCGTCGAGCTGCTCGACACCCGGGACCTCACCCACGCCACCCGGATCCAGCAGTTGAAGACCCGGATCAACGAGCTGCACCGCAGCGTGTTCGACGCCGTGGCCGGCCCGGACTGGCAGGAGTCGTCGGCGCGGACCGCCGACGTCGTACTCGCCAGCCGCTATTTCGAACGCTTCGCCGACCATGGCGTCTCCGTCTCCCGCAAGGTCACCTACCTGGTGACGGGCGAGTGGGACCCCGACGCACTGGAAGGACGGGTCGGCGCCGACGACGCCTGACCCGGTGCGCTGACGCGCAGGGCCCCCGGACGGTTCGTCCGGGGGCCCTCGTGGTCCTTCCGCGCGTTCGGCCTACTTCTTCCGGCCCTGGTTCGCAACGGCCTGGATGGCCTCCGCCGCGGCGTCGGGGTCGAGGTAGGTGCCGCCCGGCTCGACCGGCCGCAAGTCCTCGTCCAGCTCGTAGTGCAGCGGGATGCCGGTGGGGATGTTCAGGCCGGCGATGTCGTCGTCGCTGATCCCGTCCAGGTGCTTGACCATGGCGCGCAGGGAGTTGCCGTGCGCGGTGACGAGCACCTTCTTCCCGGCTCGCAGGTCCGCGCTGATGTCGGACTCCCAGTAGGGCATCAGCCGTTCGAGGACGTCCTTGAGGCACTCGGTGCGCGGCATCTCCGCGCCGAGGTCGGCGTACCGGGGGTCGTGCGCCTGGCTGAACTGGTCGTCGTCGGCGATCGGCGGCGGCGGGGTGTCGTACGACCGGCGCCACAGCATGAACTGGTCCTCGCCGAACTCGGCGAGGGTCTGCGCCTTGTCCTTGCCCTGCAGCGCCCCGTAGTGCCGCTCGTTGAGCCGCCAGTCCCGCTTGACGGGGATCCACAGCCGGTCCGCGACGTCCAGCGCGAGGTCGGCGGTGATGATCGCGCGGCGCAGCAGCGAGGTGTAGAGGACGTCCGGCAGCAGCCCGCGCTGCGCCAGCAGCTCCCCGCCTTGGACGGCCTCGGTGCGTCCCAGGTCGGTGAGCGGGACATCCACCCAGCCGGTGAAGAAGTTCTTCTCGTTCCAGTCGCTCTGCCCGTGACGAAGCAGGATCAGCGTGTACGTCATGGCACTCAGTCTGCCCCACGGCGTGGACGGCGCCAATCGTCACCCGCCTGTGGCATCGGTCACCCGTGGCGTCGGGCGTCCCCGAGGCCCGCGCAGGGTACCGAGGTGCGCAGCAGGCCGGTCGGGACCATCACCAGGGGCACCACCGGCCTTCGCCGGTCAGGCGAGTCGGGTCACCAGGGCCCGTACGGGCCGGTGTTGCCCGTGGTCCCGCGCACGGACTTCAGGGCCGGCCGCACGTCGGCGAGGTACACGCACGCCGCCGTCACGGCGATCAACTGCAGGAAGATCGGCAGCAGTCCCAGACCGATGGGCGGCGGGAGGGCGAGGAACCCGCCGGCTGCGGCGGCTCCGGTCACGCCCAGCCAGAAGCTCTTGGTCCGCTTGAAGGCCCGCTGGAAGTCGGTGGTCTTGTTACGCGCACAGTCGATCAACGCCCACAACTCGATGACGAAGGCGACGAGCGAGAGGATGACGAAGAGGATCGTCTGGGACCACGCGATGAGAGCCACGGGCCCAGTGTATCGGGCGGACCCGACGCCGCGCCGGGAACCGCCCGCGTCGAGTCCGGTCGAGTCGGTCGCCCGGTCGGCGTCGAGTCCGGTCGCCCGGTCGGCGTCAGGCGAGTGCCTGGACCAGATCGGCCCAGAGGTCCTCGGCGTTCTCGATCCCCACCGAGAGACGGAGCAGGTTACCCGGCACGGTCAGGGCCTCGGTCGGGTGCCGGCGTCGCCGTTCGATCAGGGACTCGACGCCTCCGAGCGACGTCGCCGGTATCCACAGCCGGACCCGCTCGGTCAGCTGCTCCGCCGCGAACGTCCCGGCGGCGACCTCGAAGGCGAGGATCGAACCGAACCCGCCCATCTGGGTCTCCGCGCGGGCGTGTCCGGGATCGTCGGGCAGGCCCGGGTAGCGCACCCGACTGACCGCCGGGTGCTCGGCGAGCCGGGCCGCGAGCAGGCGCGCCGTCGCCTCGGACCGCTCCAGCCGGATCGCGAGGGTCCGCAGCCCCCGCAACGCCAGCCAGGCCTCGACCGAACCGGCGATCGCACCCCGCGTCGTCCGCGTCCGCCACAGCCGGGCGCGCAGTTCGACGTCGGAGGTGACCACGGCGCCGAGGATCACGTCCGAGTGCCCGGCGAGGTATTTGGTCACCGAGTGCACGACGACGTCGACGTCGAGGTCGAGGGGCCGCTGCAGCAGGGGGGTGCAGAAGGTGTTGTCG
Source organism: Tersicoccus phoenicis (assembly GCF_001968835.1). GTDB lineage: Bacteria > Actinomycetota > Actinomycetes > Actinomycetales > Micrococcaceae > Tersicoccus > Tersicoccus phoenicis. Next base: position 25,247 of record NZ_MRDE01000072.1, read on the forward strand.
GCGACGACGAGTGCGCCGGCGTCGTGCGCCGCCCGGGTCAGGACCGCGATCTCGGCGATCTCCATCATCGGGTTGGTCGGGCTCTCCAGCCACAGCATCGCGGCTCCGGGCAGCGCCGCGATCACCGCGGCGGTGTCGGCGACGTCCACCTCCACGACGGAGAGCTGGCCGCGGGACTCCGCCTCGTGCGCCGCGACGAGGCTGCCCTGGTAGCTGTGCCGCGGGATGACCAGCGTGCCTCCGGGCGGTAGCAGGCTGAGCGCCGCGTCGACGGCGGCCATCCCGGAGGAGAACAACAGTGCCGGCAGGGAGGCGTGCTCGAGTTGGCCGAGGGCCTCCTCGAACGGCTCCCAGCTCGGATTCTCGGACCGGCCGTAGGAACGGCGCCCGGGTTGCACCGGGCCGACGGAGTGGTACGTCGACGAGAGCACGATCGGCGGGTTGACCGGCGCCTCCTCGACCCGACCGGGTCGGCCGGCGGCGACGACGAGGGTGTCCGGGGCGAACGCCGGGTGGCCGTCCTTGCCGCTCCCCTCTTCTGCGGGCGTCGCGGGGCGCTGGGGTTCTTCCGGTAGTGGCTGCGGGGTGCGGTCGGTCATGCCCGTCAGCCTAGACGTGCCCTGGTCACGTCACGCCTTCCTCCGCGTGACATAGCCACTTCTGCCCGGGAACCGTACTCAAAGAGCCTCCTGCTCGGGCGCGAGCAGCTGACTCACCGCGATCACCGTGCCGGACGCCGTCCCGCGGCCTGCCCTACCGGCGGATGAGTTTGTGCGGGGCGGCCTGCGCCACGGGCTTGACGGTGACCAGGTCCAGGTTGACGTGGTGCGGAAGGGTGACGGCAAAGGCGCACACCTGCGCGACGTCGTCGCTGGTCAGCGGCTTATCGACACCCTCATACACGGCGTCCGCGGCCGCGGCGTCGCCCCCGAGCCGGTTGAGGGAGAACTCGGGAGTGCGCACGAGCCCGGGGGCGATCTCGATCACCCGGACGTTGTGCTCGGCCTCCTCCAGCCGGAGGGCCTCGGTCATGGCGTGCTCGGCGAACTTCGCCGCGTTGTACCCGGCGCCGCCCTCGTAGGCGCGCTGCGCGGCCAGCGACGTCAGGTTCAGCACCGTGCCCTCCCCGTTCGTCCGCAGCGCCGGTAGGAACGCCCGCGTCAGTCGCATGGTGCCGAGGACGTTGACCTCGTACATCCAGGCCCAGTCCTCGTCCGTCGCGTCGGCGACCGGGTCGGTGCCGCGGGCGCCGCCGGAGATGTTCAGCAGCGCATCGACGCGGCCCTGCTCGGCCAGCACCCGGTCCCGCAGGCCGGTCACCGCGGCCTCGACCGTGATGTCGCACGCGGCGGCGATCACGCCGGTCTCCTCCGCGAGCGCGGTCAGCCGGTCCTGGCGGCGGGCGACGGCGTACACGGTCCAGCCCGCCTGACGCAGCCGGCGGGCGGTCGCCTCACCGATGCCGGTGGAGGCGCCGGTGACGACGGCGACCGGAGCGGAGGTGCGCGCGGACGGTGCGGGTTGTGGGTGCGCGGTGCTCTCGATCATGGTCCTCAGCTAATCACGCGCCGGACGCACCTGTACCCGTGGGGCACACCCCAGCCCCACGATCCCTCTCCTGCCCTCCCTCCCCCTGCCCCGTTGAATATCGCCGATCTGGGGTCAAACGGGCCCCGGAACACCAGAACGGCGATATTCAACGCGAAGGAGCAGAGCGCGACGGTCCACGGAAGGGAGGAGGGGTGCAGCGGGCGACGGGGAAGAACGCGGCGCGAACGGTCGGGGGCGGCCGATACGCTGGATCCGTGAGCAGTACCGCGCCGGGCTCGAGCCCGGTTCCCTTCGCCGGCGAGGATGGCCGCACCGACAACGACCCTGCCCCGGCGGGATCGATCGCGCCCGGACCGACACCGGTGGCACCGGGGGCAGCGCCGGAGGGGCGTGGCGTGTTCGTCGCGTTCGAGGGCGGCGACGGGGCCGGCAAGTCCACCCAGGTTCGACTGTTGGCCGACCGGCTGAGGACGGTCGGCCAACGGGTGCTGACCACGCGGGAGCCCGGGGGCACGCCCGTCGGTGAACGGCTGCGGGACCTGGTGCTCGAACCCGGCGACGCCGTCGTCGACCCGCGCACCGAGGCGTTGATCTTCGCGGCCGCCCGTGCCGCGCACGTCGAGCAGGTGATCCGGCCGGCCCTGACCGCGGGCCGCGCCGTCGTCACCGACCGCTACGTCGACTCCTCCGTCGCCTACCAAGGGGCCGGCCGCGGGCTCGGCATCGCCGACGTCGAGGCGATCAACGCGTGGGCGACGGGCGCGTTGCACCCGGACCTGACCGTGTTGCTCGACGTCGAACCCGAGGCCGGTCGGGACCGACGTGCCGACCGCGCCGCCGAGGACCGGATGGAAGCCGAGTCCGACGACTTCCACCGGCTGATCCGCCTGACCTTCCTGCAGCGTGCCGCCGCGGACCCGGTCCGGTACCTGGTCCTGGACGCCACCCTGCCCGTGGCCACGATCGCTCGGCGCGTGGCGGAGCGGGTGCTGACACTGGCCGACGGACCACTTCCGGCCCTGTCGGAAGCCGGTACCGCCGCGGCCCCGGTCGCGGAGGAGAGGGCAGACGTCATCCTTGTACCCGAATCCGTGGCGGAGCACCGGTGAGCGTCTGGGACGAGCTGCAGGGCCAGGCGCCCGTGGTCAGCGCCCTGCGCCGGGCCGCGGGACAGGCCGCTCCGACGCACGCGTGGCTCTTCACCGGGCCGCCCGGTTCCGGCCGGTCCAACGCCGCCCGCGCGTTCGCCGCGGCCCTGCAGTGCGAACAGCCGGCCGTCGTCGACCGCGGCTGCGGACACTGCCGCGCCTGCCACACGGTGCTCGCCGGCACGCACGCCGACGTCACCCGGGTCGCCACCGACAAGGTGACGATCTCGATCGCCGAGGTCAGAGCGTTGATCGCCCGGGCGCAGGACAAACCGTCTTCGGGTCGGTGGCGGATCGTCGTCATCGAGGACGCCGATCGCATGGTGGAGCGGACCACGAACGTGCTGCTCAAAGCCATCGAGGAGCCGCCACCGCGGACGATCTGGATGTTCTGTGCGCCCAGCCCGGCCGACGTCATCGTCACCATCCGGTCCCGGTGCCGGCCCGTCGGACTGCGGATCCCGCCGGTGGACGACGTCGCCGCCCTGCTCACGCGGCGCGACGGCGTCGACGAGGACACCGCCCGCACGGTGGCGCGGATGGCGCAGAGCCACATCGGTGTCGCCCGCCGGCTGGCGCGGGACCCTGCGACGCGGACGCGGCGGGACGAGATCGTCACCCTACCGCTGCGGCTGACGAACGTCAGCGGCGCGGTCCGTGCGGCCGGAACGCTGATGGAGGTCGCCCAGGCCGACGCCGAGGCGGCGAGCGCCGCCCGGAACGCCGCGGAGAAGGCCGAGCTGCTCACCGCCCTGGGCCTGGCCGACGAGGGCAAGGTCCCACCCGCCGTCCGCTCCCAGCTCAAGCACCTGGCGGACGAGCAGAAGCGACGCGCCACCCGCAGTCAACGGGACGCCCTGGATCGGGCGATGACCGACCTGACCACCTTCTACCGGGACGTGCTCGTCCTGCAGCTGGGCGCGCGCAGCGACCTCGTGAACGGTCACCTCGACGCCGCACTGCGGGACTTCGCTGCGGGCAGCTCGCCGGAGACGACGCTGCGCCGGATCGATGCGATCGCTGCGGCTCGCGAACGCCTGGCCGCCAACGTCGCCCCGCTGCTCGCTCTCGAGGCGATGACCGTCAGCCTGATCTCGTGAGGATCCCGATGCGCCACCTGCCCGGCCCGACCTTTCCGTCGGCCCGCCCGGCGAGCCCGCACCACCGGGCGGCGGTGGTGGCGCTGCTGTGCGTCGTCGTCCTGGCCCTGAGCGCGTGCGTGCAGCTGCCCGCGCCGGACGCGGCACCGTCGGCCAACCCGTCGGCGACGGCGGGCACCCCCGACAACCTCCAGACCTACTACACCCAGCAGGCGCAGTGGTCCCGGTGTGAGAACTCCTTCGAGTGTGCCCGCATCACCGTGCCGGTGGACTACGCCCGGCCGAGCGGCGAGACGATCGCCCTGCAGCTCATCCGCAAGCGTGCCAGCGGCAAACGGGTCGGCTCGCTGGTGATGAACCCGGGCGGGCCCGGCGGGTCGGGCTACACCATGGTGCGGGACAACCTCGACCAGGTCACCTCGAAGAAGCTGCGGCAACGGTTCGACATCGTCAGTTTCGACCCGCGCGGCGTCGACCGGTCGGCCGGCATCACCTGCCTGACGGACGAGCAGCGGGACGCCTACCGGCAGGACGACTCGGACCCCGGGACCGCCGCCGGGCTGGCCCGCGCGACCGCGCTGCAGCGGCAACTGGCGGCGGCGTGCCAGCAGAAGAGCGGGCCGGTGCTCGGTCACATGGACACCGTCAGCGCCGCGCGGGACCTGGACATCATCCGCGCCGTCCTCGGCGAGACCACGCTGAACTATCTGGGGTACTCGTACGGCACCCAACTGGGCGCCACCTTCGCGGATCTCTTCCCGGACCGGGCCGGCCGGTTGGTGCTCGACGGCGCGGTCGACCCGGCCCTGAGCAACGAGCAGCTCACCCTCGACCAGGCGCGCGCCTTCGAGACGGCACTGCGCCACTGGGCCGAAGCGTGCACCCGGGCATCGTCCTGTGCGTTCTCCTCCGCCGACGAGGGCATCGCCCTGGTCCGGCAGCTGCTCTCCGACGCCGAACAGAACCCGAGGACGGTCGCGGACGGCCGGAAGGCAACCGTGTCGATACTCGCGTCCGGGCTGATCCTGCCGCTGTACAACGAGCAGAGCTGGGAGGCGCTGAACGTGGCGGTCGCGAACGCCGCCTCCGGCGACGTCGGAGATCTCGTCCGGTTCTCGGACCTCGGCGCGGACCGGAACCAGGACGGCCGGTACACGGCCAACAGCATGCTCGCGTTCCAGGCGGTCACCTGCTTGGACTATCCCGTCCAGACCGATCCGACGGCGATGCGGCGCGACGCCGCGGCGTTGACGAAGGCCTCTCCCACGCTCGGCCGGTACTTCGCTTACGGCGGGCTCTCCTGCGCGTCATGGCCGTTCAAGCCCGTCGGCACGCCGCGCCCGCTGCCGGCGGCCGGGGCGGCGCCGATCGTCGTCATCGGCACCACGGGCGACCCGGCGACGCCGGTCGGCTGGGCCCGGTCGCTCGCGGACCAGTTGGAGAGCGGCCGCCTGATCACCTTCGAGGGCGAGGGGCACACCGCCTACGGGCAGGGCAACACCTGCGTGGTGGGCGCGGTGGACGGATATCTGGTCGACGGCACGGTGCCGCAGGACGGCCTGCGCTGCTGAGGAGCGCGCGGACCCTTCTCCCGTACGCACCGTTTTGCCTGCCCATCGACGCTGCCGTAGAGTGTCGTGGGCGCTGCCGCGCCCGCGCCTCCTTAGCTCAGTCGGTAGAGCGTCTCACTCGTAATGAGAAGGTCGCCAGTTCGATTCTGGCAGGAGGCTCGCACCGAAGACGAGGACCCCCTGACCGGTCAGGTCAGGGGGTCCTCGTCATCCACGGGACGACGGCCGCAGGCCGCGGCCCGCAGGACAGGAGGCGGCTCAGCCGGCGGCCGCGATCACCGGAGCCTGGCGGTGCGACGGAGCGCGGTGGAACGCCGTGGTCAGGTCGGCCAGGGCCCCGAGGTAGGCGCTCCGGCGCCCGGCGGCGAGCTGCGGGCTCGGAGTCGGCTCGGCGCCGGCCGGGTCGTCGGCGTAGTGCACGGCCAGGCCGTCGCGCAGCAGGCGGATCCCCTCCGCCCGACGCTGAGAGACCGCAGCGTGGGTGACACCGAGTTCGGCCGCGACGTCCTTGACCGTCCGGCCCTGCAGGTAGACCGCCTCGACGACGACCCGGACGATCTCCGGCAACGCGTGGACGGCGGCCGCGAGGTAGCGGGAGCGTTCCGCGGCGAGGGTCGCCTCTTCCGGGCCCACGGTAGCGGACGCGACCCGGTCCTCGACCGTCTCGTCGATCGTGGAGACCGTGCGGGCGGCGTCCGCCAGCGCCGCATCCACCTCGGCGCGGGTCGAGCCCAGCGCCGCCGCGATCTCGTCGGAGGTCGGTGTCCGGCCGAGGGACGCCGTGAGCGTTTCCACCACGGCGAGTGTGCTCTTGATCCGTTTTCGCGCCGAACGGGTGGCCCAGTCCGCCGCCCGAAGGTCGTCCAGGAAGGCGCCCTGGATGCGCCGTCGGGCGAAGGCCCCGAAGGGGACGCCCAGTTCTTCGTCGAAGGCGTCGGCGGCAAGCACCAGAGCGAGCGAACCGGCGGCGGCGAGATCGTCGCGCGAGAGGTGAGTGGCTCGCGCGCACAGGTCGGAAACGAGATAGCCGACGAGGGGCAGGTTCTCCACCACCAGCCGGTTACGGCGTTCGATATCCAATTTTCCCCACTTGAGACCAGGGGTCATCCGCTCCCCGCAGCGCGAGGCGTCGTCCGACCTGATGGGAGCCCGTCCGCGGTGCGGCCCGGGCGGCGCCGGGATCAGCCCCCAAGCCGTTCCTGCGCTATGGGTAAAATATCACAAGCTTCAAGTTTTGGGGCGGGCAGTATTTCATGCGTTCGGGTGTTGTCCGGGAAGGCGCGCCGCCGGTGTGTCGTCGCAGGTCGGACGCGAGAGGAGAAACCGTGGTCCCCGCGGATCTGTCCAGCCTCGTGTGGCGCGAGCGGCGCGCACTCGACGGGGTGCTGTTCGCGCTGCAGACGGTGCGGCTGCACCTCGAACACTCCGGGGAACGCTGGCTGGACCGCACGCTCGACCAGTTGCGGCTGGCGGTCGACGCCCTCCGGGTGGCCACGCTCGAACGCACGGTGATGTCCACGGCCGACGGCGAACGCTCCCTGCGGGAGTTGGCCGCGACCGCGGCGGCGCCGCTGGACGGGATCCTGGCCGAGCACCGGGCCGCGATGCGGGAACGCGTGCGAGAGATCGACGCGGAACGGACCCGGGTCCTGACGCTGCTGACGGTGCGGGAAACCACGGGCGCCACTGCCCCGTCCACTGCCGTCGGGCCGGGTCCGGACGTGCGGTCCCCCATCGACCCCCACGCCGGCATCGACGCGGACCTCAGTTCCGCGCTGGCGGCACAGACACGGGTGAGGGCGCGGCTGGCCCTGACCGATCTGGTGCCCTCGGAACTGGGCGACCTGCTGCACTGAGTCCTCCGGCATTGAGTGCTCCGGCGGCCCGGGGGTTCCCCGGCGGTCGCACGATCTCCTGCCGGCCGCGTCGCGATGCCGGTCCGGCCGCCGTCGTGTGTTGCCGACGACCTCAGCCGTGACCCGGAACCGCCGGTAGCTGTCCGAGCAACGTGTGTTCCGTGTCCGTCGATTCCGCGGCGGCCTGCCGGTTGGCGTCGGCGACCGCCGTGAAGATCTCGTGTCGTTTGATCTGCACGTGCCGGGGAGCGTCGATCCCGATCCGGATGCCCTCGCCTCCGCGGTTCTCGAGGAACGTGATCACGATGTCCTCCCCCAGCATGATCTTCTCACCGGGCTTGCGGGTCAGGACCAGCATCGGCGGACTCCCTTCCCTGACTGGCGCGGTGGCGGTCCCGGTGGCGGTCCCGGTGGCGGTGGCGACACGGTGGACCCGGTCACAGGAACGCCCGGGCGGCCGGGCCGCCGTCGACCCAGCCTACCGGTAGGCCGAGATCGTTGACGGTTCCCGGGGTCGCGGTCTCCTGCACACCGACCACGGCGAGTGCGTCGACGGGGACGCGCGATCCGACGCGCCGCGCCCAGGGGGCGATGTCCTCGGGCTTGTGCCTGGCGTCGACGACCAGCCACACCTGGTCCGCACCCAGACCGACTGCGGTGGAGAGTTGAGCGGTCACCTCGGCGCGGGTGCCCAGGCTGGCCGGAGAGCCCAGTCCGTAACCGACCACCGCGCTGGTGCCCGCACGGACGGCGCCCGCGCGGGCGGCGATCGCCGAGCGGGGGGTCTGCACCCGGGGCAGGGTGGGATCCGCACAGGTGCCGGCCGTGTGCAGCTGGCCGCCGGTGGCCGTGGCCATGGTCCGGGCCGCGCCCAGGGCGCGGTCGCCCACTCCGAGGACGAGGACGAGGTCCCCGGCGGCGTCCAGTACCCGGGGCACCGACGGCCCGGGACGCGGCCCGGGGGCAGGGATGTAGCCCTCGTCGCCGTCGAGCCGGGTCAGCAGCGCCGCGAAGTCCCGGCCACGGGTGGCCGGGGTGTCGGCCTCGGGACCGACCGGACCCGACGCCGGGTCCGCGGTCTCCGGGTCCACGGTCTCCGGGTCCGTGGTCTCCGGGTCCGTGGTCTCCGGCTTTGGCTCCGCCCCGGCGCGCAGCAGGTCCTCCTCGTCGTCCGCCGCCGCGAGCAGGGCCGCCAGCCCCGACCGGCCGGTCAGGGCGTGGGCGGCCGCACCGCGCGCCGCGGTCTCCCGGGCAGCCTCCGCGGGATCGGCAACGGCGGTTCCGCCCACCGTCTCGGCGTCGTCGACGATCACGCCGTCGGGCAGCTCGGCGACCACCTCGACGTGCCACCGGCCCAGCAGACCGGCCAGCCCGCCGTCGCGCACCTTGTCGGCCGAGACGAGCCGGGCCGCTCCGCCGTACCGGGTGTGCAGGGTCTCGCGGACCTGTTCGAGCGTGTCACCGCTCAGATGCAAGTGCGGCGCCAAGGCGGACCACTCCGATCGTCTCGATGGTGACCGCGCTCGCGGTCACCTCGCTGTACGACAGCACGGGCACACCCGACGGGGGTGCGGGCAGCAGTCGCCGCAACGCAGGTCGCAGTGCCGGCGCACACACCAGCACTCCCGGCCGTCCGGTCTGTTCGGCGGCGGACACGGCCGCGGTGAAGGCGCCCATGAACGCGTCCAACCGCGGCGCCTCGAGCACCAGCTGGGTGCCGTTCTCTCCCGGCCGCAGGTCGGCCAGCAGGCTCATCTCCAGTGCCGGGTCGAGGGTGATGACCGGCAGGACGCCGCCGTCGGTGTGTTTCTGCACGATCACCGGGCCCAGTGCCTGGCGGGCCGCCTCGATCAGGCTCTCCGGGTCGGTGGACGACCTGGCCCGCAGCGACAGTGCCTCGAGAATGCGCGGCAGGTCGTTGATCGGGACCTGTTCGGCGAGCAGCCCCTGCAGGACGCGGTGCAGCTCCGGCAGGGTGAGCAGCGTCGGGACCAGGCCGTCGACGGCCGCCGGGTGGGCCTCCTTGACCGCGTCGGTGAGCGCCTTGACGTCGTCACTGGAGAGCAGCCGGGACGCGTGTGCGGTCACGATCGCGGACAGGTGCGTGACGATCACCGAGACCCGATCGATCACGGTGGCGCCCGTCATCTCGGCGCTGTGAGCGAGTTCAGCGGGGATCCAGCGGCCGGCCAGCCCGAAGACAGGTTCGACGACGGGGGTGCCCGGTAGGGCGTCGAGGAACTCGCCGAGGGCCAGTACGGACCCGGCCGGGGCGGTGCCGCGGCCGGCGTCGACCCCGGCCACCCGGATCAGGTAGGTCGCCGGGGGCAGCTCCACGCTGTCCCGCGTGCGCACCGGCGGGAGCACCATGCCCAGTTGCATCGCGATCTCCTGCCGCAGCACCTTGACCCGGGACAACAGGTCGTCACCGCCCGCGCCGACCAGGTCGATCAGGTCCGGTGCGAGCAGGATCTCGACCGGTTGGGCGCGCATCTGCCGCATCAGGACCGCCGTCGGGTCGGGTTCCGGCTCGACCTGCGCCTCGGCGTCGACCGGTTCGCCGCGGTCCTTGATCCGGCGGGACGCGACGATCAACACGGCCCCGACGACGAGGAACGGCAGGGGCGGCATGCCGGGGATGAGCGCCATCACGATCGCGCCGATCCCGGCGATGAACAGCGCCGTCCGGGACTGGCCCAGCTGCGCCGACGCGGTCCGCCCGAGGTCGGCCTCCGCGTTGGAGCGGGTGACGATCATGCCGGTGGAGACCGCCATCAGCAGGGCGGGGATCTGGGTGACCAGCCCGTCACCGATGGTGAGCAGGCTGTAGGTGTTGACGGCGTCGAGCAGGGTCTGGCCGCGCTGCAGCATGCCGATCGCCATGCCGCCGATGATGTTGATGACGATGATCACGATGCCGGCGATGGCGTCGCCCTTGACGAACTTGGACGCACCGTCCATCGCGCCGTAGAAGTCGGCCTCCGCCGAGACATCCGCCCGCCGCTCCCGGGCCTGGGTGTCCGTGATCAGCCCCGCGTTCAGGTCCGCGTCGATGGCCATCTGCTTGCCGGGCATCGCGTCCAGGGTGAACCGGGCCCCCACTTCGGCGACCCGCTCGGCGCCCTTGGTGACGACGATGAACTGGATGACGACGAGGATCAGGAACACCACGGCGCCGATGATCAGGGATCCGCCGACGGTCACCGAGCCGAACGCGGCGATCACCTGACCGGCGTGTCCCTGACCGAGGACGAGCCGGGTGGAGGCGACGTTCAGGCCGAGCCGGAACAGGGTGGCCACCAGCAGCAGTGACGGGAACACCGAGAAGTCGAGTGGCTTCTTGACGAACATGCTGGTGAGCAGGATGACGAGCGCCAACAGGATGTTGCAGACGATGAGCACGTCCAGCAGGGGGGCCGGGACCGGCACCACGAGCAGCAGGACGATGCCGACGATACCGACGGGCACCGCCATGCGGAGCAGTCCTCGATTCACGGCCGTACTCCTTCGACAGCGACGGTGGGGATCTCGTGCACGCCGCCGGTGACGCCACGGGCGGCCAGGGCCATGACGAAGGCGAGCACCCCGGCGACGGCCGTGTACAGCTCGAGCGGGATCTCCTGGCCCAGCTCGCACGCGCCGTGCAGGGCGCGGGCGAGCGGGACGTCCTTGACCATGGGCACTCCCTTGTCCGTCGCCTCGGCGCGGATCCGGTCGGCGATCCGGTCGGCACCCTTGGCGACGACCCGGGGGGCGGACCGGCCCGGCTCGTAACGCAGCGCCACGGCCACGTGCGTGGGATTGATCAGCACGACGTCGGCGTCCCCGATCGCCGCGATCATCCGGTTCCGGCTCATCGACATCTGCCGGGCCCGGCGCTGAGAGCGGATCAGCGGGTCGCCCTCACTGGTCTTCGTCTCGTCCTTGACTTCGCGCCTGGTCATCCGGGTCTGTTTGCGGTTGCGGCGGGCGACGACGAGGACGTCGAGGGCGGCGAGCGCCAGACCGGCGACGATCGCGCCCTGCAGCAGCGACACGGCGCCACCACCGGCCGCCGACATCAGGCCCGAGATGGGCAGACCGCCGGCGGTCATCAGCAGGGGGGTGAGGGCCTGGATCGTGAACAGCAACACGATTGCGACGACGCCGGTCTTCAGCAGCGCCTTGGCCCCGCCCCACAGCGCCTGACCGCCGAACATCCGGCCGAACCCGGCGACCAGGTTGAAGTGCTCACCGGTGAGGCGGAACCGGCGCGCGTGGATGCCGCCCTGCAGCACGGATCCGGCGAGCACGGCGGCCACGACAACGGCGAACAGGGGCCCGAGCACACCACCGAGGTCAGCGAACGCGGCGCTCAGCGCGCGGGTCGCCGCCTCCGGATCCGGGTGGGCGATCACCTGCGGGACAACCGCGAGTTGCCGGCGCAGCGCGGTCGTCGCGGCGCTGATCGTCGGCACGACCATGACGGCGGCGGCCCCGACAGCCAACCATGCGGTGGCGTCCTGGGATCTGGCGAGCTTGCCCTTCGAACGGACCTCCCGCATCCGCTTGTCGGTGGCCTGCTCGGTTCTCTCCTGTGCGTCGGCGGCCACGTCACCGCACCCCCGTCAGCACCTGAGCGGCGTCACCGGCGAGGGTGGAGACGACGCGCGGCAGCGCGAGGAACAGGATCGAGCCGAGGGCCAGGGTGAGCAGGATCTTCAGCGGGAAGCCGAGGGAGAACGCGTTCAACGCCGGGGCCACCCGGGTCAGCAGCCCCAGCCCGACGTCGGCCAGGAAGAGGACGACCACCAGGGGACCGGCGATCTGCACCGCGGCGACCATCATGCCGCCCACGGCGTTCGTCATCGCCTCCACCGGCCGGGCCAGGTCCAGTCCGCCCGCCACCGGGACGGCGCCGAAAGAGCCGATCAAGCCGTTCAACACCAGTTGGTAGCCGTCGGAGGCGATCAGCAGGGCGAGCGCCGACATCTGCAGCAACCGGGTGAACTGGGCGCCGTTGACCATCGTCTGCGGGTCGTAGACCTGGGCCAGCTGGAAGCCGCTGAACAGGTCGATCAGTGAGCCGGCGGCCTGCACTGCGGAGAAGATGACGGCCACGAGAAATCCGAGGGCGAACCCGGTGGCGGCCTCGAGCACCAGGCCGGTGGTCAGGGTGACCGCGTCCACCTCGCCGGGCCGGTGGATCCGGCCGGTCACCGCGAGGGCCAGCCCGACGCCGAGCATGGCCTTGATCCGGACGGGGAACGCGGTCGAGGAGAACGGCGGCGCGACCACCAGGAACGCGGTGAATCGCACGGCCGCCAGCGCGAGGGTCTGCAGCCAGGCGAAGTCGAGGGGCAGCGTCATCCGACGGTCCCCGCGAGCAGGCCGGGAAGGCGGTTCATCATGTCCTGCGTGAAGCCGACCATCTCGGTGATCATCCAGTTGCCGCAGATCAGCAGCGCGACGGCGACGGCGATGACCTTCGGCACGAAGGAGAGGGTCATCTCCTGGATCTGGGTGATCGACTGCAGCAGGGAGATGGCCAGCCCGACGACGAGCGCGGTGACGAGGACCGGTGCGGAGAGCTTGGCGGCGATCAGCAGCGACTGCAGGCCGATGTCGAGGACGGCACTGGTGTTCATCCGGTCCCCTGGTAACTCTGCACGAGCGCGGTGATGATCAGGCCCCAGCCGTCGACGAGCACGAACAGCAGGATCTTGAACGGCAGCGAGATGATCACCGGCGGCAGCATCATCATGCCCATCGACATCAGGGCGGCGGACACGACCAGGTCGATGACGAGGAACGGGACGAAGATGACGAAGCCGATGATGAACGCCGCCCGCAGCTCCGAGATCATGAACGCGGGGATCAGCGTCTGCAGCGGCACCGCGGCCGGGGTCGTCGGGTTCTCCAGGCCGGCGGCGCGGGTCATCAGGGCGATGTCCTCCTGCCGGGTGTGCGCGACCATGAAGCTCTGCAGCGGAGCCGAGCCCAGCCGCAGCGCCGTGTCGACGCCGATGGTCCCGTTCAGGTAGGGCTGGATCGCCTCCGTGTTGATCTGCGAGAGCACGGGGAACATGACGAACAGGGAGAGGAACAGCGCCAGACCGGCGAGCACCTGGTTGGGCGGGATACTCGGCAGGGACAATGCGTTCCGGGTCATGGCGAGGACGACGAAGATCTTGGTGAACGACGTCATCATCAGCAGCAGCGCCGGCGCCACCGAGAGCAGCGTGATCCCGACCAGGGTGACCACGGCCGCCGAAGGGGTGCCGTTGGCGCCGTTGATCTGCACGTTCAGCCCTCCGGTGCCCGGGCTGGCCGGGGCTGCGGGAGGGCTGGGGACGGCGGGGGCGGTCGGGGCCGCGTGCACGCCGGCCGCGGAGAGCAGCAGCACCGCGATCACCAGGGCGGCGACCAGTCCGAGCGGGACGAGCACGGACGGGCGGCGGATCCGCCCGGCGGTCACGGCCGTCGCCCGCCGGCGACCCACCGGGCGGCGTCGCGGGCCTGCCGCCAGGTGCCCAGGTCGAGAATGGAGCCGCTGAGCGGGCCCGGCGACAGGGGTGTGCTCGCCGCATGCCGCCCGCGGGGCCGGACGGGCTCGCCGGTGATCGCCTCCGGCCGGGGCGGCCGGCTTCCGGCCCTCGCGGGGACCGTGGCCCCGAGCAGGACGCTGCCGTGGTCGGGATCGCTGATGGACGTGGTGACCGCCGCGGTGCCGGCGGGCAGGTGGAGACCGGCCGCGTCGAGCGAGTCGGAGAAGGCATCCGCGGACCGGCGTCCCCGCACCGCGGAGACGGGCTCCGGGACGGAGAACGGGTGCGCCGTCGCCGCGGCGACGGCCGGAACGGTGACCGGCCGGGTGTCGCTCGAGCGCCTGTCCGCGACCACCGGGGTGGCCGCGGCCGAGCGCGCGGGTGCGGGGGTGCCGCCATCGTCGGTGGCGGTGCCGCGCAGGACGGAGACGCCGTGCTCGGTGACGCCGAGCAGCAGCCGCTGCCCGTCGGCGTCGAGCAGCACGACGGAGGCCTTGTGGCCGACGCCCTGCCGGCTGAGCACGCTGATCGCGGGGGCGGCGGTGCGGACGAGGCTGCCGCGTCGCTTGAGTCGCCGTTGCAGCACCCAGATCAGGCCGAGCACGGCACCGAGGGAGACGAGGACCCGCAGGGCCAGGACGAACGAGTCCATCAGTTCGGCGCCTCGGCGACGTCGAGGATGCGGGTGATGCGCACCCCGTAGTCCTGGTCGACGACGACGACCTCGCCCAGGGCGATCCGCCGCCCGTTGAGCATGATGTCCGCCGGGGCGCCGGCGGAGCGGTCCAGCTCGATGACGTGCCCGGGTTCGAGCGCGAGCGCGTCGATGATCCGCATCCGGGCGCGGCCGATCTCGACGGTCAGGTTCATCTCGACGTCGTTGATCCGGCCCAGCCGGTCCGCGAACGAGGCGTCCAGCACGCCGACCGGACCGGACACCCCGGCGACGGCCGCGCGGACCCGGATCGCGAACCAGCCGAAGACGGCCAGCCCGTCGGAGAGCTCGAAGATCTCGGTCTGGGGGTCGAGCAGCAGGTCGGTGGCGTCCGTCTCGGTCAGGTCGGAGAGCGCCCCCGGGGCGAACGGTTCGACGGCGTGTTCCAGGGCGGGCCGCAGCACGTCGGTGGCCTGAACCAGGTCCCCGGCACCGGCGCCGGCCGCGGCGGCCAGGAAGGCGGTGTCGCGCAGCAGCACGGCCAGGTCGACGGTGTCGGCGCCGACGTGGCCGGCGGTCACCGCGCGGGCGGCAACGGCGAGCGCGGCACCGGCGTCGGTGCGGCCGCTCACGGCCAGACCGGGGTGCGGCAGGTAGGCGGCCAGCAGGTCGGCGGCCTGGGCGCCGGTGGTGGTGACGGTCAACGCGGGTTCTCCTCGGTGCTGGTGATCAGGGCGCCGGTGCGGGCGCCCGTGCGGGTGACGGTGGCACCGGCGAGGGGGACGCCGTCGACGGTCACCCGAAAGGGCTGGTGCGTCCCGTGCGGGAGCATCACGGTGTCGCCGACCGCGAGCCGGAGCACCTCGTGGCTGGTCACCGCGCGCGGGGCGAGCGACACGGCCAGGTTCAGCGGCACCTCGGCGAGCTGGGCGCGCACCTGCGCGGCGCCGTCGTCGGCGACGACGGTCGGGTTGACGGCGCCGAGTCGCGGCAGCAGCGCTGACGCGGGCAGCACCACGGTGGCCGGTGCGGCACTGTGGGCCACGCGGACGATGAACGTCGCCACGACCATCACGTCGCCGGGTGCGGCGGCCTGCGCGAACTGGGGGTGGTGCTGGATCGATTCGACGCGGGAGGAGCCCGGCAGCAGGTGCCCGAGTGAGTAGTGCAGGTCCTCCAGCGCCTCGTTGATCAGCCGTTGCACGAGTTCCTTCTCGACCGGGGTGAAGATCCGGTCGCCGTCCTGCCGTTCCCCCGTGCCGCCGAGCATCCGGGCGATCCAGCCCAGGGCGGCGGCCGTCGGGAACTGGACGATGATCGTGTCCTCGCTGTCCACCGGGACGCACAGCACCATCGCCGTCGTCGCGGGCAGACTCGCCACGTACTCGTCGTAGGTCTGCATGATCAGGGACTGCAGGGCAACCGTGGAGGTGACCCGCACCCGGGCCGTCAGTTGCGTGCCCCACTGCCGGGCGAACGTCTCGAACCCGAGCTCGAGGATCCGGCTGTGCCGACGGGCCAGGGTGGTGGGCCGACGGAAGTCGTAGACCGCCACCGACCGGTCCTTGACCGGCACCTCCGCTTCCTGCACGCTCACGCCCGTGACTATCGGCGCAGATCGGGCCCGGGTAAGGGCGGGGCGGGCGAGCAGGCCCGGGGTCAGCGTCCGGCGCCGCCGGATGCGCTCGCGGTGCCGCCGGCCGGCAACAGTTTCCGCACGGCCTCGGGCTGGTCGGACAGGAGCACGATGTCGACGCGCCGGTTCTGCTCGTGTTCGGCCGGGGTGCGGCCGGGGGTGAGCGGGCGGGAGGACCCGAATCCGGTGGCGCGGATCACGGTCGCCGGGACGCCGTCGCCCTCCACCAGGCGGCGCAACACGGTCGTGGCGCGCGCGGTGGAGAGCTCCCACACCGACGGGTAGGCGGTGAGCAGGTTGGCGGTGTGCCCCTCGACCGAGATCTGCTTGCCCGACGAGGTGAGAGTCGGAGCGATCGCGTCCAGGACCCGCTCCGCGTGCCGGTTGAGGTCGGCACTGTCCGGCTGGAAGAACGTCTGCGCCCCGACCAGGCGCACCGTCAGCCCGCGGGAGTCGATGCTCATCTGCACGTTCCCGGCGAGACCCGCCGCGTCGAGCCGCTGCTGCATCTGTTGCTTCAGGCCGGTCAACTTCTTCGTCTCCGCGACGGCGAGCGCCTGATTGCCGCTGAAGCCCTCCGCGTTCTTCCCGGCGTCCTCCGCGCGCACGACGGTGCCCTCGGCCGTGTCGACGCTGGTGGAGACGGTGGTGCCGAAACCGGTGGCCAGGGAGTTGCGCAGCTTCTCGAACTTGGCCTGGTCGACGGTGGACATCGCGTACAGCACGATGAACATGCACATGAGCACGGTGACCATGTCCATGTAGGACGCCATCCACCGCTCGTCGACGTGGTGCTCCGCCGTCTCCTGCGTCGGGCGCCGCCGACGTCGGGCGCTCACGCCGCGTCCAGGCTGAGCGAGTCGGCGGCGCCCGACCCGGGCTGCGCCCCTGCCGACTTCGCCTTGCCGTTCTTGCGCTGGGTGACCGGCACCATGGCCTTGAGCCGCTCGGCGAGCAGCAGCGGCTGGGTGCCGGACTGGACGGCGAGGACGCCTTCCATCAGGAGATTCATCCGCTCGCCCTCGAGTTCGGCCAGCCGGTTGAGGCGGGCGGAGAGCGGGAGCCAGATGAAGTTGGCCGAGAGCAGTCCCCACAGGGTGGCCACGAACGCGCTGGCGATCATCTCCCCGAGCTGCTCGGGTTTCGACAGGTTCTCCAGGACGTGGGTGAGGGAGATGACGGTGCCGACGATGCCGATGGTGGGGGCGTAGCCGCCGAGTGCGGAGAAGAACCTGGCGTCGGTCCGGTCGGACCGGGACCGGGTGGCGATTTCGTCCTCGAGCAGGACCCGCAGCTCCTCCGGGTCCGTTCCGTCGGCGATGTTCTGCAGCGCGCCCGCGAGGAACGGGTCCGTGGCGTCGGAGGCCTCGGACTCGAGCGCGAGCAGGCCGTCGGCGCGGGCCTTCTCGGCCAGGCCGATGATCGTGTCGATGCTCCGCTGCGGCGGTGTAGTGCGGCCGATCAGGGCCCGCGGGATCGCCGCGAACGCGTGCAGGCTGTCCTTGAGGGTGTTGCCGGCGAGCCCGACGGCGATGGTGGCACCGAACACGAGGATCATCGGGGCCGGCAGCAGCAAGGAGGTGATCGAGGCACCCTCGAGGGTGACCATCGCGAAGACGGAACCGAAGGCGAGCACCAGGCCGAGCAGGGTGGCGGGATCCAAAGGTGCTCCTCGTGCTGGTGCTGTCGTGCGGTGTGCGGGCCGGTGCGGCGGTACCCGATCAGGGTGCCGGATGCAGGACGTCGGGTACCACGCCGACGGGCAGGTCGGTGCCGGGGATCGCGGTGACGACGGCCACCGGGTCCGGGGTGCGGCCGGGGCCGGCCACCGAGTCCGGTACGAGGCTCAGCCGCGGGGCTTCCCCGTCGCTGAGCGCGCGGGCGGTCGCGACCACCCGGGCCCGGTAGCGGGCGATCAGGTCGATGACGGTGTCCATCGGCTCGGAGACCACGTACGTGGTGCCGTCGACCATGACCAGATACGTGTCGGGGCTGGCGTGGACCCGCTCGATCAGATCGGGATTCACCGCGAAGCGGGTCCCGTTCAACCGGGTGACGACGATCATGGGTGCGGTTCCTGGTCCGTGGCTGGGGCGGCGTCCGGTCGGGCGCGTCACCGATCACTGTCGGCAGCCCGGGGCCCTGCGGTAAGGCCGACGCGCCGTCCTGCACGAAGCCGCCGACGCCACGACCGTCCCGCCGCTGGTCAGCGCTTGAGCTCGACGAGTTCCTGCAGCACCTGGTCCGACGTGGTGACGATCCGGGCGTTGGCCTGGAAGCCGCGCTGCGCGACGATCAGGTTGGTGAACTGCTGGGAAAGGTCGACGTTGGACATCTCCAGCTGGCCGCCGGAGAGGCTGCCGAAACCACCGGAGCCGGCGGTGCCGAGTTGCGGCGCCCCGGAGTTGGCGGTCGGCTGGTAGGCGGTGCCACCGACCTTCTCCAGGCCCGCGGGGTTGGTGAAGCGGGCGAGCGCGACCTGGCCGATGACGTGTTTGCCGCCGTTGCTGAACGATCCGACGAGCGTGCCGTCCGCACCGAGGCTGAAGGACTGCAGGGTGCCGGCCGCCGATCCGTCGACGGCGCTGCCGGTCACGGTGTTCACCCCGGCGTAGCCGGTCAGTTCGGTCATGTCGACGGTGACCCCGCCCACGGTCAGCGGGCCGGCCGGCTGCAGGCGTCCACCGGACAGGGTGAGGTTCGCCGAGCCGGTCCCCCCGTTGCCGTCCGCGCCGGCGATGCTCCAGCCGCCTGCGGTCCGGGTGAGGGTGAGGGTGAGCGTCCGGGCGGCACCGAGCGCGTCGAAGACGCGGACGTCCTTCGTCGTCGACTGCCCCACGGCCGTCTCCGCCGACAGGTTGCCCTCGAGCTTGGCCTGCGTCGTCGCGCTGGCCGGCATGGTCAGCGTCCGCGGGACCGTCATCGCGGTGGGCTGGGCCCCGGTGATGACGTTGCCGTTGGCGTCGGCGGTCCAGCCCTGCAGGATCGAGCCGTCGGGGCTGACCAACCGTCCCATGCCGTCGAAGTCGAAAGCACCGGCGCGGGTGTAGGTGGTGGCACCGGCCTTGTCGGTGACGAAGAATCCGTCGCCGGAGATCATCATGTCCGTCGCCCGGCCGGTGGACTGGGCGGAGCCCGGCGTGAAGTCGGTGGTGACGGCGGCGACCTTCACGCCGAGGCCCACCTGGGCGGGGTTGGTGCCCCCGGTCTCGGCCTGCGGTCCGCCGGCGGCCTGGGTCAGCTGGGACAGGGTGTCCTGGAACTGGGTGGTGGATGCCTTGAACCCGGTGGAGTTGGCGTTGGCGATGTTGTTGCCGGTGACGTCCAGCATCGTCTGGTGCGCGCGCAGGCCGGAGATGCCGGAGTAGAGGGAGCGGAGCATGGTGGCGCCTTTCGTGCGGAGGGACCGGCCGTGGCGGCTGGTCGCCGTGGGTGGTGAGGTGACGGGTGGAGTGCGGGTCGGGCGTGGCGGGTACGGGGCGAGCGGGATGCGGTTCAGCGCCCGACGCCGAGCACGTCGGCGTAGCGGACGCGGGTGCCGCCGATGGTCAATGTGGGGTCGGCACCCTTCTGGGTGTCGGAGCCGGCGTAGGTGACGCCGTCCACGATGCCGGTGGTCGTGGTGCCGTCGGCGGCACGGTAGGACACGGACGCGCCCACCAGTGCGGCGGACGCGGCGCGGACCTGGGTGTCCCGGGCGGTGGTGGTGTCCTCGGCCAGTTGGGTGAGCTTCTCCATCATCGACAACTGGGTGGTCTGGTTGATCATCTGACCGGTGTCCATGGGGGAGCTCGGGTCCTGGTTCTTCAGCTGGGTCACGAGCAAGGACATGAAGACCTCCGAGCCCATGGTCTGCACCGGGGTGCGCGGCGTCGCTGTTGTAGTGGTGGCGCCGGTGGCGCCGCCGGTGCCGGTGACGGAGTCGATCGGCATGGTGCTCCTTGCTCTGCGGTCGGGGACCGATGGTGGGTGGATGGTTGGTGGTGGTCTCGGTCAGGCCAGAACGTCCAGGCGGCCTCGGGCTCGGCCCGTCAGCGGCGTCCCGGTCGGCGTGGGCTCGGTGGCCGCTGCGGCCCGGCCGGTCCCGCCGGCCCGGCCGCTGTCGTCGTCGGGGACGTCCGGACGGCTGCCCCAGCCGTCCTGCGGCGCTGACCGGTCGGACAGGTCCAGGTCGGCGGTCAGCCCGGTCTCCGCCAGGGTGCGCCGGAGATCCGCGAGTGCGGACCGGACGGCGTCGCGCCCGGCATCCGTCGGGGCGAACAACTCGATCCGCACCGTGCCGCCCTCGATCCGGGCCCGGACGGTGACGGGCCCCAGATCGTCGGGGTGCACGGCGACGGTCAGTTCGTGTCGTCCCTCCCCCGCGGTCCGCAAGGCCCCGAGGGCACGCCCGAGTTGGGCGTACAACAGCGGATCGCCCGACGGCAGCGGTGCGGGGGTGGACGGCGCCGTGCCGCTGCCGGCGACCGCTGATCCGATGACCGGGGCACCGATGACCGGGGCACCGATGACGGGGACGGCGGTAGCCGACGGCCCGGCCGATGCAGACTCGCCGGTCCCGGCGACCGGACGGGCTCCGGCATCGGGCGCCGCCGGCACGGCCGACGCCGACGCGCCGGGCGCCGTCACCGGGGCCCCGACACCCGCCGGACCGGCAGTCACCGCGGGGGCACCCGGGGCGACGCTCGTCGCCGGGCCGGTGGACCAGTTCACCGGCCGAGCGGGACCGCCGGGGGTCGTGCTGTCGGACGCTCCATCGGCGAGCACCGGCGCAGCGCCGGCGCGCGCCGGGTCCGTGCTCGCCACCGGAGGGCGGTCACCGCCCGTCGTGACCCGTCCCGCCGCGTCACCGCCGGTGGTGGAGCGGGCGCTCGGAGGCGTCGTCACCGGCACGGCAACTCCGGCCGGCGTCGGCTCCACCGCAGTGCCGCCGGTGGGACGAGCCGACGACGAACCGGGAGCGAGTGAGGGCACCGGTGCACCCGCGAGCGCTGCATCGGCCTGCGGCACGGTCTGGCCCCGGCTCGTGCTGCCGACCGGCGGAGTCGCGCCCCCCGTCCCGGGTACCACCGCGATCCCGGGCAGCGCACCGGCGGGGTCGCCCACCGTGCCCGGGGCGATGCCCGCGACCGTGTCGGTCGACACGGCCGCGACGGTGTCGACCGGCTGGCCGCCGTCGCTGGCCACCTCGGCGCGGTCGGCCGCGGCGCCCGGTCCGGTGGCGAGCCCGGCCGGCGTCATCGTCGCGGGGACCGTGACCGGCAGCGACCGGAGGGGACCGCGCGGGAACGCCCCGGGGTCGGCCGAACGCGGCGCGCCGGACAGCCGGACGCCGGCCGCGGCGACCGGAGCCGCGTCGGGCGCGCCGCCGAGCACGTCGTGCAGCCGGGCGGCGAATCGCCGGCCGGAGGTCGCCTCGCCCGCCGCGCCGGACCGGCCATCGGTCGTGCCGGTGGCGGAGCCGGGCGTGGCGTCGGTCGCCGTCGGTGGGAGCTTCGGCGTGCTCGGTCTCGTCGTGGGAACGCTCATGCTGGTGCCACCACGCTCAGATCGCGGGCCAGCTGCCGGGCCTGCCCCTCCCACTTGGCGTAGGCGTCCGGGAAAGCGGAGACCTGGACACGTTGTGCGGCCACGGTCAACGGCAGCTGCTGCCAGCCCGGAATGGTCTGCAGCCGGTCGAGGAACATGTCGGTGGACCGGGTCGGGCTCATGGCGTCGGAGACGGTGCCCCACGAGAACATCGAGCCGTTGACCTGCTGCTGGAACAGGCCCACGGAGAAGCCGTCCACCCCGCGCGCCGACTGGTCCGGCGTCAGCGCCTGCGAACCGGGCACCTTCGGGTTCCAGTACATCCGCAGGTTGGACTCCTGCATGGCGGTGGCGAGTGCGACCTCGGCCGCGCGCTGGGGCAGCCCCCGCTCGCGCACCCGGTTGACGATCTGCTGGGCGTACTGCTTCTGGTCGACGGTCAGCGGCAGCGACGTCGCCCCCACGGTGACCGGTGCGGCCGCGGCGGCGACCCCGACGGTGACCCCCGCCGGCGTCGTGCCCGTCAGCGCCGTGCCCGTCGGGCCGGTGATCGCACCGGCGGGAACGTCCGGCGCCCCCGGCACGATGCGGCGGATCGCCGTCAGGTTGCTGTACTGCTCCCAGGCGTCCCGCACCTGGACGGTCTTGCCGGGCACGGGAGCGTCGATGGCCTTCCCGTCGCCGAGGTAGAGGGCGATGTGGTCGCCGCCGAAACTGATCAGCAGGTCGCCCGGCTTCGCGTCGGCCAGGGAGGCCACCGGTGTGCCCTGTGTCATCTGGTCGCGGACCAGCCGGGGCAGGTCGATGCCCACGTCCTTGAACACGCGTTGGACGAAACTCGAGCAGTCCATGCCGACCGCCGGGTCCGTCCCGCCCCACACGTAGGGGACGCCCACGTACTTCTTCGCGGCGCCGACGACGTCGGCGCCGGTCACCCCGCCGGCCGTGGATCCGAGCGCGGCGGCGACGGACGTGCCGGTGGCACCGCCCGCTGTGGCCAGGGCCGCGCCGGCGGACAGGCCGGCGCTGGTCGCGACGGCACGGCCGAGTTCGGTCGCGAATGCCGGTGAGCCGTCCGTGGCCGCGCGGGCACCGGTGCTCGACCCGGCCGTACCCGCCGCGACGGCGGTGGTGCGCTGCGGCGTGAGCGCGGCGATGGTGGCGTGGATCTGCGCCACCCGGCCGAGGGTCTCGGTCATGCTCATGGCGCCTCCGCCCGTCCGTGCCCGGTGACGGCGAGTTCGTCCAGGGCGGCTTGCTCGGCGGCCAACTCCTGTTCCACCGTCCGCGCGTCGTGCCGTTCCTCGAGCTTCTCCAGGCCCGCGGTCGCGATCCGCGCCGCGGTCCACGCGTCCCGCAGGGCCCGCTCCTCGTCCGCGGCGGTCGCGACGGCGGCGTCCAGTTCGGCCAGCAGGGCGATCGTCGAGGACCGCGCCGCCGCGATCGCGCGCAGGCTCACCATGCTGTCCGGGGCGGCGGAACCGGCGGCGGCGTGGCCGTACATGCCGTCCCGCCGCGCCCGGACGGCACGGTGCTCGGCCGCTGCGGCGCCCCAGCGCGCCGCGGCGGTGTCCTCGTTCAGCCGGCGCAGGCGGAGCAGCCCGGCCAACCGGAACGGGGCGGTCATGCCGCCACGCCCAGCAGCTCGCACAGGTCGCCGAGCCGGCGCCACGCCTCGTCCGGGGCCGTGCTCTGATCCATCGGCTGGCGCAGGAACCCGTCGATCGCGTCCCGGTGGGCGACGGCCGCGTCGACCAGCGGGTTGCTTCCCGGCTGGTAGGCGCCGACGTCGAGCAGGTCCTGCGCGGAGCGGCGCGCCGCGAGCACCCGGCGCAGGCCGGTGGCAAGGGCCCGCTGCCGTGGGTCGGTGACCTTCGCCGCGAGCCGGGAGATGGAGCCGAGGGCGTCGACGGACGGGAAGTGGCCGGACACGGCGAGCGCCCGGTCCAGGACCACGTGCCCGTCCAGGATGGACCGCGCGGAGTCGGCGACCGGGTCGTTGTGGTCGTCCCCGTCGACGAGGACCGTGTAGATACCGGTGATGGACCCGGTGGTGGCGGTGCCGGCGCGCTCGAGCAGCCGGGCCAGCACGGCGAATGTCGAGGGCGGGTAGCCGCGGGTGGCGGGCGGTTCCCCGGCGGACAGGCCGATCTCTCGCTGCGCCATGGCGACGCGGGTGAGTGAGTCCATCATCAGTAGCACGTCGGCGCCCTCGTCGCGCAGGGCCTCGGCGATCCGGGTGGCGGTGCCCGCGGCGCGCAGCCGCATCAGCGCGGGCTCGTCCCCGGTCGCGACGACGACGACGGACCGGGCCAGGCCGGCCGCGCCGAGGTCGTCCTCGAGGAATTCGCGGACCTCGCGACCGCGCTCGCCGACGAGGGCGATGACGGCGACGTCGGCGGCGGTGCCCCGCGTGACCATGGACAGCAGGGACGACTTGCCGACGCCGGAGCCGGCGAACAGGCCCAGCCGCTGGCCCCGGCCGATCGTGGTCAGGGTGTCGAGCACCCGCACCCCGGTCGCGATCGGGGCGGTGATCCGGGCGCGTCCCATGGCGGGGGGCGCCGTGTTGGCCCACGGGACGGAGCGGACGCCGGTGAGGGGGCCGCGGCCGTCGACGGGCCGGCCCGACCCGTCGATGACCCGGCCGAGCAGGCCGCGGCCGGCGGGCACGGTTGAGCCACCCGAACGGCGACGGACGGGGTCGCCGACCCGGATCCCGGCCAGCGAGCCGAGCGGCATGCAGCTCAGTGTCCGGTCGGCGGCGACGACCTCGACGTCGACGGGGTTCGCCTCCCCCACGGCCAGGACGTCACCGACGGAACCGGGCAGCCCGGCCACGGTCAGCCCGAGGCCGCGGACCGCGGTCACGGCGCCACGGCGTTCGGGGGTTGCGGCGCGCACCGCGACCGCGAGCCGGGCCGGCAGCACCGGCCGGCGAGCACCGGGTCCGGTGCCGTCCTCGAGACCGGTGTCCGGGCCGGGACCGCGGTCGGACCGGACCTGCGGCTCGGGGGCCGCGCCGAGCAGCGTGGCAGTGCTCATCCGACCCCCTCCTCGCGGACGGCATCTTCCAGAGCCGTGCGGACCCGGGCCACGGCAGTGCCCAGCCGGGCGTCCAGTGTGCCGGCCGGGTAGTCGGCGAGCGCGTCGCCGGGGGCGACCAGGGGGTCGGCGATCAGCGCCGCCCCGTCGGGCAGCAGGTCGGCGGCGAGCCCGGATTCTCTCAGCAGCGCGACGTCGGCGGGGTTGAGCCGTACCCGGACCATGTCGTCGGCGTCGTCCGCCGCGACGGCCCGGGTCAGAGCGGCGCGGGCGGCGGCGAACGGGTCCCGGCGGGTGTGGTCGCCCAGCAGGGCCTCGGCCAGGTCGACGACCGCGTCGGCGAACCGGGCGTCCCAGTCGGCCAGCACCGGTGCGGTGCGGGCGCGCAGCTGCCCGGCGGCCGCCTGCAGGGCGGCGGCCGCGGCGTCGAGCCGGGCCCGGGCAGCGGCCGCCTGGGCGCGCTGCTCCGCCTCGTGCCGTTCCTGGCTCAACCGGGCCGCGACCTCGGCGCTGCGCAGACCGGCGGCGTACCCGGCGGCGTGGCCACGGGTGAAGCCCTCGGTCCGGGTCCGGTCGGCGCCCGGCGCCGCAACGCGCGGGAAGACCACCGGGACGGGCCGGGACCGGCGGGCGGCCTGCGTGTCAGTCGACATAGTCGTCCTCCCCGCGACGCAGCGTGATCTCACCGTCGGCCTCCAGGGCGCGGATGCCGCGCACCACCTCGGCGCGGGCCTGTTCGACCTCGGACGCACGCACCGGTCCGGTGGACGCCGCCTCGGCCTGCAGGATCTCCCGGTTGCGGTCGGAGACGTTGCCCAGGACGACCTCGACGACGGGCTCCGGTGCACCCTTCATGGCGCGGGCCAGCACGGTCGGGTCCAGGCCACGCAGGATCCGCTGCACGTCGCGCCGGTCGAAGGTGACGAGGTCCTCGAACGTGAGCATCCGCGACCGCACCTCCTCGGCGAGCGCCGGATCCCGTTCGGTCAGCCCGTCCAGGACGGCCCGCTCGGTGGCCACGTCGGCGCGGTTGATGATGTTCAGCAGCGGCTGCAGCCCGCCGACCATGGCGGCTCGGCGGGGCACTCCGGAGGTGCCGACGCGGGCGCGCAGGGTCTCCGCGACCACGCCCACCGCCTCCGGCGTGGCGGTCCCCATCACCGCGATGGCGCGAGCGACCTCCACCGACCGGGCGCGCTCCAGCCCGGCGAGCACGGCGGACGCCTGCTGCGGGTCCAGGTGCGCGAGGACGAGCGCCGCCGTCTCCGGCAGCTCCCCGTCGAGCAGGTTGACCAGGTCGCCGGCCTCGATGTCCTCCAGGAAGTCGAAGGAGCGACCGGCGGCGGTCGACGTCACGCGATCCATCACACCGGCGGCCCGCTCGGCCCCGAAGGATGCGGCCAGCAGGTTCGCGGCGACGCCGCGCCCCCCCGCCGGGGCGCGCCTGCCGGAGAGGGCGATGTCGTGGAACTCGGAGATGACCGACTCGGCCGTCTCGGTATCCACCCGGTTCAGCCGCACGATCTCGGCGGCGATCCCTTCGGCCTCCGCCTCGCTGAACTGTGCGAGTACCCGAGCGGCGTTCTCGGCGCTCATCTGCATCAGCACGACGGCGGCCTTCTGGGTGCCGGTGAGCGCGCGCGGCACGGTCTGCTGATTCACACCCGGGCCCGCTCATCCATCATGCCGCGCAGGTAGTCGGCGGCGACCCGGGGGTCCGTGCCGCCCAGGGCGTCGACCTCGTTGCGGCGCAGGTCGCCGCTCGCGTCGATCGGCGTGATGGTCTCCAGCGGGGTCGCCAGGGGGATCGCCGAGGTCATCGGGGCGGCGCCGATCGCCTCCACCGCGGGCCCCCCCACCGCCGCGGGCGTGTCGACCATCTCCTGCAGATGCAGCGGCGAACCACCCAGCTCCAGGGGCTGACGGGCGGTGCGGCGGGACCGCAACCAGAGGACGCCGACGATGACCAACAGCAGGAACAGGCCCCCGACACCGAGGAAGATGTTGGTCCACATCTGCTGGTCGGCGCGGGCGGCGGCCTCGGCCTGCGCGGCCTTGAGGGCGGCGTCTGCCTGCTGCGCGGCGCTCGTACTGAACGGCACCACCTGCAGGGACAGGGTGTCACCCCGCTTGACGTCGATGCCCGCTGCAGCGGAGACGAGCTGGTTGAGGGAGGCGACGTTCAGCCCACCGGCGGCGGTCTGGTTCACGGCCACCGAGACGAACTGCCGTTTCAGGGCGCCGGCCGGGACGGTACGCTGCTCGGTCTGCTTGCTGACCGCGTTGTTCCGGGTCGTCGAGCTGGACGTGTAGTTGCCGTTGCCCCCCTTCGGGTTCGCCTGACCCGGCGACTGCGCACCGGGCACGGCGATGTTGTCCGGGCCGAGCACCCCGGCGGACCCGGCCGCGCCCGTGCCCTGGTAGGCCTCGGTGGTCGTGGTCTCGCTGAGCGGCTCGGTGCCCTTGCTGGTGGTGAACGACTCGCTCGTCTGCTCGGCGGACTGGGTGTCGATCTCGGGGGTGACGGCGACGGTCGCGTTGCCGGGCCCGACCACCCGGTCGAGCACCGCTTGCACGGAGGCCTGGGTCTGCTTCTGGTAATCGGCGGCCTGGGCCCCGGTGGTGCCCGTGGTGCCGGTGCCGACGGCGGAGAGCACGGCGCCCGCGCTGTCGACCACGGACACGTTCTTCGGGGTGAGCTTCTCCACGGAGGCGCTGGTGAGGTGAACGATCGCCTGCACCTGCTCGGTGCTCAGCTGCTGACCCGGGCGGGCCTTGATGAACACGGAAGCGGTGGGGTCGGCGGCCTGGGCGGTGAACACCGTCTTGTCCGGGATGGCCAGCTGCACGGAGGCGGTCTCGACCCCGTCGAGGGAGCCGATGGTGGCGGCCAGCTCACCTTCGATGGCGCGTTTGTACGTCACCTTCTGCTGGAACTCCGACGAGGTGACGCCCATCTTGTCGAGCAGGGAGTACCCGGTGGCGGGTGCGGCCGGCAAGCCCGCGGCGGCGGCCTTGAGCCGCTCGTCGTACACCTTGTCCTCCGGGACCAGCACCGTGGAGCCGCCGTCGGCGAGTTGGTAGGGCACGTTGTCCTTGCGCAGTTGCTCCACGACGGCGCTCGCGTCGGCGTCCTTCATCCCCGAGAACAGGGGGCTGTAGGTGGGCCGGGTCAGCCAGCTGGTCAGCGCGACACCGCCCAGCACGAGCACGGCGATGCCGATCAGGGCGATGGTGCGCTGGGCGACGCTGAACCGGCCCACGGTCGCCGAGAGACGGCGGGCGAGACCACTCAGGGCGGGAGGCATCAGGCCTGCATCCTCATCATCTCGTTGAAGCCGCTGACGGCCTGGTTCCGCACCGCGGCGACGAGTTCCATGGTGGTCTGGGCCCGGCCGGCGGCGAGGGTGGCCCGGTGGATGTCGGTCAGGTCACCGGTGACGGCCTGCAGGGCGAGCGTGTTCGACGTCGTCTGCTGCTGCTGCAGGCCACCGAGCACACCGGACAAAGTGCCGGCGAACGTGCCGTCGGAGGGGCCGGAGCCACCGGCCGACCCCGCCCCGGCGGCGCGCCCCACGTACCCGGTGCCGGTGACGCCGCTGACTCCGTTCACGGCGCCCAGCGCCAGCTCGCTCATCCGTTCTTCCCGATCTGCAGGGCGGCCTGGTAGATCTGTTTGGCCTGGTCCACGACCTGGGCGTTGGCCTGGTAGCCGCGCTGAGCCATGATCAGGGCCGTCATCTGCTCGTTGAGGTCGATGTCCGGGTAGCGCACGTTGCCGTTCGCGTCCGCGAGCGGGTGGTCCGGCTGGTTCACGATGCGCCCGTTCGCATCGCCCATCGGCGTGCTGCGGACGTAGACGCCGCTCGTGCCCGCTCCGGCCTGCGCCTCGATGTACCGTGCGCGGAACGCCTGGTCGCTGGTGCGGGTGACGGTGTTGACGTTGGCGATGTTGTCGGAGATCGCGTCCAGCCATTTCCGGTGCACGGTCAGGGCGGTGCCGGCGATACCGATCGCGTCGAACGTCACGACGTGGTCCTCAGGGCGGCGCGCAGCGCCGCGGACTGGTTGCCGATCGCGGAGCTGGCGAACTGGTAGCGCAGCACCGTGTCGACGTTGGCGAGAGTCTCGGTCTCCAGGTTGACGTTGTTGCCGTTCAACTGGGTGGGTTCGACGGACAGCGACGTCGTCGGCGTCGTCCGCCCGCTGCCGGTGCGCACGGAGGCGGTGAGAGCCTCCTCGAAGGCCACCCGCTGGGCCCGGTAGCCCGGGGTGTTGACGTTGGCGATGTTGTCCGCTATGGCACGCTGCCGCGCCGCCAGCCCGTCGAGGGCGCTGGTGAGCGCGGTGTTCGTCACGGATTCGAGCACGGCTGTCCTGCCTGTCCTGCAGCAATGACGGCCGATCCGTGGCCGGGTGATGAGCGATCCGTGCTCACCGGCCACTATCGGCGGGTGCCGCCGAGGCGTTAGCCGTGGTCAGCGGGCAGATCGGACGTCGGTCCCGCGGACCCGGCCGACCGCCCGGGTCCGGTCACCGGGTTCGGTCGCCGGCGAGTCCGGCCCCGGGCTCAGCCGACCACGTCGACGTAGGCCGGACCGAGCCGGCCCGTGCCGGATCGGACGGCGTCCACCGTGGCCAGATGCCGTGCCGTGGCACCCTTGGCCGCCTCCAGCAGGGCCGCCGTGGCACGCTGTCGCGTGATCAGGCGCTGGATCCGGCCGCGCAGGTACTCGGGCACCGGGCCCAGTCCCGGCGGCGGGACCCATCGGGTGCGCCGCAGCGCGAGACCGGCCGCGTCGGCACCGGCAGCCACCGGTGCCGACGCGTCGGTGGGTACCGGTCCCCCGACCGGCACCGCCCGTGAGACCGCCGGCGACCCAGGTCCCCCCAATCCGGCGGCTGACGGATCCGCGAGCAGTCGGTCCGCCTCGTCGAGCGCGTGCTCGAGCGCGTCCAGGACCGCGAGCCAGCGGACGATGTTGTGTTCCTCGAACGAGACGAACGGGTCGGGGGCCGGCTCAGCCAACGCTCCAGCCTCCGAGCGCCGGAGACGGCGTCGCGGGGGCGGGAACGGCGTCGGCGGCGGCGTGCCAGCTCTCATGCAGCGGGGCCAGCAGGGCGATGGCCTCCCGGGTACGCTCGACGTCGCGGCGCACGTTCGCGGTGATCAGGGCGGTGTGCACGTACGTGTAGATGCCGCGCAGGCTCTCGGCCCCGTCCCACACGTCCGTGCGGAGGCTGGCGGACAGCTCGGTGATGATGTCTTGGGCGTGCACGAGGTCGACGGCCGCGGCCGGCCAGCGTTGCTCCACCTGGGCCGCCTCGGCGCGGCGCAGGTCGAGCAGCAGCCGGTCGTACAGCATGGTCAGCAGGCGTGCGGGGCTGGCGGAGAGGACGGCGTCACGGGTGTACTGGGCGCGTTGCCGGGCCTGCATCAGGGTGGTGCTCATCGACGTCACTGTCCTTGGCTGGAGTTGTAGGTCGGGAGGCTGGCGATCTGGCTGGTGAGCCACGTCTGCTGGCTCTTGAGGACCCCGAGGGAGCCCTCCATGGCGTCGAACAAGGACTTCAGGGAATCCCGCCGGGCGGACAGGCGCAGGTCCCAGTCCCCGATCCGGTTCGCCAGGTCCGAGACTTCCGCCTGCCGGCCCTGGATCAGACTGGACAGGGCACCGGTCGCCGGGGCCGAGGCGTCCGTGGCGGCGGCAGTCACCCGGACGGCGATGTCGGCGAGCGCCCGTTGCGTTCCGGCCGGGTCGGCAGCCAGGGCGGCTCGCAGCTTCCCCTCCTGGAACGTCAACGTCCCGTCCCGGTTCAGCTCGATGCCCCACCGGGCCGGTGAGTCGCCGTTCACCGGCCGGTACGCGGCGGCGGCGATCCGGTCGTTGACCATCGTCACCGTCGAGTTGGCAGTGAACACGCCCGCGTTCACACTGGTCGCGCCGCTGGTGGTGCTGGTGGTAATGCTGCGCTGGGCCGCGATGGAGGAGAGCACACCGTTCAGCGCATCCACCAGGGCGGACGCCCGACTGATCACGCCCTCCTCGTCCAGGCCGACGGTGACCGTGACGGGGGCATCCGGTACGGTCGTCGCGGTCACGTCCACTCCGGGCAGCACACCGGTGAACGTGTTGGTGGCGGAGGTGAGCACCTGCTCCGCCGCGGTGCCGGCGTAGAGGCGCGCGGAGGCGTCCTGGGCCGCGGTCACGACGGCGGCCCCGGGTTCGGTCATCAGGTCGGTCGCGGTGCCGGCGTCCAGGTCGGCGGCGGTGCCCCGGTAGACGCTGAAGCCGCCGGCCGCCCCGGAGCCGGCCGCGGTGAACTGGATCCGGTACTGCGCGGTGCCGTCCGCGGCGGTCCCCGCCGCGACGCGCACCGCCGTGACCGGGCCACCGGCCGCGTTGACCGCGTCGGCGACGTCCTGGACCGCGGTCGATGCGGGGGTGATCTCGGTACGCTTGCCGGTCGCGTCGACGAGGGTCAGCGCCACGACCGAACCGTCAGGGTTCGTCGGCCACGCGCTCATCACGCCGGTCACGGCGACCTGGGCCTGCGCGAGCCGGTCGACGGTCAGTGCGAAACTGCCGCCGGGAGCACCCTTGGCGGCGGTCGCCGTCACCGACGCGGCCGACGTGGTGGCCGCCAGCGCCGATGCGGCGGTCGGACCGCCGAGCGTGCGCCCGATGTCCGCCAGGCCCGCGACCTTCGCGTTCAGTTGCTGCAGCGCGGCGATGAGGGTCTGCCCGCTCTGCCGGCGCGCCTGCATCTGCTGCTGCGGCAGCTGCTCCACCTTCATCAAGGAGTTGATCAGCGACGTCGTGTCCAGTCCGCTGGCAAGTCCGTCGATCGAGGCCATGGGTCCTCCGTAGCCGATGGGTTCTACCGGCCCCGGTCAGCGGGGTCGGCTCGCCCCGGCGACGGCGGCGGCCGGCGCACTGTCGTGCCGGCCGCCGCCGTCCCGGTCACCGGGTCCGCCCCGCGGGGCGGTCCGGTCATCAGCCCAGGAGTTTGAGCACGCCCTGGCCGGACTGGTTCGCCTGCGCCAGCATCGCGGTACCGGCCTGCGCGATGATGGAGTCCTTGGTGTAGGTCACCATCTCCGCCGCCATGTCGGTGTCCGTGATGTGGGAGCGGGCCGCGGACAGGTTCTGCGCGGTCACGTTCAGCGAGTTGATCGCGTTCTGGAACCGGTTGGCCACGGCGCCCAGGGACGCACGCGCGGTGGACACGTCCCCGATCTTGGTGTCCACGGTCGCGATCGTGGTCAGCGCGGTGGCGGCGCTCGCGAAGCCGTCGGTCGTGACGATGGCCGTCTTCAGATCGGCCGCGAGAGTCTTGATGTCCGCACCGGTCAGCCCCCCGAGATCCACCGAGATCTGATCGGCGGAGGTCGACCCCGCGCCCACCTGGAAGGTGAGCTTGCCGTCACCGGCGGGGCCCGACGTGGCGCCCTGCAGCAGGTTGATGCCGTTGAAGTTGGTGTTGTCGGCGAGCCGGCCGAGCTCGTCGACCAGGCCCGTGACCTCGGTGGTGATCGCGGCGCGGGACGCGGTGTTGTTCGAGTCGTTGCCGGCCTGAACCGCCAGGTCGCGGACGCGCTGCAGGATGGAGTTCACCTCGGTGAGGGCGCCTTCCGCGGTCTGCAGCACGTTCATGCCGTCCTGAGCGTTCCGGGCGGCGATGTTGTAGCCGTTGACCTGGGAGCGCAGGCCCTCGGAGATCGCCATGCCCGCGGCGTCGTCGGACGCGGTGTTGATGCGCAGGCCGCTGGAGAGCTTCGCCATCGACTTGGACATGTCCGTCTGCGTGCGGGACAGGTTCAGGTACGCGTTGCTCGCGGCCGTGTTGGTGTTGATGGTCATCGCCATGACAGGTCATCCTCCGTGATTGTTGTTCGGGTACTGCCTGAGCCCGTCCGTGGGCTCGCATCTGGATCTATCGGCAGGCCCGGAGGGATCGTTAGGCACGGGACAAGAAGGATCTGACCAGGACAGACTGAGGCAAGGAGGATGCAGCCAGTGAAGTAGGCGAAGCCGACCCTGAACCATCAGCGTCGACGATGCATGCACCGGGTCCCTGCAGACAGAGGAGACAGGGAGCCAACTCATGCCGCCGAATGGGCCCGAGAGATCGTCGCGACCGGGGACGACGACGTCGGTCAGGGTCGCGAAGCGCCTCTCCGCTCGGGAACTGGCCGCCGTCGGTCAGGGCCGCCCTACCGCAGCAGTTCGGGAGGGGTCCACGTCGGCCACTGCGCCTCCCCCACCGCGACACCGTGCTCGAGGATAGCGGCAAGGCGGAACGGGTTCGCCGCTCTGCTGTTGTCGTAGAACCGCGCCCGGTCCGCGATCAGCCGCGCCGCCGCGACGTGGGTCCAGAGCCGCGCATACCGCCCGCGGATCTTCGCCTCGCGAACGGCATGTCCGCCGTGTGCCGTGCGATAGTCGACACGCCGCACCGCCACCTCCTCGGGGACCATGATCACGTGCAGCGTCACGAGATACTCAAGGGCCGCGGCCTGCTCGACCAGGTCGACCTTGCTCGGGTGGCTGAACACGGTCTCCGTGATGAACGATGCCCCCACGGCCAGCAGCCGCGCACGCTGTTCCGCCGCCTCCCGCGACGCCTCGTAGGCGTGCTCGGACTCACTCCCGGGCCATCTCCTCGCCGCAATCGCAGCCGCGTTGATGAACGGAAGCACGAGGTTCGGCGCGAGGACGCGTTCGACGAAGGTCGTCTTCCCCGACCCGTTCGGACCGGCCAGCAGGTGCAGGACCGGCGAACTCACTCCCCGCCCCTGATGACGAGGTTGCCCTCCTCGTCACCCTCCGCCCACGGCTCGCCGGCCGCAGTCAACTCCTGCTCGAGATCCAACGAGGCGATGGCGCCGGCGATCCGCTCATTCCAGGCCGCCCGAACCATCGCCTGCTCACGCCCGGCCAGCGCGTCGTACGAACCGTTGCCGGCAAGAACCCTGGCCACCACCGCTCCGCTGCCCGTCGCCTCCAATTCCCGCCCGATCCGCGCCCACCGATTGATCCGCTCGGACGCGCTTCCGTCCTCGGCCCTGGCGGCCTCGTAGACGTCGTGGTCGATCCGGGTAGGGTGGGTCGGCATCGCAGGCATGGGCCTATCGTAGCGTTCTGCTACACGCTTCGGTCGCGCCGAACGAGAACTGGTCCTTCCGGCGGGGAGAGGCGCAGTACGCCCAGTGACACCCGAAATGGACGTCCCGGGCCAGGTGCGTGGCCTTACCGGCGGGCGTCGACTGCCAATAGTGATCGGTGCCGGCGTCGGAGACGAGGTCGGTCCCGGGAACCGATGTCACGGCCCCGGCCCCCGGTACCCGAAGGAGACGCCCAGGCATGTCGTTCACCGACCTGTCGGCCCAGCTGTGGCGCGAACGCGAACTGCTGGACACGCTGACCTTCCGCCTGGAGGTGGAACAGCTGCTGCTGACCGCCGGACGGACCCGGCGCCTGCCCCAGGCCACCGCGGAGGTGGAGCAGGTCGTCGACCAACTCGCCGTCGCCGGCCTGGAACGCACCGTGATGGTGGCCGCGCTGGCGACCGAGTGGGGCGCACCGACCGAGGCGACCCTCCGCGAGCTGGCCGAGGTCACCCCGGACGGCGCCTGGCAGGACATTCTCCGCTCGCACCTGGCCGCCATGGTCGAGCAGACCGCCACGATCCGCTCCCTGCGCGACGCCAACGAACAGTTCCTGCGGGCCGCGGCCCGCGCCACCGAGGAGACGATGGCGACCATGGCGCCGTCGTCGCGCACGTACGACGCGACCGGGTCGGCGGCGCCGTCGTCGTTGTCCCGGTTCCTCGACCAGAACCTCTGAGCTCCGGGAAGGCGTCATGAGCAGCTTCGCGGGACTCCAGCTCGCCCAGCGCGGGCTGGGCGCCGCTCAGCAGACCCTGCTGATCGCGGCGCAGAACGTCGACAACGTCGCCACCCCCGGCTACACCCGGCAGCGGGTCGAACAGAGCGCACTAGCGCCGGCCGCCGTCACCCGGGGCAGCCTCGCCTCCCCCGTCGGCGCCGGCCTCACCGTCACCGGGATCAGCCGGCTCGGTGACGCCCTGCTCGACGCCGGGGTGCGCACCAGCGCCGCCGCCGCCGGGTACGCCGAGGTCCGCGCCACCACCTACGGCTCCCTCGAGGACGCGTACGGTGAGCCGGGCACCACCGCGCTGTCCGGACGGTTGAGCGCCTTCTGGTCCGCGTGGTCGGATCTGGCGAACAACCCGGACGAGCCCGGGGCGGGTGTCGCCGTCCTGCAGGCCGGCCGGGACCTCGGGGCGAGCCTGGCCACCGCTCGCACCGCCGTCACCACCCAGTGGCGGGACCGCCGCGCCGACGTGGATGCCTTGACGTCACAGGTCAACGCGGCGGCCGGTCGGCTCGCCGAGCTGAACCGGGTGATCGGTTCCACCACCGCCGCCGGCGGAACCGCGAACGAGCTGATCGACGAACGGGCGCGGCTGGCGGAGACCCTCGCGTCGACCGCCGGGGCGACCGCCCAGCTTCAGCCCGACGGCGGGATGACCGTCCGGCTGAACGGGACCTGGCTGGTCAGCGGCACCGCGGCCCGCGTCCTCACCGTCACCGGCCCGGCCGATCCGGCGTCCGGGGCGCCCGTGCGCGTCAGCTGGCAGGACACGCCCGGCACACCGGTCGCCCTGACCGGCGGCGAGCTGGCCGCGACGCTGAGCGTGCTCGCGCCCGCGGACGACGCCGGGACCGGGGGGCCGATCGCCGAGGCCGCAGCCGCTCTCGACGGCATCGCCGGCGACCTGGCCACCGCCGTGAACACCGCGCACAACGCCGGGACGACCCGTTCCGGTTCGCCGGCCGGTGACTTCTTCGCTCTCGACCCCCGCCGCCCCGCGGCCGCCGGCCTGACCGTGGTGCCCACCGATCCGGCCGCGCTGGCCACCGCCGCCCGCGGCTCCGGTCCGCTGGACGGCACGGCCGCCGCAGGCCTGGCGCGGGTCGGCAGCGGTCCCGACTCCCCCGACCGGCGTTGGGCCACCGCCGTCGCGGCCCTCGGCGCGGCCGCACGCTCCGCGACCGGGCAGCAGACCATCACGGCGGCCGCGGCCGGGGCCGCCCGCAGCAGCCAGACCTCGTCGGGCTCCGTCAGCCTCGACGAGGAGAACGTCACCCTCGTCTCCGCCCAGTACGCCTACCAGGCGGCGGCCCGGGTGCTGACGACCATGGACGAGACGCTCGACATCCTGATCAACCGCACCGGTACCGTAGGACTGCGATGACCCTCCGCATCACCACCCAGACCATGGCCGCCTCCGCGAGCCGGCAACTCGCCGCCGCGCAGGGCCGGCTCGCCGACGCCCAGGAGACGGCCACGTCCCTGCGCCGGATCACCCGGCCCTCGGACGACCCGGCCGGCACCGCACAGGCGCTCCGCGTGCGGGCCGAGACCGCGGCGAACGCCCAGTACGGGCGCAACATCGACAACGGCACCGCGTGGCTGACCCGGGTCGACGCCGCCCTCGGCAACGCCACCGACGCGATCATCTCGGCGCGCGACAGCGTTCAGCAGTCCCTGAACGCCTCCCGCACCCCCGCCGACCGGGCCGCGTTCGCGCAACAGATCGACGCC
The DNA here is from genome assembly GCF_001968835.1 of Tersicoccus phoenicis. GTDB lineage: Bacteria > Actinomycetota > Actinomycetes > Actinomycetales > Micrococcaceae > Tersicoccus > Tersicoccus phoenicis. The sequence goes on from NZ_MRDE01000072.1 coordinate 61,501, forward strand.
CTCCGGGCGGATCTGCTCGCCGCCGCCAACACCACCCACCAGGGCCGCAACCTGTTCGCCGCGACGGCGGACACCCCGGCCGCCTTCACCGACGGCCAGCCCCCGGTGTACACCGGGGTCGCCGGAGACGCGGTGCAACGGCGGTTCGGCCCCGAGCAGACGGTGCGGGTCGACGCCGACGGCGCCGCGATCTTCGGTACGGGCGGCGGGTCCGTGTTCGCGCTCCTGGATGCGATCTCCACCGAGTTGCGCGCGGGCGGCACCGGGACCGGGCGGCTGGCCGAACTGGACACGGCGCTGCGCACCGTCACCACCGCCCGCGCCGACGCCGGAGCCCGGCTGTCCACGCTGACCGCCGCGAAGGACGCCAACGCGGCGGCGAAGGTGTCCCTGGAATCGAACCGGGCTGCGATCGAGGACGTCGACCTCGGCACCGCGGTCCTGGATCTGCAGTTGCAGCAGACGAGCTACCAGGCGGCGCTGGCCGTGACCGCCAAGACCCTGCAGTCGACCTTGATGGACTTCCTGCGATGAGTGCTCTGACCCTCGTCGAGCCGATGCCGGGCCTGGCCCCCTGGACCGCCTACACGCTGGACGCCGTGACCGGCGCACCCGGACTGTTCAGCCTCCGCCCGGCCGCGGAGACCGATCTGCGGCTGTACCTGCTCGATGCCTCCGTCTACGTGCCGGGGTACGCCCCGGATCTCACGGACGCTGCCGAGGGACTGGGCCTGGCCGCGGGCGAGTCCGTCCGCGTGCTCGTCGTCGCCACGCCCGGGGAGGACGCGACCACCGTCAACCTGCTCGCTCCCGTCATCGTCAACGAGCGGACGGGCACGGGCGCTCAGGTGATCCTCTCCGACCAGGACTACCCGCTGCGGGCACCGCTGGCTCGTTGAGTACCGGCCTGCACGGCTGATCCTTGCCCCGTAGCCCGGCCCGGTGGCGAGCCGGGCTACGGGGACGACATGCCACGATCCTCGGCGATCGCCCCATGTCCGAGGCGACCGGCGACCAACGCGGCAATCGCCGGCTTGGCGGCCTCAGTCGGTGGACTCCCCGGCGATCCGCTCCTCCGCCTCCCGGACGAATTCGACGACGTTGGCCGCCCGGCGGTGGACGGCGTCGAGCCCGCCCGCGCCGAGCCGCACCATCGCGGCGGCCTCCGCGGTCGCGGCCAACGCGTTGCCGCTGCGCGTCAGGGCCCGATGCACGTCGGACAGCCGTCCGCGGGCCGAGGCCGGGATGTCGCTGCCCTCGCTGGGTGCGGCCCGATGGGCGGCCGCGCAGACGGCGCGCACCCGGGGCAGCAGGTCGGCGAGCTCGTCACCGGTGAGCACCAGCGCGTTGGCGGTCACGGCGTCGGCCACCTCCTCGGTCACCTGGTGGTACCGGTCGAGCCCCCGCCGGAACCGGTCGTGCGCCCGGCGCCACACCCCGCGACCCAGCGCCGCGTCGTCCCGCCGGGCGGCACGCGCCGCGGAGAAGAAGCCGGCCATGCTCAGCAGCAGCGCCCCTGCGGATTCTTCTCCTGCCAGTCGGTGCGTGCCCGCCAGTACTCCCGCTCGCTCAACACCGGACCCTCGGGGTGGGTAGCCGCACGGTGCGCCACGTAGGCGTCGTACACGTCTTCCCCCAGGACGCCGCGGACGTACCAGCGCAGGGTCGCCCACCACCCGCGCGGCCGCCGGGCGGAACCGACGGCTCTCCCGGCAGCGGGCGTCCCCGGTCGGAACGACGATGACGCCATCAGTGGCCCACTCGCTGCGGCTGCGCCCCGGCCGGCACGGTCGCCCACCGCTCCTCCAGCTCCTTCTCCGCCCGGTTCGGGACGAACCCGGCCGGCGCGTAGATCCGGGAGGGAACCGGGGCGTCCTCCGTGTCCGCACCACCACCGGCACGCAACGCCCGCACGGTGGTCACGATCGCGGCGACGATGACGATGATCGACAACGTCACGAACACGATCGACAGGGTGCCCTGGATGACGGTGTTGCGGACCACCGCCTCCATGGCGGCGGTGGTCTTGGCGGTGCCGAAGCTGGTCTTCCCGGCGGCGAGCGCATCGCGGAAGGCGGCGTTCTGGGCCCAGTAGCCCACGGCGGGCACCGGGGAGAAGATCTTGAACATCGACGCGGTGATCGTCACGACGGCGGCGAATGCGAGCGGGAGGGCCACCACCCAGAGCCGACCGACCACGCCGCGTTTGGCGATGATCGCCATGCAGACCGCGAGCGCGATGGCCGCCAGGAGCTGGTTGGCGATGCCGAACAGCGGGAACAGCGTGTTGATCCCGCCCAGCGGGTCGGTGACGCCCATGATCAGGATGGCGCCCCAGGCGGCCACCATGATCGCCGTCGTGATCCACGAACCGGCGGTCCAGGAGGTGTCCCGGAACCGCGGGAACACGTTGCCGAGGGAGTCCTGCAGCATGAACCGGGCGACCCGGGTGCCCGCGTCCACGGCCGTGAGGATGAACAGCGCCTCGAACATGATGGCGAAGTGGTACCAGAAGCTCATCATGCCGCCGCCGCCGAACCACTGCTGCAAGATCTGGGCCATGCCGACGGCGAGGGTGGGGGCGCCGCCGGTGCGGGAGACGATGGTCTCCCCGACGTCGTTCGCGGTCTGGGTGAGCATGTCCGGGGTGAGGTTCACGCCCTGCAGACCGAGACCGTTGACGAAGGCGACGGCGCCCTGCACGGTGCCTCCGGTGGCCGCGGCCGAGGAGTTCATGGCGAAGTAGATCCCACGGTCGATGGAGATCGCCGCGACCAGCGCCATGATCGCCACGAAGGACTCCATCAGCATGCCGCCGTACCCGATCATCCGGGTCTGCCGCTCCTTCTCGATCAGCTTCGGCGTCGTGCCGGAGGAGATCAGGGCGTGGAAGCCGGAGAGTGCCCCGCAGGCGATGGTGACGAACAGGAACGGGAACAGGGACCCCGGCACCACGGGCCCGTTCTCCCGGCCGGCGAACTCGCTGAACGCCGGGACGGAGACCTCCGGGCGGACCACGATGATAGCGACGGCCAGCAGCACGATGGTGCCCACCTTCATGAAGGTGGAGAGGTAGTCGCGCGGGGCCAGCAGCAGCCAGACGGGCAGCACGGCCGCGACGAAACCGTAGATGATGATCAGCCAGGCGAGAGTGACCTTGTCCAACTGGAACAGGGCGTTGCCCCAGTCGCTCTCGGCCACCCAGCGGCCGGCGACGATGGCCAGGATCAGCAGGACGAACCCGATGACGGAGACCTCACTGACCTTGCCGGGGCGGAGGTAGCGCAGGTAGACGCCCATGAACAGGGCGATGGGAATGGTCATGCCGACGGAGAAGACGCCCCACGTGCTCTCCCCCAGGGCGTTGACCACCACGAGGGCGAGGATCGCGACGATGATGACCATGATGACGAGCGTGGCCAACTGGGCGGCGATGCCCCCGACCACACCCAGCTCGTCGCGCGCCATCTGGCCGAGGGACCGGCCACCGCGGCGCATGGAGAAGAACAGCACGAGGTAGTCCTGCACCGCGCCGGCCAGGACGACGCCGACGATGATCCACACGGTGCCGGGCAGGTAACCCATCTGCGCGGCCAGCACCGGACCGACCAGCGGGCCGGCACCGGCGATCGCGGCGAAGTGGTGGCCGTAGAGCACCCGGCGGTCGGTCGGCATGTAGTCACGGCCGTTCGCCTTGTACTCGGCCGGGGTGGCCCGTCGGTCGTCCGGCCTGGTGATGTACCGCTCGATGTAGCGGGAGTAGAAGCGGTAGGCGATCAGGTAGGTGGCGACGGCGGCGAACACGAACCAGATGGCGTTCACCGTCTCCCCGCGGACCAGGGCCAGCATCACCCAGGCGAGGCCGCCGAGCAGGGCGATGGCCGCCCAGATCGCGATCTTCACGGGCGTCCACCGCCGGTGCTCGGCCTCCAGCACCTCCTCGTCGACCGCGGCGGGCGGGAGGTCCGGATCGGATGCGAGCGCGGTGGCCGCGGACGTCGTTCCGGTGGCGTCGTGGCGGTGGTCCCGGCCGTGCTCTCGGCCGTTGTCGTCGCTGCGATTCTCGTCGCTGCGGTGTGAGCCCATGTCGCTCTCCTCGGTTCGGCGCTCGTGATGATGGCGAGCGGCTGTCCCGCAGGCCGCCGCGGGTGGCGGGCGCTGCTGGTGCTGGTCGTGTTGGTCCTGCTGCACGCCGCGGGCTGCCCGGCCCGCGGCGTCGTGCTGATTCGAGATTACTCCGGGCCACCGACGTTTCGTGACGGCGGTCACCGCCGGCGATTCCCGTGGCGATCCCCGTGGCGGTGGTGCTCAGGCTCCCGTGGTGAGCAGCACCTTGCCGATGTGGCTGCCGGAGTCGAAGTACTCGTGTGCGGCGGCGGCCTCGGTCAGCGGGAAGCGCCGGTCGATCAGCGGCGTCAACCGGCCGGCTTCGATCAGGGGCCAGACGTGTTCCCGGACGGCAGCCATGATCTCCGCCTTCTCCGCCCTCGGCCGCGCGCGCAGGGTCGTGCCGATCACCGACGCCCGCTTGCTCATCAGCCGGCCGATGTTCAACTCGGCGCGGCTGCCCTGCTGGGTGGCGATGATCACCAGCCGCCCGTTCGGCGCGAGCGCCCGCAGGTTGCGATCCAGGTAGGCGCCGCCGACGACGTCGAGGATCACGTCCACGCCCCGGCCGTCGGTCAGGTCATGGATCCGTTCGACGAAGTCCTCGCCGGTGTAGTCGATCCCGGCAACGGCGCCGAGCTGGGCCGACGCCTCGATCTTCTGCGCCGACGAGGCGGTCACGTACACGGGTGAGCCGAGCGCAGTGCCGAGTTGGATCGCCGTCGTGCCGATGCCACCCGCGCCGCCGTGGACCAGCACGGTCTCCCCCGGCTGCAGCCGCGCCTGCAGGTAGAGGTTGGAGTACACGGTGGCGACCGTCTCGGGCAGCCCGGCGGCGTCGGCGACGTCGACGCCGGCCGGCACCGGCAGCACCTGCCCGGCGGGCACCGCGACCTTCTCGGCGTAGCCGCCACCGGCGAGCAGCGCGCACACCGGCTCGCCGACTTCGAAACCGTCCACGCCGTCACCGACCGCGCTGATCCGGCCGGAGACTTCCAGACCCGGCAGTTCCGACTCTCCCGGCGGCGGCGGGTAGTGGCCCTTGCGCTGGTTGACGTCCGCCCGGTTCAGGCCGGCGGCGACGACGTCGATGACGACGTCGCCGGGGGCGGGCCGCGGGTCGGGCACGTCGGTGAGGACGAGCGACTCGGGGCCGCCCGGGGACTGGATCTGGATCGCCTTCACCCGCCCATTGTGCCCGGTCGACACGGCCAGCACCCCGGCCGACCCTTGTTTCTGGCGGAACCCGATGACCACGTCGGTCCGCCGTGTTCGGTGGACCCCGCGTGGCTTTGTTCTGTCCCGGGCGCCCATGACAGACTGCAGGCCCGGGAAGGTTGTCCGAGCGGCCGATGGAGCTGGTCTTGAAAACCAGTGTGCGGTGACCCCGTACCGAGGGTTCGAATCCCTCACCTTCCGCTCGCGCGGTCGGGCTCCGCGGCCGCGCGCTCACCGATCGCCACAATGTGCCGCCGCCGTCCCTACCCGTGCATCTGGCGAGTTCCACAGGATGCACTTTCTAACAAGCACTAACATGACGGGATCATGAACGGAGACAATCCCTTCCGGCCGGGGTTCGGGCTGACCCCGGCCGTCCTGGCCGGTCGCGGCGCCGTCGTCGACGACTTCGACCGCGCCCTGCGCGAGAACCGGCCGGGCGAACGCAACGTGCTGGTGTTTGGCGCCCGCGGCACCGGCAAGACGGTGCTGATCACCGAGTTCGAGTCCGTGGCGACCGACCGGGGGTGGACGGTCCTCACCCTGCACACGGCGTCGTCGTCCCTGGTGGAGGAACTGCGTGAACTGGCCGTCGACCGGCTCCGGTCCCTCGACCCCGACGCCGTCCGGTCCCGGCTCACCGGCGCCGGGGCCTCCGGCATCGTCGCGACCCGTCAGGTGGTGGACCGGTACGAGAAGGAGCGTCTGCCCCTCGGGGAGCTGCTGACACGGCTCGCCACCGTCGCGGGCGAGGGTCACGGTGGTCTGCTGCTGATCCTGGACGAGGTGCAGTCGGTCGACCGGGACCAGTTGCACGAGGTGACCCAGCACCTGCAGGACCTGCTGCGCCGCGACCTCCCGGTCGGCCTGGTGGCGGCGGGCGTGCGTACCGGCGTCGACGACCTCCTCGACCACGACCGCACGACTTTCCTGCGCCGGGCCCACCGGGTAGAGCTCGGCAGCGTCCCCCTCAGCGCCGCGATCGAGACGATCCGGCAGACCGTCGCCGACACGAGCCGGTCGATCACCCCGGAGGCGGCGGTGCTCGCCGGGCAGATCTCGTTCGGTTATCCCTACCTGATCCAACTCATCGGTGCGCACGCCTGGGAAGGGGCCGGAACGTCCCCGGTGATCGCGGTGGAGGACGTCGCCCAGGCGCGCTCCGATGTCGTCGCGCAGATGATCCGGAACGTGCACGGCCCGGCCCTGCGCGGCCTCAGCGCCCGTAAGGCCGACTACCTGACGGCGATGCTCGACGACGACGGTCCCTCGCGCGTCGCGGACATCGCCGCGCGGATCGGCGTCAGCGTCAAGTACCAGTCGGTCTACCGTGCCCGGCTGATCGAGGACGAGCTGATCCGGCCGGCGGGTACCGGCCGGGTCGAGTTCGCCCTCCCGTATCTGCGCGAGGCGCTGCTCGACCGGCAGACCGGCGGGCGGCTCGCGTCCGCCGACGACGACGTGCGCCGGCCCCGGCGCCGATCCTGACGGCTGCGCACCGGCGAACTCGCGCGTCGACCGGCGTTCCCTGCTGACCTCGCCACTTCGTCTCGAGCGGGGGAGGAAAATCTCCCCCCGGTCAGCAGGAACCGGCGAACTCGCACGTCGACCGGCCGACATCTCTCGTTCACGCGGGCCTGATGTGATGACGCCGGAGCTGTTGTGTCGGAGGTCACCCGTAGCCTCGGACGCATCGGCACCACCATCACTCGCACCGGTCGACCCATCACCGACCGGGCCTCGAACGGGAGTCCCATGAGAATGCCAGCCCTGAGAGTCAAGCCAAGGGCCGCCGTCGGTGCTGCCCTCGCCACCGCTCTGCTCGCCTCGCCCCTGCTCGCCCTCCCGGCGACAGCGGTCGAACCCACCCCCGCATCGTCGGCCTCCGGTGTCGTCATCAGTGAGGCGTACACCAACGGCGGCAGTGCCAACGCCCCCTACAAGAACAAGTTCGTCGAGCTCTACAACGGCTCGGACGCCGCGGTCAGCGTCGACGGCTGGTCCGTGCAGTACCGGTCCGCCGCCGGTACCGCCGCGCCCACCGGCGTCATCCCCCTGACCGGCAGCGTCCCCGCGAAGGGCCACTACCTCGTGGCGGCCTCCTCCAACGGCGCGACCGGCGCGGCCCTGCCGGCCGCCGACGCCACCGGTGGCACCTCGTTCGCGGCCACCGCCGGAACCCTGGTCCTCGCCGACCGAACGACGGCCGTTCCCGACCTGCCGACCGGATCGATCACCGACGCCCGGCAGGTGCCCGGCGTCGTCGATGTCCTGGGCTACGGCACGTCCAACACGTTCGAGACCACGGCCGCAGCCGCCCCGGCCGCCACCACGGACCCGAAGTCCATCACCCGCTCCGGCCCGGACACCGACGACAACGGCGCGGACTTCACGGTGAGCGCCGACGTGACGCCGCAGAACACGGCGTCCTCGACGGCGCCGGACCCGTCCCCGTCGGCCTCCCCGACATCGAGCCCCACCGTCGATCCCACCAGCAGTCCCACCACGGCGCCGGCGACCGTCACCCCGATCGCGAGGATCCAGGGCAGCGGGTCGAGCAGTGGGCTGATCAACCAGACCGTCACCACCCGGGGACGGGTCACCGCCGCGTACCCGACCGGCGGCTTCAACGGCTACTACCTGCAGACGGCGGGCACCGGCGGCGACGTCGACCTCACCACCCACCGGGCGTCGGACGCGGTCTTCGTCTACTCGCCCGCGACCGTCGGCGACGTGAAGGTCGGCGACTACATCCAGGTCACCGGCACCGTCGGCGAGTACTACGGCCTGACCCAACTCTCCGTCCCCGGCGGCGGCGTCACCGCCCTGACCGAGGCCGCCCCCGAGGTCAAGGCCACGACCGTGGGGCTGCCCACGGACGAGGCGCAGAAGGAATCCCTTGAGGGGATGCTGGTCGCCCCGGCCGGTGACTTCACCGTCACCGACAATTACAGCCTCAACCGGTACGGCGAGATCGGCCTTACGCCGGGCTCCAGCCCCCTGCTCACCCCGACCGTGGCCGTCGCCCCCGGCGCCGCCGCTAGGGCCGCCGCCGCGCAGAACACGGCGAAGACCGTGCGCCTGGACGACGGCGCCACCACCGACTTCCTCGGCGGCGCTGCGAACCAGGCCCTCCCGTTGCCGTACCTGACGCCGGACAAACCGATCCGGGTCGGCGCGCAGGCCACCTTCACCACCGACGTCGTCCTGGACTACCGGAACAACGCCTGGAAGTACCAGCCGCTGGTCCCGCTGACCGCCGAGAACGCGGACACCGTGCAGCCGGCGACCTTCAGGGACACGCGGCAGGCCGCCCCGAAGAACGTGGCCGGAGCGGTGAAGATCGCCACGTTCAACATGCTGAACTACTTCACCACCACCGGTGACTCCTTGCCCGGCTGCCGGGCGTACACGGACCGAGCGGGCAACCCCGTCACCGTCAAGGACGGCTGCCAGGCGCGCGGCGCCTGGGACGCGGCCAACCTGAAGCGGCAGCAGGACAAGCACGTCACCGCCATCAACGGGCTCACCGCCGACGTCGTCGCGCTGGAGGAGATCGAGAACTCCGCGAAGTTCGGCGAGGACCGCGACGACGCCCTGAAGCGCCTGGTCGCCGCGCTCAACGCCGGCACCGGGACGGACACCTGGGCGTACGTTCCCTCGCCAGCCGCCGTGCCGCCGCTGGCCGACGAGGACGTCATCCGGACTGCGTTCATCTACAAGAAGGCCGCCGTGCAGCCGGTCGGCGATTCGGCCATACTCCTCGGCTCACCCGCCTACACGAACGCCCGCGAGCCGCTGGCGCAGGTGTTCACACCGGTCGGCGCGCCGGACGCGTCCCGGTTCATGGTGATCGGCAACCACTTCAAATCCAAGGGCGCGTCGGGGGCGACCGGCGGCAACGTCGACAGCGGGGACGGACAGGGAGCGTACAACGCAGATCGGGTCCGCCAGGCCGACGCACTGCTCGCCTTCGCGGAGGCGCAGAAGAAGGACACCGGCGTCACGAAGGTCTTCCTCGTCGGGGACTTCAACTCGTACGCGAAGGAAGACCCGGTCCAGCGCATCCTCGCCGCGGGTTACGTGAGCCAGGGCGCGAAGACCGGCAAGCAGACCTACGCCTTCGGCGGCGCCGTGGGATCCCTCGACCACGTCTTCGCCTCCCCCGAGGCCGACGCCGCGGTGACCGGCGCCGACATCTGGGACATCAACGCCGACGAGCCGGTCGCCCTGGAGTACAGCCGGTACAACAACAACGCGACGAACTTCTACCGGCCCGACGCCTACCGCTCCAGCGACCACGACCCGATCCTGGTCGGGTTGAACCCGGCTTCCCCGGCTGGCGGCAGCACCGAGATCAACCTGCTGAACATTAACGATCTCCACGGCCGGATCGACAGCAACACCGTCAACATGGCCGGCACCGTGGAACAACTCAAGGCGGCCGCACCCTCGGGGCAGACCGTGGTCCTCTCCGCCGGTGACAACATCGGCGCCTCCTTGTTCGCGTCCTCGGTCGCCCAGGACCAGCCCACCATCGACGTGCTCAACGCTCTCGGGATGACGGCGTCCGCCGTCGGCAACCACGAGTTCGACCAGGGGTGGCCCGATCTGCGGGACCGGGTCCGGACCGCCGCGGACTGGAGCTACCTCGGCGCGAACGTGTACGCCAAGGGAACGAAGAAGCCGGTGCTGGACGAGTACCGGATCGTCGACGTCAAGGGCGTGAAGGTCGCCGTGATCGGCACCGTCACCCAGGAGACGCCGACGTTGGTCAGCCCCGGCGGCATCACCGACCTCGACTTCGGTGATCCGGTCGAGGCGGTCAACCGGGTGGCCACCCGGCTGCACGAGGCGAAGCTCGCCGACGTCATCGTCGCCGAATACCACGAGGGCGCCGGTGCCGGCACCCCGGACAAGGCGACGCTGGCGCAGGAGGTCGCCGCCGGCGGGGCGTTCGCGAAGATCGTCACCGGCACCAGCCCGTGGGTGAACGCCATCTTCACCGGTCACACCCAGAAGCAGTACGCGTGGGAAGGTGCCGTGCCCGGGCAACCCGGCAAGACCCGCCCGATCCTGCAGACCGGCAGCTACGGGGAGAACATCGGCCAGATCACGCTCACGTGGGATCCGGCGACCTCCGCGGTCACCGGCCATCATGTCCGCAACGTGCCGCGCACGAGCACGCCGGCGGACCAGCTGGTGGCGACGTACCCCGCGGTCGCGAAGGTCAAGCAGATCACCGACGCCGCCCTGGCGAAGGCCGCCGAGGTCGGCAACCAGCCGGTCGGCAAGGTGACCGGGGACATCACCACGGCGTTCATCGGCACCAGCCGGGATGACCGGGCGAGCGAGTCCACCCTCGGTCACCTCGTGGCCGACGCCCTGCTGGACCGGCTCAAGGACCCGGCGGTCGGTGGCGCCGAGATCAGCGTCGTCAACCCCGGCGGCCTGCGCAACGAGCTGTACTACGCGTCGGCCGACCCGAACAACCCGCAGGATCAGAATGGCACCATCACCTACGCCGAGGCTAACGCGGTGCTGCCGTTCGTGAACAACCTGTGGACCACGTCACTCACCGGCGCCCAGGTCAAGACGCTCCTCGAGCAGCAATGGCAACCGGCCGGCGGGTCTCGGTCGTTCCTGGCGTTGAGCGTGTCCAAGAACATGACCTTCACCTTCGACCCCGCCCAGCCGGCCGGCGCGAAGGTCACGTCGGTGCGGGTCAACGGGCAGCCGCTGGATCCGGCCCGGTCCTACCGGGTGGGCACGTTCAGTTTCCTGGCGCAGGGCGGGGACAACTTCACCGTCTTCAAGGAGGGCACCAACACCCGGGACTCGGGCCTGATCGACCGGGACGCGTGGATCGCCTACCTCAAGGCGAACAGTCCGGTCTCGCCGGACTTCGCCCGACGCGGGGTGCAGACGACCGGCCTGCCGAGCGGGCCGGTCGTGGCGGGCTCGTCCGTCAGCGTCGCGCTCTCGTCCCTGGACCTGACCTCCCTGGGCAGCCCGACGAACACGACGGTGGCGGCCACGTTCATCGACGCGGCGGGCACGACGACGTCGCTGGGCAGCGTCCCGGTGACCGGCGGTTCCGCCACCGTACGGGTGACGGTGCCGGCGGGTGCGCCCACCGGAGCGGGTGTGCTGCGGCTGGTCGCGGCGCCGACGTCGACGACGGTCGATGTCCCGGCCACGGTCCGGGCGGCGACCCCGCCGGGGAAGCAGTGCGTCGCCCCGACACCGCCGACCACCGGGGGGATCGGCGCCTGGCTGAAGTACTTCGCCGAGCTGGTGCGCTACGGCATCTGTCGCATCCGCGGCTGATCAGGTGGACCGCCCAGGGGCACCCCGGTTCGCCGGGGTGCCCCTGCCGCGCTTCCGGAGCCGGCCGCGCCCGCGACGATGTCGGCGGCGATCCGGTCGGCGTCCCACAGCGTCCGGCCACCGGACCGGGCCGACCGGTGCGCCTCGGCCGCGATCGCCGTGCCGAGCTGGACCGAGGAGAGTGGCAGCCCGATCACGTACAGCCCGTCGACCGTGCGCCCCGCGGCGTCGATCGCCCGGTACGGCGGCCGGGTGACGTCCATGCCGGAGGTGATCTCGGGGGTGCCGCTCACCCCCATCATGGACCGAGGCCGGATCAACCCGTCCGTGAGCATCCCGGTCAGCAGCGGCGACTCGGCCCGAGCGATCGCGTTCGCCGGCGCCGTCGCCTCGATCATCACCCGGGCGGTCACCGGCGGCCGGGCCACCCACGGGGAGGACGCGACGAAAGCGGCCCCGGACTCCTCGACGCCGAACTGCGGATCGGGCCCGACGAAGCGCACGACGCCGGCCTCGACGAGCGCGATCAGCTGCTCGATCCGCTGTACCGGTGGACCGCTGGCCAGGCCCTCGACGAACGGTTCGAACCAGCCGCGCAGCTCCCGCAGCCAGGATTCGTCGGTGATCCCGCCGTCCGCGACCACGGTCTTGAGCAGGTACCGGCCCGCGTTCAGCGCCCCGATCGCGACCTTCAGCGGGTCGTCCTCACCGCGGGCGGACCCGGCGGCGTCGGCGTGCAGGTAGTGCAGCACGGCGGAGTCGAAGTCGGCGGCGCTCTCCCAGGTTCGACGGCCCAGCGGCTGAGCCAGCTTGTCGGGGTTGATCCGGGCGTCCTCCCGCACGTACCGGGCGGCCAGGTGCCGCAGCCGGTCGTCCCACGCCGGGTCGTCGCCGCGGACGGGCTCGCTCAGCAGGGCGTCCAGCTCGGCCAGGAAGGCCGGCCCGTCGTCGGTGAGGTCGGCCGGGGTGGTCGCGACCAGCGTCGTGTAGTACGCCCACAGGGCGTCGCGCCGCAGCAGCGGCCACAGGTCGTGCCGGAACGTCAGGGTGGCACCCTCGCGGCGCAGCGCTCGGGCCGCGTCGTCGGTGAAGAACCGGAGCCGCACCCGGCGGGGCAGGTACGTCTGCAGCACCGCCTTGGCCCGGTACGGGACGCCGCGGCGCGAGGCGGCGTGGAGGACGGGCTCTCGACCCGACGGCCGGTACCGGTAGCGCCGCCGGGGCCCGTCCTGCCACGGTTCGAACACCCCGCCGCGGCCCTCGGTCAGCTCGGCCATCAGGTCGAAGAAGTTCAGACCCAGGCCGCGGACCAGCACGGGCTCCCCGGCATGCACGTCGGTGAGGTCCACGTCGGCGGGGATCGCCGGTGGGTGGTACCGCAGCCCGTGCTGGGCAGCGGCGTCGCGGAGCAGCCGTTGCTCGGGCCGCAGCCGGCTCTCCTGGTGACCGGTGGCGAGGACGACGGCGTCCGCGTCCAGCAGGGGCACCTCCGACGGCGCGTGCCCGTCGTCGAGGGTGAGGCAGAACCGGTGGACCTGACCCTCGGGCTCCGCCCCGCTGCCGGAGTGTTGCCGGGTCAGGGCCGTGACGGTGGCCCGGTGCTCGGTGATCGTCACGTTCGTGGGGGCGGCGGCCCGCAGTTTCGCCAGGGTCGCGGCCAGGTACCGGCCGTACAGCCGCCGGGTCGGGAAGTCGCTCGAGGTCAGGGCCCGCAGTTCGGCCCACTCGCCGGCGTCCAGGCCCCCGCAGAGCGCCCCGTCGGGCCCGGTCTCAGCGCCGGGCGGACCCCCGTCCCGGCGCGTCTGGTCGCCGTCCCGGCCGGTGCCGGTCCGATCGGTCTTCCGGCCGACGCCGGCCTCCTCGCCGTCGGTCATCCGCTGGCGCCAGCCGTCGAACGTCCACCCGGCGACGCCGGGCACCGGCAGCACGCCGTCGGGTACCACGGTCGGGAACAGGGCGGGCGTGTTCATCAGGGGCAGCCGGGACTGCTCGGCCCGCCACACCCGACCCGGACCGGCCGGGAACGGGTCGATCAGGTGCACGTGGAGCCGGACGTGGGGATGCTCCCGGCCGTGGGCGAGGAGCCGCTCGAGCACGGAGGTGCCGCGGGGTCCGCCGCCGACGACGGCGACCGTGACCTCCCGTGACCCCATCCGGTCAGCCTAACGGGCCGCACGAACGGCCCCGCCCCACCGGGGACGGCCCCGCACGGGTCGGCCCTACGATGGCTGGATGAGCGACACACAGGCGAGCACCGCACCCTCCTCCACCGAGAGCGCCCCCGGCGACGACGCCGAGCCGGCCGACGAGTTCCTCTGGCTGGAGGACATCCACGGCGCCGCGTCACTCGCTTGGGCCGAGCAGCAGAACGCGCGCACCGAGGCGGCCCTCGACGCCGCTGCCTACGACCGGTTGCGCGAGCAGATCCTCGCCGTCCTCGACGACACCGCCAAGATCCCCGACGTCACGAAGCGCGGCCCGTACTACTACAACTTCTGGCGCGACGAGACGAACCCTCGCGGTCTGTGGCGGCGCACCACCTGGGCGTCCTACCAGCAGGAGCGGCCGGAGTGGGAGGTTCTGCTCGACGTCGACGCCCTCGCCGCGGCCGACGGCACGCCGTGGGTGTTCGCCGGGGCAAGCCTGCTGCGGCCGACGCCGGGCGAGCCCTGGCGGCGCGGCTTGGTCAAGCTCTCCCCCGACGGTGGGGACGCCGTCCGCGTGCGCGAGTTCGACGTCGAGGAGAAGTCCTTCGTCGCCGGCGGCTTCGACCTGCCGGCCGCGAAGACGCAGGTGAGCTGGGTGGATGCGGACACGATCTTCGTCGGCACCGAGGTCGGTCCCGGGTCGATGACCACGTCCTCCTACCCGCGCACCGGCCGCCGCCTCACCCGCGGGCAGGAACTCACCGAGGCGCCCGTGCTGTGGGAGGTGCCCGAGGACCACCTGATGGCCGTCCTCGCCCACGACCGCACCCCCGGCTTCGAGCGGGACATCGCCGTCGACGTCATCGACTTCTTCCGCAGTCGCACCCACGTCGCGGACCCGGACAGCGAACCCGGCGCCTGGCGGCACGTCGACGTGCCCGACGACGTCAACGTCGACCTGCACCGGCAGTGGCTGCTGTTCCGTCCGCAGACCGACTGGGATCACGACGGCACCACCGTGCCCGCCGGCACCCTGGCCGCCGCACCGCTGGACGCCTTCCTCGCCGGCCAGCGCGAGCTGATCGTCGTGTTCGCCCCCGACGAGCGGACGTCCCTGCAGGGCTGGAGCTGGACGGCGCACCACCTGATCCTCAACCTGCTCACCGACGTCGCCTCCCGTGTGCTCGTCCTCGACCCGGACGCCGGGTTCACCGGCACGGAACTGCCCGACGCCCCGGCGCTGAGCACCGCGCATGCCGCCGCGGTCGATGACGAGGATCCGGACGAGGGCGACGACTACTGGCTCACCGTCTCCGGGTTCCTCACCCCGACCACCCTGCAGCGCGGTCGGCTGGGCGGCGCTGCGACCGGCGACGACGGCGAACCGGCCCACACCGTCAAGACCTCGCCGTCGTTCTTCGAGACGGCCGGCCTGCAGGTCGAGCAGCACTTCGTCACCTCCGCCGACAGCACCCGGGTGCCCTACTTCCAGATCGGCCCGAAGGACCTGGTGCTCGACGGCGCCAACCCCACCCTGCTCAACGGGTACGGCGGGTTCGAGATCTCCCGCACCCCCGCGTACAGCGGGGCGATCGGGCGCAGCTGGCTGACCCGGCGCACGGCGGACGGCCGCAGTGGCGTCTATGTGATCGCGAACATCCGCGGCGGCGGCGAGTACGGGCCCGGGTGGCACCGGGCCGCCCTGCAGGCCAACCGGCCGCGCGCGTACGAGGACTTCGCCGCCGTCGCGCAGGACCTGATCGACCGCGGAGTCACCACCCGGGAGCACCTGGGCTGCTCGGGCGGATCCAACGGCGGCCTGCTGGTGGGCAACATGCTCACCACCTGGCCGCACTTGTTCGGCGCCATCTCCTGCGGTGTCCCGTTGCTGGACATGCGCCGGTACACGAAGCTGTCCGCCGGGTACTCGTGGATCGCCGAGTACGGCGACCCCGACGACCCCGAACAGTGGGCCTTCATCCGCACCTTCTCGCCGTACCACAACCTCGTCCCGGGCACCGACTACCCGGCGACGCTGATCTACACCGCCACCTCGGACGACCGGGTCGGGCCGGTGCAGGCCCGCAAGATGGCGGCGCGGATGGCGCGGATGGAGGCGATGGGCGCGGACGACGTGTGGTTCTACGAGGCGCTCGAGGGCGGCCACGCGGCGGCGTCGGACAACCGGCAGGCCGCGCAGATGGCGGCGCTGAGCAGCCAGTTCCTGTGGCAGCAGGTGGCGGGCTGACGCAGCCGCCGCGCCCGCTGACGCTCGCGGGCCGGCACAGAGT
This sequence comes from Tersicoccus phoenicis, assembly GCF_001968835.1. GTDB lineage: Bacteria > Actinomycetota > Actinomycetes > Actinomycetales > Micrococcaceae > Tersicoccus > Tersicoccus phoenicis. The sequence continues at coordinate 77,594 of NZ_MRDE01000072.1, forward strand.
CCGTGAACGACGGCCCGGCGTGTGAACGATGACCCGGGAACGACGAACGGCCCGGGCCCCTGAGGGCCCGGGCCGTTCCCGGTGCTGTGCTCTCGGCGTCCGCGGACGCCGCTCGCGGAGACGGGGGGATTTGAACCCCCGGTCGAGTTTTAGCCCGACCCTTCATTAGCAGTGAAGTCCATTCGGCCGCTCTGGCACGTCTCCAGCGCTGTCACCAGCCTTCCCAGCGTACCCAGAACTGACGGAGCTGCACAAAACCACCGATCCCCGGACCGGCGCACGGCACGGGTGCAGCTCCAGTGTCGCAGACAAGAGACATCAACCAAGTGTCGCAGATCACAAAGGTTCCTTTGCAAACATGTCTTTGCGATGCTATCGTTGTTGCCATGTCCGAGATCCCTCCCACCGACGCGCTGCCCGTGCTGGCCAGCCCGGTCCGGGACGTCGGCGTCGAATCGCTGAAGGCGCTGGGCCACCCGCTGCGCGTACAGATCCTGAACACGCTCAGCCAGTTCGGGCCGCAGACCGCCAGTTCGCTCGCCGAGCGACTCGGCGGGACGAGCGGCTCGTTCAGCTACCATCTTCGGCAGCTGGCCAAGCATGACTTCATCCGGGACGTGCCCGACCGCGGCAACGCCCGGGATCGGTGGTGGGAACGCACCCCGGGCTCCATCAACGTCAATCCTCTGGCCGTCGCCGACAACCCCGCCGGCGTCGAGGCGGCCCACGTGATCCTGCGCGAGTGGGGCCGCAACCGCGCCGCGCTGCTCGCCGCGTTCGAGGAGCGCGGCGAACGCGAACTGCCCCGGCCGTGGTTCGAGGCCAGTGTGCTCGAGGCCGCGAACGTCCGCGTCACCGCCACCGAGCTGGATCACATCAGCCACCGGGTGACCCGCGCCCTGGAGGCCATCATCGCCCCCTACCGGAATCGGGAACTGGCCGACGGCATGCGCGCCGTCCAGGTCCAGCTCAACCTGTTCCCCATCCTCGACCCGAGCACACCGCAGGCTCCGACCACCGACACGCCACCCACCACCGAAGGAGAAGATCGATGAGCGCCATCGACACCAGCACTTTGATGACCATCCGCCCGGCCGCACCGCGCAGCCGCACCAACCTGCTGGCACGGTTCGTCCGCCCCAGCGCCCCGAAGCCGGCCACCGACCGGCGCGAGCGTTACCTGCAGAACGTCGAGACGTTCCGCAGCACCCATGACGGCACCAGCCCGTTCAGCACCGGCAGCACCTGGCCCGACTTCGGCTGAGCGCCTGTTCACGACCCGGACTGAGCTACCCCTCGACCGACCCACCACGACGCCCCGACACCACCACGGTGCCGGGGCGTCGTCGTGCGCCGTCCGCGTCAGCGCGTCCCGACCGTCGGCTGGGCGGCGGAGATGGGTGCGGCGATGTCCTCCAGGGACTTGCGGGCGGCCTCGACCCCGAGAAAGATCTCCACGACACCGGCCGCGATCATCAGCGCCGCCCCGATGAAGTAGCCGAAGGTCACCGCGCCGATGCCCTGTTCGACGAACCCGCCGAACAGCAGCGGCCCGATGATGCCGCCGAGCCCGGTCCCGACCGCGTAGAAGAAGGCGATCGCCATCGCTCGGGTCTCCATGGGGAAGATCTCGCTGACCGTCAGATAGGCGGAACTGGCGCCGGCGGAGGCGAAGAAGAAGACGACGCACCAGCACACGGTCAGCCACACGGCGTCGAGCACCTGCGCCTGGAAGAGCAGGCCGGTCAGCACGAGCAGGACGCCCGAGCCGATGTAGCAACCGGCGATCATGGGCCGGCGGCCGACGGAGTCGAACAGCCTGCCCAGCAGCACGGGACCGGCGAAGTTGCCGAGCGCGATCGGCACCAGGTACCACGGCGCGGCGTCACCGGGCACGTCGAGCAGTTTGGTCAGCACCAGCGCGTACGTGAAGAACACGGCGTTGTACAGGAACGCCTGACCGATGAACAAGCTCAGGCCCAGCACGGATCGCTTGGGGTACTGCCCGAAGGCGACCTTGACGATGGTGCCGAAGCCGATGGAGTGCCGCTGATGAATGGTGATGCTGGCGTTCACCGGCTCCAACGATCTCCCGGTCTCCCGCTCGACGCGGTGTTCGACGCCCTCCACCAGCTTCTCCGCCTGGTCATTGCGGCCGTGGATGAACATCCACCGGGGCGACTCCGGGACGTGCCGCCGCACCAGCAGGACCACCAGGCCGAGGATCGCGCCGAGCCCGAAGGCCAGCCGCCAGCCGATGTCCGCCGCGAAGAAGCCCTCGTTCAACAGCACCACGGACAGCACTGCTCCGAAGGCTGCACCCAGCCAGTAGGAGCCGTTGATGGCCAGGTCGACGACGCCGCGGTGGCGCGCGGGGATCAGCTCGTCGATAGCGGAGTTGATCGCCGCATACTCGCCGCCGATCCCGGCGCCGGTGAAGAATCGGCAGATGAAGAAGTAGATCGGGTTGAAGGAGAAGGCGGTGGCGACCGTCGCCAGCAGGTAGAGCAGCAGGGTGATCATGAACAGGCGCTTCCGGCCCCAGCGGTCGGTCAGGTACCCGAACACCAGAGAGCCGATACAGGCACCCGCCACGTAGACCGCCGCGGCCAGGCCGATCTCGGACGGCGTCAGGCCCAGCCCCGAGGAGGACTGGGTCAGCCGATCGCTGATCGACCCGATGATGGTGACCTCGAGGCCGTCCAGGATCCACACCGTGCCCAGTCCCACGACGATCATCCAGTGCCAGCCCGCCCACGGCAGTCGGTCCATCCGGCCGGGGATCCGGGTCTCGATCGTCTCCAGCTGCTGCGCCATCGTCAGCTCCCTTCCCAATGTCCTCCTGCTCGGCAGCATAGACCCGCTCCGGCTCCTGGTCAGCGGTTCTGTTCCCCGCCGGGCAGCACGGGCGCGGCGGGCAGCACCAGCAGGGCCAGCGCCGCTGCCACGGCCGCCAGGCCGATGACCAGCACGGCCGCCCCTGGCCAGCCCCACCAGCCGAACAGCACGCCGCCGAACCAGCCGAACACACTCGAGCCCAGGTAGTACGCCAGGTTGTAGAGGGACGTGGCCTGGGCTCGGCCGGCGGTCGCGGTTGCGCCGGCCCAACCGGCGGCGATCGCGTGCGCGCCGAAGAAGCCGGCCGTGAGCACCAGCACGCCGGCGAGGATCACGGGCAGCCACAGCGTCGTCGTCATCAGCACCCCCACGACCATGACCGCCGTCGCTCCGAGCAGCACCGGGCGCCGGCCGTGGCGCGAGGCCAGCCGGCCCGCCGCGGGCGAGGACACCGTCCCGGCCAGGTACGCGACGAAGATGGCGCTGATCACCGCGTGCGGCAGGGACCACGGCGGCCCCTCCAACCGGAAGCCCAGATAGTTGTAGATCACCACGAAGCCGCCCATCAACAGCATGCCCTGCGCGAAGACGGCGAGCATCCGGGGGTCGCGCAGGTGTACCAGCAGCAGCGCGAACCCGCCACCGCGGCGGTCCGGACCGCGGGTGACGGCGAACCCGCGTGGGATCGGGGCCAGCCGGATGAATCCGACGGCCGCGACGGCGGCCAGCCCCGAGACGGTCAGCATCCCGGCGCGCCAGCCGAGCCACTCCCCGACCGGCCCGGCGACGATCCGGCCCAGCAGGCCGCCGACGGTCGTGCCCGCGACGTAGGTGCCCGCCGCGAGCGCGGCGTGGAACGGGTGCACCTCCTCGTTGAGGTACGCGACGGCGAGCGCGGGCACTCCGCCCAGGGCGACCCCCTCGAGCAGACGCAGTATCAGCAGTACCCCGTAGTCGGGGGTGACGGCGACGGCGAGGCCCAGCGCGGTGGCGGCCACGATGGCGACGCGCATGGCCTGCACCCGGCCGAACCGGTCGGCAGCGAAGGACCAGAGCACGACGGACAGCGCCAGCCCGGCGGTGGCCGCGGAGATGGTCAGCCCGGCGTCGGAGGCAGTGATGCCCAGGTCGGCCGCGATCAGCGGCAGTACGCCCTGCGGGGAGTAAAGCTGGGCGAACGTGACGACGCCGGCGCACGCCAGCGCGGCGATGACGCGCCGGTAACCCGGGCTGCCCCGGAGATACCCGGTGAACTCAGCGCTCATCGGTCACACTCACCGGTCTCACGGTAGCCCGGCATCGGCGCCCCCGGTGACGCGTCACCTGCGTGCGTGGACCGAGAGGCGTGGGGCCTTCGTTACCCTTGACCCGTGAACCAGCAGAGGCCCGTGCCCGAGACCAGCGACCTGAGCGAATCGTTCAAGGCCTACGACGTGCGCGGCATCGTCGGTGAGACCATCACGGAGCAGACCGTCCGCGCCACCGGCGCCGCCTTCGTCGACGTGCTCGACCTGGCCGGGCAGACCGTACTGGTCGGCGGCGACATGCGCCCCTCCTCCCCCGCCTTCGCGAAGGCCTTCGCCGAGGGCGCGACCGCTCGCGGCGCGGACGTTCAGCTGCTGGACCTGATCTCCACGGACGAGCTGTACTTCGCGTGCGGGACCCTCGGTGCGGCGGGCGTCACGTTCACGGCCTCGCACAACCCGGCGTCCTACAACGGCATCAAGTTCTCGCGCGCCGGCGCCGTGCCGGTCTCCTCGGAGTCCGGTCTGAACGAGATCCGCGACGCGGCGCAGCGATACCTGGCGGAGGGCCACGTGGAGCCGGCCGAGCGGCGCGGCGCCGTCGGCGTGACGGACGTGCTCGCCGACTACGCGGCCTACCTCCGCTCACTCGTCGATCTGCGGCAGATCCGGCCGCTGACCGTCGTCGTCGACGCCGGCAACGGCATGGCCGGGATGACGACGCCTGCCGTACTGGGGGACGCGATTCTGCCGGCGCTGCCCCTGACCGTCGTGCCGCTGTACTTCGAACTGGACGGCAGCTTCCCGAACCACCCGGCCAACCCGCTGGAACCGGAGAACCTGGCCGACCTGCAGGCCGCCGTCGTCGAACACGGCGCGGACCTCGGTCTGGCGTTCGACGGCGACGCCGACCGCTGCTTCGTCATCGACGAGAAGGGTGCACCGGTCTCGCCGTCGGCGATCACCGGGCTGGTCGCGAAGCGCGAGATCGCCCGGGCGCGGGCCGCCGGGGAGGAGCGCCCCGCCGTCATCCACAACCTGATCACCTCCCGCGCGGTGCCCGAACTGGTCGAGCGGGAAGGTGGCCGGCCGATACGTACCCGGGTGGGGCACTCCTTCATCAAGGCCGTGATGGCGGCCGAGGGTGCCGTCTTCGGCGGCGAACACTCGGCGCACTATTACTTCCGTGACTTCTTCAACGCCGACACCGGCATGCTCGCGGCGATGCACGTGCTCGCGGCCCTCGGCGAGCAGGACCGGCCGCTCTCCGAACTCGGCGCCGCCTACGAGCCCTACGTCTCCTCCGGCGAGGTCAACTCGCGGATCGAGGACAAGGCCGGGGCGGTGGACCGGGTGCGGGCGGAGTTCGCCGGCGACGACGTCGTCATCGACGAGCTCGACGGCACCACGTTCAGCGCGGCCGACGGGTCCTGGTGGTTCAACCTCCGCCCGTCCAACACCGAGCCGTTCCTGCGGTACAACGGGGAGGCCGCAACGCGGGAACTGATGGAACGCACCCGCGACCGCGTGCTCACCTTCGTCCGCGCCTGAGCGACCGTTCCGCCGCCGACCCGAGGCACAGTTCCGCCAGTGGGACAGTTCCTACCGCCGAGGCGGTGGCGCCCCGAGCCCCAGTTCGCCGTTGGGACCGTTCCTACCGCCGAGGCGGTGGCAATCCCACGCATTCCGGTAGTACCTGTCCCACCGGGGACGACGGACGAGCGACGAGGACGGGAACGTGGTCGGTCCCACCGGGCGACGAGCTCAGCCGACTGCCGGCCGGTGGTCGGCGGCGAGCGCTACCGTGATGAGGCGACGGAAGGCCTCGGTCTTCCGAGTGACGTCCGCCCAGCCGATCCGGATGACGCGCCAACCCGCGTTGACGAGAGCCTTCTCCCGACGTCGTTCCTCGTAGAGTGCCTCAGCGGTCGGCCGGTAGTCGAAGTACTTCCCGCGCCCGTCGAACTCGAGGATGATGCGGCGGTCCGGCCAGGCGAAATCCACCCGATGGTAGCCGATGGCGGTCATGATCCAGTGCTGGCTGACCGGGAGCGGGACCGCCCACTCGTGCAGGAGTACCCGGGTCAGCGTCTCACCCGCGGACTCCGCCGCCGGGTCCAGCCGGTCCAGGACCAGAGCAAGCCGGCGGACGCCGGGTCGGCCGGGGTTATCGGCGATCCACCGCCGGAGCACGTCGGTGTCGAGGCCACGCCGGGCCGCCTGATCGGCGACCACGAGCGCCGCCCGATGAGTGGCGATCGACGCCATGTCCCTGACGACGTCCTCTCGTCCGCTGATGCGCAGTCCGTACACCGTCGTCGTCGGAACGAGCTGGAGGGTCATCCGGTGGTACGCCACGTCGGTACGCGTCCCGCGGCCGGCCACCGGTACCGGGACCCGTGCGTGCACCCGATCCGGCACGGAAAGCAGGTGCAGACCGTGCAGGACGGCCGCGGACTCATGGCTGAGAACGGCGTCGTCGGACAGGGACAACCCACACGCATAGACCGACGTCCGGTAGCGATCGTCGGCGTCGAGGCGTTGCCAGCGGTCCTCACCGACGTACCAGCCGCGCCGGACCCGTCGTAGCACTCCCCGTTCGACGAGCCGCCTCACCCGGTTCGGCGGGTATCCGGACAGCTCGAGCGCGCGGGCGGAGCGCAGCCCCAGTTCTTCAGGTGACGGCGCGGGTCGAACGGTGTTCATCCGTTCACTGTCCCAAGCCCGCGCCTCAGGAAACAGGGAGCACCTCGCTCCTGTGGACAACTCCGCTCCTGTGGACAAATCCGCTCGGGACAGTTCCTCCCGACGAGGCGGTGCCCCACACCGCCTCAACGGTAGGACCTGTCCCAATCGGGCTGGGCAACGCGGAAGACGGGCTGGGCAACGCGGAGATCGGGTAGGGCAACGCGGAAGACGGGCCGGGCAACGCGGCAATCGGGCGGAGCGGCGGGGATTGCGCTGACCAAGGCGGTCCTCACACCTCCAGGCGGACCTCCAGCCGGTGATACTGGCGCACCATCTCTGGCGGTAGCGAGTCCTGCAGCACGTTGAACCACTGGTGGATGCCCGGCAGCTCGCGGCGCCACTCCTCCACGTCCACCTTCAGGGCGTCGGCGAGCTGCTGCTCGGAGATGTCGAGCCCGGTCAGGTCCAGGTCCTCGGGGCGGGGCACGACGCCGATCGGGGTCTGTTCCCCGCCGGCCTCACCGTCGAGCCGGCCGATGATCCACTTGAGCACCCGCGAGTTCTCCCCGAAGCCGGGCCACGCGAAGCCGCCGTCCCGGTCCCGCCGGAACCAGTTGACGTAGAAGATCCTCGGCATCTTGCCGTGGTGTGCCTTGCCGAGCTTCACCCAGTGCGCGAGATAGTCGCCGGCGTTGTAGCCGATGAACGGCAGCATCGCCATCGGGTCACGGCGCACGACGCCGACAGCCCCCGACGCGGCGGCCGTGGTCTCGGAGGAGAGCGTCGCCCCCTCGAACACGCCGTGCTCCCAGTCGAACGACTCGTGCACCAGCGGCACCGTCGTCTTGCGCCGGCCGCCGAAGATGATCGCGGACAGCGGCACGCCGTCGGGATCGTCGTACTCCGGGGCGAGGATGTCGACCTGCTTGATCGGCGTGCAGAACCGCGAGTTCGGGTGGGCGGCGGGATTCTTCGACGCCGGGGTCCAGTCGCGGCCGCGCCAGTCGGTCAAGTGGGCGGGCACCTCGTCGGTCATGCCCTCCCACCAGACGCCGCCGTCGTCGGTCAGGGCGACGTTGGTGAAGATGGTGTTCCCCGCGGCGACGGCGCGCATGGCGTTCGGGTTGGTGGACCACCCGGTGCCGGGCGCGACGCCGAACAGGCCCGCCTCCGGGTTGACCACCCGCAGGGTGCCGGACTCGTCGAACCGCATCCACGCGATGTCGTCCCCGACCATCTCGGCCTTCCACCCGTCGATGGTCGGCTGGATCATGGCGAAGTTCGTCTTGCCGCACGCGGACGGGAAGGCGCCCGAGACGTAGTGCACCCGACCGCCGGGGTCGGTCATCTTGAGCACGAGCATGTGTTCGGCGAGCCAGCCCTCGTCGTGCGCGATGGCGGAGGCGATCCGCAGCGCGTAGCACTTCTTGCCCAGCAACGCGTTGCCGCCGTAACCGGAGCCGTAGGACCAGATCGCCCGGTCCTCGGGGAACTGGACGATGTACTTGGTCTCGTTGCACGGCCACGGCACGTCGCGCTGGCCGTTGTCTAGGGGGAAGCCGACCGAGTGCAGCGCCTCCACGAAGAACGCGTCCGTCGCGGTCATCTTCTCCAGCACCGCCGCGCCGATGGTGGCCATGATCCGCATCGAGCAGACCACGTACGGGCTGTCGGTGATCTCGACGCCATACTTGGGTTCGGTCGCCTCGAGACTGCCCATCACGAAGGGGATGACGTACATGGTGCGCCCGTGCATGCTTCCCCGGTACAGGCCGCGCAGCGTGGCCTTCATCTCCTCGGGGTCCATCCAGTTGTTGGTCGGCCCCGAACCACGTTCCTCCGTCGAACAGATGAACGTCTGCTCCTCGACGCGGGCAACGTCCTCGGGATCGGAGAACGCGGCGAACGAGTTCGGGAACTTGTCCTCCGCCAACCGCACCAGAGTCCCGGCCTCGACCATCTCGTCGGTCAGCCGGCTCCATTCCGCTTCGCTGCCGTCGACCCACACCAGGTCGTCCGGCTGCGTCAGCTCGGCAACCTCGCTCACCCAGGCGAGCAGCCGAGCGTGCGTGGTCGGCGCGTTCTCGAGGGCGTTCCTGACGGCGGAGTCCCCGCTCGGGCTCGTCGCACTCGTCTCCTGAACCGTACCGGCCATGGCGTTTCCCTTCGTTGGGACCTGAGGTGCCCTCATCGTAGGGGGAGCCGGCAGCGCCCGCCCGGGTCGGACCGCTCCGCGTCACCGTCGACCCGGCACGACGACGCGCCGACGCACGAAGAACGAGCGCCCACTGTGATCCAGGTCACGTAGACCGGTATGTTCGTGTGACCCGGTTGCCGTCATCTCCCTCCTTCGGCGGCGCCGCAGATTTGGGCACCCCTCGGCGCCGGTGTATGGTTTTATCCGGCCCGTTCACCGTCGTCCACCTGCCGCAGACCGCTCCGTCCGGAGTGTGCGACCGTGCGATCAGTGACGAGAAGGCGCCTGTAGCTCAACGGATAGAGCATCTGACTACGGATCAGAAGGTTGGGGGTTCGAATCCCTTCAGGCGCACCAGCACAGCAGCCCCGGTTCCTCGTGAACCGGGGCTGCTGCGGTTGCGGCCCCTTCCGCCCACGGCCGGTTCGCCGTCACCGCGGGGATTCTGCTCCGCGCCTCGCCCTTGGCACCGGGTGAGGGGCCTCGCCATGATGGGTCCGTAGCCGGCGCCACCGCCGGACGCGGGACGGCGAGCAGCGGACGAGCTGGTCGGCCCGCCCACCGCCACACGGAAGGTGCGACACCCATGAAACCGCTGCACACCACAGACCTGGACACCGTCACGGCCGCGGGAGCCGACCGATGACCGCCGCCACACCGGACCGGACGATCACCACCGACGTCGTCGTCATCGGCGCCGGCCCCGTCGGGGAGAACGCGGCCGACCGGGTCATCGCCGGTGGTCTGCAGGCCGTGGTCGTCGAGTCCGACCTGGCCGGCGGCGAGTGCTCCTACTGGGCGTGTATGCCGTCCAAGGCGTTGATCCGGCCCCTCACCGCGGTGCACGCGGCGCGGGCGGTGGACGGTGCGGCCCAGGCGGTCACCGGCTCGGTCGACGTCGACCGCGTCTTCGCGCGGCGCGACGAGTTCACGTCGCACTGGGACGACGCCGGGCAGGTCGAGTGGATCGAGGGCATCGGGGCGACGTTCTTGCGCGGCCGTGGCCGGATCAGCGGGGAGCGGGAGGTCACGGTCACGGCGCCCGACGGCGGAACGACGGTGATCACCGCCCGGCACGCCGTCGTGCTGGCGACGGGCTCGACGCCGGTGACGCCGCCGATCGACGGGCTCGCCGACGTCGACTTCTGGGGCACCCGGGAGGCCACCTCGGCGCACGAGGTGCCCGGCCGGCTCGCCGTGCTCGGTGGCGGCGTCGCCGGGATGGAACTGGCGCAGGCGTTCGCCCGGCTCGGCTCCACCGTGACCATCATCGCCCGCTCCGGTGTGCTGGCGAAGTTCCCCCGGCCCGCCGTCGAGGTCGTCCTCGACGCGCTTCGCGCCGAGGGCATCACCGTGCTGGAGAACACCGGGACCACGCGGGTGGAGGCCGCCGCGGACGGCACCGTCACCCTGACGCTCGACAGTGCCGAGCCGGTGGTCGCGGACCGCCTGCTCGTCTCGACTGGCCGCCGGCCCGCCACGGACGACCTGGGCACCGAGCACGCCGGTGTGGAACTGACCGACAAGGGAGGCCTGCCCGAGGTCGCGCCGACCGGTCAGGTGACCGGCACGGACTGGCTGTACGCCGTCGGTGACGTCGCGGGCAAGGTGCTGCTGACCCACCAGGGCAAGTACGAGGCCCGCGCGACCGGCGACTTCATCGCGGCGCGCGCGCACGGGAGCACCCCGGACGCCGGCCCGTTCAGCAAGTACGCGGCGACCGCGGACGAGATGGCCGTCCCGCAGGCGGTGTTCACGGACCCGGAACTGACCATGGTCGGGCGCACCGCGGAGCAGGCTCGCGACGCCGGGCTGGAGGTGCGGATCGTGGAGCTGCCGATCACGGTCGCCGGCTCCGCCCTGCACGCCGACGGCTACACGGGCTGGGCGCAGCTGGTGATCGACACCGCGGACGACACGCTGACCGGCGTCACCTTCGCCGGCCCCGACGTCTCCGAACTGCTGTACTCGGCGACCGTCGCGGTGGCCGGGCAGGTGCCCCTGGACCGGCTCTGGCACGCGGTACCCGCCTACCCCACGATCAGCGAGGTGTGGCTGCGGTTGCTGGAGAAGGTCGGGCGCTGATCGCGGCGTCGGCCGGCTCAGCGCGCCGGGCTCAGCGCGCCCCGGCGGCTCGCCGCGCGGCGCTCACCGAACGCAGCGCGGCACCGCGAACGCGGTGACGGCTGCGTCGCGCCGGTCCAGCTCGGCCCACGGCAGGTCGTGCTCGAGCAGGGTCAGGCCCAGCGTCGGGTACTCGGTGCCGAGGTCGGTCACGGCGTCCTGGTCCGACTCCGCCGACGCCAGCCGGAGGGCGACGTTCTGCACCCCCGGGAAGTGGGCCACGACCAGCAGGGTCCGCACCGTCTCCGGCACGTGATTGATCACGGCGAGCAGGCCCGTGGTGCCGGCGTTGTACAGGTCGTCCCGCAACTGCGGCGTCGGCGCCTTCTCCCCCAGCTCCTGGCACACCCACGTCGTCGTCTGCCGGGCGCGGAGGGCACTGGAGCACAGGATGAAGTCGGGGACGACGCCGTGCTCGACCATCCACCGCCCCGCGGTCGGCGCCTCGTCGTGCCCGCGCCCCGCGAGGGGCCGATCGTGGTCGGTCACCTCCGGGGCGGCGGCGGCCTTGGCGTGGCGCAGCAGCAGGAGACGACGATGATCGGGGCTCATCCGGTGAGTCTATCCAGCGGGCCGGGCCCCGAACCCTGCGCCGCGAGCGCGGTTCAGATGGAGTATTCGGGGGCGGCCCAGACGACGACCTCGGGGTGGTCGTAGAACCGGTAACCCTGACCCCGCACGGTGCGCACCGTGTTGGCGAGCCGGCCGAGCTTGGAGCGCAGTCGCCGGATGTGCACGTCGATGGTCCGCTCGTTGGGCGCTTCCTCGGCGTTGCGCCACAGGCCGCTGAGCAGTTCGTCGCGGCTGACGGTGCGCGTTCCGTTCTCCACCAGGAAGTTCAGCAACTCGAATTCCTTGAACGTGAGGTTCAGCAGGTCCCCGTCGAGGAACACCTCTCGTCGGGAGAGGTCGATCAGCACGCCGGTCGGCCGGTTGACGGTCGGGGCGGGAGCCGGTTCGGGCTGGTGCGCGCGGGTTCCGCTGATGGTCGGGTCGCCCAGGGTGCCTCGGACGACGTCCAGGTCGCTGCCGACGGCGTCGTTCGGTGCCAGCGCCACCGCCGCGTAGCTCTCCGCTTCCGGGACCACCGAGCGGACGTGCGTGCGGAGGTCCTGCACCAGCTTGACCAGGCTCGTGCCGTGCTCCGCCGCGGCCTGCTCGTCCAGACCCACGTAGATGACGAAACCGCGGGCGGAACTCTCCGACTCCGCTGCCGTCACGTCCTCGGGCCCCGGCACGCCGGTGGCGTCACGGCCGGTCGGCACCGAGCGCAGACCCGGATAGCGCCCGACGACGGGCATTGGACCGGTGGGAGGCACCGGGGGACGGACCGCGGACCCGCGTGCTACGGGTGCCTGCTGCCGGTTGCGCAGGGAGATGTGGACGTATCCGGACGAGGCGACAGACATGGGGAACCTCACATGACGATGAAGGTGAACGACGGTGAATGCCGGTGCGTGGGCTCCAGGGGATCCGACGCGCTGGATGCGATGGCGGGTGGGGTGGACCTGATCAGCGGGGCATTCGTCGACCACACATTCGCCGCACGGTCGGGTGGACACCGAGGCGACGGATGACGGTCGTGTTGTTCACGTCTCGATTCTGTCCCGGCGACAACCGTACGTGCAAGTAACATATGGCTGAAATGTCCACATGGTGAGACTGCCTGTCTCATCCGATCGCCGGCGGGGAGTCCGGCGATGGCCGACCGGCGCGCCACACCACGCGACTGACGTGGCACGACGTTCCTGTCGGGGTTGATCCTGGAAGGCAATCCCTCCGCTGCTGAAAAATCAAGTACCGGTGGACCCCGCCGTCAAGGACCGCATCCCGGGTCTGAGCGCAGGCGGCGGTCGCTCCGGAACGAACTGCCGCGCGACGCGCGGGGAGACGGTGGTCCGGCAGTTCGTCGCCGACGCCGGGTCACCGCCCGCGACCCCCACTGGGTGATGTCGGTGCCCGACGACCCCGTGCCGGTCCGGGCCGGGCCGGTTCACCCGGGTGATGTGGGCGGAATCTCGTCGTGCCGTGGCGGGGACCGTTCCGCTTCGCTACACTGATCCCGTCGGCCGGTGATCGCAGTCACATGTACTGCGGTGACACGTGGTCCTCGTCCGGCAGGCTGTGATCCGCGGCGGGAGAGTCCCGCACCCGCGGGCGCCGAAGGAGCAAGTCCTCCCCGGGAATCTCTCAGGCACCTGTACCGCCGCGGCGAGCCACCTCTGGAAAGCAGCCCTCGCGGGCTCACCGACGGTGCAAGCCGGCCCGACCGACAAACTCGGGCCCGGTGGAATCTCTCAGGTCCGAGACAGAGCGGGGAGGAACCCGTCCGTACCGGCGCCCGCCGGCTGACCGACCTCCGGAGTTCCTCATGATCCCGTCCACGCCCACGGCTTTCGCGGACCGCCACATCGGCGCCCGTCGCGGCGAGCACGTCAAGCACATGCTCAACGCCATCGACCTCGACTCGGTCGAGGCCCTCGCCGCCATCGCCGTCCCCGACACCATCAAGCAGGACCGCCCCCTCGAGCTCGGTCCGGCCCTGAGCGAGTCGGACGCCCTCGCCGCGCTGCGCGCGCTCGCCGCGAAGAACACGCCACGGGTCCAGATGATCGGCCAGGGCTACTACGACACGGTCACCCCGCCGGTGATCCGCCGCAACGTCGTCGAGAACCCCGCCTGGTACACCGCGTACACCCCGTACCAACCGGAGATCTCCCAGGGCCGGCTCGAGGCGCTGCTGAACTTCCAGACCGCGGTGGCCGACCTGACCGGCCTGCCGATCGCCAACGCCTCCCTCCTCGACGAGGCCACCGCCGTCGCCGAGGCCGTCCTGCTGATGCGCCGGGCCAACCGGGACAAGGCGGCGAAGGACGGCGTCACCGTGCTCGACGCGGACCTGTTCCCGCAGACCATCGCCGTCGTCACCGGCCGCGCGAAGGCCCTCGGGTTCGAGACCGTCGTCGCCGACCTGTCCGCCGGGCTGCCCGAGGGCCCGATCAACGGCATCGTGCTGCAGCAGCCCGGTGCGTCCGGCCGGGTGGAGGTCGCCGCCGAGCTGATTGCCGCCGCGAAGGCACGCGGCGCGATGGTGACTGTGGCCACCGACCTGCTCGCGCTGACCCTGATCACCTCCCCGGGCGAGCAGGGCGCCGACATCGCCGTCGGCTCCGCGCAGCGCTTCGGCGTCCCCCTGTTCTACGGGGGCCCGCACGCGGCGTTCATCGCCGTGCACCGGGGCCTGGAGCGTCAGCTGCCGGGCCGGCTGGTCGGCGTGTCCAAGGACGACGCCGGCGCCCCGGCGTACCGGCTCGCCCTGCAGACCCGCGAACAGCACATCCGGCGGGAGAAGGCGACGTCGAACATCTGCACCGCGCAGGCGCTGCTCGCCATCGTCGCCGGCATGTACGCCGTCCACCACGGCCCGGAAGGCCTGCGCGCGATCGCCGATCGGGTGCACGGTCACGCCCGCGAACTGGCGACCGCGCTCGACGCCGCCGGCGTGCCCGTGGCCCACCGGTCCTTCTTCGACACGGTCACCGCCTCCGTGCCGGGACGGGCCGACGACGTCGTCGCGGCCGCCGAGCGTGACGGCGTGAACCTGCGCCGCATCGACGCCGACACCGTCGGCATCTCGTGCGACGAGCTGACCATCGCCCACCACGTCGTCGTCGTCGCTCGCGCGTTCGGGGTGGAGCTGGACGCCGCCCCCGAGCCGGCCGCGTCGTTCGCGCTGACGCCCGAGACCCGGCGCAGCAGCGACTACCTGACCCACCCGGTGTTCCACAGCTACCGGTCCGAGACCCAGCTGATGCGCTACCTGCGCCGACTGGCCGACCGGGACCTGGCGCTGGACCGGACCATGATCCCGCTCGGTTCCTGCACCATGAAGCTGAACGCGACCGTCGAGATGGAGGCCATCACCTGGCCCGAGTTCGCCGGCATCCACCCGTTCGCCCCGGACAGCCAGACCACCGGCTGGCGGGAACTGATCGCCGACCTGGAGTCGGACCTGGCGACCATCACCGGGTACGACCGGGTGTCGATCCAGCCCAACGCCGGTTCCCAGGGCGAACTGGCGGGGCTGCTGGCGATCCGCGGGTACCACGCGAGCCGTGGCGACGACCAGCGCACGGTCTGCCTGATCCCCGCGTCCGCGCACGGCACCAACGCCGCGTCCGCGGTGCTGGCGGGCATGCGGGTCGTCGTCGTCGCCACCGCCGGGAACGGTGAGATCGAGCACGACGACCTGGCCGCGAAGATCGAGGCGAACCGGGACACCCTGGCCGCGATCATGATCACCTACCCGTCCACGCACGGGGTGTACGACGCCGACGTGCGGGAGGTGTGCGAGGCCGTGCACGCCGCGGGCGGTCAGGTGTACATCGACGGCGCGAACATGAACGCCCTGGTCGGCCTCGCCCAGCCCGGTGCGTTCGGCGGGGACGTCTCGCACTTGAACCTGCACAAGACGTTCTGCATCCCGCACGGCGGTGGCGGTCCCGGCGTCGGACCGGTCGCGGTCCGGGAGCACCTGGCACCGTTCCTGCCCGGTGACGCGGCCACGTGGACCGCGGACACCGAGCGCAGCGACATCCCCGTGTCGGCCTCCCGCTACGGCTCCGCCGGCGTGCTGCCGATCTCGTGGGCCTACGTGAAGCTGATGGGCGGTGAGGGCCTCACCCAGGCCACCACCTCGGCGCTGCTCGCGGCCAACTACGTCGCCCGGCGGCTGGACCCGCACTTCCCGGTGCTGTACACGGGCGAGGCCGGGCTGGTCGCGCACGAGTGCATCCTGGACCTGCGTGAGCTGACCGCCCGCACCGGGGTCACCGCGGAGGACGTCGCCAAGCGCCTGATCGACTTCGGCTTCCACGCCCCGACCCTGTCCTTCCCGGTCGCCGGCACCCTGATGGTCGAGCCGACCGAGTCGGAGGACCTGGGCGAGATCGACCGGTTCATCGACGCCATGATCGCCATCCGCGCGGAGATCGAGAACGTCGCCGACGGGACGCTGACCGTCGACGACTCGCCGCTGCGCCGCGCCCCGCACACCGCGGCCGCCGTTATCAGCAGCGACTGGGACCGGCCGTACTCCCGCGAGGAGGCCGCCTTCCCGGGTGCCACGCACACGCAGGACAAGTACTTCGCCCCGGTCGGCCGGATCGACGGCGCGGGCGGGGACCGCAATCTGATCTGCGAGTGCCCGCCGCTGAGCGCCTTCGAGAACTGAGTTCTCCGCCCCCAACGACGTCACTTCCGAACGGAGACCTCCATGACCGAGACCACGACCACGCAGCGGTTCACGGCCCTGTACGACATCCACGCCGAGCTCGGTGCCTCCTTCACCGACTTCGGCGGCTGGCAGATGCCGCTGAAGTACGGGTCGGAGCTCGCCGAGCACCGGGCCGTCCGCGCCGCCGCGGGCCTGTTCGACCTGTCCCACATGGGGGAGATCGAGGTGACCGGGCCCCGGGCCGGGGAGTTCCTCGACGCCGCGCTGGTCGGCCGGCTGTCCGCGATCGCGGTCGGCAAGGCGAAGTACTCGTTGATCTGCGCGCAGGACGGCGGCATCATCGACGACCTGATCGTCTACCGGCTGGCCGAGGAGGAGTACCTGGTCGTCCCCAACGCGGGCAACGCCGCGACCGTCGCCGCCGTCCTCGAGGAGCGGCGGGCCGGGTTCGACGGCGTCACCCTGCGGGACGTATCGGCCCAGACGTCGCTGATCGCCGTGCAGGGCCCGAACGCCGAGGAGATCGTGCGGGCCGTCGTGCCCTCCGAGCAGGCCGAGGCCGTCAGGGCGCTGAAGTACTACGCGGGCATCCGCGTGACCGCCGCCGGCGTGCCGGTGCTGCTGGCCCGCACCGGGTACACGGGCGAGGACGGCTTCGAGCTGTTCCTGGCCAACGACGCCGCCCCCGGGCTGTGGACGGCGCTGCGGACCGCCGGCGAGCAGCACGGGCTGATCCCCTGCGGTCTGGCCGCCCGGGACTCCCTGCGTCTGGAGGCGGGCATGCCGCTGTACGGCAACGAACTCTCCCGCGACCGCTCTCCGTTCGCCGCCGGGCTCGGCGGCGTCGTCGCCCTGAAGTCCAAGGAGGGCGATTTCGTCGGCCGTGCTGCCCTGCAGGCGGGCAAGGACGCCGGTGAGGGCAGCACGAGTGGTCAGCGGCTGGTCGGGCTGAAGGGCCTGGGGCGGCGCGCCGCCCGGTCGCACTACCCCGTGCTGCACGACGGCGCTCAGGTCGGCGAGATCACCTCCGGCCAGCCCAGCCCGACGCTCGGCTACCCGGTCGCGATGGCCTACGTCGACGTCGCCCTGACCGCGCCGGGCACCCGCCTGGACGTGGACCTGCGGGGCAAGGCGGAACCGTTCGAGGTCGTCGAGCTGCCGTTCTACCGGCGCGAGCAGTAGCCCTTCCCCCGCTTCCCCATCGTCCCGACCCGTCCCGCCCGACCCGAGCAGAGGAAACCCCGTCATGAGCACTGACCCGAACAGCAACGGCCCGGTCCGCACCGGCCTGCGGTACTCCGAGGAGCACGAGTGGATCGACAGTTCCTCCCCGGCCCGGATCGGCGTCTCGAAGGTCGCCGCCGACGCGCTGGGCGACGTCGTCTACGTCGACCTGCCCGAGGCCGGCGCCACGGTGACCGCGGGGCAGACCTGCGGCGAGATCGAGTCGACCAAGAGCGTCTCGGACCTGTACTCCCCGGTCACCGGCACGGTCGCCGAGGTCAACGCCGACGTCGCGGACAACCCCGCCCTGGTCAACGAGGATCCGTACGGCGCCGGCTGGCTGTTCACCGTCGAGGTCTCCGAGGAGGGTCCGCTGCTGAGCGCACAGGAGTACGCGGAGAAGAACGACGTGACCCTGTAGCTCCTCGCCCATCGTTGCATGGCCGTGCACCTGTGGGCACCCGGCGGTATGATGAGAGTATGTCGTCGATCGTGCAGCGGTTCATCCGAGAGGCGGGGTCATCCCTGTCCGAGGAACAACTACGTGATGCTCTCGTCGAGGCGTCGTCCGGCCCAACGGCCGCAGGCCAGCCCGCTACGGCATCCGACGTGGAGTGGCTGCTGAACGTCTCCGGCCTGGACGGTGACGACCAAGCCGAACTGGTCGAGTTGCTTGACGACACCGCCCAGTCGCAAGCCCTCGTTGAGCAGGACCGGGTCAGGTGGGCTACGCGGACGCTCAACGGCTCCATGACCGCGCAGGATGCGGCCACGCTGCTGGGCGTCGATCGCACCACCGTGGCCCGCCGTCACGATCGAGGGCAGCTGTACGGGATCAGCACGCGCAGCGGAGTGCGGTACCCGCGCTGGCAGTTCCTGCGGGACGAGGACGGCACGGTGTCCGTACCGGGTGGTCTGGCCGACGTGATTGCCTCACTGCCGCCCGACGCGCACCCCTTGACGGTCGAGGCCCTGTTGAGCACGCCCAACGAGAAAACCGGGAATGCGCCGCCGCTGCAGTGGCTTGCCGGCGGCGGCCCGGTTGAGCCGGTCGTCGAACTGGCGACCGGGCTCCGGTGGCTGCCCTGATCGCGAAGAGTCCGTGGCGGCCCGATCGGCCGCTGATCGTCACCGAGGAGAACCTCACCGACTGGGCGACGGACCGGCCGCTGATCCGCATCCACCGCAGCGCAGGCGCTCACCCGTGGAACGCGCTGCGTGAGTTCGGGCCGCTCACGGCCCGCTGGGACCCCCATCCCGAGCCTGTCGGCGAACATCCCGGATTCGGGGTCATGTACACGGCCGGCGACATCGCGACCGCGGTGGCCGAGGTCTTCCAGGACCGGGGGACCGTGGACTGGTTCACCGGCTCGCCCGCCCTGACCTCCTGGCGCCCGTCTCGAACGCTGCGGCTGCTGGACCTGACGGGAGACTGGCTGACCCGGCACGGTGCCTCTACCTCCCTGGCGCAGGGGCCTCATGCGAAGTGCCGGGCATGGGCTCGGGCGATCGTGGAGCAACACCCTGAACTTGACGGGCAGCTCACGTCCTCGACGATGACCGGCGGAGCATGCGTCACACTGTGGACGCCGAGCGCGGATGCGTTCCCGCCGTACCCGGACCATTCCCTGCCGCTCCACCATCCGGCTGCGGCCGACGTCGTGAGGATTGCCGCACGCCGGCTCGGCTACCGGTTCTGAACCAGGAACCGGTCCGGGAGGCCGGCCCGAACGCCTTCGCCCTACGCGGCTTGACGTTCAGGCCGGCGACGACGCCGTGGATCGCGGCTCGTCACCGGCCTGTTCTCGTCTTTCGACCCCGACGGAGGAAGCGGAGTAGCATCGGAATGCAGGAGGAACCCGATCACCGTCCAGTTGAGGAGGTGACATGTCCACCCGCGCTCACGCCGTCGCCACGGACCGAGCCTCGTTGCCGACCGCGCCGGCCGAGGAGAGGGCACGAGCTCTCACCGGACTGATCCGCGTCGTCTCCCTGGCGGAGACGATCCGCGCCGTTCCCCGGGTCGACGATATCGGAACCGGGCTGCCGTCCTTCATTGCAGCGGCCAGGGCACTCGCGCTGCTGGGGTTGGGTCGCCGTGCACCCGGGCTCTCCGAGCAGCCGACCATCGCAGAAGTGATCAGAGCCGCGGAGACGGTCCTGGACGCGTGGGAGCAGTCCCCGATCCCCGAGGCCGAATGGGTTCCGATCAGCGACCTGTTCGGCGACGGCCTCGCCTCCCTTCTGTCGATCTCGCCGAGCTCACTGATCAGGTACCGGTCGGGAGAGCGTTCGACCCCGGACGCCGTCGCGGCGCGTCTGCACCTGATCACCACGATCGTCGCCGATCTCTTGGGCTCGTACAACGACTTCGGCATTCGACGATGGTTCCACCGGTCTCGGACCGCACTGGATGGACGGGCGCCGGGCGACATCCTGACCGGCGCCTGGGGACCGGACGACCCGGACGTCGTCCGTGTACGCGATCTGGCGCATTCGCTCCTCGGACCGGCGTTCGGATGATCCTCTTTCGACACGGCGATCGCCGATACCCGTTCTTCTGGGAACAGCCGGCCCAACCGATCGGCCGCTGGCACGGAACCGACGAGGGCCCGGTGCAGTATCTCGCCGACACGTCCCATGGGGCCTGGGCGGAGTATCTCCGGCATGAAGAGATCGTCGATGAGGTCGATCTGGCTGGGGTGGAGAGAGCCTTCTGGGCGATCGAGGTCGACGTCGACGACCTCAAACCGGCAGCGCTGCCGTACGCCGTGATGACCGGCGACCAGGACACCTATGAGCAATGCCGGAGCGAAGCTCGACACCTGCGTGACGACGGCAGCCCCGGTTTCACTGCGCCGTCGGCAGCCCTCGTCAACGACGGGGCGACGGGTCACCGGGTCGATGGGGGGATCCACGACGGTCCGCCCCGTGACGGCGTGAACTACATCCTCTTCGGTCGATGGCCGGAAGCTGTCGGCTGGACGGTGGTGGACCGGGGCCGCCCTCCCGTCCGGCTGCTGCCGCGAGTGCGTCACTTCTCGACGTAGGACTCCGGTGGCCGGCGCACCGTGGTGGACGTGGTCGCCGGTTCCGGAGGGGCAGGGCAGCAGCCGCCCCGGTCAGGGCTTGGTGCCCTCCTCCGGCTCCGGCGGGGTCTGCTTGCCGACGGCCTCGTCGCGGGCTGCCCAGTCCAGCAGCGGAGCGATGTCGAAGACGGCGTCGTCGATGCCCGCGTGCAGGTCGCCGAGCTGCGCGAACCGGGTGGGCATCGTCGCGATGGTGAAGTCCCCCGGCTCGGCGTCGTCGACCTCGTCCCACCGCAGCGGCGCCGAGACGGTGCCGACGTCGTTGCCGCGCACCGAGTAGGCGGAGGCGATGGTGTGGTCGCGGGCGTTCTGGTTGAAGTCGACGAACACGGTCGACGGGTCCCGGTCCTTGCGCCACCACGTCGTCGTGACGTCGTCGGGAAGTCGGCGCTCGACCTCGCGGGCGAAGGCGAGCGCGGCGCGGCGGACGTCGCCGAAGCCGTGCTCGGGTGCGATCCGGACGTAGACGTGCAGGCCGTCGCCGCCGCTGGTCTTCGGCCAGCCGGTGGCGCCGAGCTCGTCGAGCACCTCGTGGGCGACGTGGGCGGCCCGGCGCACATCGGTCCAGGTGGCCTCCGGCATGGGGTCCAGGTCGATGCGCCACTCGTCGGGCTTCTCGGTGTCGGCACGGCGACTGTTCCAGGGGTGGAACTCCACGGTGCTCATCTGCACCGCCCAGATCACGTCGGCCAGCTTGGTCACGCACAGTTCGTCGGCGTGCAGGTTCCAGCGCGGGAAGTGCAGCCGGACGGTCTCCACCCACGGCGGGGCTCCGCGGGGCAGCCGCTTCTGGTGCACCTTCTTCCCCGCGGCGCCGTCGGGGAACCGGTGCAGCATGCACGGCCGCTCCCGCAGGGCGCGCACGATGCCGGGCCCGACGCTCTGGTAGTAGGCCGCCAGGTCCCGCTTCGTCTCCCCGCGGGCGGGGAAGTAGACCCGGTCGGGGCTGGAGAGCCGCACGTCGAAGCCGTCGACGTCGAGCACGACCGGGTCACCGAACTCACCTCTGCTGGACATGCCCCCACGCTCACCGATCCCCGTCGGCACGTCAACACCCGCACACCGGAGGTCGCTGCGAGCACGGGGGGAGAAGCGAGCTGGAGGGGATCAGTTCCGGAGGAGGCCGCGCAGGGTGCCGATCGTGTCGGCGTCCTCGGGCCGTTTGTCCTCCCGGTACCGCTTCACCCGGGCGAACCGCAGCGCCACCCCGCCGGGGTAACGGCTGGAGGTCTGGACGCCGTCGATGGCGATCTCGACCACGACGCGCGGCTCGACGAACACGGTCTGGGCGGTGCGCCGGACCTCGATCTCCTGGAACCGCTCGGTCTGCCAGGTCAGCAGCTTGTCGGTCAGACCCTTGAACGTCTTGCCGACCATGACGTAGCCGCCCGGCTCCCCGAACGCGCCGTCGGCATCCAGCGCGCCCAGGTGCAGGTTGGACAACCAGCCCTGCCGCCGGCCGGACCCCCACTCGCAGGCGAGGACGACGAGGTCATACGTGTGCACCGGTTTGACCTTGATCCAGCTCGACCCACGGCGGCCGGCCGCGTACAGCGAGTCGACCACCTTGACGACGACGCCCTCCTGCCCGGCGGCGAACGCCTCGGTGGACACCCGTTCGGCGGTCGCGGCATCGTCGGTGATGACGCCGGGCACGCGGAGGTCCGGGGCGATGCGATCCAGTTCGGCGATCCGCACCGAAAGCGGCTCGTCGAGCAGGTCCCGCCCGTCGACGTGCAGCACGTCGAAGAACCACGGGGTGAGCACCGTCTCCTGGGCCATCGCGGAGTCGGCCAGTGTGCCGAACCGGGACATCGTCTGTTGGAACGGCCGAGGTGCGCCGGCCTCGTCGAGGGCCAGGGTCTCCCCGTCCAGGATCACGTCCCGGACGGGCAGGGCGCGGACCGCCGCGACCACGTCGGGCAGCCGCTCGGTCACCTCGGCGAGGCTCCGGGTGAACACGCGCACCGTCTCCCCCGACCGGTGCACCTGAATGCGGGCGCCGTCGAGCTTGTACTCCACCGACGCCTTTCCCGTGGTGGTCAGGGCGGCCGTGGGCGTGGCCGCCGTCGCGGCGAGCATCGGCAGGACCGGTCGGCCGACGACGAGCCCGACGGCGGCGAGCGCCGCCTCGCCCTCGGTGAGCGCGAGGCGGGCGGTCCCGCCGAGGTCGCCGGAGAGCATCACCGCCCGTCGGATCGTGGCGACGGGGTGGCCCGAGGCGGCGGCGATCGCGTCGGTGAGCACGCCGTCCAGCGCGCCGGTGCGGACCTCACCGAGCAGCACGCGGGTGATGAAATCCTGCTCGCCCGCGGTGGCCTTCGACATCAGGCCGGCTAGATCCGCCGAGCGGACGGCGTCGGAACCGGCGCCCGTCGTCGTCAGCAGCCGGTCGAGGAACGCGTCGAGCCGCGCGACCGTGAGGGTGGGCTCGGCGGCGGGGTCGCCGGTGATCGCACCGATGCTGCGCCAGCCGACACCCACCCGGCCCTGCCGGGGTCGGCCGATCAGGAACCCGACCGCGGGTGCGACGTCACCGGGCTCGAGCCGACGCAGCAGGGCGGCCAGGGCATCGACCTTGGCCAACCGGGAGCGGGTCGCGGTGACGGCCGTGGCCGTGGTGACGACGTCATCGAGGAGCACGGGCTCAGTCTGTCACCGGCTCCGACAGCCGCGTCGGCAAGGACCGCACGCCAGGTCGTCACTAGATGTCGACGCAAGCGGTTGCGAGGGCCCCGATGGAGCATCTAATGACGAGCTGGCGCAGAAGGAGGGGTCAGCCGACGACGCCGTAGAGCCGGTCACCGGCGTCGCCCAGGCCCGGGACGATGTAGCCGTTCTCGTCGAGCCGCTCGTCGATGGAGGCGAGCACGATGGTGACCCGGTGTTCGTCGCCGAGACGTGATTCCAGGGCCTCCAGACCCTCCGGGGCGGCCAGCAGGCAGATGCAGGTCACGTCCTCGGCGCCGCGCGCGAAGAGGAACTGGATGGCCTCGCGCAGGGTGCCTCCGGTGGCGAGCATCGGGTCGAGCACGAACACCTGCCGCCCGGTCAGGTCGTCGGGGAGCCGCTCGGCGTAGGTGACCGCCTCGAGGGTCTGCTCGTTGCGGGCCATGCCGAGGAAGCCGACCTCGGCCGTGGGCACCAGCCGGGTCATGCCCTCGAGCATGCCCAGACCCGCGCGCAGGATGGGCACGACGAGAGGGGTCGGCTTGTCCAGCCCGGTGCCGGTGGTGGTGGCGACGGGAGTGGTGACCTCGACGTCGTGGACGCGCACCCCGCGGGTGGCCTCGTAGGCGAGCAGGGTGACCAGTTCCTCGGTCAGCTGCCGGAAGACGGGTGAGTTGGTGTCCGCGTCACGCAGCACGGAGAGCTTGTGGGCGACGAGCGGGTGGTCCACGACGGTGACGCGCATGCTGCCCAACGTACCAGCGGGCACAATGGCTTCATGCCCGCCCTGCCCGTGCCCCTCGACGTGCCCGTGCAGCACCACGCCTGGATGGGTCTGGCGCTGGCCGAGGCCGCCGCGGCGCTCGCGCACGACGACGTGCCGATCGGCGCCGTCGTCGTCGGACCGGGCGGGACCGTGCTCGGGGCCGGGCACAACCGGCGGGAGGTGGACGCCGACCCGACGGCGCACGCCGAGGTGCTCGCGATCCGGGCGGCGGCGGCTCGGCTGGGGCGCTGGCGGCTGGACGACTGCACGCTGGTGGTCACCCTGGAACCGTGCGCGATGTGCGCCGGGGCCGCGGTCCTGGCTCGGCTCCCGCGCGTCGTGTTCGGGGCCTGGGACGAGAAGGCGGGCGCCTCCGGCTCGGTGTTCGAGGTGCTGCGCGAACCGCGGCTGAATCACTGGGTGCAGGTGTACCCCCGGGTGCGGGAGGCCGAGTGCGCCGCCCTGCTCCGGGACTTCTTCGCCGCCCACCGGTGATCCGGGTTCGACGACGCCGTCGCGCACCATTCGCGGTGCCGTTGCTGATGCCACTCGATTGGTGCCGTGCTCGGGCGACCCGGTAGGGTATCGGCGTTGGTGACGTGTCCGAGCGGCCGAAGGTGCAACACTCGAAATGTTGTTTGGTGTCAAAGCCAACGTGGGTTCAAATCCCACCGTCACCGCCGACTGATGCCTCCGGCATCGACGAAGGGCCCCGACCACGCCGGTCGGGGCCCTTCGCGCGTCCGACCGTGCCATCGTGCGCCGGCGTGCCGCCTTCTCATTCGGTGGCCCAGCCGCTGAGTCAGTCGTTCCCGCCCGAAGGCGGGGCTCTTTCCCCTCCTGTTTCGGGCGGATCCAGCTGACTCATCGAGTTGGCAGGCAGGTGTTCATGCCGGCAGCAGCCCGATGCCGGGCCCGGTCAGGCGCGGCAGTGCGGCCGCGGTCCGGCCGGTCATCAGCAGCAGCAGGTCGGCGGCCCGTCCCGTGACCGCGGGCCCGTCGCCGACCGCGACGTCGACGTCGGTCGCCTCCAGTCGTACGCCCTGCAGCCGACGCCGGGCGTGGAACGGCCAGCCCATCGCCCAGACCCGCTCGAACGCCATCCGCGCGGCGTCGTGCGACGCCGCCACCCCAGCCCCGCCGTGAGTCAGTCAGTTCCGCCCGAAATTGGGGGTCTGTTCTGACTGACTCGGGAAGCAAGTGACTGACTCACCGGCAGGCCAGCACTGACTCACCGGCAGGACGACGCCGTGACGGGGGCCCCCGGTGCCCTGCGAAGGACGCGGGAGTAGCGTGGTGTGCGTCTTACGGCCTGAAGCCGTCCGGGCCGCCATCCCCGACCCCGATCGAAGGGAAGCACCATGGACTACCGCACGCTCGGCCGCAGTGGCGCCGTCGTCTCCACCTACGCCCTCGGCACCATGACGTTCGGGGCGGAGGCCGACGTCGAGACCTCCCACGCGCTGCTGGACGCCTACCTGGACGCCGGCGGGAACTTCCTCGACACGGCCGACGTCTACTCGTCGGGTGTCTCGGAGGAGATCATCGGCGCCTGGTTCAAGGCCGACCAGTCCCGGCGCGACCGGGTGGTCCTGGCCACCAAGGGCCGGTTCCCGATGGGGACCGGACCGAACGACGTCGGCACCTCCCGCCGCCACCTGCGTCGGGCCCTGGAGAACTCGCTCAGCCGGCTCGGGGTGGACCACATCGACCTGTACCAGATGCACGCCTGGGACCCGATCACCCCGCTCGACGAGACCCTGCAGTTCCTCGACGACGCCGTCACCGCCGGGCACATCGGGTACTACGGTTTCTCCAACTTCACCGGCTGGCAACTCACCAAGGCGGTGCACGAGGCCCGCGCCCACGGCTGGCACCCACCCGTCACCCTGCAGCCCCAGTACAACCTGCTGGTGCGTGGCATCGAAGCCGAGGTGGTGCCCGCCGCGCTCGACGCCGGCATCGGCCTGCTGCCCTGGTCGCCGCTCGCCGGTGGCTGGCTGACCGGCAAGTACCAGCGGGACACGGAACCGACCGGCGCCACCCGGCTCGGAGAGAACCCGAAACGCGGCATGGAGGCGTACCAGGAGCGCAACGCGGAGGAGTCCACCTGGCGGGTGGTCGACGCCGTCACCGGCATCGCGAAGGACCACGACGTCAGCCCCGCACAGGTGGCGCTGGCGTGGGTCGCCGCCCAGCCCGCGGTCACCTCGGTGATCCTGGGGGCTCGCAGCGTCGAGCAGCTGCACGACAACCTCGGCGCCGCCGACCTGTATCTGAGCGAGGACGAACTGACCGTCCTGACCGCGGCGAGCGACCCGGTGTGGCCCGACTACCCCTACGGCCCGGCCGGCCGGGAGCAGCGGGGCCGGCGCCTCGCCGGCGGCCGGTGACGACGATCGCCACCGGGGTCCGGGTCCGCCGGCTGATCCTGGCCCGGCACGGAGAGAGCGAGGCGAACCGGGCGGCCGCCGAGGCGGACGCGGCCGGTGCCGAGCGGATCGCCGTCCCGGCCCGGGACGCCGACGTCGAGCTCTCCGCGACCGGGCGACAGCAGGCGCAGGCGCTGGGGCACCACCTGGCCGACGCGGGGTCCGGGCCCACGCCGACCGCCGTGTGGGTCTCCCCTTACGTCCGCGCGCGGCAGACCACGGCGATCGCCCTGCGCACCGCCGGGCTCGACCTCGTCCCCCGGGTCGACGAGCGGCTGCGGGACCGGGAGCTGGGTATCCTCGACGCCCTCACCGCCCGGGGTGTCCGCGTCCGGTACCCCGGCGAGGCCGACCGCCGGCAGTACTTGGGCAAGTTCTACTACCGTCCGCCCGGCGGCGAGTCGTGGGCGGACGTCGCCCTGCGCGTGCGCTCCCTGCTCGCCGACGTCGAGACGGCATCCGACCCGGACGGGAACGACGGCGGAACGGTGCTGGTCGTGTGCCACGACGCCGTCGTCTCCCTGATCCGCTACGTCTGCGAGCGGATCGAGGAACGGGCCCTGCTCGAGGACGCCCGGACCGATCCGATGCCGAACGCGGCGGTCACCGTCCTGGAGCGCATCGAGACGGAACCGGGGTGGCGAGCGGTCGTCGTCAACGACGTGAGCCACCTCGACCGGCACGACGCCGCCGTCACCCGGCACAGTGGAGAGTCCGATGACACGACGCCCTGACCACGTCAGCCCGCGCCTGCTGCGGCGGCACCCCCTGCCGACCGCGAGCGGGGGCAAACGCCAGCGCGGGTCCCTGCTGGTGGTCGGCGGCTCCCGCCGCACGCCCGGTGCCGCCGCACTGACCGGCCTGGCCGGGCTGCGGGTCGGGGCCGGCCGGCTGACCCTGGCGATCGCCGCGTCGGTCGCGAGCCCGCTGGCCGTCGCCCTGCCCGAGGCCGGCATCGTGGGCCTGCCCGAGGATCCGGCCGGGTCGGTACTCGGTGACTGCGCCGAGACGCTGCTCGCGGAGGACGCCGACGCCGTCGTGATCGGGCCCGGCCTGACCGACATCGACCAGACGGCCGTTCTGCTGCGGGAACTGCTACCCCGGCTCTGCGCCCACACCGCCGTCGCCCTCGACGCCTTCGCGCTCGGCGCGCTGGCCCATCATCCGGAACTCGCCGAACCCGTCGCAGGCCGGTTGCTGCTCACCCCGAACCAGACGGAAGTGGGGCTGCTGCTCGGCGAAGAACCACGCAACGAGGCCGCCGGCGCCAGAGAGACGGCACGGCGGTTCGACGCCGTCGTCAGCTGCGGTGGCATCGTCGCCGGGCCCGACGGCGCGTTCCGGGTGCGGGCGGGTGGCCCCGGACTGGGCACCTCCGGCAGCGGCGACGTGCTGGTCGGCGCGGCCGGCGGCCTGCTGGCCCGTGGCGCCGCACCGCAGACCGCGGCCCTGTGGGCCACCTGGCTGCACCACACCGCCGGTGAACGGGTCGCCCGGCGGGTCGGGCCGGTCGGCTTCCTCGCCCGCGAGCTGGCCGACGAGCTGGCGCCCCGGTTGGCGCAGGCGTGATCCCGGCCCTGGCCGACGCCACCGCATGGAACCGGTGACCGAGGGATCCGACCGACTTGGAGGAGCGGCATGGCCGACGGGGTGCACCTCTACCATCCTGAGCTCCGGCAAGGACCGGAACTGGCCGAGCTACTGGCCGGGTGGAAGCCGGGCAAGACGGCGTCCCTCGGGCCGCCGACGCCGAACCTGCCGGCGACCGTCGCCGAGGTGGACGGGCGGCTGGTCGGGTTCCTGACCGGTCACCACCGGTTCCGGCACTGGGAGGCCCTGCCCGACCACCGCGGGCTGGCCGGCAGCCACGGTTCCTGGCTGGCCGAACTGTTCGTCCATCCCGCGCACCGCCGCGCCGGCGTCGGCGCGGCCCTGGTCAGCCACTTCATCGACGAGTCCGTCGCGGCGGGCGCCAGCATGGTCGTGGTCCGACCCGACGCGAGCGACTCCGGCGTCGAGCAGACCGCCCGGCAGTGCTTCTTCCTCGCCCAGGGCTTCGTCGTGCTGCGCCTGGACCCGGACGTCCGTTTCCTGCCCGAATGGCTGATGGGCCGTCCCAACGACCACGGGTGAGCGCGGCCGCGCCGCGTCCGACGTGCAGGAACGATCCGATAACGACACGGCGCGGTCGTTGACCCGGATACCGCGGGACAGAACACTGGACCCCATGACATCCACGAGGTCGACGTCCGCGGTGGTGCTGGGGATCACCGCGGTCGCCCTGACTCTGAGCGCGTGCGCCCCCAACTCCTCCACCGGTACCGCGGCCTCCTCCGGCAGCGCCCCGGCCACCTCGGCCAGCGCCTCGACGGCGGCCACGCCGACCGGCTCCGCCACCGACTCCTCCGCACCGGCCACGGACAGCACCACCAGCGCCGGGCCGTCGGGGTCGGCCTCTTCCTCGTCGGCGCCGTCGGCTCCGATCTCCTCCGCTCCCTCCTCCAAGGCTCCGGCCTCGAAGCCGAAGACCCCGGGGCCCACCGCCGGCCCGTCGAGCCCGGCCGCCGAGGGTCTGCCCCTGTGCACGGCCGCCCGGTTGAGCGGGACCGCCGCCGCACTGCCCGGCGGCGCCGCTGCCGGTAGCGTCTATGCCGGCCTGACGGTGCGGAACACGTCCGGGGACGCCTGTCGGCTCGCCGGCTACCCGGGCGTCTCGTTCGTCGGTGGCGGCACCGGGGAGCAGATCGGTGTACCGGCCCAGCGCGACACGACGCAGGCGACCGTCACCATCACGCTGAACCCGGGGCAGAGTGCCCGGGCACGGCTGCAGATCACGCGGGCCGAGAACTACGGCGGCGTGTGCAACCTCAAGCCGGCCGACGGCTTCCGCGTCTACCCGCCGAGCGCCACCGACGCGTTGTTCCTGCCCTACACCGCCAACGGCTGCGGCAACCCGAAGATCGTCCTGCTGCACGTCGGAGCGTTCCAGCCCCTGAGCTGACCACCTTGCCCGCGAGGGCGTCCACCCGTCGGCGAGTTCGGTCGGTGGTGGGGTGGATGATGGAGCCGTGGACGTACTCGACCGGTTCAGCTCCGCGACCAGCACCTGGTTCCGCGGTGCGTTCGCGGCGCCCACGGCCGCTCAGACGGGTGCGTGGGAGGCGATCTCGGCGGGCGCCCACGCGCTCGTCGTCGCCCCCACCGGATCCGGGAAGACACTGGCGGCCTTCCTCTGGGCCCTGGATTCCTTCCTCGGTGGGCGCGGCTCCGGGGCATCCGGCGTCGAGGTGCCGGAGGCGGGCGCGGCCCCGACGGACGGGTCGAGGTCGGCGCCGGGGTCGAAGGACGACCGCCCGACCGGTACCCGGGTGCTCTACATCTCCCCGTTGAAGGCCCTCGGCGTCGACGTCGAACGGAACCTGCGTGCGCCTCTGATCGGCATCACCCAGACCGCCCGCGGCCGCGGCGAGACCCCGCCCGACATCAGCGTCGGCGTCCGCAGCGGTGACACGACGGCAGCGGACCGGCGGCAGTTGCTCGCTCATCCACCGGACATTCTCATCACCACCCCCGAATCGCTCTACCTGATGCTCACCTCGCGGGCGCGGGACACCCTGACCGATGTGCACACCGTGATCGTGGACGAGGTGCACGCCGTCGCCGGCACCAAACGGGGCGCCCACCTCGCGGTGACCCTGGAGCGGCTCGACGCGCTGCTCGCCCGCCCTGCCCAGCGGATCGGCCTCTCCGCGACCGTCCAGCCGCGGGAGACCGTCGCCCGGTTCCTCGGGGGCAACGCCCCGGTCACCATCGTCGCCCCGCCGTCGGGCAAGTCGTGGGACCTGACCGTGACCGTCCCCGTCGAGGACATGACCGAACTCGGCCCCGCTCCGGGACTCGAGGGATCCTCCGCCGGACAGACCCCGCAGGCGTCCATCTGGCCGCACGTGGAGGAGAAGGTCGTCGACCTGATCGAGGCGAACCGGTCGACCATCGTGTTCGCCAACTCCCGCCGGCTCGCCGAGCGGCTCACCGCCCGGCTGAACGAGATCCACGCGGACCGGCAGCTCGTCGAACAGCAGAGCGCCGAGGTGTGGGCCACCGGCACGGACGGCGAGCCGCTGCCGGTCCCGGCCCATGCCGCGTCCGGGCCGCCGGCCCAGGTGATGGCCCAGGCCGGGTCGACGTCCGGCGCGGAACCGGTGCTCGCCCGCGCCCACCACGGGTCGGTCAGCAAGGACCAGCGGGCACAGATCGAGGACGACCTGAAATCCGGGCGGCTGCGGTGCGTGGTCGCCACCAGCTCCCTGGAACTGGGCATCGACATGGGCGCCGTGGACCTGGTGATCCAGGTGGAGTCCCCGCCGTCGGTCGCCAGCGGCCTGCAACGCGTCGGCCGCGCCGGGCACCAGGTCGGCGAGATCTCGCGCGGCGTGCTGTTCCCCAAACACCGGGGCGACCTGGTCAACAGCGCCGTCACGGTCGAGCGGATGGTCGCCGGCGCCATCGAGTCCCTGTCCATCCCCACGAACCCGCTGGACATCCTGGCCCAGCAGACCGTGGCCGCATCGGCGCTCGGCACCATCGACGTCGAGGAGTGGTTCGACACCGTCCGGGCCAGCGCGCCCTTCGCCACCCTGCCGCGGTCGGCGTTCGACGCGACCCTGGACCTGCTCGCCGGCCGGTACCCGTCGGACGAGTTCGCCGAGCTGCGGCCACGGATCGTCTGGGACCGCACCGAGGGCACCATCACGGGCCGTCCGGGCGCGCAACGACTCGCCGTCACGAGCGGGGGCACGATCCCCGACCGCGGACTGTTCGGGGTGTTCATCGTCGGGGAGGAACATGGGAAGAACCCCCGCCGTGTCGGCGAACTGGACGAGGAGATGGTCTACGAGTCCCGGGTCGGGGACGTCTTCGCGCTCGGTGCCACCAGCTGGCGGATCGAGGACATCACGTACGACCGGGTGCTCGTCTCCCCCGCCTGGGGCCAGCCGGGCAAGGTGCCGTTCTGGAAGGGCGACTCCCTCGGCCGCCCGGTGGAACTCGGCCGGGCCCTCGGCGCGTTCGTCCGCGAGCTGTCCACCGCCGACGACGACGCCCGCGCCCGGCTGGCCGCGAACGGCCTGGACGAGTGGGCGTGCTCCAACCTGTTGACCTACCTGGCCGAGCAGAAGGAGGCGACCGGCCAGGTGCCTGACGACCGCACCCTCGTCGTCGAACGCTTCCACGACGAGCTCGGCGACTGGCGGATCGTGCTGCACTCCCCGTTCGGCATGCCCGTGCACGCGCCGTGGGCGCTGGCCGTCGGCGCGCGGCTGCAGGAGCGGTACGGCCTGGACGGCGCGGCGATGGCCGGCGACGACGGCATCGTGCTGCGGGTGCCGATGATGGAGGACGACCCGCCCGGCGCGGAGTTGTTCGTGTTCGAGGAGGACGAGCTCGACGAGCTGGTCACCGCCGAGGTGGGCGGCTCCGCCCTGTTCGCGTCCCGCTTCCGGGAATGCGCCGCCCGGGCCCTGCTGCTGCCGCGGCGCAACCCGGGCAAGCGGTCCCCGTTGTGGCAGCAGCGGCAGCGCTCCGCGCAGCTGCTGGACGTGGCCCGGAAGTACCCGACGTTCCCGATCATCCTGGAGACCGTCCGGGAGGTACTGCAGGACGTGTACGACGTGCCGGCGCTGAAGGACATCAGTGCGCAGGTCGCCCGACGCGAGTTGCGGCTGGTGGAGACCACGTCGACGCAGCCGTCCCCGTTCGCCCGGTCGCTCCTGTTCGGGTACATCGCCGGGTTCCTCTACGAGGGCGACAGCCCGCTGGCCGAGCGCCGGGCCGCCGCCCTGTCCCTGGACCCGACCCTGCTCAACGAGCTGCTCGGCCGGGCCGAACTGCGCGAACTGCTCGACCCGGGCGTGATCGACCAGACCGAGGCGCAGTTGCAGCACCTGGCTGACGGGTGGCGGGTCCGCGGGCCCGAGGGCGTCGCGGACCTGCTCCGCCTGCTCGGTCCCCTGGCCGCCGACGAGATCGCCGCCCGCACCGATGACCCCGACGCCGGGACCGCGGCGTCCGGCGGCGGGCACCAGTACGGTCCGGCCGGCGGTGCGGCATCGGACGTCGCCGCGCTCGAGAGCTCCGCACCGGGTCCGTCCGGCGAGGCCCCCGACCCGGGGGCCGCCCCGCCCACGCCGACGGCCCCGCTCGCCACCGTCACCGCGTGGGCGGACGAACTGGTCCGCGCCAACCGCGCGCTGTCGGTGTCCATCTCCGGGATCCCGCGGTACGCCGCGGTCGAGGACGCCGCTCGGCTGCGCGACGCCGCCGGGGTCCCCCTGCCGATGGGTGTGCCCACCGCCTTCATCGAACCGGTGCCGGACCCGCTCGGCGACCTGGTCGGCCGGTACGCGCGCACCCACGGGCCGTTCCTGGCCGCCGAGGCGGCACGTCGGCTCGGTCTCGGCGTCGCCGTCGTGACCACCACCCTGCAGCGCCTCGCCGTCGAGGGCCGCGTCGCCGAAGGCGAGTTCCGGCCCGCGTCACTGCAACCGGTCGGGTCCGCCGGGGCCGCGGAGTGGTGTGACGTCGAGGTGCTGCGGCGGATCCGCCGTCGCTCCCTCGCCGCGCTGCGGCACGACGTCGAGCCCGTCACCCCGCAGGTGTACGCGCGATTCCTGCCGGCCTGGCAGCACATCGGGCCCGAACGGGGCAGCCTCCGGGGCCTGGACGGCGTGCTCACCGTGGTCGACCAACTCGCCGGGGTGCCCGTGCCCGCCAGTGCGTGGGAGCCACTGGTACTCGCCGGCCGGGTCGCCGACTATGCCCCCGCCATGCTCGACGAGCTGATGGCCACCGGTGACGTGCTCGTCGCCGGCGCGGGGGAACTGGCCGGCAACGACGGGTGGCTCAACCTGCACCTGGCCGAGTCCGCGGACCTGACCCTGGCCCGGCAGCCCCTGTTCGTGCCCACCGGTCTGCAGCAGGCCATCATCGACTTCCTCGCCCGCGGCGGGGCGTGGTTCTTCCGCCAACTCGCCGACGCCGTCCGGGGGGCCGCGCCGGCGGTATCCCCCGGTCCATCCGCCGCCGGGAACGGCGACGATGACGGGGCAGGCGACGGAGCGGGAACCGGGGCGGCCGAGGGGAACGGGCCGGCCGAGGGGAACGGACCTGGCCGCCCCGCCACGGACGACGAGGTTGCCACCGCCCTGTGGGGCCTGGTGTGGGCCGGGGTGGTCGGCAACGACACGTACGCCCCGGTCCGGTCCCTGCTGGCGGGCGGCCACACCACGCACACCGCCAAACGGGCGCCGGCCCGGGCGCGCACCGGCGGGGGCCGCTTCGGGCGGTCCCGACTGCCCGGTCACCGGCCCGGCCGGGACGGGCTGGCCGCTCTGGGCCGCGAGTCGACCCTCGGCCGGGGCCCGGACCTGCGCTCCTCCGCGATGCGCAACCAGACCCCCCGTCCGGCGGTCCTGCCCACCACGGCCGGACGCTGGTCCCTGCTGCCCGAGTCCGCCCTCGACGCCACCGTGCAGGCGCACGCGATGGCCGAGCTGCTGATGGACCGGTACGGGGTGCTCACCCGCGGCTCGGTGGCCGTCGAGGGCACCCCCGGCGGATTCGGCACCGTCTACAAGGTGCTCAGCCGGCTCGAGGAGATGGGTCAGGCCCGGCGGGGCTACTTCATCGAAGGACTCGGCGCCGCCCAGTTCTCCGTGCCCGCCACCGTCGACCGGCTCCGCTCCTTCTCCGAGGAGACGGAGGTGTCCCGCAGGGAACCGACGGCGATCTGCCTGGCGGCGACCGACCCGGCCAACCCCTACGGGTCGGCTCTGGCGTGGCCGGCCCTGGAGGGCAGCGGGCACCGCCCGGGGCGGAAGGCCGGTGCGCTGGTCGCCCTGGTCGACGGTGCCCTGGTGCTGTACGTCGAACGCGGCGGCAGGACGCTGCTGGTCTTCGACGAGGAGCCCGATGCGCTCACCCGGGCGGCGCGGGCACTGGCCGGCGTCGTCCGCCGGGGCGCGGTGGACAAGCTCGCCGTGGAGAAGGTCAACGGCCGCTCCGTGCTGGACACGCCGACCGGGTCCGCCCTGGCCGACGCCGGTTTCTACTCCACTCCCCGGGGCTTGAGGATCCGTGCCTGAGGGCGACACCGTGTGGCGCAGCGCCCGCAACCTGGACCGGGCGCTGGCCGGTCAGGTGCTCACGCGCTGCGACCTGCGGGTGCCTTCGGTCGCCACGGTCGACCTGACCGGGCAGCCCGTGCACGGCGTCGTCTCCCGCGGCAAGCACCTGCTGATGCGGATCGGGGAGAGCACCGTCCATTCCCATCTGAAGATGGAGGGCTCCTGGCACCTGTACCCGCCGGAGGGGCGGTGGCGGCGCCCGGCCCACTCGGCGCGGGCGGTGCTCGGGACGGCCACCGCTACCGCGGTCGGCTTCTCCCTGGGCATGCTGGAGGTCTTTCCCACGGCGGACGAGGCCGCCCACGTCGGGCATCTCGGCCCGGACCTGCTGGGCGCCGACTGGGACGCCGCCGAGGCGTTGGCCCGCCTCGGCAGGGAACCGGGCAGAGCCGTCGGGCAGGCGCTGCTGGACCAGCGCAACCTCGCCGGCGTCGGCAACATCTACCGGTGCGAACTGTGCTTCCTCGCCGGCGTGCATCCGCTCACCGCCGTCGCCGACGTCCCGGCACTGCCGCGCCTGATCGACCGCGCCCACCGGCTGCTGCTGCTCAACCGGGAGCAGGCGGCCATCGTCACCACCGGCAGCACCCGGCGCGGTGAGGAGAACTGGGTGTACGGCCGGGCCGGGCGGCCCTGCCGACGGTGCGGCACGCCGATCCGCAAGGACCAGGCCGGCAACACCGACCTGGACGTGCGGGAGTACTGGTTCTGCCCGACGTGTCAACCCGTTCCCGTGCACCCGGGAGACGCCGTCGTGCCGGCCGCCGACTGAGACCCCGCCGCCTAGACTGGTCCGGTGATGCCCTCGCCGCTGCCCGTGCGCAACGGCGTCAACGCCACCCGGGTGCGGCTGCCCGACGACGGGCCCTGGGCCACGGCGCTGGACTACCTGCTGGACCGGTGGGGCCACGTGGACCCCGACGGCATCCGGGCCCGGTTCGACGCCGGCGAGGTGTCCGCCGCGGACGGCACGCGGCTCACCGCCGCCACCCCGCTGACCGCCCACACCTTCCTCTGGTACTACCGGGACCTGCCCACCGAGACGCCGATCCCCTTCGACGTCGACGTCCTGCACGAGGACGACCACCTGCTGGTGGCGGACAAGCCGCATTTCCTGCCGACGACCCCCGGTGGCGGATTCGTCAGCGAGTCAGCGCTGGTCCGGCTGCGGGTACGGACCGGTATCGACGACCTCACCCCGGTGCACCGGCTGGACCGGATGACCGCCGGCGTCGTCCTCTTCGCCAAGGACCCTGCCACCCGTGGGCGCTACCAGGTGATGTTCGAGCGGCGCCAGGTGCACAAGGAGTACGAGGCCCTGGCCGGTGTCCGACCGGACCTGGCCCTGCCGGTCACCGTGCGCAGCCGGATCGAGAAGTCCCGCTCCTACCTGCTGGCCCGCGAGGTGCCGGGGCCGCCGAACGCGGAGACCGTCGTCGAGCTGGACCGTGTCCTCGAGGGCGAGGTTCTCGAGTGCAGCGATCCGCCCATCGGCCGGTACCGGTTGTACCCGCACACGGGCAAGACCCACCAGTTGCGCGTGCACATGGCGTCCCTCGGCCTCGGTATCCGCGGCGACCGGTACTATCCGGTGCTGCAGGACGAGGCGCCCGACGACCACGGCCGTCCCCTGTGCCTGCTCGCCCGGTCGATCGGGTTCACCGACCCGATCACGGGCCGCGACGTCACCTACACCAGTCGGCGCACGCTCGGACCCTGATCCGGCCACCGGCGCCATCGCCTCTCGTCGACTGCGGATCCGGGTGTGCTGGCGTCGTTCCTGCCGGTACCGTATCCGGCGGCCGCCGGGGCGGCCGTGCTCGACGGCATCGGTGCCGCCGCAGACGTTCAGTCCTGAAGCAGCCGCTTCTCGTACCGGGCGTTGAGCCGCTCCCACAGCGGGTACCAGGCGTCCCACCAGGTGTCCCAGCGGACCGGGTGACCGTCGAGGGCGTCGTGCAGGTGCTCCAGATGCACGTGCCAGCCGGCCATCACGGTGGCCACCTCCAGGGGCGAGAGCGCGACGTCGGCCGTGAACCGCAGGCGGGAACCGCCGTCGTTCGCCGCGGCGAGGTCGAACTCGAGCCGGCCGTGCTCACTGTTGCTGATCGTGAACACCGCATCCCGGTGAGCGGTCAACACGGTGCCCTGCCACCACGGCAACGGGTCCGGCCGGCCGTTGAGCCAGTGCAGGTCGAAGGCCGCTCCCTCCCGGGCCTCCCCGCGGACCTGCGCCCACCACGTCTCCGTCCGTGCCGGATCGGTGATCATCCGCCACACCTCATGCACGTCGTGCAGGTAGTCCCGCTCGAACTCCAGCCGCACGGTACCGTCGGGCAGTTCGGTCGCGGTGCCGAGGGGATGCCGGTTGACGAGGGTGAGCAGCGGTGAGACGTCCCCCGCGGCCGTCATCGGGGGGCCATCCGGATGGCACCGTCGAGGCGGATGGTCTCGCCGTTGAGCATCGGGTTGCTCACGATGTGTTCGACCAGCGCGGCGTACTCGGCCGGCTTGCCCAACCGCGACGGGTGGGGCACCTGGGCGCCGAGCGAGTCCTGCGCGGCCTGGGGCAGACCCGCCATCATCGGCGTCTCGAAGATGCCCGGGGCGATCGTCATCACCCGGATCCACTGGCGGGCGAACTCCCGGGCGAGTGGCAGGGTCATGGCGGCCACACCGCCCTTGGACGCGGCGTAGGCCGGCTGGCCGATCTGCCCGTCGAACGCGGCCACCGACGCGGTGTTGACGATGACGCCGCGCTCCGCGCCGAACGGGCCCTGGAGCGGTTCGACCTCGCTCATCGCCTCGGCCGCGAGCCGGATCACGTTGAAGGTCCCGATCAGGTTGACCGCCACGACGCGGCTGAACCGATCCAGCGGCAGCACCCCGTCCTTGCCGAGCACCTTGCCGGGCGTGGCCACGCCGGCACAGTTGACGACGATCCGCAGAGGCCCCAGTTCGTTCGCGGTGGCCACAGCGGCGGCGACCTGCGCCTCGTCGCACACGTCGGCGGCGGCGAAGCGGGCGCGGTTTCCGAGGGCGGTAGCGGCCTCCTCACCGCGCGAGGACGGCAGGTCGACGAGCACGACGGCGGCCCCCGCGTCGTGCAGAGCCTGTGCGGTTGCGGCCCCCAGGCCGGACGCACCGCCCGTGATCAGCGCGGTCGAACCCTCGATCTGCATGCCATCCCCTTCTGTCGGTGTCCCGATCCTCGACGCCGGATCCGGTGTCGGTGGCCCGTGCCGTGGCCGGTTGCCTCGTGCGCCCGGCTCCGATCACGGCCCGACCGGTCGCCCCGTGTCCCCGGTGTCCCCGGTGTCGCCGGGTCGCCGGGTCGCCGGGTCGCCGTGTCGCCGTGTCGCCTGCCAGCCTAGCGCCGGCCGGGCGCCGTCCCGCCGGCGCCCGTTCGCGCTGTCCCTAGGCTGGCCCCATGAGTGAACCCGCGAACTCCCCGGCCTCGGTGCGTGCCGCCGTCGCGGCCGGATCGGTGATCACCCTCTTCGGCCACCGGCTACTGCACCTTCCCGGCACCGGCCTGGCCGCGGTCCGCTGGCCGCGTCCGTGGGCCGCCGATCTCCGACCGCCCTGGCACTACTGGTGGCAGGCCCACTACCTGGACTGCCTCGTCGACGCCGGCTGGCGGGAACACCGGTCCGGCCTGCCCCCGGCGGCCCTGCGGCTGGGCCACCAGCTGCTGCGCGGGATCCGGCTGCGCAACCTGGGCCGCTACCCGAACCTCTACTACGACGACATGGCCTGGCTCGCCCTCGCGGCCGGCCGGCTGGACGAGCTGGCCCGGGCGGTCACCGGTGCCGGCACCCGGCAGAGCCGTGCCGTGATCGACGTCCTCGCGCCGCGGCTGATCAGCGCCAGCACCGACGACGCGGGCGGCGGCGTGTTCTGGAACACGCGGCGCACCTTCAAGAACACCGCCGCAACCGCTCCGGCCGCCCTGTTCTTCGCCCGCGCCGGGGAGCCGGAGCGCACCCGGGCGCTCACGGACTGGCTGCGGGACCGGCTGCTCGACCCCGACTCGGGCCTGTACCTCGACGGTGTACGGCTGGGCCGGCGCGGCGTCGAGACCGTCCGGTCCCGCTACACCTACAACCAGGGGCCGGTGCTGGGCGCGTTGCTCGCGCTCGGCGATCCGGCCGACCTCGACGCCGCGGCGCGGCTCGTCGACGCCGTCGACGCGGGCCTCACCCGCCCGTCACCCGTCGTGGCCGGCGCCAAGGTGCTGATCACCCACGGCGGTGGTGACGGCGGCCTGTTCACCGGCATACTCGTGCGGTACCTCGCGGCCGTCGCGATCGACGCGCGGCTGCCCCCGACGGCTCGGTCCACGGCCGCGCGTCTGGTCACCGGCACCGCCGACGCGCTGTGGACCGGCCGCCGGCGCGTCCCTCCGGGCGAGTCCCGGTCCGCGGAGGGCCCGGGCGACGGCGCCCTGATCTTCTCCGCCGACGCCGGCGTCGACGCCGCGACCAGCTATCCGCTCGGCGGTCCGGTTGAACTGTCCACCCAGTTGCAGGCGTGGATGAGCCTCGAGGCGGCCGCCGTATGCGTCGGCGGGACAGCCGCGGAGGATTCGACGTCAGTCGTCTGAGGCCGTGCTGCCGGGCGCGGAATCGATCGCGGGACCGGCCCGACGCTGCGCGGCCGGAACGCAGACACGGCCACGCCATCGTGCGGGCCTGCGCAGCTCGGAAGGCTCCGCGCGTGCCGTCCGGCTGCGTGGCGGTCGGGCACCCACCGGTCGATCGGATAGAACAGAGGACATGAGCAACGTGCGCACGCCCGATCCCTACCCCGGCTGGCTCTCGCCGGAGGACCTCCACGAGGCACGGCAGCGGCTTCCGATGATGTATGTCGAAGCGCTGCCCGTCCGGGTCGACACGCTGGGCTACGTCACCGAGCTCGGGCTGCTGCTGACCGCCAGCGACGAGGGCGAGATGGTGCGCACCTTCGTCTCCGGCCGGGTGCTCTACCGGGAGTCGATCCGCGCGGCGCTGCTGCGGCACCTGGAGAAGGATCTCGGGCCGTTCGCCCTGCCGCAGATCCCGCCGTCGCCGGCGCCGTTCACGGTCGCCGAGTACTTCCCGTCGCCGTCGCCGTCCCCCTACACGGACGACCGGCAGCACGCCGTCGCGCTGGCCTACATCGTCCCGGTCACCGGGGAGTGCAGCCCGCGACAGGACGCGCTGCAGCTGTCCTGGCTCACGCCCGAGGAATGCCTCAGCGAAGGCGTGCAGGCGGAGTTCGTGGGCGGACGCGGCAATCTCGTGCGGCAGGCGCTGGCCCACGTCGGCTGGGGCCGTTGACGCCGATCAGGCCCGGTTCCGCACCCGCGCGACGGCCGGCTCCAGCAGCACCACGACAACCACCGCGACGGCGGCGCCGATCACCGTCTCCACGGCGCGGCTGACCACCAGCTGCCCCACCGGCATCGGATTGCTCAACTGCACCATGCACAGGGCCAGCGGGGTGATGAAGAGCAGGGCCGTGGCGTAGTGCCGGACGACGAACAGCTCGCCGAGGAACTGCAGCACGATGATCACGAGTGCGAGGGCCCAAGCACCCAGACGCAGCCCGAGGATGACCGCACTCACGGCGACCCCTGCGAGCGTGCCGACGACGCGGTGGATGGCGCGCCCGACGCGCGCGGGCGCATCGGGCGCGGCGATCGCGGCGATCCCCGCGACCATCGCCCAGTTGCTGTGGCCGACACCCGAGAGCTGGCCGATGACCCCGGCCATCAGCGCGACGATGAGGAACTGCGAACCGTGCCAGGTGAGTTGCGCCGCGCTGAAGGAACCGCCGAGGATCGGTGCGCCCTCTCCCATGCCCGGCAGCACGCGGGCCAGGTAACCGAGGAACACGCAGAAGGCGATCGTGCCCAGGGCGACGCCGAGGCCCTGAGCCGCCGGTGGCGGCGACGGCAGGCCGGCGATCGAGGTGAAGGCGAAGACGAAGAAGACGGAGCCGCTGGGCTTGAGCCCGATCCCGGCGGCCAGCACGGCCCCGAGCGCCGCGACGACGGACCCGATCAGTACGATGGTCACCCCGCTGACGCCGGCGGCATCGGCGACGAGCATTCCGAGGGCGAGGCAGGCGAGGATGACGAGCCCGGCAACAGACTGGTGGACGAAGCGGCGGCGCAGCGTCTCCCGACGCGCGTAGATGCCGGTGAAGGACCCGAAGGCCGCGTACACCGCGAGGTCGGTACGGCCGAGGAGCATGACGACCACCAGCGGCACGGCAACCCCCACGGCGATGCGGGCGGCCGAGAGGTGATCCGCCTGCGCGGGTCCGAATCGGAAGAAATCGCGAACTCCTGCCACGACCTCCAGCACATCACAGGTCCGGGCGTCCGAAGCCGGTGAAGGCACTGTTCGTTCCGCACCTCACCCCGGCCGCCACCCGCAGCCTGCGGGAATATCACCACCCACCCCACGTCGACTATCGAATTTCGGGGCTCTCGCAGCCCCAGAAAGCCCCGAAATTCGATAGTCAACGCGACGGGATGGGCCGACGACGACCGCAGCGCAAGACGATCCGGGACCCGGAACGGGCAGCCGGACGAGATCGATCATCGTGGAGCCCAGCCCTGAGCACCCAGAGCAGCCGCCACTTTGGCGACGGCGCGTGGCACGATCCCGAGACCGGGAACGACGACCAGCGCGCTCAGGTCGGCGGCCGCGATGCGCACCTCGGTCCAGCCGGCGGCCGCGGTGAGATCGGCCCGTTCGATGTCCAGTGCGTGCTGCCGAGGGTCGGCGTGGTGGGCGCCGTCGTACTGCACCGAGAGGAGCTGCTGGCGGTAGGCGAGATCCGGCAGGACGACCCGGCGTCGCCCGTTCACCGCGATCCACACGTTCAGCTCCGGCTCCGGCAGGCCGGCGTCCACCAGCATCAGCCGGAGCCGGGTCTCGGGCTCCGAGTCGGCACCGACCCGCACGCGCTCGAGCGCGGCCCGGGCGGTCCGGACGCCACGCCGCCGTCGCACGATCGCCACGCGACGCTGCAGGTCGACCAGGCTCACGAGCGGATCGTCCGGCTCGAATCCTCGCGGGTCCGCGTGCCAGCAGACCATCGCGTCGCCGACCGCGACCAGCTGGTCCACGGTCAGCTCTGAGGCCAGATCGAGGAACACGCGCGCCGGCGTCGTCACGCGGACGCCTCCCCGGACCGTCACGTCGGCTTCGGACAGGACGGCGAGATGGCCGACGACGCCGCGACGGTGCACAGCCGAGGTCCGTGGAGTCGCCGCGTGCGTGACGTGGAGGAGTTCGGCCTCCTGGAGCCTGCGGGGAAGAGGTAGACCCCACAGGGCGGCGGCGGTCGTGTGGCTGACCACTGCCGTCGGCATGGCCGCGATCGCCGCCCGCGCCCTGACGGCGACCGATCCGCCCAGCTCCGCCGGAATCCGCGCACCGGTGATCCCTGCCGCCAGGTGGTGGCCTCGAAGGCGATCCGCACTCACCCCGGCAGCAATCGCCTCTCGCACCGCGAAGGGGCGGAGGGCGAACTCCGGCGGGAGCGCGGCCCGGGCGCTCACGTGCACCTCACCGCTCCATCGTGCCTGCTCACCGCCTCGCACAGGCCCGGCCGGCGCCCGCCTGTGGACAACCAGCCGCACTCTCCACGTTGATTATTGGATTTCGGGGCTCCGGCCAGCCTCCGAAGCCCCGAAATCCAATAGTCAACGAGCAGGAGGGGCAGCGAGAGGGGGGCGGCGCCCGCTGGCAGAATGGGCCGGTGCCCCGCAGCGACTTCTCCTTCCACGTCACCGCCCGCCTGACCGAGACGACGACGTCGCCGGCCGCCGGGCGCGCCGGCGTCATCGACACCCCGCACGGGCCGATCCGCACCCCGGCGTTCATCCCGGTCGGGACCCAGGCGGCGGTCAAGGCCGTGCTGCCGGAGGCGGTCGCCGAACTCGGTGGGCAGGCCGTCCTGGCCAACGCCTATCACCTCTATCTGCAGCCGGGCGCGGACATCGTCGACGAGGCCGGTGGGCTCGGTCGCTTCATGAACTGGCCGGGGCCCACGTTCACGGACTCGGGCGGCTTCCAGGTGATGAGCCTGGGTAGCGGGTTCAAGAAGGTCATCTCGATGGACCTGCCCGCGGAGCGCCAGGGGGCCGACGACGCCGTCGCCCCCGGCAAGGAGCGGCTGGCGGACGTCGACGAGGACGGGGTCTGGTTCCGTTCGCACCTGAACGGCGACCGGCACCGGTTCACCCCGGAGGTCTCGATGGGGATCCAGCATCAGCTGGGAGCGGACATCACGTTCGCCTTCGACGAGCTGACCACCCTGATGAACTCGCGCGGGTACCAGGAAGAGTCACTGGAGCGCACACGCCGGTGGGCGCAGCGCTGCCTCGACGAGCACGCCCGGCTGACGACGCAGCGCTCGGGCAAGCCGTACCAGGCGCTGTTCGGCGTGATCCAGGGCGCCCAGTACGAGGATCTGCGCCGGAAGGCCTGCCGGGACCTCGCGGCCATGACGAGCGGGATGGACGACGGCGAGGACGGTGGGGGCTTCGACGGCTACGGCATCGGCGGCGCGCTGGAGAAGGAGAATCTGGGCACGATCGTCGGCTGGTGCGCCGACGAGCTGCCCGAGGACCGACCTCGGCACCTGCTGGGCATCTCCGAACCCGATGACGTGTTCACCGCGATCGAGAACGGTGCCGACACGTTCGACTGCGTCTCCCCCACCCGGGTCGCCCGCACGTCGGCGGTGTACACCCGGGACGGCCGGATCAACCTGGCCGGCGCCCGGTACAAGCGGCAGTTCACGCCCATCGACGAGACCTGCGACTGCTACACCTGCGCCCACTACACGGTCGCCTACCTGCGGCACCTGTTCA
Organism: Tersicoccus phoenicis; assembly: GCF_001968835.1. Taxonomy (GTDB): domain Bacteria; phylum Actinomycetota; class Actinomycetes; order Actinomycetales; family Micrococcaceae; genus Tersicoccus; species Tersicoccus phoenicis. Next base: position 121,160 of record NZ_MRDE01000072.1, read on the forward strand.
AGGCGAAGGAGATGAACGCGGCCACGCTCGCCTCCATCCACAACGAGCGGTTCGTGGTGCGGATGGTCGACGACGCGCGGCGGGCACTCGAGGACGGCACGTTCTTCGACCTCAAGGCCGACGTGCTCGGGCGCTACTACGGGCGCACGGCGGCGAGGGGGACGACGACGGTCGGCTGAGCCGGAGTGCGAGTCGCGCGAAGCCGGAGAACGAGTGGGAACCGACGTCCCTCACGGGTTCACCGGGCTCGGGGTCGTCGCGGCGACGCCCACGACGAGGGTGACCACCGCCTGCGCCAGGAGCAGGAGTGGTGCGGTCCCCCCGGCCAGCAGGGCGACGACCAGCGGCACCAGGACGACCAGCGCCAGATCCGGACCCTGCCCCATGGTCGCCAGGGCGGAGGCGGGCAGGTAGCCGAACGGCGTCGGGACCGGGGGTGCGGAGAAGTCGACCGGCGGCCGGTACGCCGAGCGCACCGCGCAGGCGCCCAGACCCAGTCCGGCGACGGCGCCCAGCAGCACCAGCCCGGCGTCGGCCGCGCCGAGCAGCACCAGACCCCCGGACAGGACCGCCATCATCGCGGCCAGCACGACGCCTGGAACCAGGGCGTGCAACTGCCGGGTCCGGGCGGCGGAGAGCGGCAGGAGGTCGTCGAGCTCGGGCACCGACGCGCTCGCCCGCAGCCCCCGGGCGGCCCGGCTCATCCCCGCCAGCGCCACGATCACGATCCCTCCCGCCACGGGAAGCACACCGTTGCCCCCGACAGTCAGCGGCGGCAGCCACGCGAGCGCCGGCAACCAGGCGTAGCCGGACCAGCCGCGTCGCCGGGCGGTGCCGAGCAGATCCGCGACCAGCAGGGCGCCGGACGGCGTGCCGACCCGGCGGATCAGGGGGCGCCCCCGGCGGGTGGACACGGCGTCGGTCGGCGCGGTCCGTACCAGGTCGTCGGCACCTCCGGTCATCGCCCAGAGCCGAAGGGTCGTCATCGCCCCGCCGCCCCGGGCGAGTTGGTCGGTCGTCAGCTCGGCCAGCCGGGGGCGTATCGCCGACCAGAGCAGCACGACGACGACGGCGAGCACGAGCAGCGGCCACCCGGCCCCCTCGGCAGCGAGCACGAACCACCCGGTCGGCACCAGCGCCAGGACGTGCCCGATCAGGGGCAGGCTGGACGGCACGAGCGACCCGCACACCCACAGGACGAGGACGGCGATCCCGCCGAGGACGGCCAGCACGGTCGCCGTCCGACGCAGCACCTGCCCCCGGTCCGCGGTCTGCGCCACGACCGCCTCCTCGGTCGCGATCGCGGCGAGCAGGCCCACGCTGAGCACACCGAGCAGCAACCCGGGTCCCAGGGTGACCACCGCGAGGACCGGTGCGGACAGCGCCGCGCCGAGGGCGGCAGCGGCGCCGACCCGGCTCAGACCCATCCGCTCGAGCAGGCGTGAGCGGGGCACCGGCGCCGACATCCACCAGGCCAGCGTGGCCGCGTCGGGACCGACGGGCCCGAGCCGCAGTGCCCAGTTCGCCACGGCCGCGACCAGCAGCAGGCCCAGCACGGGCAGGAACACCGCGGGCGGGAGCACCGCGACGGCCGGGTCGGTCACCGGGCGGCTGACCGCCACCGCACCCAGCTGCTGGTTCAGCGCGGTGAGCAACCCGTACCCGAACAGCGCCGCCACCCCGACCGACAACGCCGCCGTGTACCCGTCGAGCAGTGCCGACATCCGGGAACGGTGCTGGTGGCGCCGTGACATCCGCCGGGTGAAGACTGCGGGGTCGAAGCCGGTGACGGCGCCGGCCTCGAGCTGCGGCGTCCTCACCGCCGGGTCCCCGAGATGAGGGCCGCACCGGCGTCGACCGGGACCGGGCGCACCTCGTCGTCGATCAGCAGGCAAGAGGTCGCCGTCGCGCGCAGCAGGTCCGGTGAGTGGGTGACGAGCACCACCGCGCACCCGTCCGCGGCGACCGCGCGGATGCGGCCGCCGAGCACCTGCTGCATCACGGGGTCCAGCCGCTGCTCGGGCTCGTCCAGAACGAGCAGGTCCCGCGGCCGGACGAACCCGGCGGCCAGCAGCAGGCGGCGGCGCTGGCCCGAGGAGAGCTCGGTGGGCAGGGCGTCGGCGACGGCGATGACGCCGAAGGCGTCCAGCTCCCGCTCGACGGCGCCGGCCGGGTCCGGCACGCCGTGGCCGCGGGCGACCAGTTCCAGGTGCTCGGCGACGGTCAGGGAGGGGAAGAACGCGTCCTGGTCGAACACGCACGCGACGGCGGCCCGGAACGAGGCTGCCCGGTCGTCGATGAGCAGCCCGCGGAAGCGACTCTCGCCGTCGAGCGCGGGCTGACGACCGATCATGGTCCGGGCCACCGTGGACTTGCCGGCCCCGTTGAACCCCACGATGCCCAGCACGTCGCCGGCATCCACCGACGCGGTGACCGGACCGCACACGGGCACCGATCCGTACCCGCAGACCAGACCCTGCACGGTCAGCAGTGGTCCGTCGGTCATGGGAGGAACGCTACCAACGGCGAGGGCGGCAGGCCGGTGGTGCGTCCGTGGCCTCAGGCCGCCGGCGGCGTGGCGTAGTCCGGCTCGCGGGACTTGATCACCCGGATAACCAGCATGGTCAGCGGACTGACGACGATTTCCACCAGACACTTGTAGAGGTACCCGGCGATGACGTAGTTGACGAACTGGCCGGCGTCGGCGATGCCGATCACCGGGGCGGCGATGGAACAGAAGATCAGCGTGTCCGCGAACTCGCCGACGCCCGTGGAGCCGATCAGGCGACCCCAGAGCGCCGACTCCCCGGTGCGCTCCTTGAGCCGGACCAGCACCCACGAGTTGAGCAGCTGGCCCACCACGTATCCGGCCATGCTCGCGATCACGATCTGCGGCACCTGCCCGAGCGCGCCCTCCAGCGCGGACTGCTTCGCGGTGCCGTACGCGTCCGTGAATCCGGGCAGGGCGATGATGACGACGAAGGCCAGGGACGCGAGCAGCGACAGGGCGAAACCGGTGACGACGGTGCGACGGGCGGCCGCGAAGCCGTACACCTCGCTGAGCACGTCGCCGAGGACGTAGGCCAGCGGGAACAGGAAGAACCCACCGTCGGTCACGATGGTGAAGTCGCCGAACACCGGCCCGATCAGCACGCCCTTCGACGCCCCGACGTTCGACAGGATCAGGACCACGCAGAACAGGGCGACGAGGATGTCGAAGTAGCGGCGGTTGCGGGTGGCGAACGCGGCGCGGTGGGGCGTGACGGCGACGCTCATGACAGGTGCCTCTCGAGACGGGTGCGACGGCGACCCACGCGACGGTGTCGCGGGATGCGGATGCTGTGCGCCGGACCGCCTGCCACCCGGTCGGGACGCGCCCGCTTCGCGGGCACCGCCATTCTGTCACGCGTCGTTCGCCGCGGTGGAGCGACCTTGGGGTGCAGTCCGGGTGCAGTCCGCAGGGTGAACAATGGTGCCCATGGCACAACTCCCCTCTGCAGCCTCACCCGACGCGCCCGCCGCGCCCGACGCGCCCGCAGTCGTCCTGACCATCGCCGGGTCCGAAGCGACCGGCGGGGCCGGCGCCCAGACCGATCTGAAGACGTTCCAGCAGTCCGGGGTGTTCGGGATCGCCGCCCTGACCTGCATCGTCTCGTTCGACCCCAAGAACGACTGGAACCACCGCTTCGTCCCGGTCGAACCGCAGGTCATCACCGACCAGCTGGAGGCCATCTCCGCGGCCTACACCATCGAGACCGTGAAGATCGGCATGCTCGGCACCCCCGCGACCATCGAGGTGGTGGCCGGGTGGCTCGCCGAGCACACGCCGCGCACCGTGGTGCTCGATCCGGTCCTGATCTGCAAGGGACAGGAGCCCGGCGCCGCGCTGGACACCGATCAGGCACTCAAACAGCACATCCTGCCGCGCGCCACGTTCGTGACGCCCAACCACTTCGAGTCGATCCAGCTCTCCGGCATGACGGACATCGACTCGGTGGAGGACCTGACCGAGGCCGCACGCCGCATCCACGACGCCAGCGGCGCCGTCGTGCTCGCCAAGGGCGGCGTCCGGCTGGCCGGCGACTCGGCCCAGGACGTGTTCTTCGACGGGAGCCACGTCGACATCCTGACGGCACCGAAGATCGGTGACGTGGCCGTCAGCGGCGCGGGCTGTACGCTGGCGGCCGCGGTCGCCGCGGAGCTCGGCAAGGGCGCGGACCCGCTGACCGCGGCCCGCACCGCGAAATCCCTGGTGACGGCGGCGATCCAGGGTCGGGTCTCGTCCAACGCACCGTTCGACGCCGTGTGGCAGGGCGCTGCAGGCTGAGCAGGGCGATCGGCAGCTTCCTTATCATCGTTGCGGCAGGTCACGGCACGGTCAAGATCCGGCCGCGCATCGTTGACATGTGACCAACCTGACATCAGGGTAGGAGTCAACCGCTGTCGCTCGATGGCGGCCACCGGAGTCATCCGGGTCATCACCGCACGCGAGCAGAACCTTCCCGTCGCGCCGCTGCGTCCCGATCGGACGCGGACGCGATGTTCTGCTCGCCCTCTTCGAGGAGAAGCATGAAAAGAGCGCGCAACCGGGGCCTGGGACGGGCCCTGCTGGCGACCCTGACAGGTGCCGCACTCGTGACGAGTTTCGCGACACCCGCCATGGCCGACCAGAATTCTGGTCCCACCCCCCCGGCCCAGGGGCTGAAGTCACAGCCCGTCAAGGCCACCAAGATCTCGCCCCGGCTCGCCAGCGCGTCGGGGCAGACTTCTGTATTCGTCCAGTTCACCGGTCAGGGTGCGTTCGACCGCACCCAGCCCGTCGGCGTCAAACGCGGCACGCAGAAGCCGGTCGCACGGGTCGCCGAGGTCAAAGCCATCCGCGCCAGCATCACCTCGGCCGCGCGGTCGGCGGCGAGCGCGGCGGGTGCGAGCACGCTCTACACCACCACCAACACGATTCCCGGTGTCGCCCTGCGCGGCGACGCGGCCGCCCTGCGCGCCTTGGCCAAGCAGGCCAACGTCGTCAAGATCACCCCGCTGGTGCCGAAGAAGCCCAGCAACAAGGGCACGGACATCGACACCCGAGCCCTGGACTCGTGGGTGCAGAAGAAGGCGACCGGTGAGGGCACGACGATCGCCGTGATCGACACCGGTATCGACTACACCCACACCGATTTCGGCGGCCCGGGCACGGCGGCGGCGTTCGCTCAGGCGAAGGCCTCCCCGACGGTGCCGGCCGGCCTCTACGACCCGGCGAAGTTCGCCGGTGGTTACGACCTGGTGGGCGACGACTACAACGCCGATCCCAGCTCGGCGACGTATCAGCCGGTGCCGAAGCCGGACGCCAACCCGCTGGACTGCAACGGGCACGGCACTCACGTGGCCGGCACCGCCGCCGGGTACGGCGTGAACGCCGACGGCTCGACCTTCACCGGCGACTACGGCACCCTGACCGCCGACACGGTCAACGCCATGCGCATCGGCCCGGGTTCGGCCCCCAAGGCCAAGCTCGTCGGGCTGCGCGTTTTCGGCTGTGACGGCTCGTCCGACGTCGTCGGTTCGGCCCTGGACCGGGTCCTCGACCCGAACGGGGACGGCGATTTCAGCGATCGGGCGCAGATCGTGAACATGTCCCTGGGCAGCGACTGGTCCCCCACGGACGATCCCGAGAACGCCATCGTCGACAATCTGACGGATCAGAACATTCTCTCCGTGGTGGCTTCCGGCAACGCCGGTGACAGCTACGACATCGGCGGTTCACCGGGCAACGCCCGGTCGTCCCTGACCGTGGCGAACAGCATCGGCTCGCAGGTCACCCTCGACCGGGTCGATGTCCTGGCACCGGCGAACGTCGCCGGTCAGGCGCAGGGCCAGTACTCCGCCAACTTCGACTACAACGCCGCCGGCGTCACGCAGGCGCAACTGACCGGCACGGTGGTCGTGCCGGACGCGGCCAACAAGTTCGGCTGCCAGGCGTTCCCTGCCGGGTCCCTGACCGGCAAGTGGGTGTGGCTGCAGTGGGAGGAGAACGGTTCCTTCCCGTGCGGTTCGGCCGCGCGGTTCAACAACGCGGAGAAGGCCGGCGCCACGGGTGTCGTGCTCGACTCGCCGCGGGACGTGTTCGACTCGGGCATCGCGGGCAACGCCACCATCCCGGGTATCCAGCTGAACCGGACCTCGTCCGACAAGCTGCGCCCGGCGGCCACCGCAGGCACCCTGCAGCTGCGGCTGAGCCCGGACTACATCGGCACCGCCGGTGGCGCCTCGGGCCAGAAGGACCAGCTCAATGCCAGCTCCTCCCGTGGCGTGCACGGCTCCAACGGCATCATCAAGCCCGATGTCGCCGCCGCGGGCACTCTGATCGGCTCCGCCGCCGTGGGCAGCGGTAACAAGCCGAACGTCAAGTCGGGTACCTCGATGGCGACTCCGCACGTGGCCGGCATCGCGGCGCTGGTCCGAGGCAAGTACCCGTTCCTCACGGCGACGCAGACCAAGGCGCTGGTGATGAACACCGCCAACAAGGACGTGCTCACCGCGGACGGCACCCCGTACGGCCCGAACCGGGTCGGTTCGGGTCGGGTGGACGCCCTGGAGGCGCTCAATTCCCCGACGTACGCCTACGCGACGGACGACCCGACGCTGACCAGCATCAACTTCGGCGTCCTCGAGGTGACCGACAAGCCGGTGACGGTCACGAAGAACGTCACGGTGCGGAACAACACCACTACCGCGGTGAGCTACGCGGCCGCCTTCCGGGCTTCCAGCCAGGTGCCCGGTGTGGCCTACGCGGTACCCGCCACCGTGTCGGTGCCGGCCGCCGCTTCGGCCACCGTCCCGATCACGATGACGATCAACGACCCTCGGGCGCTGGCCAAGTCGATGGACCCGTCACTCGAGACGGAGCAGCAGGGCCTGGCCCGGCAGTTCATGGCCGAGGCCGCCGGTCGGCTGACTCTGACGGCCGCGTCGAAGCCGGTGCTGCGCGTACCGGTGTACGCGTCGGTGAAGCCGGCGTCGGCAATGTCCGCCGGGACCGTGTCCTTCAGCGCCAATCCGACCAGCACCCTGGTGCCGCTCTCGGGTCGGGGCAACACGCAGACCGGGTTCGGCGCCGTCGTCGGCGGCTTCCAGCTCGGGGCGTCGAGCACGCGCCTGCCGGATTCGACCGCGCCGCAGCGTGACGTCGTCGACCTGCAGTACGTGGGGGCGAACAGCTCGGTCCCGGCGGTCGCCGCGGCCGGCGGCAACGCCCGGACCGACGGTGTGGTCAACTTCGGGATCTCCACCTGGGCCAACAACCCGGCGATCGCCGCGAGCACCGAGTTCGACGTCGAGGTGGACACCAACCGGGACGGCAAGACGGACTACGTCACCTTCACGACCCGTCAGACCGGTGTGGACCTGGTCCTCGCGGCCACGTATCCGGTGGTGAACGGCAAGCTCGCCGCTGACCCGGTGGATGTGCGGCCGCTCAACGGCCGGACCGGTGAGACCGACACGAACACCTTCGACACCAACGCCTTCACCCTCCCGGTGCGGGCGGGTGTCTACGGCCTGGACCTGTCGAAGTCGGCGCCGATCCAGTACCGCGTGTCCAGTTTCAACGGCTACAGCAACAGTGCGATCGACTCCACTAGCTGGATCGCGTACAACCTGAGCCAGCCGAACGTCGCGTTCGGCAACGCGGACGGTTCCGTCCTGTTCGCCGACGTGCCGAACACGGGCCTGCCGGCCCAGCGATCGGCCTCCGGTGGCGCGGCACAGGCGCTGTTCCTGCACCTGCACAACGCGACCGGCGACCTGTCGGCCACGGACGGCGAGAAGGCGCAGGTGGTCCCGGTCACACTGCCGGCGCCGGCGTCGCCGTCGATCCCGTCGGCCTCCACGGTGACCACTATCGATCCGGGCGGTCGCTTGTGGGCTTACCCGGCCGACGGCCGGGGCGGTGTGACGCCACGCAAGCAGATCGGTGCGGGCTGGCAGAACGCCGTGTCGACCTCGGTGGTCGACTGGAACGGCGACCAGGTGCTCGACGTCGTCGCCCAGTGGAAGGACGGCCGACTGACGGTCTACCCGGGCGTGCGGACCGGCGGGTTCGCCACTCCGGTGACCCTCGCCTCCTCCGGGTGGGCCACCAAGAAGGTTCTCGCCACCCAGTGGACACGTACCGGCGCTCCGGGAATCCTGACCATCGAGAGCAACGGTGACATGCGGTACTACCCGAACACCAATGGTCTGATCGGTGCCAGCTCGGTGATCGGGCGGGGCTGGAGCGGGTTCGAGATCTCGGACACGGACTGGGACAAGGACGGGTCCACCGATCTGGTCGCTCGCAACACCCGCGGTGAGCTTCTGGTTTATCGCAGCAACGGCGCCGGAGGTTTCCTCAATGAGGCACGTCCGGTGGTCGGTCGCGGCTGGCAGATCATGTCCGACATCGTTGCCCGTCCCGACTTCACGGGCAACGGCTCGCTCAGCGTGCTGGGCATCGACAACGCCGGGAAGCTGCGGAACTACCGGGTGGTCAACAAGGCGTTCACCACGATGAACATCGTGGGCACCGGCTGGACCGGGTACAAGCTGAGCGAGTGATCCATCCCGTGGCCCCTTCCCGGAGGGACCGCTGAACCGGGGGCCGGTGGCGATCAGTCACCGGCCCTCGGTGCTGTCCGGGATCGTCCGCAACGGTGGCGTTCAACGGCCACAGCTCAGCCGGCCGGACCCGGTCGTGTCCACCACTCCGGCGTCGGTCAGCTGGCGGAACCGGGTGCCGAGGACGAGGTCGACGGCCGTCCCGGACCGCTCGTCCTCCCGATAGACGGACCCGGGAAGCTGCCGCTGCACGGTCAGCGCCGCCGATCGACCCGCTCGGCCGGCGACCACGACGACGGGCGCGCGGTCCTCCACCGCGCGGTTGCCGACCGCGGTGATCTCGAGGCCGCGCTCCCGCAGCCGCGCCGCGACCGAGGCCGCCAACCCCGGCGTCGTCGTCGCGTTGAACACCCCCACCCGCACCCGGCCCGCCGCCGCCGGCACCACCGGGTCGATCGGGCAGCCGGCGGCGTCCACGGTGGGCCGGGGTGTTGCGGACGCGGACGTCGACGGCGCGGACGCGGGGAACGGACGGTATCCCTGCACCATGGCCAGCACCAGGACCAGCGCCGAGCCGAGCACCACCAGCGTCAGGACCAGCACCAGGCCGTGCAGCAGCCGGTGACGGTGCCGGTTCCGTTCCCGCTCGGGCTCATCGGCCCGCAGGATGCGGTGCAACTCCTCGCTGGTGACGATGTGGTGACCGTGCAGGTCCAGAGGGTCGCGCGGCCGTCGCGCCACGGGGGCCGCCTTTCTGCCGTCGGTCCGGCTTCGTGGACCTTCGGTCCGTTTCAGTCCTCGATCTCGAGCACGCGGGCGTGCATCACCGCCCGCCGGTGCAGGGCCGAGCGGACCGCTCGGTGCAGGCCGTCCTCGAGGTACAGCTGCCCGCGCCACTTGACCACGTGCGGGAACAGGTCGCCGTAGAAGGTGCTGTCCTCCGCGAGCAGGGCCTCCAGGTCCAGGGTCCGCCGGGTGGTGACCAGCTGGTCGAGGCGCACCTGGCGCGGAGCGACCGCGGCCCAGTCCTTCGGTGTGGCCAGGCCATGGTCCGGATAGGGTCGGCCCTCACCGACCGCCGCGAAGATCATTGGACCATGCTAGGCACAGCCCCGACCACGGTGCCTCTCGCGCGGGGTCCGGGGCCCGCTGTCCGGGACGAGGCGTCAGGTCCGAGGCCCACTGCACGGACCGAGCGCGGGCGGGCTGCCACACTGGTGCCCATGGACATCGCCCCTCCCTTCGCGTCCTCGCCGGCCCCGTTCGGTCTCCTGCTCGACGTGGACGGGCCGATCGCCAACACGGTGACCCGCACCATCGAGGTCGAGAGCATCGTCACCGACCTGGTGGCTCTGGGCAACACGGGGATCCCGCTGGCCTTCAACACCGGCCGCTCCGCCGAGTTCCTGCAGCGCGAGGTGACCCCACGCCTGCGGGACGCCGGCATGGATCCGCGAGCGCGACTACACGCGATCGGGGAGAAGGGCGGCACCTGGTTCAGCTCCGGGGAGCCGAGCGGAACGGTGCACGTCGACGAGTCGGTGCGACTGCCCGCGCTCATCACCGACCTCGTCCGGCCGTTACTGACGGGCCGGTACGGCACCCACATGTTCCTGGACGAGGGCAAGCTGGCGATGGTGACCCTCGAGCAGTCGACCGCCGTGACCAACGACGCCTACCTGAGCGTGCAGGCGGACTTCGACGCGGAGCTGCTCGCCGCCCTGACCCACGCGGGCATCGGCTGGATCCACGAGGTGTACGACCGGCGGTTCCACCCCGACGAGCAGGGCAACACACCGGTCCGGGTCGAGCCGACGATCATCTCCACGGACATCCAGCACGAACGGTCGGGCAAGGCACTCGGGGCGGAGCGCGCCCTGGAACTGTTTGACGACGACGGGCCGCTGCCGCGGCGGTGGTACACGGTGGGCGACACCCCGTCGGACTACGCGATGGCCGACTGGCTGCACGAACGCGGTCACGACGTCGTGCACGTGGACGTGCGGCCGGTGCCGCGCCGGGAGGACCCGCCCTACCCGGTGGAAGCCGTGGATGATGTCGAACCCGACGTCGCGGCCGCCCGCTTCCTGCGCGAGCGGGTGGCGGAGATGCGACTGGGCAGCTGACCCGCAGCCCTCACTCCATCAGGGGGAGCGGCTAGGCTCCGAGGACGCAGGGCCAGAATGTCCTACAGAGATGGAGGAAACGATGCGCTTGTTCGATCCCTCGAAGAGCCAGAAGAGCGAAGCGCACGCACGCTGGTACGCCACCATTGAAATCATCTACACCATCGTCGACTTCGCCGCTGCCGGCCTCTTCATCGTCGGCAGCATCCTGTTCTTTTCACCCTCGGCCATGACGCCGGCGCTGTGGTGCTTCCTCATCGGGTCCGTCTGCTTCGCGCTCAAGCCCACGTTGCGGCTCGTCCGTCAGCTCCACTACCTCAAACTGGACAAGATCAGCACGCTGGCCGACATGGAACGTCACCACGGTTGATCCCACACCTGCGGCAGAGATCTCTACACATGGGCCGGACGCACGAGGGTCCCTGAATTGCGTTGTCGCAACACAAGGACCCTCGACATCACACTGGCGGAGGATGGGGGATTTGAACCCCCGAGGGCGTTAACCCAACACGCGTTCCAGGCGTGCGCCATAGGCCGCTAGGCGAATCCTCCTGGTGGTGCCCGCGTACGAGCACCGTCTCACGATACCCGATAGCCGCACCGCCAACCCAATCCGGGCGGGTCAGGCCTCGTCGCCTCCCTCGTCCAGGCCACGCTGCGCCCGTTCGGCCTCCGGGGAGGCGCCCTCGGGAAGGGCGTCGGTGGCCGGCGGGACCTCGCTCGGCGCGTAGTCGGCGACGCCCGCATCGACGCGCTCTTCCTCCGTCGCCTCCGCCAGCTCGTCGAGTTCCTCGTCGTCGACCGGCTTCGCGCCGCCGTGGTAGCTGCGGTCCCGGCTGGGGAGCGCGTCGTCCTCGGGCTCCATCACGTCGTCGAGGCCGGGCTGATCGGGGTCTGACTGACCGGGACGGGACCGGTCGTTCGGGGTGCTCACCATCGTCTCCTTCGTACGCGTCTGGCGCGGGTCGCGGTTCACGTCCGAGGTCGTCCGACCACGGTGGCGATCCGCTCGACGGTCACCGCGGCCACGGCCTCACTCGCAGACTAGCCACCCTCCGCCCGCGGGGACCAGTGGCCGACGAGGACAGCGTCACGGCGCCCGGCACGAGAGTGGAGCCCGGATCCGTTAGACTTGTTCGCAGCCCCTCGCGCGGCGTCATCCTGTTGAACTCCCCCAGGACCGGAAGGTAGCAAGGGTAAACGGGCTCTGGCGGGTGTGCGAGGGGTCTCTACGTTTCTGCGCCCGTGGCGGCCCGTCCCGAGCACCGTCACCGGCCGGCCAGTTCCGTCAGTGCCAGTCGATAGGGTTTCATCCGTGAGCACAGCCCTGTACCGCCGCTACCGTCCCGAGACGTTCGCCGACGTCATCGGCCAGGAGCACGTCACCGAGCCGCTGATGACGGCGCTGCGGAAGAACAGGGTCAACCACGCCTATCTCTTCTCCGGACCGCGCGGGTGCGGCAAGACCACCTCCGCCCGGATCCTGGCCCGCTGTCTGAACTGCGCTCAGGGTCCCACCGACACTCCGTGCGGCGTGTGCGACAGCTGCCGGGAACTGGCGCGCGACGGGGCCGGCAGCCTGGACGTCATCGAGATCGACGCCGCGAGTCACGGCGGCGTCGACGACGCGCGGGATCTGCGCGAGCGGGCGACGTTCGCCCCGGTGCGCGACCGCTACAAGGTCTTCATCATCGACGAGGCGCACATGGTCACGTCGGCCGGCTTCAACGCGCTGCTCAAGATCGTCGAGGAACCGCCCGAGCACATCCTCTTCATCTTCGCCACGACCGAGCCGGACAAGGTGATCGGCACCATCCGGTCCCGCACGCATCACTACCCGTTCCGGTTGGTCCCGCCGGAGCCCCTGCTCGCGTACCTCGAACGGCTGTGCGCCGAGGAGAACGTGCCGGTGGCCCCGGGCGTGCTCTCCCTGGTGATCCGCGCCGGCGGCGGCTCGGTCCGGGACACGCTCTCCGTCCTGGACCAGTTGATGGCCGGTGCCGCGGACGAGGGCCTGAGCTACGAGATGGCCATCGACCTGCTCGGCTACACGCACGCCTCCCTGCTCGACGACGTCGTCGACTCCCTCTCCGCCGGGGACGCAGCCACGGTGTTCGGGGCAGTGGATCGGGTGATCCAGACGGGACACGACCCCCGCCGATTCGTCGAGGACCTGCTCGAGCGGTTCCGTGACCTGATCATCGTCGGTGCCATGGACGAGTCCGCCCGCCACGTGCTGCGCGCCGTCCCCGAGGACGCGATCGCCCGGATGCAGCACCAGGCCCGCCAGCTCAGCCGGGCGGAGCTGTCCCGCGCGGCCGACATCACCAACGCGGCCCTGACCGAGATGACCGGCGCCACCTCCCCCCGCCTGCACCTCGAGCTGCTGTGCGCGCGGTTGCTGCTGCCCGGCGCCGAGGTCGGCGAGCGGGGGGTCGCCGCCCGGGTGGACCGGATCGAGCGACGCCTGAACTACGCCGCGCCCGACGCCGGGCGAGGGCCGGCGAGCGCCATCTCCGGTGCCGCGGAACACGGCAGTGATCACGTGGGCCTCACACCCGGTGCCGGTGCTCCCGCGGCCACCGCGACCGACGGGGCACCTTCCGCGGGTAGCGCCGACGAGGCTTCCGCCCCGGACCCGGCTCGCGGAACCCACCACGTCGTCGACAAACCAGCGAACCGCGCTGTCGGGTCCGGATTCGACAGCGCCTCCGGGCCCACTGCTGCCGGCAGGACGGAGGGCCGGGACCGCGCGGGCACGCCCGGCGCGCCGGAAGCTCCGGCCACGTCCCCCGCGCGCCCGGCGCCCGCCCGTCCTGCGCCGGCCTGCCCCGCGCCGGCCCCCGTCGACGAGGCCGGGGCGGAGCAGCCCGTGGTCGATGACCACGACGTGCCCACCGATCACGACGCATCCCCGGTCGCGGCGGAGCCGGTGGCCGCCGACGACCTGCCCGAACCTCCGGCCTCTCGCCGTCCCGGTGGGAACGCCGCCGCCGAGGACGACGAGACCCGGCGAGAGGAACAGGCCGCGCCCGCGGCGGCGGCAGCTGCCGGAAGCGCGGAGACCGGCGCCGATGCACCGGCACCCGGCGGTACTTCCGGTGCGGACGTGGACATGGTGCGCCGGGCGTGGCCCGAGGTGCTCGAGGCACTGAGCCGCACCAAGAAGGTGGCCTGGATCCTGGTGAGCCAGAACGGCACCGTCCGCGCGTTGCGGGACAACACGCTCTACCTCGAGTTCCCGACCTCGGGCATCGCGGACCAGTTCGGTCGGCACGAGGAGCACGTACGGGATGCCCTCGGCTCCGTTCTCGGGCTCCAGGTTCGCGTCGCCGCCGTTCATCCGGGCTCGGCGCCGCCCTCCGGTGGTGCCAGGAATGACGAGACCGCGGACGGGGGTGGCCGCCCAAAAGCACCGGCTGAATCGACCGGCCGCGGCGCGCGTCCGGCCGCTTCCGGCCGTCCCGTCGCGGGGGATCCGACCGGTTCCACCCGTCCGGTCACGGCGGATCCGGCTGCCCGGACGGTCGAGCGCGCGTCCCGGCCCGACATGGTGCCGGCCGATCGCGACACCCGAGCGGGCCGGACCGAGAAGGCGGACACGAATCCTCGGGAGCGGGTGTGGTCGCCGTCCGGGCCCGTGCCCGCGGCGTCCGCCGCATCACCGCAGCCTCCTGCATCCTCAGCCCAAGCGGGTTCGACGCCGACGGCCGGGTCCGTTCACGCGGGAGCCGCTGCGCCGGTCCCGGCACGCCCGGACCCGGGGCACGACGAGCCTCCTCTCCCGGACGAGCCCGGTCCCGAGGAGCCGCCGTTCCCCGACGACGGGTTCCCGGGTCCCGGCCGCGGGACTTCCGCGCTGCGCCCCCCGGCTCCCGCACCCACAGAACCGGTTCCGGGGACGTCCCGAACGGCGCGCCCTGCGCCGACCAACGGGCGGGTCTCCTCCGCCGAGGCACCGGCACGCCCCGCGCCCAGCACATCCTCCGCCGAGGCACCGGCAGGCACGGTCCCCGGCACATCCTCCGCCGAGGCACCGGCACGCACGCTCCCCGGCACGTCGTCCGAGGCGCCCGTGCGACCGTCACCGTCTTCCCTGAGCGACCGCACCCGATCGGACCCCACCGGTGGTGACGCCGACAGGATCGAACCGGACCGGTCGACGAGCGCGTCATCGCCCGGGACGGCGGCACCCGCGGAACGGCCCGCGGCGGCCGGATCCGTGGCGGTGCCGACGCCGCTGGAGGACATCCCCAGCGAGGATGACCAGGTGCTCGAGGACTCGGGCCGCGCCGGCCGCGCCGCCGCCGAACGCGTGCTCGGTGCCCAGCTCGTCGACGAGCGCGAGCTGTTACGGGACTGACCCGCACCCCCGCACCCCCGCACCCCCGCACCCGTGAAGGATAAGGTGAGACCGTGTACGAAGGAGCCGTCCAGGAGCTGATCGACGAGCTCGGACGCCTTCCCGGCATCGGCCCCAAGTCCGCTCAGCGCATCGCGTTCCACATCCTCGAGGCGGACGGAGCGGACATGCGCCGGCTCGCCACCGCCATCACCGATGTCAAGGAGCGGGTCAAGTTCTGCTCGATCTGCGGGAACGTCTCCGAGTCCGAGACCTGCTCGATCTGCCGCGACCCGCGCCGCGATCCGAGCGCCATCTGCGTGGTCGAGGAGTCCAAGGACGTGATGGCGGTCGAGCGGACCCGCGCCTACCGCGGCCGCTACCACGTGCTCGGTGGCGCCATCAACCCCATCGGCGGCGTCGGTCCGGAGCAGCTGCGTATCCGGGAATTGCTCAACCGGCTCTCCGACGACGCCGTCACCGAGGTCATCATCGCCACGGACCCCAACCTCGAGGGGGAGGCCACCGCCACCTACCTCGGCCGGATGCTCTCCACCCTCGGCATCCGGGTGACCCGGCTGGCCTCGGGCCTGCCCGTGGGCGGGGACCTCGAGTACGCCGACGAGGTCACCCTCGGCCGCGCCTTCGAGGGCCGCCGCAACCTCTGAATCGCGGCCGTCGATCCGGCAGCCCCACCCGGGAGCTCGTGCCGGCGACCCGACGTACCCACGGTCCGTCCCGGCCAACCCGCACCGAGCCGGACGGCCACACTCCGGACGCGATTGAGGCCCCTCCGGGCGGCCGGACTACACTTTCCGTGGCGTCCGCGCGCCCGCCGCGCGTGGCCCGCCCCCGTGTCCGTGAGCCGTGGCAGGAGCGCAACGCCCGTGAGCCTGATCGTCCAGAAGTACGGCGGTTCCTCCGTCGCCGACGCCGAGGGCGTCAAGCGCGTCGCCCGCCGGGTCGTGGACACCCAGCGCGCCGGGCACGACGTCGTCGTCGTCGTCTCCGCGATGGGTGACACCACCGATGAACTGCTGGACCTGGCCGAGCAACTCACCGCCGCGCCCCCGGCCCGCGAGATGGACATGCTGCTCACCGCCGGTGAGCGGATCTCCATGGCGCTGCTCGCGATGGCCGTCTCCGACCTCGGCGCCAGGGCACAGTCGTTCACCGGCAGTCAGGCCGGCCTGATCACCGACAGCCTGCACGGCCGTGCCCGTCTCGTCGAGGTCGATCCGCACCGGATCCGCACGTCCGTCGACAAGGGGAACATCGCCATCGTCGCCGGGTTCCAGGGGATGAGCCGGTCCACCAACGACATCACCACGCTCGGCCGCGGCGGCTCGGACACCACCGCCGTCGCCCTCGCCGCCGCCCTGCACGCCGACGTCTGCGAGATCTACACCGACGTGGACGGCGTCTACACCGCGGACCCGCGGATCGTGCCCAACGCGCAGAAGATCGGTCGGATCAGCAGCGAGGAGATGCTGGAGATGGCCGCGTCCGGCGCGAAGGTCCTGCACCTGCGCTCGGTCGAGTACGCCCGTCGCTTCGGCCTGCCGCTGCACGTCCGCTCCTCCTTCAGCCACCACGAAGGCACCTGGGTCATTCCCGACCCCGCCACGGCGCACGACATCAGCGAAGGGATCACCTTGGAACAGCCCATCATCTCCGGCGTCGCCCACGACCGCTCCGAGGCCAAGCTGACCGTCGTCGGCGTCCCCGACGTCCCCGGCAAGGCCGCACGCATCTTCGAGGTGATCGCCGCAGCCCAGGTGAACATCGACATGATCGTTCAGAACATCTCCACCACCCGCGGCCGCACCGACATCTCCTTCACCCTCGGCATGAGCCAGGGGGCGACGGCGCTGGAGGCCCTCGAGGCGGCCCAGGGGCAGATCGGTTTCGACTCCCTCTCCTACGACGACTCCATCGGCAAGCTGTCGCTGGTCGGTGCCGCGATGCGCTCGAACCCGGGCGTCTCCAGCCAGTTCTTCTCCGCACTGTCCCGCGCCGGCATCAACATCGAGATGATCTCCACCTCGGAGATCCGGATCTCCGTGGTCACGCGGGCCGACTCGCTCGACGAGGCCGTCCGCGCCGTGCATCAGGCGTTCGGGCTGGACAGTGAGACCACGGCCACCGTGCACGGCGGCACGGGCCGCTGACACCACGCCCCAGAGAGGATTGACCGTCCGGGAGGCGCCATGGAACTGACCACCCTGCTCCTCCTGCTCCTGGCTTCGCTCGCCGTGACCGCCGTGGCCCGGCGGCTGAAGTTCCCCGCCCCGCTCCTGGTCGTCGCCGTCGCTCTCGCCGCGTCGGCCGTCCCCGGACTGCCCGACTTCCGGTTCGACTCCGAGGTCATCCTCACCATCGTGCTGCCGCCGTTGCTGTACTCGGCCGCCCTGGACATCTCCTATCAGGACTTCCACCAGTCGCTCCGCCAGATCACCAAGCTCGGGATCGGCCTCGTGGCGGTCACCGCCGTCGTCGCCGGTCTGATCGCGTTCTGGATCGTCCCCGAGTTGACGCTGCCGGCAGCCCTCCTGCTCGGGGCGATCGTCGCCCCTCCCGACGCCGTCTCGGCGGCCGCGATCGGCAAGAAACTGGGCCTGCCCCGGCGCGTCATGACGGTGCTCTCCGGCGAGTCCTTGATCAACGACGCCGCCGCCCTGACCCTGTTCAAGGTCTTCCTCGCCGGGGTGGCCCTGCCCACCCGCGCCGGTGAAGGGATAGCCACCTTCGTCATCGCCGTCGTCGTCGGCATCCCAGTCGGCCTGGCGCTGGGTTACATCGTGCATCTCGTCCGGGCCCGGCTGAACGATGCCGTCATCGAGACCGTCCTCAGCCTGCTGTTACCCTTCGTCGCCTACACCGCTGCCGATCAGCTCGGTGGCTCCGGCGTGCTCGCCGCCGTCGCCGCCGGTCTGTTCGTCGGCTACCACTCACCGCGCTCCGGGTACGCGACCCGGTTGCAGGAGCAGCCCATCTGGGCGGCCACCGATGTGCTTCTGGAAGCCTTCGTCTTCGCGCTCATCGGGCTGCAACTGCCGGGCGTCGTCGAGGAGGCGGCCGACAGCTCCGAGGGGCTGTGGCCTTCCGCCGTCGTCGCCCTCGTCCTGTTGGCCGTGTGCCTGCTGGTTCGACCGGCGTTCGTGTTCGGCACCGAGCTGATCGGCCGCCGGCTGCCCTCCCGACGTCGGCAGGACCGCCTCACCTGGCAGGAGACCACCGTGGTCTCCTGGACCGGCATGCGCGGCGTCGTCACGCTCGCCGCGTCGGCGTCGGTACCCCAGACCACGGCCACGGGCGAGGCCTTCCCCGGCCACAGCACCATCGTCATCACCGCGTTCACCGTCACGGTCGGCAGTCTGCTGCTGCAGGGGCTGACTCTGCCCTGGCTGATCCGCCGGATGGGCGTCGCAGACCCGGGCCGGAGGCGCCGGCAGCTGGCCGCCGAGCTGGTCGTGTTCGAACGGACGACCGACCGGGCGCTGGCGCACCTGCACGATCACCGTGACCAGTGGGACGCTCGGTACGGTCGTCAGAAGACCGATCAGTTCATCGGGCGCCTGGAGCAACTGGCCCGCGACCGCACCGGTCAGGTGCGGTCGGCCGTCGACGCGGAGGAGGAGTCGGCGACCGCGTCGGCGACCGCGGCAGCGGCGTTCGAGGGGCTGCGCCGGGACCTGCTCCGGATCCGCCGCGACGTGCTGATGGACGAGCGCGACGCCGGCACGATCGACGACGAGGTGATGCGGCAGGTGCTGCTCGAGATCGACGCAGAAGAGCTCGCCATGGACCACTCCTGGCTCGCCCGGATGCGGTCATGAGGCCGCTCACGCTCCTGACCGCGCCGGACGGCGAGCAGCGGGCCGCCGCGCACCGGAACCGGGCCGCCCGGTACACCGTTGCGCACCGGGAGCGCCGCTCCGCCGGGGTGAAACACCCGGTCGAGGACTTCCTCTTCACCTACTACGCCCTCACCCCCGGCCGGCTCGAACGCTGGCACCCCGGGGCCGGCGTCGTCGTCACCGGTCGGTCGGCCACCGAGCGGGCCGGTTGGAGGGACTACCGGTCACTGGACGTCGCGGAGCGAGCCGGGCTGGGCTTGACCGCGGACGAGCCGGCCGTGACCGTGGACGTGGACGGCTTCCTGACCCGGCGGTCGGTGACCGTCGCCTTCGTCGGGCGGCTGTTGCGCTCGACAGCGTCGCGGCCCGGTCAGTTCGGCTGCTTCGGCCTGCATGAGTGGGCGATGGTGTATCGGCAGGACGCGGGCGACCGGAGGCATGAGGCGCTGCCCCTGCGGCTGGGCGCGGCGGGCACGGACGCCGTCGTCGAGTCCCACCGGCTCCGCTGCACGCACATCGACGCGTTCCGCTTCTTCACCGACGAGGCGGTGCCGCGCAACGAGCTGCACCCCACGCGGGAGCGGCAGGTCGAACTCGACCAGCCCGGCTGCCTGCACGCCACGATGGACCTGTACAAGTGGGCGTACACGCTGCTGCCGGTGGTCCCCGGTGAGCTGGTGCTCGACTGTCTGGACCTCGCGGCGGACGTGCGCGAGATCGACATGCGGGC
Organism: Tersicoccus phoenicis; assembly: GCF_001968835.1. Classification (GTDB taxonomy): domain Bacteria; phylum Actinomycetota; class Actinomycetes; order Actinomycetales; family Micrococcaceae; genus Tersicoccus; species Tersicoccus phoenicis. Next base: position 140,810 of record NZ_MRDE01000072.1, read on the forward strand.
CTCCCCCTACGACCTCACCGGACACGGCCTGACCGCTGTGCCGATCGAGACGCCCGCGGGCAAGGGGGAGTACGTGGCAGCCCAGCGCGGATTCGCCGACCGGGGGGCCGAGCTGCGGCAGCGCCTGCTGGCCGCACTGGATTCGCTGGCGGCGTTCGTGCGGTGACGCCGGCTCAGGCGGGCCGGTCCGTCGCGGACGGTGTCGCGGGGTCCGGCCGACGCAACGGGTGCTCCCCGTGCCGCTGCTGCGCCGCTCGCAGCGACTCCTGGGCCCGCCGGCGGTTCTCGTCCTCGCGCTGCCGGCGCGCCTGCGAGAACAGGATCCCGCCGAGGCCGACGGCGACGGCGCCGGCCAGGATGAACGGCAACGCTGACTTCGATTCCTCGCCCATGGCCTCAGCCTAGCCGCGCCCTCGGCGAGGAACCTTTCCGGTCGGCCGCCGATCGCGGTCCGGTCCTGCGTCGTCGAGCCCGGGTGACCGCCCCGGCACCCACCCGACCGGGATCACCGGTAGCGACCGGAGTCGTCCGGGCGTGCGCCAGACTGGGAGCCGACCCGGAAGGACCCATGACCACGACCCTCTACACCGCCGCCGCCGTCCACACCCTCGCCGATGACGCCGGCGACGGACCGGCGCGCGCACTGCTCGTCCGCGCCGGCCGGGTCCTCGCGACCGGAGACCCGGCGAGGCTGCGGGCGCACGCCCCCGCCGGCACCCGGATCGTCGACCTCGGGGACAGCGTCGTCGTCCCCGGGTTCACCGACGCGCATGTGCACCTGACCCAGTTCGCCGAGGAGTTGATGGGGGTCGACCTGCGCTCCGCGGCTTCGGAGCAGGAGGCGCTGCGCCGCGTCGAGTCCCACGTGCGGACGATGCCGCCCGGCGCCTGGCTGTTCGGCGGGTCCTGGAACCACAACCACTGGACACCACCGGCGCAGCCGGACCGGTACGGTCTTGACGCCGTCACCGGCGAGCGTCCGGTGACCCTGATCAGCGCCGACGCGCACACCGTCTGGGCGAACACCGCCGCCCTGCACCGGCTCGGGATCACCCGGGACACCCCCGATCCGGTCGGCGGGGAGATCGTGCGCGACGCCGCCGGCGAAGCGACCGGCATCCTCCGGGAATCGGCGGTCTTTCCCGTCCGCGAGCTGCAGAACGGCCCGGCCGGTGGTGACGGCGTCGAGCAGTTCCGCGCCGCCCAGCGGTATCTGCTCGCTCAGGGCGTGACGGGCGTGCACGACGTCGACGGGATGACCGTGCTGCACGCCGCCGAGCGGCTGCGGGCGGACGGTGACCTGCACCTGCGGCTGCACAAGCTGCTGCCGGTCGCGGACCTGGACGAGCACATCGCCGCGGGGCTGCGGACCGGCGACGGCGACCCGTGGATCCGGATCGGGCCGGTGAAGATCTTCTCCGACGGGGCCCTCGGCTCCCACACCTGCCTGATGACGCACCCCTTCGCCGACTCGACCGGCGGCACGTCGAACGGCGACGATCACGGGGTCGAGGTCACCGCACCGGCACAGCTCGACGCACTCCTGACCCACGCGGCCTCCCACGGGATCGCGGCGGCCGTGCACGCGATCGGCGATCGGGCGAACGGCCAGGTGCTGGACGCCTTCGCGCGCGCCGCCGACCTGACCCGGGAGCACCGGCTGCGGCACCGCATCGAGCACGTCCAGTTCATCCGCCGACCGGATCTGGATCGGCTGGCGGCCCTGGGAGTGGTCGCCTCCATGCAGCCCCAGCACTACGCCCCCGACCTGTCCCTGCGCCACTTCGTGCCCGACGACGGCCTGGCCGCCTACGCGTGGCGATCCGTCCTCGACGCGGGCGTCACGCTCGCCTTCGGCTCCGACGCCCCGGTCGAGGCGCCCCGCCCCCTGCACGGCATCGCCGCCGCCGTCGCCCGCTGGGGCCCGGACGGCCGACCCGGGCGATGGCAACCGGCCGAGCGGCTGACCCCCCGGGAGGCGCTCGCCGCCTACACCACCGGTGCCGCCGCCGCGTCCGGGGAGTCGACGATCAAGGGCACGCTTGCACCCGGCATGCTCGCCGACTTCGTCGCCCTGGACATCGATCCGTTGACGGCCACCAGCGACGCCGTCCGGGACGCGACCGTCCGAGCCACCGTCGTCGACGGCGTGATCCGGTACCGGGCCTGAGCCCGGCACCGGTACGTCGCGTCCGGTTCCCGGTGTGCGTCGTCCTGTCGTCGGGGCGGTGCGCCGGGGCGGATAGACTGGGCTGGCAAGCTCGCGGAACGCCGACCGGCGTGAGACGGCACCTCCTCGAGCGTTCCCGGTTCCACCAGCCCGCAGGAGTCGCCCGCATGCAGCGGATCGTCGTCGAAGTCATGCCCAAGCCCGAGATCCTGGACCCGCAGGGCAAGGCCATCGTGAACGCGCTGCCCCGGATCGGCATCGACGCCTTCAGCGGCGTCCGGCAGGGCAAACGGTTCGAGCTGGCCGTCGACGGCGCCGTGACCGAGGCGCACCTGGCCGCCGCCCGGGAAGCCGCCGAGACACTGCTCTCCAACCCGGTGATCGAGGACGTCGTCTCCGTGTACGCGGTCGGTGAGACGAGCCCGGCGCATCCGTCCGAGGCGCTCCAGCCCGGCGCAGGGCCCGAGCAGTGAGTGATCTTCCGCTGATCGGGGACGACACCGGCGTGGACCGGCCCGCGCTGGACGAGGCCCGGATCGGCGTCGTCACGTTCCCCGGTTCCCTCGACGACCGGGATGCCGCCCGCGCGATCCGGCTCGCCGGAGCGACCCCGGTGCCCCTCTTCCACGCCGACGCCGATCTGCAGGACGTCGACGCCGTCGTGCTGCCCGGCGGATTCTCCTACGGCGACTACCTGCGGGCCGGCGCGATCGCCCGGTTCGCACCGTTGATGGAACGCCTCGTGGACGCCGCGAGCGGCTCCGGGTCCTCCTCCGGTGGGCCCCTGCCGGTGCTCGGCATCTGCAACGGTTTCCAGATGCTCACCGAGGCGCACCTGCTGCCCGGGTCGATGATCAAGAACGACCACCTGCACTTCGTCTGCCGCGACCAGGCGTTGCGCGTGGAGAACACCGCCACGGCCTGGACGAGTGCGTTCACCCCGGGACAGCGGATGGTCGTGCCCCTGAAGAACCAGGACGGCCAGTACGTCGCCGATGACGCCACGGTCGAGACGCTCGAGGGTGAGGGCCGGGTCGTGTTCCGCTACCTCGACGGCAACCCCAACGGCTCCCGCCGGGACATCGCCGGCATCACCAACCCGGCCGGCAACGTCGTCGGGCTCATGCCGCACCCCGAGCACGCCGTGGAGGACGGCTACGGCCCGTCCCTGGACGGTCTTGGCCTGTTCACCTCCGTGCTCACCACGCTCGTCCACCGCTGAGGAGACCCCGCTGCCCCATGACCGAAGACACCGCCTCGAACGTCACCGAGAACATCGCCGAGACTCCCGGGACCAGGGCGCCGGACACCGCCTCCCGCTCCTTCACCCTGGACACCGTCGCCCACGCCGCCGACACCCCCGACGTCGAGCTGCCCTGGACCGAGCTCGGTCTGAAACGCGACGAGTTCGACCGGATCGGGCAGATCCTGGGCCGCCGGCCCACCGCGGCGGAGCTGGCCATGTACTCGGTGATGTGGTCCGAGCACTGCTCCTACAAGTCCTCGAAGATCCACCTGCGCCAGTTCGGGCAGAAGGTCACCGACGCGATGACGGAGCGCCTGCTCGTCGGTATCGGCGAGAACGCGGGCGTCGTGGACATCGGGGACGGCTGGGCGGTCACGTTCAAGGTGGAGTCGCACAACCACCCGTCGTTCGTCGAGCCCTATCAGGGTGCGGCCACCGGCGTCGGCGGCATCGTCCGGGACATCATCGCGATGGGCGCCCGGCCCGTCGCCGTGATGGACCCGCTGCGCTTCGGCGCCGTCGACCACCCGGACACCGCCCGGCTGGTGCACGGCATCGTCGCGGGCATCGGCGGGTACGGCAACTCCCTCGGCCTGCCCAACATCGGCGGCGAACTCGTCTTCGACCCCGTCTACCAGGGCAACCCGCTGGTCAACGCCCTCGCGGTGGGGGTGCTGCGGCACGAGGACATCCGGCTGGCGAACGCGTCGGGCACCGGCAACAAGGTGGTGCTGTTCGGAGCTCGCACCGGCGGCGACGGCATCGGCGGCGCGTCCGTGCTCGCGTCGGAGTCGTTCGAGGGCTCGGGAAAGCCCGCCAAACGCCCGGCGGTGCAGGTCGGCGACCCGTTCGCCGAGAAGGTGCTGATCGAGTGCTGCCTGCAGTTGTTCGCCGGCGGCGTCGTCGAGGGCATCCAGGACCTCGGCGCCGCCGGCATCTCCTGCGCCACCAGCGAACTCGCGTCCAACGGCGACGGCGGCATGCACGTCGAACTGACCAACGTGCTGCTCCGCGACCCCTCCCTCACCCCGGGGGAGATCCTGATGAGCGAGTCGCAGGAGCGCATGATGGCGGTCGTGACGCCGGAGAACGTCGCCGCGTTCGAGGCGATCATGGGTCGGTGGGCGGTCGAGTACTCCTGGCTCGGCGAGGTCACCGACACCGGCCGGCTCGTCATCGAGTGGGACGGCGAGGTGATCGTCGACGTCGACCCGCGCACGGTGGCGCACGAGGGCCCGGTCTACGACCGGCCGCAGGCCCGGCCGGACTGGCTGGACGGTGTGCAGGCGGACCGGTTCGCCGGGTCGGTCGCGGACACCGATCGGCCCGCCGGGAACGCCCTTGCCGGCGCCGTCCTCGAGCTGATGGCCTCCCCGAACCTGTGCGCGAAGGACTGGGTGACCGACCAGTACGACCGGTACGTGCAGGGCAACACCGCCCTGGCGATGCCCGACGACGCCGGCGTCATCCGCGTCGACGAGGGCACCGGGCTCGGGGTCGCGATCGCCACGGACGCCAACGGCCGGTACGCCTATCTGGACCCGTACGAGGGGGCGCGGCTGGCGCTGGCCGAGTCGTATCGCAACGTGGCCACCACCGGGGCGCGGCCGCTGGCCGTCACCGACTGCCTGAACTTCGGGTCCCCCGAGGACCCGGCCGTGATGTGGCAGTTCGTGCAGGCCGTCACCGGGCTCTCCGACGCGTGCCGCGACCTGGCCGTGCCGGTGACCGGCGGCAACGTCTCCCTGTACAACCAGACCGGCGGCGTCCCGATCCACCCCACACCCGTCGTCGGCGTGCTGGGCGTGTTCGACGACGTGGCCCGGCGCACCCCGTCCGGCTGGCGGGAGGACGGGCAGGCGATCTACCTGCTCGGCACCACCCGCGACGAGCTCGACGGCTCCGCGTGGGCCGGGTTGCGCGGACACCTGGGCGGGCGCCCCCCGTCCGTGGACCTGGCGGCGGAGAAGACCCTGGCCGAGATCCTGATCAACGCCTCCCGCGACGGGATGGTCGACGCCGCGCACGACCTGTCGACCGGTGGCCTCGCCGCCGCGCTGGTCGAGGCGTGCCTGCGGTACGACGTCGGGGCTCGGGTCGGCCTCGATGAGGTGGCCGAACGCGACGGCGTCGACGTCTTCACCCTGCTGTTCTCGGAGTCGCAGGGCCGGGCACTGGTCGCCGTCCCGCGGTCCGAGGAGGTGCGGTTCACCGACATGTGCACGGCTCGCGGCTATCCGGCGATCCGCATCGGCGTCGTCGACGCCGTCGGCGTCGGGACCGACGACGTGCCGGCACCGTCGCTGGACGTACAGGGCCACTTTACGCTGGCGATGGCCCAGCTGCGGGAGGCGTGGTCGGCCACGCTGCCGGCCCACTTCGGCTGAGGAGTGCGCCGGCCCGCTATTGACGACCCGACGTCGAAGGGCGAAGGATCGACGGATGGATGCACGCGATGTCTACCGCACGATCTTCGACGCGATCGCCGCATCGGTGGAACGCACCCTGGACGGCCTGAGCGCCGACCAGCTGAACCAGCGGCCGTTCGGTGAGGCGAATTCGATCTCCTGGCTCGTCTGGCACCTGACCCGGGTGCAGGACGACCACCTGGCCGACGCCTTCGACCACCGCCAGGTCTGGCCGCAGCGCTGGAGCACCGAGCTGGCGCTCGGCCTGCCGGAGACCGACACCGGCTTCGGGCACACCCCCGAGCAGGTGACGCAGGTGCAGGTGACCTCGGCGGACCAGCTGATCGGCTACCACCATGACGTGCACCGACAGACCCTCGTCGATCTGGAGCGCGTGACCGCGGATTCCCTCGATGAGGTGATCGACGAGCGGTGGGATCCGCCCGTCACCCGCGGCGTCCGACTGGCCAGCGTGATCGGCGACTGCTATCAGCATCTCGGTCAGGCCGGCTACGTCCGGGGGCTTCTCCCTCGTCTCTGACCCCACTCCCCTCCCCCGGCGGGAGACGTGTCACCCACCGACCGGAGCCGCGGCCGACGACGTCGATACACTGCCGACGTGGACCTGTCCTTGTTCAACCTCAGTGCCATGCCACTGGGGTGGGCGATTGCGGTGGCCACCGTGGAGCTGGTGATCCGGTTGGTGATGCTCGGCATCGTCCCGAACAAGCGGCGCCCCTCGGTCGCCCTGGGCTGGCTGCTGGCGATCTACCTGATCCCGTTCGTCGGGCTGATCCTGTTCCTGCTGCTCGGAAGCTACAAGCTGCCCCGGGCGCGGCGCGAGAAGCAGGTGGAGATGAACCGGCTGATCCGCGAGAACTCCCCGCCCGCCGCGGTCATCGGCGACGACCGCCCGATGCCGGTGTGGGTGCGCGCCGCGGCCGTGCTGAACGACCGGCTCGGTGCGCTGCCCATGATCGCGGGCAACGACCTGACGCTGCTGGACGGCTACGAGACCGCCTACGCGGCGATGGCGGAGGAGATCCGCCGGGCCGAGCGCTGGGTCCACCTGGAGTTCTACATCGCCGCGGACGATCCGACGACGGCCCCGCTGCTGGACGCGCTGGACGACGCCGTCGCCCGCGGCGTGACGGTCCGCTTCCTGCTCGACCACCTCGGCTCCGCCGGGTACCCCGGTTACTCGACCCTGGTGCGACGGCTCGACCGCTCCGGCGTGCAATGGGCCCGGATGCTGCCGCTGCGGCCGTGGAAGCTCGAGTACACCCGGCCGGACCTGCGCAATCACCGCAAGATCGTCGTCATCGACGGCGACGTCGCGTTCACCGGGTCGCAGAACTGCATCGACCGGTCCTACAACAAGCGGCGCAACCGCCGCCGCGGCCTGCAGTGGGAGGATCTGTGGGTGCGGGGCACCGGTCCCGTGGTGGACGCGCTGAACGCTCTGTTCGTCACCGACTGGTACTCGGAGACGGACGAGCTGCTCATCCACGAGGCGCAGGACGAGCTGCCGGCCGAGGCCTCCGGTGGCCTGATGTGCCAAGTGGTCCCGTCCGGGCCCGGGTTCGAGAACGAGAACAATCTCCGGATGATCAACACGGTGCTGTATCACGCGCTCGATCGGGTGGACATCGTCAGCCCGTACTTCGTGCCGGACGAGTCGTCCATGTCGGCGGTCACCAGCGCGGCCCAGCGCGGTGTGCGGGTCGCCCTGTACGTCAGCGAGATCAGTGACCAGTTCTTCGTCTACCACGCGCAGCGCTCCTACTACGAGGAGTTGATGGAGGCCGGCGTCACCATCTACCGCCACCGGCGACCGACGATCCTGCACACGAAGGCGATCCTGATCGACGACGACGTCGCCGTCGTGGGCTCTTCCAACTTGGACATGCGCTCCTTCGCCCTCAACCTCGAGGTGTCGACCCTCGTGTACGGTCGCGACTTCGTCAGCACCCTCGACGGCGTCCTGGACCGGTACCGTGCCGCCAGCACCGTGCTCGCTCTCGACGACTGGCGCCAGCGCGCGCTCGGGGTGAAGTTCCTCGACAACGTCTGCCGGCTGACCAGCGCCCTGATGTGACTCGTGCGTCTCCCCGCCCACCACCTCGTGCCTCTCCCCGCGTTGACTATTGAATTTCGGGGCTCCAACCTGCGTACAGAGCCCCAGAATTCAATAGTCAACGGGAACGACGACGGCCGTGACCGGGTCGGGGAGAGGCGGGACGCGGGGTCAGCGCCCCCGCTCGCTCGCGACCGCCCGCGCGATCCCCTCAACCGACGTCTCGTCCTGCAGGCTCGTGATGTCCCCCAGGGTGCTCCCCTCCCACAACTGGGTGAGCAGGCGCCGCATGATCTTGCCGGACCGGGTCTTGGGCAGGTCCGGCACGGGGATGAGCACCTTGGGCCGGGCAATCGGGCCGATCACGGTGCCCACGTGCGCCCGCAGGTCCTCGGCGGACACGGACGAACCCGCCCGCAGCACCACGAAGGCGGCGACGGCGTGCCCGGTGAGCGGGTCGCCGACGGGGCAGCAGCCCGCCTCGACGACGTCCGGGTGGGTGACCAGGGCGGACTCGATCTCGATGGTTGAGAGCCGGTGCCCGGAGACGTTGATGACATCGTCGACCCGGCCGAGGATCCAGATGTCCCCGTCCTCGTCGTAGCGGCCGCCGTCGCCGGCGAAGAACCAGCCCCGGTCCGCGTACTGGCGCCAGTAGGAGTCCGCGTAGCGTTGCGGGTCCTTCCACACCGTGCGTGCGATCGACGGCCCGATCGCATCGACGACGACGAATCCCGGCACCCCGGGCGGCGTGCGGACGCCGTCGGCGTCGACCACGGACGCGTTCACCCCCGGCAGGGCGCGGGTCGCGCACCCGGGTTTCGGGCCGCCGGCCTCGGTGTCCTCCCGGTCGAAGGCGGCGTCGTGCGGGCGCGGCGAGAGGATGGTGGCGCCGGTCTCGGACTGCCACCAGGTGTCGATCACCGATGCCGCGCCGCCGCCGATGTGCTGCCGGAACCAGCGCCACGCCTCGGGGTTGATGGCCTCCCCGACGGTGCCGATCAGCCGCACCGAGTCGAGGTTGTAGGTGGCCGGCACCCCGTCCGGGAAGGCGCCCATCAGCGACCGGACCAGGGTGGGCGCCGTGTAGTAGGTGGTGACCCCGTAGCGCTCGATGATCTCGAGGTGCCGGCCGAAGTGCGGCGTGTTCGGGGTGCCCTCGTAGATCACCTGCGTCACGCCGTTGACCAGCGGCCCGTAGATCTCGTAGGTGTGCGCGGTGACCCAGGCCAGGTCCGCGGTGCACCAGTGCACGGTGGCGTCCCGGCGCGCCGGGTCCACGGCGGTGGAGAGTTCGTCCACGCGGCCGGCAACCCCACCGCCTCCGGACGCATCCGGGAGCAGGTCGAACAGCAGGGCGTGCGTGTACGCGGTCTGCACCAGGTACCCGCCCATCGTGTGCACCAAGCCCTTGGGCCGGCCCGTGGTCCCGGAGGTGTACATGAGGAACAGGGGCGACTCGGCGTCGAACGCGGCCGGTTCATGCGTGTCCGGCACGGTGGCCAGCAGCTCGTGCCACCACACGTCCCGACCCTCCGTCCAGGGCACCGCGCTCTCCGCGGTGGACCGGGCCCCGCGGGCGCCGACCGGCACCGCGCCGGGGCGACCACCGGCGGCGCCGGGCTTGGCGGTGCGGCGGACCACGACGACGTGCTCGACGGCGTTCGCGCCACCGCGCGCACCGGCACCGACGGCGGCGTCGGCGTTCCGTTTGACCGGGACGACGGCGCCTCGGCGGTGCTGACCGTCGGACGTGACGAGCACCTTCGCCCCGGTGTCCTCCACCCGGAACCGCAGTGCCTCCGCGGAGAAGCCGCCGAACACCAGCGAGTGCACCGCACCGATCCGGGCGCAGGCCAGGGTGATGATGACGGTCTCCGGGATGACGGGCAGGTAGATGACCACCCGGTCCCCTGCGACGACGCCGAGCGCCTCGAGGGCATTGGCGGCCCGGCTGACCTCCCGCTGCAGGTCAGCGTACGTGTAGGTGAGCCGGTCTCCCGGTTCACCCTCGAAGTGCAGCGCCACGTGGCTGCCCCGGCCGGCCTCGACGTGCCGGTCGACGCAGTTGTACGCCACGTTCAGTTTCCCGCCGGCGAACCACTCGATCACCGGCGGCGCGTAGACGCCGTCGTCGTCGTCCGTGTCCGCCCCGTCCTCCCCGGCGCCGTTCTCTCCCGCGTGGCCGGGACGACGGACCGCCGGCTCGAACCGGTGCGCGGTGTGCCACGGCTGCACCCAGTCCAGCCGCTGCGCCTGCCGCTCCCAGAACGCGACCCGCGCGTCGTCGCCGAGGTGTGCGGGATTGACGACGTCGCCGCGGCGCTCGTCGGCGCTGGTCCATGCGTTCCGCACCCCGTCGTCCATCTCGATCACTCCTCGGTTCATGTCCACCTCCGCTCCGCGGCGCGCTGCGCCAGGCCCAGCACCGCGTCGGTGACCTTGCCGAGGATCGCCAGCAACACGATCGCCAGCAGCAGCCGGTCCGTCCGTCCATTGTTCTGCGAATCGATCAGCAGGAACCCCAGACCCATCGACGAGGCGAGCAACTCGGCGGCGACGAGGAACAGCCATGCCTGGGCCAGCGCGAGCCGCAGTCCGGAGACCACCGCCGGCAGGATGGCCGGCAGCTGCACGGTCAGCAGCAACCGCACACCCCCGTAGCCGAAGGCGCGGCCGGCCTCGACCAGGTGCGGGTCCACATGTCGCAGGGCGAGCGCGACGGTCGTGTAGACGGGGAAGAACGCGCCGATGGCGATCAGCAGCACCTTGGAGTTCTCGCCGATGCCGATCCACAGCAGCAGCAGCGGCACCCACGCCAGCGACGGCACGGCCCGGAACGCGCCGATGGTCGGGCCGAACAGCAGGGCGGAGACCCGGGACAGCCCGACCAGGGCGCCCGCGGCCAGGCCGGCCGCGGCGCCGAGCAGGAACCCGAGCAGCACCCGCTGGGTGGAGATCCAGATGTGGATGCCCAGCTGCCCGCGCTGGACCAGGTCCGCGCCGGCGGCAAGGACGTCCGCGGGCGGGGGCAGCTGGACGGGCGTGAACATCCCGAGCGCGGTGGTCGTCTGCCACAGGGCGAGCAGCAGCAGGGGGACGAGGATGCCGGCCGCCCAGCGCGTACCCCGCGGCACGCGCGACAAGCGCGGCACGCGCGACAAGCGCGGCACCCGCCGGCCACGTGGCACGCGCGAGATTCCCTGGCCACCGATGGTCACCCGGCGATCCTGGATCGCGGCGGTGCCGGTCAGGGTGCCGGGTGCCGCGTCCCTGCGGGCCTGCGGGAGGGAGGAAGTCACTGGGTGACCACCGCGGAGGGATCCGCCTGAGCGACCAGGCCGTCGTCGAGCAGGGCGTTCAGCGCGGTGTCGACCGCTCCGGCGTCCTTGACGTCGCCGGAGTCGACGATGATCTTCCCGACCCGTTCGAGCACCGCGCGCTGCTTCGCCCCCGGGGCCGGGTCGACGCCGAGGTTGGTGCGGGCGATCACCTTGGTGGCCACGGCCTTGTCGATGCCGGCGACGTCGGCGAGGATCGCCGCGGTCTCGGCGGGATTCGTCTTGGCCCAGGCCCGGGCGGCCTCGTAGGTGTTCACCACGGTCTGCGCGATCTCCGGTTCGTTCTTCAGGAAGCTCTCGGTGGCGTTCAGGAAGCCGTAGGTGTTGAAGTCGACGTTGCGGTAGAAGAGCTTCGCGCCGGACTTCTCCGCTGCGGCCATGATGGGGTCCAGCCCCGCCCAGGCCTGCACCGAGCCGCTCTGCAGGGCGGTGCGCCCGTCGGCGTGCTACAGGTTCTGCACGGTGACGTCGCTCGCCTTCAGTCCGTTGGCGGCGAGGGCCTGCAGCAAGAAGAAGTAGGGGTCGGTGCCCTTGGTCGCGGCCACCGACTTGCCCTTCAGGTCGGCCACGGACGTGATGCCCGTCTTCGGCGTGGTGACGAGCGCGGACCACTCGGGCTGGGAGTAGATGTCGATCGCGCGGATCGGCGAGCCGTTCGCCCGGGCCAGCAGCGCAGCGGACCCGGCGGTGGAACCGACGTCGAGCGCGCCGGAGCGCAGTCCCTCGTTGGCCTTGTTCGACCCGGCCGACTGCACCCAGGTGACGGTCACGCCCTGCTTCTTCAACGCCGCCTCGAGCCAGCCCTTCTGCTTGATCACCAGGGAGAGCGGGTTGTAGGTGGCGAAGTCGATGGTCAGGGTCTTGGCGTTGCCCCCACCCCCGGCAGCGGCGTTGGCGGCGGAGGTGCCGGAGCCCTCCCCTGCGCAGCCGGTGAGGGTCAGGGTCGCGGCGGTGACGACGGCGACGGCGGTGAGGGCGGAGCGGACGAGTCGGGCAGGGCGGGCCATGGTGATCCTCCGGTTGGGGGGTGTGGGGTGGGACGGGATGTCTCGGAACATGTCTCGGAACCGGCTGCGCCGGAACCGAGTTGAGCGGGCGAAAGGTGGCGAGCTACCGGACCGAAAAATCGGTGCGGTGAGCCGGACGCCGGTGTGGGGTGGGATGGTGGCGCGGGCGGTCAGTGCGCGGCGACGCCGAGTGCGGCGAACAGCTCCCCGCGGATTCGTGCCAGGTCCGCCGATCCCCGGTTCCGGGGACGGGCGCCGGGCACCGCGTGCACGGAGCGCACGCCCGCGGGCCCGCGGGCCGCAACTTCTCGGTACGTGACGACGCCGTCGGCGGTTCCGGCTCGGTTCGCAGCAGCGGCGTCGGCGGCAGCGTCGGCGTCGGGTCCGAGCAACACGATCCGGTCCGCGAGCTGGAGGGCCTCGTCCACGTCATGGGTGACGAGCAGGATGGTCGCCGGGGAGGCGGCATGCACCGAGAGGAGCAGGTCCTGCATCTTCAGCCGGGTGAGGGCGTCGAGCGCGCCGAACGGTTCGTCCAGGAGCAGCACGTACGGGTCGCGGGCCAGCGCCCGAGCCAGGGAGGCACGCTGCGCCATGCCCCCGGAGACGGCTCGCGGGCGGTACCCGGCGAAGTCGGCCAGGCCGACCAGCTCCAGCAACTCGTCGACGCGCGCGTCCTCGGCGGCGGAACGACGGCGGCGCGTGCGGGGCAGGCCGAGCGCGACGTTCTCCCGGAGGCTGCGCCAGGGCAACAGACGCGGTTCCTGGAAGGCGACGGCGCAGCGCCGGTCCCAGGAGCGGACGGCGGCGTCACCGATGACGATGGAGCCGGTGGTCGGCGCGTCCAGTCCGGCGGCGAGGCGCAACAGGGTCGACTTGCCACAACCGCTGGGGCCGAGCACCGCGATCACCTCACCGGGGGCCACGTGCAGGTCGACGCCGGCGACGACGTCGTGGGGACCGAAGCTGCGGCCGACACCGCGGAAAGTGATCCCCGCGTCGGTGCCGGACCAGAATTCGGGCGAGTCGGCGGGGTCGGCGACCCCGGAGACGGCGGTATGCGCGGGCGAGAACAGACTCACGTCAGATCAACTCCATCGATCCTGGCGGTAGCACCCGCTCCGACGAGTCGGTGGGTTGCTGCGGCGTCACTGAGCCAGATCTCTCGGCCGCTCGGGATGGTATGCGGCCCACTGTAACGGCATCACCGGCCCGTCTGGCAAACACGCTCGCTCGTTCGCGCGCCATGATCTGTCACACTCCTGCTGCTTTCCTCTCCCGCCAGCTCGCGGAGAGTTGCTGCATCCGGCGCCTCACAGGGTCACAGTCCTGTGTGGAGCACACGTCCGCAGGCTGACGCAGTAGGGGTGGCGAGCTGGCCCAGCCGGGGTCGCGAGCCTGGCCGGGCCGGAGAAATGCCGGGAGAATGAGGGGCATGACCCACCGGAACGACCCGGAAACCATGCGTCGCCTGCTCAGCACGCCCGGCCGCTGGGCGGTCGTCGGGCTGAGCGGGAATCCGCATCGGGTTGCCCCAGGCATCGCGGCGATGCTGCGGGACCGGCTCGGAATGGAGATCGTGCCGGTCAACCCGCGCGGCGAGGCGGCGCTCGGCGAACCGGGCCACCGCACGCTCGCGGACGCGACGGCGGCCGGTGGACCGATCGACGTCGTCGACTGTTTCGTCAACTCGACCAACGTCGGCGCCGTCGTGGACCAGGCGATCGAGGCCGGGGCCGGTGCGGTGTGGCTCCAGCTCGGGGTGGTCGACGACGCCGCGGCCGCTCGCGCCACCGCCGCCGGGCTCGACGTCGTGATGGACACCTGCCCCGTGATCGAGGCACCCCGCTTCGGTCTGTGAGCCGCCCCGCCACGGCGGACGTGACGCCGGATGGCGGACCCGGGTTGCCCGGTGGCGCGCGAACAGCGCACAATGGCTGCACCATCCCGAGCGGCCGAGAGATCTGGATCGATGACGCCGCAGCAACCGTGGTCGAAGAACCGCTGACCACACGGTGCTACCGCCAGAAGCGATGGAAGAGAGCGCGCAGCAATCTTGAGCATCGAGCAGGAGCCGCCTGCCCGCATGCGTCCATTGCCGGGAACCCAGCGGTCCGCCCGATGAAGGAACCGTCCAGTGAAGGACCCCCGATGAGCAGCACCGACCCACGGATCGATCTCGCCCGGCCCCTGTCGTTCGCCTACTGGGTCCCCAACGTCTCCGGCGGCCTGGTGGTCTCCACGATCGAGCAACGGACCAGCTGGGACTTCGACTACAACAAGAAGCTGGCCCGGATCGCGGAGGACGCCGGTTTCGAGTACGCGCTGTCGCAGACCCGGTACGCCGCCAGCTACGGGGCCGACAAGCAGCACGAGGCGACGTCGTTCTCCCTCGCCCTGCTGGCCGCCACCGAGAAGCTGAAGGTGATCGCCGCCGTCCACCCCGGCATGTGGCACCCCGGGGTGCTGGCGAAGTACATCATCACGGCCGACCACATCTCGGGCGGCCGGGCCGCCGTGAACATCGTCTCCGGCTGGCTTCGCGCCGAGTTCGACGGGTTCGGCCTGCCGTGGCTGGAGCACGACGAGCGGTACGTGCGCACCGAGGAGTTCATCTCCATCCTGCGCGGGCTGTGGACCGAGCAGGACTTCTCGTTCCACGGGAAGTACTACGACATCAGCGACTTCACGCTCTCCCCCGCCCCGGTGTCCGTGCCCGGGCGTGCCCACCCGGACATCTTCTTCGGCGGCAACTCCACCGCGGCGCGGATCGCCGCCGGCCACGTCGCCGACTGGTACTTCTCCAACGGCAAGGACTTCGAGGGGTTCACCGAGCAGTTCAACGACGTGCACGCCTCCGCCGCGGCGATCGGGCGGACCGCGCCGCGCTTCGGCCTGAACGGGTTCGTCATCGCCCGGGACAGCGAGAAGGAAGCCCGGGACACGTTGCGGGAGATCGTCGAGAAGGCGCACCGGCCCGCCGTCGAGGGCTTCCGCGGCGCCGTCCAGGAGGCGGGCCCGGCCACGAAGGACGGCAAGGGCATGTGGGCCGACTCCTCGTTCGAGGACCTGATCCAGTACAACGACGGCTTCCGCACCCAGCTGATCGGCACCCCGGAGCAGATCGCCGAGCGGATCGTCGCCTACAAGCAGCGGGGCGTGAACCTGCTGCTCACCTGCTACCTGCACTTCCAGGAGGAGGTCGCCGCGTTCGGCCGGGACATCCTGCCGATCGTGCGCGAACTGGAGGCCGACCTGGCCCGCAAGCACGGCGTCGAGCTCGGTGATCCCGAGCTCGCCGCCACGTCGACAGGAGGACACTGACCGATGGCCGATCACCGTTTCGGATTCCGCACCCGCGCGCTGCATGCCGGGGGCACGCCCGACGCCGAGCACGGCGCCCGGGCGGTGCCGATCTACCAGTCGACGTCGTTCGTGTTCCAGGACACGGCCGACGCGGCCAACCTGTTCGCCCTGCAGAAGTACGGGAACATCTACTCGCGGATCGGCAACCCGACGGTCGCCGCGCTGGAGGAGCGGATCGCGTCACTCGAGGGCGGGATCGGTGCCGTCGCCACCTCCTCCGGGATGGCAGCGGAGTTCATCACCTTCGCCGCGCTGACCGGGGCCGGGGACCACATCGTCGCCTCCTCCCAGCTGTACGGCGGCACCATCACCCAGCTCGACGTGACGCTGCGCCGGTTCGGGGTCGAGACGACGTTCGTCCCCGGCACCGACCCGGCCGACTTCGCCGCCGCCGTCCGGCCGGAGACGAAGGCCGTGTACACCGAGGTGGTGGCCAACCCCTCCGGCGAGGTGGCCGATCTGGCCGGGCTCGCCGCGGTGGCGCACGACGCCGGGGTGCCGCTGGTGGTCGACGCGACGCTGTCCACCCCGTACCTGATCCGGCCGATCGAACACGGCGCGGACATCGTCATCCACTCGGCGACCAAGTTCCTCGGCGGCCACGGAACCACCCTCGGCGGTGTCGTCGTCGAGAGCGGCCGGTTCGACTGGGGCAACGGGAAGTTCCCGGCCATGACGGAACCGGTGCCCTCCTACGGCAACGTGTCCTGGTGGGGCAATTTCGGGGAGTACGGGTTCCTGACCAAACTGCGGTCCGAGCAGCTGCGTGACATCGGGCCGTCCCTCTCCGCGCAGTCCGCCTTCGCGCTCCTGCAGGGTGTCGAGACCCTGCCGCAGCGGATGGACGCGCACCTGGCCAACGCCCGGGCCGTCGCCACGTGGCTGGACGACGACGAACGGGTCTCCTACGTCAACTGGGCCGGGCTGTCCTCCCATCCGCACCACGAGCGCGCGGCCCGGTACCTGCCGCTCGGCCCGGGGTCGGTGTTCAGTTTCGGGGTGCGCGGCGGCCGGGCTGCCGGGGAACGATTCATCGAGTCCCTGCAGTTGGCCAGTCACCTGGCCAACGTCGGGGATTCCCGGACGCTGGTGCTGCATCCCGGGTCGACGACGCACCGGCAGCTGAGCACCGAGCAACTCGCCGCGGGCGGGGTGAACGAGGACCTGATCCGGATCTCGGTGGGTCTGGAGGACGTCGAGGACATCCTGTGGGACCTCGACCAGGCCCTGACCGCCGCGCAGGAGACAGCGGCCGAGACCGGTGAACTGGACACCAACGACGACACCTTCGTCACGCCCGAGGTGGCTGGCCCTGCCGACGGCGTGCCGTCCTGCGAGATCGGAGCACGCGCATGAGCACCACGTCCACGGCAGAGCACACGACCCGCACCTGGACCGGTCCGACCGCGGCCGAGCGGTTGGCCATCCTGCGGAACGCGCGGTCCATCGCCATCGTCGGCGCCTCGGACAAGCCCTCCCGCGCCTCTTACTTCGTGGCGACCTACCTGCTGTCCTCCTCCCCGTACCGCGTGTACTTCGTCAACCCGGTGGCGAGTCAGATCCTCGGCCAGCCGGTGTACGCGTCCCTCGCGGACTTGCCGGAGACGCCGGACGTCGTCGACGTGTTCCGCAAGCACGACGACTTGCCCGGCGTCCTTGCCGAGACGATCGACGTCGGGGCGGGCACCATCTGGTTGCAACTGGGCTCGTGGCACGAGGGCGTGGCCGTCGACGCCGAGGCCGCGGGGCTGAACGTCGTCATGGACCGATGCGTGAAGATCGAGCACGCCCGGTTCCACGGCGGCCTGCATCTGGCCGGATTCGACACGGGGGTGATCTCCTCGAAGCGCCAGGTGCGGGCCTGACACCGCCGGAGGCCTGCCCCCCGCTGGGTCGAACGCGTGGGAACCTGGATCCAAGAACCATGCGTCGTCTCCGACCGCAGGCATGCGGATGATGTATCGTTACATCATGCTTCGCACTCAGATCTCCCTGACTGTGGAAGAGCGGCGACTCCTGGACAGGGAGGCTGCGCGCACAGGTCGCTCGATCTCCGCACTGATCCGCGATGCCGTGTCCAGGACCTACGGCCCCGGGGGAGATGTCGACGCTGATTTCCGAGCCATCGATGCCGCGCTCGGCGCCTGGGGTGACCGCGACCTCGACGGCGAAGCGTATGTCGAGCGCTTGCGCTCGGCGAACCGGTTGGAGCAGGCAGTTGCACGATGACGGTCGTCGTCGACACGTCGGTGTTGGTCGATGTGCTCCGAGGAGAGTCGGCCGCGGCTTCCGTTCTCCGCAAGGCGCGTGAGTCCGGCCATCTGCATGCAAGCGAGGTGACCAGACTGGAAGTGCTGGCCGGGATGCGTGCTCGCGAGGAGGATGCGACCCGAGCGCTGTTCGGTGCCTTCGTGTGGCATCCGGTGGACGAGAGGATCGCCGAGATCGCTGGTGAACTCGGACGACGGTGGCTGCCCGGCAATCGCGGCATCGACTCGGCAGACCTCGCCATCGCCGCCACCACCATCGCCCTCGACGCCCGGGTGTTCACTCGCAACATCAAGCACTTCCCGATGTTCGGCGAGCTGTCTGCGCCGTATTGAGGTGTGGATTCCCGGCCATCGAGTCGCTTGTCAGCGACCGATTCACCGGTGGCCGGAAGCGATTTTTCCTCCGCGAATCGGACGGGATGGGACGTGACCAGCTTTCACCCCATAATGAACCCATGCAGATCAGCCCTGGAGAGCTCGAGCCCGCTACCGGTGTGGGCACCGCTCGATTGATTCTCCGTCCGATGACCGCCAGTGACGTGGAGGCCATGCTCGCCGGCGCGCACCCCGCCGAATGGGCCGAGGACTTCCCGCAGCCCATGGACGTGGACACCGCGCGCATGCTCGAGGACGGCGGCGGCGCCTTCGACATCGCCACCTCCTTCGGCCGGCTGGCCATCGTGGAGCGCGGCACCGGCCTGGTGGTCGGAACGATCGGGTTCGAGGGGCCGCCGATCGATCGGGTGGGCGAATTGATCTGCAGCGTCTGCCCGTCGCGGCGCAACCGCGGTTACGCCACCGAAGCCACGACCGCCGTCGTCGACTTCACGTTCTCGTTCCCGCAGATCACGGCCGTGCAGGCCAGCACGACGTGGGACGGTCATGCCGCGCAGCGGGTCCTGGTGAAGTGCGGGTTCACGCCGCTGGACGCGGATCCCGACGCCACGTTCGAACGCGGCTACCGCCGGGAGCGCCCGGCCACCGTCTGATCCCTCTCCGCGGTTACGACCGCGCGGGCGGCGTCGACGTACCGGTCGGTGATGAACCGCTGCAGCCGGCGGCCGATCGGTGCTCCGAGGGTGAACACCGCGGTCGCGGGTCGGCTGAACGCCCGCACCTCGAACTCGACGTCGCCGTCGTCGTAGAGGTGCGCGAGGAACGCCTCCTCGCCCCGCTCGGGGTGGCCGGGCAGCGTGCCGTAGCCGAAGCCCGACGTCGCGACCGGGGTCCGACCCGCGAGCGGGCTGACGACCGTGGCCGGGGCCACCCAGACGACGCGGCAGGGGGCCGTCAGCCCGGCGCACAACAGCCCACGGAGGAAGACCGGGACGCGCGCGACGGCGTCGGCTCCGAGCAGGGTCGCCGCACTGACGGTGCTGCGCACCTGCGCGCCGGGCCGGGCGACGTCGTCGTCGGCGTCGACGCTCAGTCCCGCACCGGAGAGGATCTCCCAGTGGGCGATCGCCGTGCCCAGCCGCTCGAACGCGTGCTCGCCGTGCCCGACGACGCCGCGGCGGTTCGTCCACCGGTATCCCGGCGGCCACCAGCCGGCCGCGGTCCACCCGACCTGATGGTAGGTCAGCCCCCGCGCCACCGCGGCGGGAGGCACGGTCAGTCGCCGTTCGGGGCGGGAACGAGCGTGCGGGACGTCGTCAGGCGCCGGTTGCGCAGCACGGGGAGGAACTCGCGGACCTCGTCGATCCGCCGCCGCGTCACGTCGACCGTCACCAGACCCTGTTCCTCGTCCTCGAGGAAGTCCTGAGGCACGCCCATCGGGTCGATGATCGCCGAGTGGCCGATGGTGTGCCCGCTGGCCGTGCCCGCGGCGGCCACCCAGCAGGTGTTCTCGATGGCCCGCGCCTTCAGCAGCGTCTCCCAGTGGTCGACCTTGTGGTCACCCTTGAACCACGCCGACGGCACCGCGATCAGGTCGGCGCCCTCCTCGGCGAGCACCCGCGCGACCTCGGGGAAGCGCAGGTCGTAGCAGGTCATCACCCCGATGTTCAGGCCACCCAGATTGACGTTCTTGGGGCCGTCGTCGCCCGCGGCGATGCGGCTGGACTCCCGGTACGAGAACGCGTCGTACAGGTGCAGCTTCCGGTAGGTCTCCACCACCCGGCCCTCGGCGTCGACGACGACGAGCGTGTTGTACGGCCGGTGGTCGCTGGAGGGTTCGTATCCACCGGCGATGACGGCGATCTGCAGGTCGCGCGCGAGGAGAGTGAGGTCGCGGACGAAGGTGGACCAGTGCGCGGCGACCGCGGCGGCGAGGTCGCCGTCCACCTTGCCGATGCTGAA
Organism: Tersicoccus phoenicis; assembly: GCF_001968835.1. Lineage (GTDB taxonomy): Bacteria > Actinomycetota > Actinomycetes > Actinomycetales > Micrococcaceae > Tersicoccus > Tersicoccus phoenicis. The sequence goes on from NZ_MRDE01000072.1 coordinate 160,993, forward strand.
CATCGACTCCTCGGGGAAGATGACCAACGCGGCGCCGTCGTCGTGGGCCCGCTCGGCCAGCGAGCGCATCACCGCGAGATTGGCGCCCACCGACCCCGACGGGTTGAACTGACCGACGCTGACCAGCATGTGTCCTCCTCCTCCTCGAGCTCGGGGACTGCTCCCACAGTAGAGGATGCCCGTGAGACGCAGCTGCAGGCGAACCCCCGGCGAGCGGCGGCATCCGCGGTGGCGTCGGGCCGACCGGCGGCGCGTCGAGGCTGATGGGGTCAATCATCATCGGGAGGTCGGTATGAGCGATCCGCCATCCGCGGCAGCCGTGTTCGCAGCGGCCGAGAACGGCGTCCGGAACGGCCCAGCAGATCAGGCCGGGTCCTGGTGCAGCAGGGCGACGTCGGACACCAGATCGATGTGCTCGAGCATCATCGCTGCCGCCGCAGCGGGATCCTTGGCCCGGACGGCGTCGGCGATCTTGCGGTGGGAGGCGAGTGACTGCTCCGGCCGGCCGGGCTGTCCCAACGATTCGAGCCGTGTCTCGAGGATCATCCCGGCGATGAAGGTCATGAGCTGGGCCAGTACGCCGGAATGCGCGGCGGCGGTGATGGCCCGGTGGAACAGTTCGTCGCCGTGGGCCCCTTTGCTGCCGGACGCGACCTCTGCCGCCATCACGTCGAGTGCCTCGTCGATCGCCTGCAGGTCTTCGTCGGTGCGGCGTTCGGCGGCAAGCTCGGCCAGCTTGACCTCGAGCGTGCTGCGAGCCTCGACGATCTCGGGAAGCCGGCTGTGGTGCTCACGCAGCCCCCTGAGCACGGAGGGGACGTTGGGGCGGTAGACGAGTACCGCCCCGGTCCCGTGCTGGACGTCGATCACCCCGAGAACTTCCAGGGCGACCAGCGCCTGGGCGAGCGTGGCGCGCGAGACGCCCAGCCGCTCGGCCAGGTCCCGCTCGGCGGGCAGGGTGTCCCCCGGCCCGAGCTCCGCGGACTCGACGTAGTCCATCAGCTGCTCGACGAGCTGTTCATAGAGTCGGGGCCGAGCGACACGGGAGATCTGTTGCGTCGGCGTCTTCCTGGTCACGCGCATCCTTCCCGAGGTCGTCCGGCCAGTTTAGCCGCGGGTCTTGACGAAGTCACCTGGTGTCCAGGAGGCTAAGCCAGTGGATCTGTAATCCACCTCACATCAAATCTCGCCCCGCTCTCACCTCGGAAGAACGATGTCCGCTCCTGTCCTGTCCATCATCGTCCTGGTGGTGATGTTCCTGCTGGCCACGTTCCTACCACTCAACATGGGCGCCCTCGCTTTCGTGGGCGCCTTCCTGCTCGGCTCGGTGGTCCTGGGGATGTCCACCAGCGACATCCTCGCCAACTTCCCCGGCGGCCTGTTCCTGACCATCGTCGGCGTCACCTATCTCTTCGCGATCGCTCAGAACAACGGAACAATCGACCTGCTGGTCCGCGGCGCAGTCCGGATGGTGGGCAGCAAGGTCGCGCTCATCCCCTGGGTCATGTTCGTCATCACGGCAGTCATCACCGCCGTCGGAGCCCTGTCTCCGGCCGCCGTCGCGATCATCGCCCCGATCGCCCTCAGCTCCGCTGCCAAGTACCGGATCAACCCGCTGATGATGGGCATGATGGTGATCCACGGCGCACAGGCCGGCGGCTTCTCGCCCATCTCCGTCTACGGCGTCACGGTCAACGGCATCATCGCCAAGACGGACCTACAAGCCAGCCCGATGGCGATCTTCCTTGCCAGCTTCATCTTCAACCTCGCCATCGCCATGGTGCTCTTCATCGTGCTGGGCGGCAGCAGACTGCTCCTCACCCGGACCGGCCAGCTCGTGGAACAGGCCGCCGAATCCCGCATGGCCGTGAGCGTCGCCTCCCGGGCCGCCGGTGTCACCCTGCAGGGCTCCGGTTCGGACATCTCGGCCGCCGGCGTCGCCCGCAAGGGAACCTCCAGCGTCCCCGCAGCCGATTCGGCTGCCGACTCCCCCGAAGCCGCCGGCTCTCGGGCCACCTTCGCTCAGGTGATCACCATCGCCGGCCTGATCGTCCTCGCCGTCATCTCCCTCGGCTTCAAGGTCGACGTCGGATTCGTCTCCATCACCATCGCCGTCATCCTGGCCCTCGTCTCTCCCGCGGCGCAGAAGGGCGCGGTGAACAAGATCAGCTGGTCCACGGTCCTGCTCATCTGCGGCATGCTCACCTTCGTGGGCGTCCTCGAGGAGGCCGGCACCATCACTTTCGTCTCGGACGGCGTCGCCCAGCTCGGGATGCCGCTGCTGGCGGCCCTACTGATCTGCTACATCGGCGCCATCGTCTCCGCCTTCGCCTCCTCCACCGCCATCCTGGCTGCCCTCATCCCGTTGGCCGTCCCGTTCCTGTCCACCGGTGAGATCGGTGCCGTTGGCGTCATCGCGGCGCTGGCGGTCTCCGCCACCATCGTGGACGTCTCGCCGTTCTCCACCAACGGCGCTCTGGTCCTCGCCAGTGCCCCGGAGAACGTGGACAAGGACCGGTTCTACAAGCAGATCCTGGCCTACAGCGGCATCGTCGTGGTTGCCGGCCCCGCCATCGCTTGGCTGGTCATGGTCCTTCCCGGCTGGATGTAGCCGTCCGGATATCGCCGTTTCCGGGCCTGTACCGGCCGCCCCCTCCGACCAAGAGAAGGAACACCAGCATGAGCCACGAATCCACACCCCAGCCCGAAGGGCCCCTCGCCGGCTACCTCGTGGTGGACTTGAGCCGAGCCCTGGCCGGGCCGCACGCCGGCATGATGCTCGCCGACCTCGGCGCACGCGTCATCAAGATCGAGAACCCCGGCACCGGAGACGACACCCGCGGTTGGGGACCGCCGTTCGTCGGCCCCGACGACGACCCGCAGGCCACCTATTTCTTCTCGTGCAACCGCAACAAGGAGTCCATCGCCCTCGACCTCAAAAGCGACGACGGACGGACGATCCTGCGCGAGCTGCTGGAGCGGGCCGACGTCGTGATCGAGAACTTCCGGCCCGGCGTGCTCGATCGGCTCGGATTCTCCGCCGCTGACATGCACGCGATCAACCCCGCCCTCGTGATCCTGTCCATCACCGGGTTCGGTCACGACGGCCCCGAATCACGGCGCAGCGGCTACGACCAGATCCTCCAGGGCGAGGCCGGGCTGATGTCCCTGACCGGCTCCGGGCCGGACGATCCGCAGCGCGTGGGTGTGCCCATCGCCGACCTGCTCTCCGGCATGTACGGGGCGTTCGGCACGCTCGCGGCGCTGCTGGAGCGCGAACGGACCGGGCAAGGTCAGATCGTGCGGACTTCGCTGCTGGCAGCGTTGGTCGGCGTGCACGCGTTCCAGGGGACACGCGCCACCGTTGCCGGCGAGGTCCCCCAGGCACAGGGCAACCACCACCCCTCCATCGCACCCTACGGCCTGTTCCACTGCCGCGGGGGGAGCGTGCAGATCAGCGTCGGCAGCGAGAAGCTGTGGCGCACATTCGCCATCACGTTCGGCATCGACGCCGACCGCCCGGAGTTCTCGTCCAACGCCGAGCGGGTCCAGAACCGGGACCAGGTCATCGAAGAGGTGGAACGCGTCTTCGCCAACTACGAGGCAGAGCCGCTCCTCGCGCTGTTGAACGAAGCAGGGATCCCCGCCGGCAAGGTCCGCACCCTGGACGAGGTCTACGCATGGGACCAGGTGCACTCCCAAGGCCTGGTGATCGACGTCGACCACCAGGTCCTCGGCAACGTCACCCTTCCGGGCCCGCCACTGCGCTTCTTCAGCACCGCGGACACCGCGGAGACCACGCTGAAGGCTCACACAGCGCCGCCGCTGCTGAACCAGAACGGCGATCAGGTCAGGCAGTGGCTCGGGCTGCTCCCGACGGACGACGACGGCGGCACCTCCGAGTCCGCCGACGCCGACGAGCGAGGCCGTTGAGCATGAGCGCACCCCAGCAACGCCGCCACCTGAACGCCACCGAACTGATCTCCACCGTGCTCGATCCCGAATCCTTCCGATCCTGGGACTCGCCCGTGGCTGATCCCGACCCCAGCCCCGAGTACCGGCAGGAGCTCGCGGCGGCCCGGGAGAAGACCGGCGTGGACGAATCCGTCCTCACCGGGGAGGGCCTGTTCCGCGGCCGGCGGGTGGCCGTCGTCGTCAGCGAGTTCCGGTTCCTGGCCGGCTCGATCGGCCTTGCCGCAGCGGAACGCGTCGTGAACGCCGTCGAACGGGCCACCCGGGAAGGGCTTCCGCTCCTCGCCGGTCCGGCCTCGGGTGGCACGCGCATGCAGGAAGGCACTACCGCATTCCTGTCCATGGTGACCATCACTGCGGCGGTCCGAGCCCACCGGCAGGCCGGCCTGCCGTACCTGGTCTACCTCCGCCACCCCACGACCGGTGGGGTCATGGCCTCCTGGGGTTCGCTCGGGCACATCACCGTCGCCGAGCCCGGCGCCCTCCTCGGATTCCTGGGGCCCCGGGTCTACGAGGCGCTTCACGGAGAACCGTTCCCGGAGAACGTCCAGATGGCCGAGAACCTCTTCGACAAGGGCCTCGTGGACGCTGTGGTGTCGCCGGGGCAGCTGCCCGACATCGTCGACCGCGCCCTGAGCATCCTCGTCGCCGGGCCGCCCCCGCAGGTCAGGCCACCCCGGACGCTGACCGTGGGACCGTCCGACGCCGGAGCCTGGGATTCGATCGCGATCTCCCGGAACCCCCGCCGCCCCGACCTGCGGCAGTTGCTCGCCTACGGGACCCGCGATGCGCTGCCGCTCAATGGCACCGGGCAGGGGGAGAAGGATCTAGGGCTGCTTCTGGCACTGGCCCGCTTCGGCCAGATGTCCTGCGTGGTGCTCGGACACACCCGTCCCCGTCCCTCGCAACAGACCGCCATGGGCCCGGCCTCACTGCGCGAAGCCCGCCGCGGCATGCGGCTGGCCGAGGAACTCGGCCTGCCCCTCGTGACGGTGATCGACACCGGCGGCGCCGCACTGTCCAGGGAGGCCGAGGAAGGCGGGCTTGCCGGCGAGATCGCACGATCCCTCCACGATCTCATCGGCCTGGACTGCCCCACGGTGTCCGTCCTCATGGGCCAGGGCACCGGAGGCGGGGCCCTGGCCCTGTTCCCGGCCGACCGCACCATCGCAGCACAGCACGCCTGGCTGGCCCCGCTACCACCCGAAGGCGCCAGCGCCATCGTGCACCGCAGCACCGAGTTCGCCGCGGACGTGGCCGAGGCTCAGGGCGTCGACGTCGCCTCGCTCCACGCTCACGGAATGGTGGAGCACATCGTGGACGAACGCGGCGGCGCAGCCCTCGAGGGACGGGCCTTCTGCCAGCGGCTGGGCCAGGCCATCGAATACGAACTGGCCCAGCTCTCCTCGTCCGACCTGGCCGAACTCATGCCGCGAAGGCTCGAGAAATACCGCAACGTCGGGGCGCTGATGGGGTCACACCGGGCCTCCCGGTGGATGAACTCGGACCTTGCGCATCGTGAGGCCCGGCAACGAAGGTAGACGGTCCCGGCCGTCGTGGCGTTGCCCCGGACCGGCGTCAGCCGATCAGGTCGTGGACGACGATCGTTTGCTCGCGGTCCGGGCCCACCCCGATCGCGGAGAACCGGGTACCGCTCATCGCTTCGAGCGCCGACACGTAGGCGCGGGCGTTGGCCGGCAGGTCGGCGAGGGACCGGGCACCGGAGATGTCCTCGGTCCAGCCGTCGAAGTACTCGAACACGGGCTTGGCGTGGTGGAACTCGGTCTGCGTCACCGGCATCTCGTCCTGCCGGACCCCGTCGACGTCGTACGCCACGCACACCGGGATCCGGTCGATGCCGGTCAGCACGTCGAGCTTGGTCAGGAAGTAGTCGGTGAAGCCGTTGATGCGGGAGGCCTGCCGGGCCAGCACGGCGTCGTACCAGCCGCAGCGCCGGGGCCGGCCGGTGTTCACGCCGTACTCACCACCGGTCTGCTGCAGGCGGGTGCCCATCTCGTCGAACAGTTCGGTGGGGAACGGTCCGGCGCCGACGCGGGTGGTGTAGGCCTTGATGATGCCGACCACCCGGTCGATCCGGGTCGGCCCGATGCCGGAGCCGACGGACGCCCCACCCGCCGTCGGGTTCGAGGACGTCACGAACGGGTAGGTCCCGTGGTCGACGTCGAGGAACGTCGCCTGGCCGCCCTCCATCAGCACGACCTTGCCGGCGTCGAGCGCGTTGTTCAGCACATGCGTGGTGTCGACCATCATCGGCCCCAGCCGATCGGCGAAGGACCGGAAGTACGCGACGGTCTCCTCGATGTCGACGCTGCGCCGGTTGTACAGCTTGACCAGCAGTTCGTTCTTCTGCCGCAGCGAACCCTCGACCTTCTGCCGCAGGATCGACTCGTCGAACACGTCCTGCACCCGGATGCCGAGCCGGCCGATCTTGTCCATGTACGCGGGCCCGATCCCGCGGCCGGTGGTGCCGATGGCGCGTTTGCCGAGGAACCGTTCGGTGACCTTGTCCATGGTCTGATGGAACGGCGCCACCAGATGCGCGTTGGCGGAGACGAGCAGTCGGGAGGTGTCGGCGCCGCGGGCGGCCAGCCCGTCGATCTCCTCGAACAGTGCCTCGAGGTTGATGACGACGCCGTTGCCGATCACGGGCGTCACGTTCGGGGACAGGATGCCGGCCGGGAGGAGCTTCAGTTCGTACTTCTCGCCGCCGACGACGACGGTATGCCCCGCGTTGTTGCCCCCGTTGGGCTTGACCACGTAGTCGACGCGCCCGCCGAGCAGGTCCACCGCCTTGCCCTTGCCCTCGTCGCCCCACTGGGCCCCGACCACGACGATCGCTGGCATCGGATCACTCCTTCGTTGCGATGCAGTGACGCCGGTGCCGCCCGGCGGCCACATGAGAAAGCCCCTCGTACGCTGCGGGATCCCGCAGCCCGGGGGCGCTTCGCAGCCGAGTCTACCGGAGCGACTCGCGCGTCGAGCTCGTCTGCGTCGCACCCCGTCGCACCCCGTCGCACCCCGTCGCACCCCGTCGCACCCCGTCGCACCCCGTCGCACCCCGTCCACGGTACGTGCCGCACCGGCGACGGGCGCTCTGGGAGTAGCGTGCGGGGATGGCCCACGACGACGACGCTGCGACGGTCACCGGCATCGCCCGGGTCGGCATCTCCGGCTGGCGGTACACGCCGTGGCGGGGCACGTTCTACCCGCCGGGTCTGCGCCAGCGCGACGAGCTGGCGTATGCCTCCCAGCGCCTGGCCAGCGTGGAGATCAACGGCTCCTTCTACTCCCTGCAGCGGCCGAGCAGCTACCGGCAGTGGTACGCGGACACCCCGGACGGGTTCGTGTTCGCGGTCAAGGGCGGCCGCTACATCACCCACCTGCTGCGGCTGCGGAACGTGCACACCGCGCTGGCCAACTTCTTCGCCTCCGGAGTGCTCGCCCTGGCGGACAAGCTCGGGCCGGTGCTGTGGCAACTGCCCGAACGCGCCGCCTACGACGGTGCGCTGCTCGACGAGTTCCTCGCCCGACTGCCCGCCACCACGGCTGAGGCCGCCCGGCTCGCCGCCGACCGGGACGAGCGGATGACCGACGAGCGGACGTGGTTCGACGTCGACGGCGACCGGCCGTTGCGGCACGCCCTGGAGATCCGGCACCCCAGTTACGACACCCCGGTTTTCACCGAGCAGCTGCGCCGGCACGGGGTCGCGCTGGTGGTCGCCGACACCGCCGGGCGCTGGCCGGATCTGCGGCACGTGACCGCGGATTTCGTCTACGTCCGGCTGCACGGCGCCGAGGAGCTGTACACCTCCGGTTACACCGAGGCCGAGCTGGACCGGTGGGCGGCGACGGTGAACGGCTGGCTCACCGGGACCGGCTGTCCCGACGGCGCCGGCCGGGACGTGTACGTCTACTTCGACAATGACGTCAAGGTCCGTGCTCCCGTGGACGTGATGGGCCTGGCGCGCCGACTGGGCGCCGGGCCCGTGCTCCCCGGCGCACTCGTCGCCGAGTAGCGTGGGCGACGAACCACTCCGGAACGTGAGAAAGGCGGAACCTCATGGCGGACACCGCGATCTTCGACGTCGACGGCACCCTGGTCGACACCAACTACCAGCACGCGCTCGCCTGGTACCTGGCATTCCGGCGCTTCGACATCACCCTGCCGGTGTGGCGGTTGCACCGTGCGATCGGCATGGGCGGGGACCAGCTGGTGGCCCACGTCGCCGGCGACGACGTCGAGCAGCGTCACGGTGACGACGTCCGGTCGGCGTGGGTGGAGGAGTTCGATGACATGATCGACTCGGTCGCCGCGTTCGACGGCGCCACCGAGCTGCTCGCCGAGGTCAAGAAACGCGGATTCCGGCTCGTGCTGGCCAGTTCGGGCAAGCAGAAGCACGTGGACCGTTTCCTCGACCTGATCGGCGGGAAGGACATCGCCGACGCGTGGACGACGTCGGAGGACGCCGAGGCATCCAAGCCCGCACCGGACCTGGTGCAGGTGGCCCTGGACAAGGTCGAGGGCCGCGACGCCGTCATGGTCGGCGACTCGACGTGGGACGCCGTCGCCGCCGGCAAGGCGGACATCCCCACCATTGCCGTCCGTACCGGGGGCTTCTCTGTCGAGGAGCTGACGAGGGCCGGGGCGACCACGGTGGTCGAGTCCCTGATCGAGCTGCGGGACGGTCTCGACGACGGTCCGCTGGGCCGCCCCACCCGATGAGTGGCGGGGCACGCAACGACGATCCGGGCCAGGACGGGACGGACGCCGGCACGGCGAAGCGTTCCGCCGAGGCGGCAGCGGCCGAGGAGCAGCGCGCGCTGACCGCACTGCAGGCGGATCCCGGGCCGGTTGGCCCGGCGTGGTCCTACGGGCCCGGACCGGACCAGATCGCCGAGCTGTTCGGGCCCGACGACGGACCGCTCGTCGTCGTCGTGCACGGCGGTTATTTCCGGCCCGGCACCGACCGCACCCACGCCCGCCCGCAGGCGCGTGCGCTCGCCGCGGAGGGGTATCGCGTCGTGCTCGCCGAGTACCGGCGGGTGCCCGGATCCCCCGACGACACGGTCGAGGACCTGCGGGCGCTCGACGCCGCCCTCGCTGCTGTACCCGGCACGGCTCTACCCGGCACCGCGGGGCACGTCACCTCGGGGCACGGCACCTCGGGGCACGGCACCGCCGCCGCGTGGGTGGGCCATTCCGCCGGCGGGGCTCTCGTCCTGCTGCGGGCGCTCACGGCCGACCTCGCCCCGGTGCCGGTGCTGGCGCTCGCCCCGGTCGCGGACCTGGCGGTCGCGGACCGTGATCACCTCGGTTCGGACGCCGTCCCGGACTGGATCGGCGGGTCGCCGGCCGAGTACCCCGACCGCTACGCGCGCCTGGATCCGCAGGCGCTGCTCAAGTCCGGATCCGAGCCGGGTGCGTCCGTGACCGTCCTGCACGGGAACCGGGACACGCTGGTGCCCGTCGCCCTCACCACCGACCTGCCCGCGTCACCGCGGCTGCACGCCCGGATCCTGGAGGGCGCACACCACCTCGACCTGATCGACCCCGACAGCCCGCACTGGCCCGCCGTGCTGGCCGAACTACACCGGCTGACCGACCCGTGAACCTAGCTCCGCCCTGCCCCCTGTCCGCCCTGCCTCGTGTCCGTGAGTTAGCGGACTCCGCTCGAACAGGCGGCTCTTTGAGATGCCCTTGCGGGCGCAGGTGGCTAACTCGCCAGAAGAACGGAGGGAGGACGCGTGCCACAGGACCCCTCGGACCTGCGGGAGGACCTGCTGCGGGTCACCGCGGACTTCACGCGCATCGTCCGGTCGGCCCGGCGCGACGAACTCGACCGGCCCACCAACGGGACCCGCTGGAGCAACCGGCAACTCCTGTTCCACCTGGTCCTGGGACAGAACGTCGCCCGCACCGCGATCCCGTTGATCGGCATCTTCTCCCGGCTGCCCGACCCGGTGGCACGCGGGTGGAGCCGGCTTCTGCAGAGCTGCACGGTTCCCTACAACGGCGTGAACTGGGCCGGCAGCGCGGCCGCCGGCCGGCTGCTGAGCCCGGACGCGATGACGCGCATGATGGACCGCACCACGACGTCGATCACGGCCTGGTACGACCGGGCGGACGAGGAGGCGCTCGCCCGGGGGATGTGGGTGCCGCCGTCCTGGGACCCGTACTTCCAGCCCTGGATGACACGGCGCGACATCCTCGCGTGGGCGCCCCAGCACTACCGGCACCATCGTCGTCAGTTGACCCTGACGACGCTCCACCCCGCCCCGCCGTGAGTCAGCCGGCTCCGCCGGCACGCCGATCCGCCACTCCGTCGGAGAACCGACCTCACCACTCCGCCGAACCGCATCACCAGGCCAGGATGCCGTAGCCGCCGTCACCGTCGCCCTCGGTGGTCCACAGATGCCCGTACAGCAAACCGGAGGCCCGTGGTCGGGCAGGGTCGCCAGGTGGACGCTGGGCTCGGCGCCCTGCTCCACCGGGCGGACGCCGCGTGGCCGTTGAAGTCGGTGTCGGTGAATCCCGGGTTCGCGGCGTTGACCTTGATCGGGGTGCCGGCCAGTTCCTTCGCGTACTGGGCGGTGAGCATGTTGACCGCGGCCTTGGACGAGGGATACTGCGCCGACGCCGGCATCCCGCTCAGCGGCGTCACCCCGACGCGCGAGTTCGCCGGTTCCGCCCGAACGTGGGGCTCTTTGATGTGCCCTTTCGGGCGGTAGTGGCGAACTCAGCAGGCGGGACGAGATGTGCTGCAACCCGTTCAGCGCAGCAGCTCGTCGATCCGGACGAGCGCCGTCGCGACCTCGGCGTACGACGTACTCAGCGGCGCAAGCCCCAGCCGGATGCCGCCCGGCTCCCGGAAGTCCGGCACGATGCCCTCACCCCACAGCTGCCGGTAGAGTTCCCGGCACCGCGGGTGCGCGATGGTCACGTGCGCCCCCCGCCGGCCCGGGTCGCGTGGGCTGACGACGCGGACCCCGCGGCGGGACAGCAGCCCGTCGACGACGCCGATGACGAACTCCCCCAGCGCCGTCGCCTTCGCCGTCACGGCGGACAGGCCGACGTCCTCGACCAGGTCCACGGTGTCCTCGATGCCGGCCATCCCGAGCACCGCCGGGGTTCCGGAGACGAAGCGGCGCATCCCGGTCCCGGCGGCGTAGTCCGGGCCCATCATGAACGGCTCCGCGTGACCCATCCACCCCGTGATCGGGGACGCGAGGTCGGATTGCAGCCGGGTGGCCACGTACCCGAAGGCCGGTGCCCCCGGACCGCCGCCCAGGAACTTGTAGGAGCAGCCGACGGCGAGGTCGACGTCGTGCTCGTCGAGGCCGACCGGGATCACCCCGGCGGAGTGGCAGAGGTCCCAGAGCACCAGGGCCCCGGCGCCGTGCGCGGCCGCCGTGATGGCCGGCAGATCCGCCAGCCACGCCGACTTGTACGCGACGTGGGAGAGCAGCACGACGGCGGTCCGCCCCCCGACGACGGCGCGGACCTGCTCCGGTGTGACGCCGCCGGCCGGGTCCGGGTCGATCCACACCAACCGGGCGTCGAGCGCGTCGGCGAGCGAGGCGGCCACGTACCGGTCCGTGGGGAAGTTCTCCCGGTCGAGCACCAGGTCGACGCGTCGTCCGCCGCTGACCGCCCGCTGGTGCACGAGGGCGGCGTGCAGGAGCTTGTACAGCATGACGGTGGTGGAGTCGCCGATCACGGTCTGCCCGGGGGCCGCCCCGAGACAGACGTCGCCGAGCCGGTCACCCAGCCGGTAGGGCAGCGCCATCCATTGCTCGTCCCAGGACCGGATCAGGCCCGTCCCCCAGGCACCGCGCACCAGTTCGTGCAGTCGGGTCTCGGTCGCGAGCAGGGGCCGCCCCAGCGAATTGCCGTCCAGATAGGCGGTGACGGGGACGTGGCCGGGTGAGCCGTCGGCGGGCACGAAGAGGTCCCGGCAGCCGGCGAGGCGGTCGAGGGCGTCCAGCCTGGCCGCGGTCTCGCGGATCACGTCGGCGCTGGTCAAGTCGGCGCTGGTCAAGTCCGTGCTGGTCTGGTCGGCGCGCATCGCGTCGGCGCTGGTCGGATCATCAACAACATCGGCGTTGGTGCGGGCGGCGGCGGCCACGGGGTCGGGCGTGCGAGAGGTCACACGGACTATCCTGCGACAGTCGGGGGACAACATGCCACCCGGCGACCGCCGCCGCCTCGCCCAATCCCGGGAGGAACCGTGCCGAGACCGCTCCGCGACCGCTTCGACGGGCACATCGCCGGCTTCGGCACGGGCAGCGGCCTGCGCGTGGTCGTCGGGCACTGGCACGTTTCCCCGTTCGGGGCCTTCACCGACGTCATGCTGCAGGGTCCGGACGGCACGCGCACGCTGGTGGCACCGGACCCGGCGATCGCCGACTACGTCGGGGCCACGTACCGGTTCGACGAGGTGCGCGTGGAGCCCGTCTCCTGCGCCATCGCCCCGGTGGTCCCCCCGGCCGAGATCGGCGACGGCGGGGTCCTCACCGCCACGCTCGACCTCGCCGCCGGCGCCCTGACCGCGACCGTCGGCATCGGCGGTCGGACCGGCTGGGGCCGGCTGCTGCGCTGGGTTCCCGGACCTCTCGCTGCCGCTCCGGCGTGGCTGCGACTGATCGACCCGGTCGCGGCGCGGGTGGTCCGCGGCGTGCACACGGCCGGCGCTGCCGGCGGCGGTCGGCGGGAGTTCTACGGCGTGCGGGACCTGCATCGGGTGGTGTCCGTCGACGGCGACGACGACGGGGTGGACCTGGGTGGCCTGCGCCTCCTGGCACCGCCGGTGACCTTCGGCTTCTCCTCCGCGCCGGCCGCCCCGTCACTGGCCCGGGTCACGACGACGATCCTGCACTGACGGAGGATCCACGGCGAACCTTCGGAGGCGAGCGCGTCCCGAGCCGGATCCGACCGGCGCCCCCGATGGCGCACCGCGTGCCGAGCGGGCGGAGCGGCGGCGACACGCCGTCGGTTCGCTTCAACCCTGCTGCTCGGCCGCCCACGCGTCGACGCGGCGGGCGCTCTCCTGCTCGGAGAGGTCCTCGACCCGGCTCATGATGGACCAGCGAACGCCGAACGGATCCCGGACGCTGGCGAACCGGTCCCCGGAGACGAAGGTGGACAGCGGCTCCCGGACGGTCGCCCCGGCGGCCTCCGCGCGTCGCGTCACCTCGTCGGCGTCCTCGACGTAGAGCCCGAGGGAGTAGCAGTCGCCCTCGCCCTCCGGCGGCGGCACCAGATAGTAGTCCGGCATCGGTTCACCGAGCTGGAGGTGGCCGTGGCCGAGATCCAGCTCCGCGTGGACGACGACACCGCCCATCTCCGTGACGCTGACCGCCCGGGCGCCGAACACGTCGCGGTAGAAGTCGATGGCCTCGGCGGCCCGCGGCACGGCGATGAACGGGGTGAGACGGCTGACGCCGTGCGGAATGCCCGCGGTGGTGTGCTGACCGGTGACCCCGCGGGTGTTCTCCTGTGATGATGTGCTCATGAGCCGACGGTAGAACGTGGCCCCACCGGTCGGTGGCGGCGGCCATGCGCCCCGACGGCGATCCGACCGAGCTGCGGCAACGAGCGGTCACCGCCTTCACGGCCTGGTTGGTGCGTCGGATCCCGGTGATCACCGACGCCGGCCGCATCTTGTATCGGGCTGTCCCCCGCGGCGATGATCCGCCGCCGACGGTTGCAGGAGGCGGCGGAACGGCTACGTCAAGAACCCGGGCTCTCCCTGGCCGCACTGGCCGCGGACCTCGGGTACGCCGACCAGGCGCACCTGACCAACGACTTCCGTCACGTCCTCAACGTCACCCCGAGCGGATACCGGCGCGACCTCGACGCCGACTGAGGTCGACGGCGGACCGCCTGTCCGCGGCACTGGGCTGTGCCAGCGGGACCGGCCTCGACGCCGACGGCGGGCAACGCCTGGACGGCACTACGGGTCAGCCGGCCGCGGAGAGCTGACGCAGGGACGCGGGCAGGTCCCGGAAGGCCGCGGCGACGCCCGGGTGAGCGATCCGCCCGTCGGCCACGTTCAGCCCCTTCGCCAGTGCGGGGTCGGCTCGCAGTGCCTCCTCGGGGCCGAGCCGGGCCAGCCGCTGCACGTACGGCAGGGTCGCGTTGATCAGTGCCTTGGTCGAGGTCCAGGGCACTGCTCCGGGCATGTTCGCGACACAGTAGTGCTGGATCCCGTCCACCTCGAAGACCGGGTCCTCGTAGGTGGTCGGGTGAGACGTCTCGAAGCAGCCGCCCTGGTCGATGGCCACGTCGACCAGCAGGGAGTGCGGCTTGAGCAGCGCCAGATGCTCCCGGCGCACCACCTTCGGCGCGGCGGCGCCCGGCACCAGCACGGCACCGATGACGGCGTCGGCGTCGGCGAGTTCGGCCGCCAGGGTGTGCGGGTCGTTCATCAACACGCGCACCCGGCCGCCGAAGACTTCCTCCAGCTGGCGAATCCGGGCGGCACTCGTGTCGAGCACGGTCACCTCGGCGCGCAGGCCGAGCGACATCAAGGCCGCCTGGGTGCCGACGACGCCGCCGCCGATGACGACGACGCGGGCCGGCCGCACGCCGGGGACCCCGCCCATCAGGATCCCGGCACCGCCGAACGGGGCCTGCAGGTACATGGCGGCGGCCTGCCCGGCCAGCCGCCCGGCGACCTCGCTCATCGGCGCCAGCAGCGGCAGTCCGGTGTGGTCCTGCACCGTCTCGTAGGCGATCGCGGTGGTGCCCGACCGGAGCAGCGCCTCGGTCAGGGGCCGGTCCGCAGCCAGATGCAGGTAGGTGAAGAGGGTTTGCCCGGCGTGCAGGTGCGGGTATTCCGCCGTGACCGGTTCTTTGACCTTGACCAGCAGTTCGGCGTCCGACCAGACCCGCTCGGCGTCGGCGATGGTGGCACCGGCGGCCTCGTAGTGCGCGTCCGTGTGCCCGGCCCCGACCCCGGCGTCGTGCTCGACGAGCACCCGGTGACCGTCCGCGGTGAGGGACTGCGCGCCGGACGGGTCCAGGCCCACACGCCGTTCCGCTGGTTTGATCTCCTTGACGACTCCGACGCGCATCGAGTTCTGCCTTTCCGGCTGTGGCGCCGCACGGATCTCGTCGACGCGATTGACCGATCGCGGGGGATGGGCGATCCGGTTCCTTCCAGCGTGCGGGGACGAGCGCGGAAAGTCCAGAGGTGGTGGTTCTCACCGCGGGCGGCGAACGGGTTCGACGGCGAGAGCGGTCAGCCCCGGACGTTCCGCAGTGCGGCCTCCGCCAGCCGGTTCCACTCGGACACCTGCTCGACCGGGACGGCCACCCAGCCGGTCTCGACGACGCCGTCACCGGCGGGCGAGAAGTCGCCGGAGCCTTCCAGCGCGAGCGCATCCCGGGCGGCAGCGGTGTTCCGGCCCAGACGGAACGCCATGGTGTCGCCGTTGAGGCACGCGAACGGGTGACCGGCCACGAACAAGCCGGAACCGCCGAACGCCTCCCCCGTGGTCACGCCTTCACCCTGCAGGTCGACGGCGAGCTGGGTGACGAGGGCTTCGACGTCCATCGGTCAGCCCCCAGTCCCGGGCCGGCCGGCGTCGGCGATCGCGTCGGCGGCGGTCGGATCCGCATCCCGCAGGAAGGCGGCGACCCGTTCCGCCTCGTCGATCTCCCCGATCTGCGCGGCGGCCTGCCCGAGCGCGGCCAGAGCGCGGAGGAAGCCACGGTTGGGCTCATGCCGGTAGGGGACGGGACCGGCGCCGCGCCAGCCGGCCCGGCGCAGCGCGTCCAGGCCACGGTGGTAGCCGACCCGCGCATAGGCGTACCCCTCGATCACACGGCCGTCGCCGAGGGCGTCCTCGGCGAGCAGCGCCCAGGGCAGGGAAACGGCCGGGAACTGGCGGGCCAGGTCCTCGGCCTCGTCCCCGGCCTCGAGGCGGGCGTCCAGATCGGGCCGCTCGGGGAGCAGGGTGGGGTCGGGCTGCAGCAGGTTGCGATGCGGGTCGGCGGTCATGGGGTTCCTCTCGGGACGGGCGGACGCCGGGCCCGCGCCACGCGGAGTACGCGGCGCGGGCCCGGCGTCAGGGTGCGACGGTGACGGGGTGCGGCGGTGACGGGGTGAACCGTCAGAAGGTGTGACCGGCGGAGCCGAGGTGACGGGCGGCCTCGGCGACGCGGGTGGCCATGCCGGCCTCGGCCGCGGCGCCCCAGACCCGGGGGTCGTACTGCTTCTTGTTGCCGACCTCGCCGTCGACCTTGAGCACGCCCTCGTAGTTGGAGAGCATGTGCCCGGCGACGGGACGCGTGAAGGCGTACTGGGTGTCCGTGTCGATGTTCATCTTGATCACGCCGTAGGAGACGGCGTCGGCGATCTCCTGCTCGGAGGAGCCGGAGCCGCCGTGGAAGACGAGGTCGAAGGGCCGTTCCTTGCCGAGCTTCGCGCCGACCTCGTCCTGGATCTGCTTGAGGATCTCGGGGCGGAGCTTGACGTTGCCCGGCTTGTAGACGCCGTGGACGTTGCCGAAGGTCAAGGCCGTGATGTAGCGGCCCTTCTCGCCGGTGCCCAGCGCCTCGACGGTCTTCAGCCCGTCGGCCGGGGTGGTGTAGAGCTTTTCGTTGATCTCGTTCGCGACCCCGTCCTCCTCGCCGCCGACGGTGCCGATCTCGACCTCGAGGATCATCTTCGCCGCCGACGTGCGCGCCAGCAGCTCCTCGGCGATCCGCAGGTTCTCCTCGAGGGTCTCGGCGGAACCGTCCCACATGTGGGAGTTGAAGACGGGACCGTCACCGCGTTTGACGGCGGCCTCGGACTCGGCCAGCAGCGGCAGGACGAAGCCGTCGAGCTTGTCCTTCGGGCAGTGGTCGGTGTGCAGCGCGATGTTGACCGGGTACTTCTTCGCGACCTCACGGGCGAACGCGGCGAAGCCGAGCGACCCGGCGACCATGTCCTTGACCGAAGCGCCGGACCAGTAACCGGCTCCACCCGTGGAGACCTGGACGATGCCGTCGGAGCCGGCGTCGGCGAACCCCTGCAGCGCGGCGTTCAGGGTCTGGGACGACGTGACGTTGACCGCCGGATAGGCGAACCCGCCCTGCTTCGCGCGATCGATCATCTCGACGTACTTCTCGGGCGATACAACGGGCATGTCGTCTCCTTGATCCGTCGGGGGCGACGGCCCTCTGCCGCCGCGGCTGTGCTGGCGGGCCGGTGCCGCCGCCCAGGACTTCCGCTCTCATCCTAGTTGGCAGGCGACGCCCCGCGCCGGGGCGGGACGCCGTCCGAGCCTGTCAGCCGGGCAGCGTACCGAACCGGTGTTGCCGCACCCACGCGTGCATGGCGATCGCCGCCGCCGCCGCGGCGTTGATGGACCGGGTCGAACCGAACTGGGCGATGGAGAGCGTCGCCGACGCGGCGTCGTGCGCCGCGTCCGTCAGCCCCGGACCTTCCTGGCCGAACACCAGCACGCACGCCTCGGGCAGTCCGGCGGTTTCCAGGGGCACCGCGCCGGGACCGTTGTCGATGGCGAGGACCATCAGACCGGCGTCCCGCGCCCACGCGAGGAAGTCCGCCAACGTGTCGTGATGGCGAACGTGCTGATAACGGTCGGTCACCATGGCGCCTCGCCGGTTCCACCGCCGACGCCCGATGATGTGCACCTGCGCGGCGAGGAAGGCGTTGGCGGTGCGCACGATCGAGCCGATGTTCGCATCGTGCTGCCAGTTCTCGATGGCGACGTGAAACGGATTCCGGCGTCGGTCCAGATCGGCGACGATCGCCTCGTGCCGCCAGTAGCGGTACTCGTCGACGACGTTGCGGGAGTCGCCGTGCCGGAGCAGTTCGGGGTCCCAGTGCGCGCCCGTCGGCCAGCCGCCCTCCCACGGCCCCACTCCGACGGGTTCCACTCCCACGGGCACCGCGGCCGGACCGTTCGCCGGGTGACGGTCGGGCGGGTCGGTAGTGGACGAGCAACTTCCGGGCGGGTGGGTCACCGTCTCACGGTAGTACGAGACCCGGCGCGGAGCGCAGCCACGGCCGCCACCGTCTGCTCGTCCCGCGCCAGCGCGGGATCGACGACGGCGAGCAGGGCGGCGGTCTGGTCGGTGTCGGTCTGCCCGGTGCCCGATCGTCCGGTGTCCACGGCCGTGTCGATCCGGTCGGCCGACGGGTCCGCGATGGGGATCCCGGCGGTGACCTGGGCGGTCATCTGGTCCATCCAGGCGGCAACCGGTCGCAGCGCCGCCGCACCGTCCCGGCCGGCGTCGCGCTCGGCGCGGTAGACCGGCAGGGCGCGGGCGGCCAGCTTCAGGGAGCCGTCGTTGCCGATCTGGGCCAGGTGGTGGGCGATCCGCGGGTTGGCGAACCGTTCCCGCAGGGCGGCACGGTAAGCCGGGACGTCGAGCTCGGGAGCTGTCAGATGTCGCTCGGCTGCGTTCCAGAAGTCCTCGACCCAGCCGGCGACCGCCGGGTCGGCCAGCGCCTCGGCGACGGTCGCGTGACCACGCAGCTGCCCGGCATAGGCCAGCAGGGAATGGGCACCGTTGAGCAGCCACAGCTTGCGCCGTTCGAACGGCTCGAGGTCCCGCACGAACACCGCGCCGGCGTGTTCCCAGGCCGGCCGGCCGGCCGGGAAGTCTCCGGCGAGGATCCAGGAGGAGAACGGCTCCGTGACCACCGGGACGGCGTCGGCGAACCCGGTGGCCGCGGCCACGGAGGAGCGGTCGGCGTCGGTGGTGCGCGGGGTGATCCGGTCGATCGACGTTCCCACGAAGGAGACGGTCGCCTCGATCCAGTCGGCGAGTTCGGCGTCCACCAGTCGCGCGGTGCCGAGCAGCGCGGCGCGGGCCGCAGCGTCGTTGGCCGGCAGGTTGTCGCAGGGGACGACGGCCAGGGGTCCGGCTCCGGCGGCCCGGCGGGCGGCGAGCCCGACGACGAGCCGGCCGGCGGCCGTGCGGACCCGGGTCCCGTCGACGTTCTCTGGTCCGGCACCGTCCGTGGTCACACCGCCGATCCCGTGCGCGCGCAGCGCGGCGACGTCCCCGGCGACGAGCGGATCGGCGCCGTCCAGCCGGGGTCCGGCCCCGTCGTCGTGGCTGTCGGACGCCAACCGGTACCCGGCCTCGGTGATGGTCAGAGTGACGACAGCGGTGTCCGGGCTCGCGAGCAGCCCGGAGAGAGTTTGCAGGTCGGCGCCGTCATGCGCCTCGACGACGGCGGTGATCAGCTGGTGTCGGTCCCCGTCGGCGGCGCGCTCGACCAGGGTGTAGAGCCCGTCCTGCGCGGCGAGCTGCTCGGCCGCCTCGGGGCTGCGGCCGGTGAAGGCCGCGATCCCCCAGCCGTCACCGGTCCGCTCCGTGTACCAGGCCTGGTGGGCGCGGTGGAACGCACCGAGGCCGAGATGGACGATGCGGACGGGCGGTCGGTGCCCGACTCCGGCGGTGGCGGCGGTCAGAGGACGAGGCTCCCCCGCCGGTGACGGGGGAACGGCCGGTGACGTCTCGGCGGCGCTCACAGCTTGAACGCCCGGCGCGGTGCGGCGTCGACCAGGTCGACGATGAGCTCGAACGCGCGTTCCTCCGTCACCCGGTGCTCGGCGACGAGGCGGGCCAGGAAGGAGGCCTCGACCCGGCGGGAGGCGTCGTGCCGGGCCGGGATCGAGCAGAACGCGCGGGTGTCGTCGATGAAACCGGACGACCGGGAGAAGCCGGTCGTCTCCGTGACGGCCGACCGGAAGCGGAGCATCGCGTCCGGGGCGTCGAGGAACCACCACGGGGCGCCGACGAACACCGACGGGTAGAAGCCCGCCAGGGGGGCGATCTCCCGGGAGAACACGGTCTCGTCGATGGTGAAGGGGATGAGATGGAAGCCGGCGGCGGTACCGAAGTCGGCCAGCAGCGGCTGCAGGCCGGTGGCGAAGTCGACGGCGAACGGGATGTCGTGGCCGGTGTCGGGCCCGAATCGGGCGAGGGTCGTCGGATGCGTGTTGCGGTGCACGCCGGGGTGCAGGGTCATCACCAGCCCGTCGTCGACGGCCATCGCGGCCTGCTGGTAGAGCATGTGCGCCTCGAAGGCGAGCGCCTCCGCGCGCGTCGCCGTCCCGGCCATGCCCTTCGCGAACAGGGCGGCCGCCTCGGCGCGGTCCAGCTTCAGGGTGTCGGCGGTGTGCGTGCCGTGGTCGGAGGACACCGCACCGTGCTCGGCGAAGTAGCGCCGCCGTTCGGCGATGCCGGCCAGGTAGCCGTCGTATCCCGTCGATCCCCCGCCGGCGGCCTGGATCAGCCGGTCGGCGTTGGCGGCGAACCCGTCGGCCCAGAACTTCGTGTAGGCGTCGGGCCGGAATGTCGGCAGCACGCGGGGGGCGAACGACGGGTCGGCGGCGAGGCGGTCGTGCGCGGCCAGGTCCGCGAGCGGGTCGTCGGTGGTGGCGAGCACCTCGATGCCGAACTGCGCCATCAGGGCGCGCGGCCGGAAGCCGGGCTCGTCGATCCTCGCCTGCAGGGCGTCGTAGACGGCGTCGGCGGTCTCCTCCCGCAGGTCCGCATCGTCGACGCCGAAGACGTCGACGAACTCCTGTCGCAGCCAGTAGCCGGAGGCGGTTCCGTCGAAGAGCGGCCAGTGGCGGCAGAAGACACGCCAGGCCTCGCGCGGGGTCGTGTCCGCGCTCCCGCCGACGCGCAGCTGCTCCAGCGGCACGCCGGCGGCGTGCAGCAACCGGGTGACGTAGTGGTCGGGGCTGATCAGCATGGTGGTCGGGTCCGGGAAGGCGACGTCGTCGGCGATGACGGCGGCGTCCACGTGGCCGTGCGGGGAGATGACCGGCAGCGACTCCACCGCGGCGTGGAGGCGTCGGGCCACCTCCCGGACGCCGGGGTCCGCCGGGAACAGCCGGTCGGGGTGCTGGGCGATGGAGGACATGCCACCATCGTCGGAGGGGGCTCGGACGGGGACAACCAGTTGCCATGGGTTGTCTCACATTCCCGACCCTCGCCAGCGCGTCGGATCAGTGACAGGATCGAGATGCCCGCCCTTGCCGCCGTGCCGAGGAGTACGTCATCAGAACCCCCCAGGACATCGAGTGCTGGCTCACCGACATGGACGGCGTCCTGGTGCACGAGAACCAGGCGATTCCCGGGGCCGCCGAGCTGATCGGACGGTGGGTCGACACGTCGCGCCGGTTCCTCGTGCTGACGAACAACTCGATCTTCACGCCCCGGGATCTGGCCGCGCGCCTCTCCTGGTCCGGGCTGGCGGTACCGGAGGAGAACATCTGGACCTCGGCGCTGGCCACCGCCCAGTTCCTCGCCAACCAGGCGCCAGGCGGCCGCGCGTTCGTGATCGGGGAAGCGGGACTGACGACGGCCCTGCACGAGGCCGGGTTCATCCTCACCGACAGCGAGCCGGACTACGTCGTCCTCGGGGAGACCCGGACCTATTCGTTCGAGGCGATCACGAGTGCGATCCGGTTGATCATGGGCGGCGCCAAGTTCATCGCGACCAACCCGGACGTCACCGGGCCGTCGCCGCAGGGCGTGCTGCCCGCGACGGGGTCGGTGGCCGCGCTGATCTCGAAGGCCACCGGCCGGCAGCCCTACATCGTCGGCAAGCCGAACCCCATGATGTTCCGATCCGCGATGAACCGGATCGAAGCGCACTCGGAGACGACGGCGATGATCGGGGACCGGATGGACACCGACATCATCGCCGGCATGGAGGCGGGTCTGCTGACGGTCCTGGTGCTCAGCGGGATCACCCGCCGGGACGACATCAACACGTTCCCGTTCCGCCCCAACCGCATCTACGACGACGTCGAGGCGCTCCTGCAGGATCTGTGAGGCCCGGCGTCCGGGGCAGCCGCATCAGGGACGCGGGGGCAGCACCGCTCCGACGGCCCGGGGCACCGGGAGGCACTGCCAGCTCAGCCGGTCCAGGGCCTGCTGGTAGAGCAGCGGGTTCCACTGCGGGCTGGCATGCGGTGGCCGGGCCCCCGCGGTGGAGATCAACGGCGGGACGAAGTTGCGCGGCAGCGAGTCCGCCCAGCCGGCCGCGGCGTTGACCGAGTCCACCGTGTCGTCGGCGGCGTTGCCCAGGTAGCCGACCCGGGTGGAGCCCAGATCACGGGCGAAGACCCCCACCTCGAAGTTGTAGATGTACGCGGACTCGGACTGGATCAGCGTGTTCGACGGCGCCAGCGGGCTCAGTTGCGCCGCGGTCTGGTCGGCGATCTGCTGCCAGGTCCGCTCGTTCTTGTTCGCCACCCGCTCCCCCAGCTCCATCGCGGCGCGCACCGTGGACGGGATGGCGTAGCCGAGCTCGTACGAGTAGACCAGACCGTCGAACCACCGGGAGTTGAGCACGTCGACCCGGCTGTGGGGCGTGGAGTCGAGCACGATCAGCGGCACCTCGAGACCGGCGCGGCGCAGTCGGACCGCGAGCTGGACGGCGACCATGCCGCCGAAGCTGTGCCCGTAGAGCAGCATCCGGGTGATGCCGCGCTCGGAGACGTACCCGAGCACGGCCCGGGTCAGGGCGGCGATCTCCAGGCCCTCGTTGGAGTAGCCGGCCCACGCGAGTCGACCCCACTTGACCATCGACGGCGCGAGGGAGCTCAGCACCCACTGGCTCTCCTCCCAGCTGAGCTTGAAGCCGGGGAGCACCAGCCAGCTGGTGTCCGGGTGCAGGGCGTCGGCGTCGGGCGCACCCACCCCCTGCACGGTGTGGGTGGACCGTTCGTGGGCGATCCACCCGGTGATGCCGAGATCGGCCGCGAGCACGGCACCGACGGCCGCGGTCCGCAGAAAGGTGCGCCGGGACGTCGTTCGCATCCGGCTGATGAACCGCAGCTGCTGAGCCGCCCGGGTGAGGTCCGGCAGACCGTCCATTGCTCAGAGCCCGAGATCGTCCTTGCTGAAGGCCGAGAGGCAGGGCACCTGCGCGGTCTGTTCGATGCGCTCGCGGGCGCCCGTGTTGCGGTCCACGATCACGAGCACCGCCACCACCTCGGCCCCGACCGCCGTCAGCGCCTCGACCGCCGTCAGGGCCGAGCCGCCGGTCGTGGAGGTGTCCTCGACGACCACCACGCGGCGGCCGGCGACGTCGGGACCCTCCACCTGCCGGCTCATCCCGTACGACTTCTGGGCCTTGCGCACCACGAACGCGTCGATCCGCCGGCCCTCGCCGGCCGCGGTGTGCATGATCGACGTCGCCACCGGGTCGGCCCCCATGGTCAGGCCTCCCACGGCGTCGACGTCGCCGAGACCGTGGCGGTCCAGCAGGTCCAGCAGCACGCGGCCCACCAGGGGCGACGCCTCGTGGTGCAGCGTGACCCGACGCAGGTCGATGTAGTAGTCGGCCTCCATCCCGCTGGCCAACGTGACCCGGCCGCGCACGACGGCGAGTTCGCCGATCAGCTCCTGCAGGCGCGCGCGGGCGTCGTCCAGGGAAGAGGGTGCGCTCATGCACGCCAGTGTATCCAGCGGCCTCTCCAGCGCGCCCGCCCACCGTGCCCGCGGCACCCTGCCGGCGGCGGGAGGACCTATCATGGCGGCGAGAACGTCCAGGAAAGGCTGTCGTGGATCCCACCGTCACACCGAACGATGTCTACCATGCGACCGCGGAGGACGAGACCTTCCTCACCACGGTCCAGGAGGTCACGTCCGCGGCGGCCGGACGGAGGCTGGCCGACCGCCCGGACGTCGTCCACAGCGCCCGCGGGTACGCCCTGATCAACGACGGTCTGACCCCGCACGAGGCGATGGTCGAGGATCTGCTGTTCGTCCGGGACGCCCTGGACCGGGCCGGCATCTCGTTCCTGCTGGTGCGCGGCAACGACGCGCGGCCGGTGATCGCGGTGCCGTGGACGGAGCGGAAGGCCCTGCGCGAGGCCCTCGTCGCGGCGTGCACCGACGAGCCCTTCTACTCGGTGACCGTCGACGCCCGGAAGGACCGATCGCTGCTGGTCGGCGACGGGAAGCTGACCGAGAGCACGAGGGCGCGCATGTTCCGGCTCTACCGGCCGCGAGTCGTCCCCCACGGCGGCCTGCTCTACGGGCACGAGACCGGCGTCCAGATCGAGTTGTGGAAATGGGAGGGGGAGACCCTCCAGCTGCCGATCGAGAACTCCGTCACCCGGCGCACGCTGCCGGCCGACGAGGCGGTCCGCGGCACGGTCGAGCGGTTCGGCCGGACGTGGCCGACGATCGAGAACATGTTCGCGGACCACGCGACGGACATCGACTTCCCGATTGACATCGTCTTCTCCTGGGTCAACGGCTCCGACACGGACCTGCTGGCCCGCCGCGCGTCCTACCTGCCCGGGGTCGTCCACGGTGAGGGTGATGCCGCGGAGGCACGGTATCGGCAGATCGACGAGCTGCGGTACGCGCTGCGTTCCGTGCACATGTTCGCGCCCTGGATCCGGCGCATCTTCCTGTGCACGGACTCGGCACTGCCGGAGTGGCTCGACCCGGAGCATCCCGCGATCACCGTGGTCCGCGCGGCCGACCACTTCGCCGACCCGTCGGTGCTGCCGGTGTTCAACTCCCAGGCCATCGAGGCGCAGTTGCACAACATCGAGGGACTGAGCGAGTACTTCCTCTACTCCAACGACGACATGTTCTTCGGCCGGCCGGTCAGCCCTGACCTGTTCTTCTCCCCCGGCGGGATCACGAAGTTCATCGAGGCGAGCACCCGGATCGGCCTGGGCGACAACCACCTGGACCGTTCCGGGTTCGAGAACGCGGCGCGGGTGAACCGCCGGCTGCTCTACGAGAGGTTCGGGCGGATCACCACCCGGCACCTCGAACACACGGCCGCACCGCTGCGCAAGAGTGTGCTGCGGGAGATGGAGCAGGAGTTCAGCGCCGAGTTCGCGGAGACCGCCGCCAGCCGGTTCCGGGCCAAGGACAACATCTCGGTCACCAACTCGCTGTACCACTACTACGCGCTGCTGACCGGTCGGGCGGTGACCAAGATCGGCGCCAAGGTGAAGTACGTGGACACCACCGTGCCCAGTGGGCTGAACCGGTTGGACAAGCTGCTGCGTAAACGCAACCAGGATTTCTTCTGCCTCAACGACGGCTCGTTCCCGGAGGTGAGCGCGGCGGAGCGGCAGGAGCGGGTGACGGACTTCCTCACCCGGTACTTCCCGATCCCGGCTCCCTGGGAGAAGACCGGGCAGCAGGCCGCGCAGAAGGGATCAGCGGGCTGAGGCCAGGGCCGGCGTCGCCGGGGTGCTGCTGGTCTGGTGACCGGCGGCGCTGAGCCGCCGGGCGACCTCCTCGGCGTCCACCCGCTCGCCGACCAGGTCGCCTCCGGCCGCGGGGACGACCGTGTGCAGCACGGTGCCCGGGTAGACGTGCACCATGTTGTAGGTCTGGGCGCCGTCCCGACCCATGGTCGGCCGGATACCGCTCGCGGCGTCGACGGGCCGGGTCAGGTCCTGCGTGTAGCAGGTCGCCGATGCCACGGACACCGGGATGCCGGCGAAGGTCGCGGTCGTCGAGTAGTGCAGGTGACCGGCGAGGATGGACCGGACGTCGCTGCCGCGCACGACGTCGGCCAGCCGGGACTGACCGCGCAGCTCGACGAGGGCGGCCAGGTTCTGCACGCACGGGACCGGTGGGTGGTGCATGGCCAGCAGGGTGCCGTCCGGGGCGGGCACGGCCAGTTCGCCGGCGAGCCAGCGCAGCTGGTCGTCGGAGAGTTCACCGTGGTGGTAACCGGGCACGGTGGTGTCCAGCACGATGATCCGCAGGCCGCCGATCCAGTGCACCTCGTCCAGCGGCTCACCGGTCCGGGCGTCGCCCCGCAGGTACTCGCGCAGGTTCGCGCGGTCGTCGTGGTTGCCCATCACCCAGATCATCCGGGTGCCCAGGCTCGCGGCCACGGGGTCGACCAGGGCGCGCAGGGCCGCGTAGGCGTCGGCCTCACCGTGGTCGGCCAGGTCCCCGGTCACGACGATGGCGTCCGGAGAACCCCCGGCCGCGCGAATCTGCTCGAACACCCCCCGGGTCCTCGCCTCGGCGTCGAGGACGCCGCCGACGCGGCCCTCGGCCCGCAGGTGGGTGTCGCTGACGTGCAACAGGAAACAGGAAGGATCGGGGTGTTCGGACCGGATCGTGGTCATCGGTCGGCTCTCTCGTGAGACGGTGCTGCCTGGCGTTCCCGGGTTCGACCCGGCCGACGATCCTTCACGTGAGCCGAACCGAACGGTCGGTGACGACGCCAGTCAACAAGTCTGATGCGGCCTCCGCGTGAATGTCCAGTGAACGCGCCGTGAGGTGAGCGGTTCGAGCAGATGTCGCCGTTCCCGCCACCTCGGTCGAAGACAGCTCAGGCGAAGGCCGAGATGCCGGTCGCGGCCCGGCCCACGATCAACGTGTTGATCTCGTAGGTGCCCTCGTAGGTGTGCAGCACCTCGACGTCGGCGAAGATCTTGGCCATCTCGTGGTCGCTGAGGATGCCGTTGCCGCCGAGCAGGTTCCGGCCGAGCGAGAGGCTCTCCCGGGTGAGCCGGGTGATCGTGGATTTCGCCAGCGCCGCCTGCGGCATGGTCAGCCGTCCCTCCGCCTGGGTACGGGCGATCTGCGTCATCATCCCGAGGCTCAGGGTGAGGTTGCCGAACATCTCCGCGAGCGAGGCCTGCACCAGCTGGAACGCGCCGAGGGGACGGCCGAACTGCCGGCGGTCCAGGGCGTGCGAACGGGCGATGTCGACGGCGGCGAGCTGGGCGCCGACGGCCTGCCACCCGACCCAGGCACGCGAGTCGCACAGCAGTCGATTGGCCGCCGCGAAACCGTGCGCCCCGGGCAACCGGTTCGCCTCGGGCACCCGCACGTCGTCGAAGGCCAGGTCCGCGTTCTGCATGATGCGCAGGCCGACCTTGTGCTCGATCCGGGTGGCGGTGAAGCCGGGCCGGTCCGCCTCGACGATGAACGCCTTGATCACGCCGTCGGCCTCGTCACGGGCCCAGACGAGCACGACGTCGGCGACCGTGCCGGCCCCGATCCACCGCTTCGCTCCGGAGATCACCCAGGTGTCCCCGTCGCGGCGCGCGGTCGTGGCCAGGCCGCCGGCGATGTCCGATCCGTGCTCGGGCTCGGTCAGGGCGAAGGCGCCGAGCGTGGTGAAGCGGGAGAGTCCGGGGATCAGCCGGTCGCGCTGCTCGGGTGAGCCGAGGGCTTCGATCATGCCCACCACGAGCTCGTTGTGGATGCCGACGAACGCGGACAGGGACAGGTCGGCCCGGGCGATCTGCGCGTGCAGCAACCCGATGAACAGCTCGCTACCGGACTGCCGCAGGTTCCCGTAGCCCCGTTCGCCCAGTTCGGCGATCAGGTCGCGGGGGAACTCGTCGCGCTGCCAGGGCCCGACGCTCGCCGGGCGGATCCGCTCCTGCAGCCAGGCGGTCGCCTCGGCCAGCCTGGCCTGCTCGCTCGCGCTCAGAGCGGCCGCGACGTCGAGAACGTCCAGCGGGAGCAGCTGCGGCGCAGCCGGAGCACCGACCGGGGCCGCCGATGACGGACGGGACGCGGTGGGCGTGGTTGGCCCGGCGGATCCGCTCGGCGCGGGGCCGGAGAGCGAAGGGTCGACGGGGGTGATGGCGGGGGTGACGATGGGGCGCACGGAGCGGCTCCTCGGTGTGGAGACAGGGGGTACGGCCGAACCAGCGGGAGTCTGGTCGAGACTTCCACATGGTTGGATGTCCAAGTATAGTGCGCTGTGACCTGAATCACGAGTATGGCCCTGAACGGAGGCGTATGAACGCCGTATCCGACCCCACGCCGACCGACTCGACCGCGCGGTTCCGCGCCGCGCGGGATCGCCTGCTCGAGCTGCGGGAGGACGTCGACGCCGCGAACGCCGCTTTCAGCTGGCCCCGGTTCGAGCAGTTCAACTTCGCCCTCGACTGGTTCGACGCCGTCGGCGCCGGCGAGCGGGGGGACACCGACGCGCTGGTCATCGTCGAGGAGGACGGCAGTGCCGCCCGCTGGTCGTGGGCCGAGCTGTCCCGGCGATCCGCGCAGGTGGCGACCTGGCTGCGGGAGCAGGGCGTGCAGCGCGGCGACCGGATGATCCTGATGCTCGGCAACCGGGTCGAGCTGTGGGAGCTCATGCTGGCCGGGATCAAGCTCGGCGTGGTGCTCATCCCCACGACGACGCAGCTGGGTCCGGCCGATCTGACCGACCGGGTGCAGCGGGGCCGCGCGCGGTGGGCCGTGGCCGCGGCCGACGACGCCGCCAAGTTCGACCATGTGCCCGGGGACTACCGCGTCATCCAGATCGACGGAGCCCCGGCGTCGGACCGGTTGGACTACGCGGACGCCCGCACGGCTTCCGAGCGTTTCGTCCCGGACCAGCCGACCGGCGCCGACGAGCTGCTGCTGCTCTACTTCACCTCCGGCACCACGTCGAAGGCGAAGCTGGTGGAGCACACGCACACTTCCTACCCGGTGGGGCACCTGTCGACCATGTACTGGATCGGGCTGGAGCCCGGCGACGTGCACCTGAACGTGGCGTCCCCGGGGTGGGCCAAGCACGCCTGGTCCAACGTGTTCGCGCCGTGGATCGCCGAGGCCACGGTGTTCATCTACAACTACTCCCGGTTCGATCCGGTCGCGCTGATGGCGGCCATGGACCGGTATCGGGTGACGAGCTTCTGTGCCCCGCCCACGGTGTGGCGGTACCTGATCCAGGCCGACCTGAGCCAGCTGGCCACGCCGCCGCGGAAGCTGGTCTCGGCCGGCGAACCGCTGAACGCGGAGGTGATCGACCGGGTTGCCGCCGCGTGGGGGCAGACCATCCGCGACGGCTTCGGGCAGACCGAGACGACCGTGCAGGTGGGCAACCCGCCGGGCCGGCGGCTGACGATGGGCGCGATGGGCCGGCCGCTGCCGGGCTACGACGTCGTCCTGGTGGACCCCGCGACGGGTGCCGAGGCCGAGGAGGGCGAGCTGTGCCTGCGCCTGGACCCGCGACCGGTCGGCCTGATGCGCGGGTACCACGGCGATCCGGAGCGCACGGCCGACGCGTTCCGGGACGGGGTCTACCACACCGGGGACATCGCCTCCCGGGACGAGCGGGGCGTCCTGACCTACGTCGGCCGCAGCGACGACGTGTTCAAGTCCAGTGACTACCGGCTCAGCCCGTTCGAGCTGGAGAGCGTGCTGATCGAGCACCCTGCGGTGGCGGAGGCCGCCGTCGTCCCCTCCCCCGACGAATTGCGGCTGTCGGTGCCGAAGGCCTTCGTCACCCTGGTGGCCGGGTACGACGCCGGGCCGGGACTGGCGGAGGACATCCTGCGGCACTGCCGCGAGCACCTGGCCCCGTACCAGCGCATCCGGCGGCTGGAGTTCGCCGAGCTGCCCAAGACGATCTCCGGCAAGATCCGCCGCGTCCAGCTGCGCAGCGCGGAGCTGGCCCGGCACGGATCGGGCGCGTCGGGCTCGACCCCGCCGGAGGGTCTCGGCGTGGAGTACACGGACACCGACTTCCCGTCGCTGCGCGGGCAGCGACCTGCCGGGTCGCCGGGGGGCGGGTCTGCGGGGGACGGGTCTGCGGGTGTCGGGTCGGACGCCGGCTCCGGCGGCGACGCGGGCGGCTCGCTGACGTCCGGCGTCGAAGGGGGCGAGGATGGACCGACCGCTCCCGCGGGATCCGATCGCTGAGGCGCAGCGGAACTGGGCGCGACGCGGCTGGGACAGTGAGGCCGCGCCGATGGCGGCGGTCACCGCCATCATGCGGGTCCAGCAGCTGTTGCTGCAGCGGATCGAGGCGACGCTGCGGCCGTACGCGCTGACGTTCGCCCGGTACGAGCTGCTGACGCTGCTCGCCTTCACCCGCCGAGGGGAACTGGCGATGAGTCGGGCGAGTTCGTTGCTGCAGGTCCACCCCACGTCGGTCACGAACGCGGTGGACCGGCTGCAGACGGCCGGCCTGGTCCACCGGTCGCCACACCCGGTGGACCGGCGCACGACGCTGATCTGCCTCACCGCCGAGGGCCGTGAGCTAGCGCGCCGGGCCACGGAGGCACTGAACCGGGAGGTGTTCAGCGACACCGGGTTCGAGGCCGCCGACGTCGACGCGCTGATCCGCATCCTGGCGCGGTTCCGCCGTCAGGCCGGTGACTTCGCCGAGTGACAACCACCCGTGACCGGCCCTGCCCCGCGACTCGCTCTCCTCCTCCGGTCCTCGCGACCACGGCGGTCCGCAGTGACTGGCGTCAGCGGCGACGGGGCTGACGGTCAGCGGTGGCGGAAGTCCGGCGTCCGCTTCTCGACGAAGGCGGCCATCCCTTCCTTCTGGTCCTCCGTGGCGAAGGCGGAGTGGAAGAGACGCCGCTCGATCTGCACGCCGTGGGTCAGGCCGGTCTCGAACGCCGTGGTGACGGCCTCTTTGGCCAGCATGGCGATCGGCTTCGAGGCGCTCGCGATCTTCCCGGCGACCTCGAGCGCCTCCTCGAGCAGCCGGTCCGCGGGCACGACGCGGGAGACGAGGCGGACGCGCAGGGCCTCCTCGGCGTCGAGCTGTCGCCCGGTGAGGATCATGTCCATCGCGGTCGCCTTGCCCACCGCGTGGGTCAGCCGCTGAGTGCCGCCCATGCCGGGAAGCACCCCGAGGGCGATCTCGGGCTGACCGAACCGGGCGGTGTCGGCGGCGATGATGAGGTCGCACATCATCGCCAGTTCGCAGCCCCCGCCGAGGGCGTAGCCCGAGACGGCGGCCACGAGGGGGATCCGCAGCCGGGTCAGGTCCTCCCAGTGCCGGAACCAGTCGGCGGCGTACATGTCCATGTAGGACTGCGACGCCATTTCCTTGATGTCGGCGCCGGCCGCGAAGGCCTTCGCGGAGCCGGTGATGACGACGGCGCCGATCCCGGGGTCGGCGTCGAAGGCTGTGGCCGCCGCGACGAGCTCGTCCATGGTGGCCTTGTTCAGGGCGTTCAACGCCTTCGGCCGGTCCAAGGTGATCAGGCCGACCCGGTCCCGGGTCTCGACCCGGATGTTGCCCTGGTCGCGTGTCTCCTGCTCGCTCACGGGCTCAGCCTTCCGACCGGTCGCCGTCGGCGGGTGTCCCGGCGGTCGTGCCGGCGGGTGCGTCGGCGGGCGTGCTGGTCGATGCGTCCACCGAGGCGTCCCGGATATCCGTGATGATGCCGGAGAAGTCCCGGGTGCCGCCGTCGCCCGCGGCGAACTGCTCGTAGATGGCGGCCGCGGCGGGCCCGAGCTGGGCGGCGACCCCGGTGCTGCGCACCGCGGCCAGCGCGAGGCCGAGGTCCTTGGCCATCAGGGCGCCGGAGAAGCCGGGCCGGTAGTCGCGGTTGGCCGGGCTGGTGGGCACGGGCCCGGGCACGGGGCAGTTCGTCGTCACCGACCAGCACTGCCCGGAGGCGGTGGAGATGACGTCGTACAGCGCCTGGTGGGTCAGGCCGAGCTTCTCGCCGAGCACGAAGGCCTCGCAGGAGGCGATCATGCTGACGCCGAGGACCATGTTGTTGCAGATCTTCGCGGCCTGGCCGGCGCCGTGGCCACCGCAGTGCACGATCTTCTTGCCCATCACCTCCAGCAGCGGCATGAACTGGGGCAGGTCCGCTTCCTCGGCGCCCACCATGAACGTGAGCGTGCCGGCTTCGGCGCCGACGACGCCGCCGGAGACCGGGGCGTCGGCGCTGCGGTGCCCGGCCGCGAGCGCGGCATCGGCGGCCTCCCGCGACTCCTCGACGGTGATGGTCGAACAGTCCAGGAACAGGGTGTCCGGTTCCGCCGCCGCCAGCAGGCCGGATTCGGCCGGTCCGCCCAGGTAGGCACGCAACAGGTGCGCCCCGCTCGGGAACATGGTCAGCACGATGCGGGCGCCGGCGGCCGCGTCGAGGGCGCTGTCCGCGGTGGGAATGCCGGCGGCGCGGGCGGCGTCGAGCGCGGCGGGGACGACGTCGTACCCGACGACGTCGTGGCCGGCGGCGACCAGGTTGGCGGCCATCGGCAGACCCATGTGCCCGAGCCCCAGGAAGGCGATCCGGCCGGTGCCGGGGGCCGCGCCGGCGGAGCCGGTGGCGGCGGTCTCGTCTGCGGCCGCCTCGTCCGAAGGGGTCGGCGTGGTGTCGGTCATGATGCGTCCTCCGTTGCCGTGCCGGCGGTGGTGGAGCCGGCGGTTACCGGTCCGGCGGCTGGCGCCGGGTCGCTGGAAAGGTTCGGGTCGTGCCGGTTCGGGTCGTGCAGGTCCAGGTCGTGCAGGTCCAGCTCCGCCGTGCCCAGCGGCGCGAAGCAGGCCGCGACCGCGGCAGGATCCACATCCGCCAGGGTCGCCGGATCCCAGTGCGGGGTGCGGTCCTTGTCGATCACCTGCGCACGGACACCCTCGGGGAAGTCGTGTCCCTGCAGCAGCCGCACACCCACCCGGTACTCGTCCACCAGGACCTGCTCCAGCCGATCCGCGCGTCCGGCCCGGCGCACGCCCTCGAGCGTCACGGCCACGGACGTCGGGGACTTCTCCCTGATGGTCGCCGCGGCCTCGGCCGCGTCCGCATGGCCCGCGGCGCCGAGCTCGTCCAGCCGGGCCACGATCCCGGTCGCAGTGTCGCGCCCGTACGCGTCGTCGATCCACGCCCGCGCGGCGGCGAGCGCCGAGGGCGGGACGGGGTCGACGGCGAACCGGGCGACGACGTCGTCGGCGGCCTCCGTCTCCAGGGCGGTGGCGACCGCGTCGAGGTCCGCGGCGTCGACAAGGCGGTCGGCGAGCCCAAGGTGCAGGGCGTCGGCGGCGTCCAGGTGGGCGCCGGTGAGCGCCGCGTGCAGACCCGCGCCCCCGGGAACCCGGGAGAGCAGCCAGGTACCGCCGACGTCGGGCGCGAAACCGATCGTCGTCTCCGGCATCCCGCTGCGGGTCCGCTCGGTGACCAGCCGGTGACTGCCGTGCGCGGAGACCCCGATCCCCCCGCCGAGCACCAGACCGTCCATGAAGGCGACGTAGGGCTTCGGGTACGCCGCGATCATGGCGTTGAGCAGATACTCCCGGGCCCAGAACCGTTCACTGGCGGACGTGTCCCGCGTACCCGGGGGTGAATCGCCCGCCGTCATGTCGCGGTAGATGGCGACGATGTCCCCACCGGCGCACAGGCCGCGCTCCCCCGCGCCGCGCACGAGCACCTGGTCGACGGCGTCGTCGTCACGCCAGGCCTGCAGCGCCGCGATCATCAACTCCACCATCTCGGTGGTCAGGGCGTTGACGGCGCGCGGCCGGTTCAAGGTGATGGCCCCGAGCCGGCCGCGGACGGCGGTGAGGACCGGCGGCTCGGCGGGCTCGAGAGTCTGCGCAGGAGAGGACGGCACCGTCATCAGCTGCCCTCGGGCATCACGAAGCTCGCGCCCGCCCGGATCCCGGAGGGCCAACGGGTGGTGACCGTCTTGGTCTTGGTGTAGAACCGGAAGGCGTCGGCGCCGTGCTGGTTCAGATCACCGAACCCGGACGCCTTCCACCCACCGAACGTGTAATACGCGATCGGCACGGGGATCGGCACGTTGACGCCGACCATGCCGACCTGCACGCGGGAGGAGAAATCACGGGCGGCGTCACCGTCCCGGGTGAAGATCGCCACCCCGTTGCCGAACTCGTTCTCGCTGGGCAACCGGAGGGCCTCCTCGTAGTCCGCGGCCCGGACCACGGACAGCACCGGACCGAAGACCTCCTCGCGGTAGAGCGCCATCTCGGGCCGGACCCGGTCGAACAGCGTCGGCCCGACCCAGAAGCCGCCGTGGAAACCCTCGACGGTGCGACCGCGGCCGTCGGCCACCAGTTCGGCGCCCTCGTCGATGCCGGTGGCGATGGCTGCCTCGATCCGCTCCTTCGCCGCCGCACTGATCACGGGGCCGAAGTCGACGTCGGGCGCGGTCGCCTCGCCGACGCGCAGCCCGTCGATCCGCTCCTTGAGCCGGGCGACGAGGGCGTCCGCGGTGCGCTCGCCGACCGGCACGGCCACCGAGATGGCCATGCAGCGTTCCCCGGCCGAGCCGTAGCCGGCGCCGATCAGGGCGTCGACGGCCATGTCCAGGTCCGCGTCCGGAAGGATCACCATGTGGTTCTTGGCGCCGCCGAAGCACTGGGCGCGCTTGCCGTTGGCGGCCGCGTGCGCGTAGATGCTCTGGGCGATGGGCGTCGAGCCGACGAAGCCGACGGCCTCGACCCGCGGGTCGTCCAGCAGGGCGTCGACCGCGACCTTGTCGCCGTTGACGACGCTGAACACACCGTCCGGCAGACCGGCCTCGGTGAACAGCTCGGCCAGCCGCAGCGGCACGGACGGGTCCCGCTCGGACGGCTTGAGCACGAACGCGTTGCCGGCGGCCAGCGCCGGGCCCGCCTTCCACAGCGGGATCATCGCGGGGAAGTTGAACGGGGTGATGCCGGCGACGACGCCGAGCGGCTGGCGCAGCGAGTGGACGTCGATACCGGTGCCCACGTTGTCGGAGAACTCGCCCTTGAGCAGATGCGGTGCGGCGCCGGCGGAGAACTCCACCACCTCGATGCCCCGGGCGATGTCGCCCTTCGCGTCGGCCAGGGTCTTGCCGTGCTCCGCGGACAGCAGTGCGGCGAGCTCGTCGACGTGCTCGTTGACCAGGTCGACGAACCGCAGCAGGATGCGCCCGCGTCGCTGCGGGTTGGTGGCGGCCCAGGCCGGCTGCGCGGCGGCGGCGACATCGACGATCGCGGCGACCTCACCGGCGTCCGCCAGCGGGACACGGGACGTCACCTCTCCCGTGGCGGGGTTGTGGACGTCGCCGAAACGGCCGGACATGCCGGCCCGGTGGGCACCGCCGCTGTAGTGGGTGAGATCGCGGGTCACCGGAACTCCTTCGCATCGAATATCAGAGGAACGCGGAACGCCGCTCGGGATCGGAGCCGGATGTGATCCACGTCTCCAGCGAGAATACTCGGACATCCTAGTAATTGGCCAGCAGGGGACGAGCGGGGCCTTGGTACGTTGGTGCGGTGAGGATCGCGACTTGGAACGTCAACTCCCTGCGGGCCCGCGCCGATCGGGTGGAGGCGTGGCTGGACCGCTCCGACGTGGACGTGCTGGCCCTGCAGGAGACCAAGTGCCGGGACGAGAACTTCCCCTGGGACCTGTTCGAACGCAAGGGCTACGCGGTCGCTCACGCCGGGGTCAACCAGTGGAACGGGGTGGCGATCGCGTCCCGTGTCGGGCTGGACGACGTCGAGCGCAGCTTCGCCGGCCAGCCGGCGTTCGGCAAGGAGGGCGCGGAGGCCGTGCAGGAGTCGCGAGCGATCGCGGCCACCTGCGGCGGTGTCCGGGTGTGGAGCCTCTATGTGCCCAACGGTCGCGACCGGAACGACCCGCACATGCAGTACAAGATCGAGTGGCTCACGGCGCTGAAGGACCAGGCGGCCGGGTGGATCGCCGAGGATCCCGACGCCCAGGTGGCCCTGGTCGGCGACTGGAACGTCGCCCCCCGGGACGAGGACGTGTGGGACATCGAGCTGTTCGAGCGCGAGGAATCGACCCACGTCAGCGCCCCCGAGCGGGCCGCCTTCACCGCGTTCGAGGGCGCCGGGTTCACCGACGTCGTCCGCCCGTTCACTCCCGGGCCCGGGGTGTACACGTACTGGGACTACAAGCAGCTGCGGTTCCCGCGTCGGGAGGGCATGCGCATCGACTTCATCCTGGCCTCCCCCGCCCTCGCCGCCCGCGTCACCGGCGCTTCCATCGACCGGCAGGAGCGGAAGGGCAAGGGCGCATCGGATCACGCGCCGGTGGTGGTGGAGCTGGCGTGAGCGCCGGTCTACGCTGACCCCATGGTCGGCATCGTGGCGATCGGCGGGACGTACGACGTCGCCGTCGGGCTGCCCTTCCAGTCGCACCTGCGGGTGTACGAGCCGTTGCACGCCTTCGAGCCGCACGGGTTGGTCGGGGCTGCCGAGGACCCGGCGGCCGCCGACCGGATGGACATGCTGGCGTCCCTGGCCCGGGCCTGCGAACCGCGCTACCAGCCGTTCCCGGTCGGCCCGGAGCACGTCCGTGCCCTGGACGTCACGGACGGCGCCGGGACGACGCACCGGTTGTTCAATCCCGGCCAGCTCGGGGTCCGGGCACTGCTGGCCGCCGAGAAGCTCGGCAACGCCGTCTCCACCGACCTGGCCGAACTGGTGGTGCCCGGCGAGGCGCTCGAACGGCATCTGGACGACCTGCGGACCTCCGACGGGACCGATCGACTGCACACCCGGACCGCCACGTGGGGGGTTCCCCTGTCCTGGTTCGCGCTGTTCAGCGACGAGGACCCCGTTCAGGTGTTCAGTGCGGACGGGCGGATCCGCAACTGCCGCCTGTGCGCGGGTATCGGCGAGGCACGCGACCGCGTGCAGTTCGCGGCGACCAGTCTGGCGGCGGTGGTCCCGGAGATGGATCTGCTCGGTGAGCTCGCCGAACTCGCCGAGTGGCTGGACGGGTTCGACGACGGCGCCGCGGTGGCGCTGGACTACGGGCAGGTGGCGGAGGCCGTCTACCCCGACGACTCCCCCTCCGACCTACGGCTGGGCATCGAATGCCTGGCGGACGGGGACATGACCGGGGCGGCCGCCGCCTACCGACGGCTGGCCGGCCGTTGGTTGCCGATCAAGCAGCTCGCTCGCGCGTCCTGACCCGGCGTCCCGATTCCGGTGCTGCCGGTGCCGGGGCGCTCAGGCGGGCTGGACGCGGGCACCCGATGTGGCCGCGGTGAGCATCGGCGCCGGCCCGGTGCTGCGGCGGATCACCAGTTCGTGTGCTTCCGGGCCGGGCTGGGCGGCCGGGACACGCCCGTCGCCCTCCAGCTCGCCCAACAACAGGGCCGCGGCCCGCTCGCCCGCCGCGACCGGGTCCTGCCGGATCGTCGTCAACCCGAAGACGCCGGCGAACTCGTGATCGTCGATGCCGATCACCGACAGGTCCTCCGGCACCCGCAGACCGGCCTCCGCCGCGGCCAGCAGCGCGCCGAACGCCATCTCGTCCGAGGAGGCGACGATCCCGGTCGGTCGCGTCCCGGGCGCCCGGTCGAGCACGCGGGCCACCGTGGCCTTGGCCGAGTCCGCCGTGTAGTCACCGAACACCGTCGCCTCGGGGCCCGCGCCCAGACCCGCGGCTTCCATCGCGTCGCCGAAGCCGGCCGCCCGCAGCCGCGGGACGGAGAACTCGATACCGAACGAGCCCCCGCCGGCCAGGTGCACGATCCGCTCGTGGCCGAGACCGATCAGGTGGTTCGTCGCGTCCCGGACCGCGGCACGGTCGTCGATGCTGATGTGCCGGCACCCTTCGACGGGTCCGCCGACGACGATCACCGGTTGCTCCAGCGCGTGCAGCGCAGTGAGCTCGTCATCGGTCAGGGCCATGCAGAGCACCACCAGCCCGTCGATCCGCTTGCGCAGCATGGACCGGTGGAAGACGCGGTCCCGGTTGGTGCCGTGGCCCCCGAGGCTGTACAGGTCGAGGTCGTAATCGCGGGCCCGCAGCTGCCGGTCCACCCCTTCGATGGCGGAGGCGAAGAACCACCGGTGCACCACCGGAACGAGCACCCCGATGGCCATGTTGCGCCCGGTCGCCAGGCCGGCCGCTGAGGACGAGGCCACATAGCCCATGGCGTCCGCGATCGCCAGGACACGGTCCCGGGTGCTGGGTGAGACACCGGAACGACCACGGAGGGCGCGGGAGACCGTGGCGGTGGAGACACCCGCACGCGCCGCGACCTGGTCGATGCTGGGCATGATGCCGAACCTTCTGCGTGAGACCGGACGGTGAAAGGAAAACGGTGCGTCGTCAGGACGGGCGGCGTCGGGCCTCCACCCGGGGGAGGCGGCGTCGCAGCCGCCAGAGCGCCACGACGACGCCCGCCAGCAGGACCGCTCCGACGAACCACGTCCAGGACGGCTGGCCGCTCGCGGCCGTGTAGACGCCGATGCCGGCGACGGCGAGGACGGCGAAGGCGAGGAAGCCGATCACCGCTTCCAGGTGCTCGGCGATCCGCACCCGGCGCAACTGATCCTCCGCGTCGAGCTCGTCCTCGTCATCGTCGTACCGCATGCCGATCGTGCTGCCGTGGGCTCTACTTCACGCCGCCGGCCGTGAGGCCGTCGACGATCCGCCGCTGGAAGATCAGCACCAGGATGACCAGCGGGATGGTGACGATCGTGCCCGCCGCCATCACCGTCGTGTATGGCTCCTGCCTCGGGATCGCTCCGGCGAAGTAGGCGATCGCGACCGTGACGGTGCGGGTGGCCTCGTTCGAGAGCTGGCTGGCGATCAGGAACTCGTTCCAGGCCGAGATGAACGCCAGGATCGCCGTGGTGAAGACCGCCGGCGCAGCCAGCGGCATGATCACCTTCCGGAACGCCTCCCCCGGCGTGCACCCGTCCATCCGCGCCGCCTCCTCCAGTTCCCACGGCATCTCGCGGAAGAAGGAGGTGAGTGTGTACACGGTCAGCGGCAGGACGAACGAGATGCTCGGGATGATCAGCGCCTGATACGTGCCGATCCATCCGATCCTGGTGAACAACTGGAACAGGGGGGTCACCAGAGCCACACCGGGGAACATCGAGGCGCCCAGGATGAAGCCGAGGATGAGGAACTTGTTCCGGAAGTTCAGCCGGGCCAGTGCATAGGCGGCGAACACGCCGACCACCAAGGAGATCAGCGTCGTCACCGTGGAGACGAACAGGCTGTTGCCGAGCGCGAGCAGGAAGCGGTTGCCGGTGCTCTCGTCGAACGCGGCCCGGAAGTTGTCCAGGGTCACGTGCGTCGGCCACGGCGTGTTGTCGAACGTGAAGTTCACGTCCCGGAACGCCGTCACCACCATCCAGTAGAAGGGAGCGAGGCACCACAACAGGATGATCACCGCACTGATGTAGGTGCGGATGTTCGCCCACCGGTCCCGCCGGCTGGCACTGTTGTTGGGGATCTGGGCCTGTGCGGCTTCTCCGGCCACGGGCCCTGCGACGGCGGTCATGCTGCTGCCACCTTCTTCCGTTTCCGACGCTTCGGGCCGGCGCCCGCGACGACGTTGGCCCCGAGGAATTTCACGAAGATGAACGCCACCAGGAAGATGATGACGAACGTGATGGTCGACAGCGCCGCAGCGCTGTTCACGCCGGCGCGCATCTGTTGGATCACCAGGATGGACAGCGTCGTGGTGCCGTTCGCGCCGCCGGTCAGGATGGCCGGCAGGTCGTACATCCGCAGCGCGTCCAGCACGCGGAACAGGATCGCGACCATCAGGGCCGGCTTCACCAGCGGCAGCGTGATCTGGGTGAACCGCTGCCACGCGGAGGTGCCGTCCACCTTGGCCGCCTCGTACACCTCGGCCGGGATCAGTTGCAGACCGGCGAGGATGAGCAGCGCCATGAACGGCGTCGTCTTCCACGTGTCGGCGATGATGATGGCCCAGCGGGCCGGCCACTCGCTGCCGGTCCAGAGGATGGTCTGGCCGATCAGGTTGTTGAGGATGCCGTCGGCCGCGAAGATGAAGTACCACAGCTTCGCCGTGACGGCGGTCGGAATGGCCCACGGCACGAGCACCGCCGCGCGGAGCAGCCCGCGGCCTTTGAACTTGCGGGCCATGATGGTCGCCATCCAGAAGCCGAGCACGGTCTCCAGGGCTACCGTGACGATGGTGAAGAGGAAGGTGACGCCGGTCGCCGTCCAGAACTGGCCGCCGATGCTGCCGTCCGGACACGTGAAGGCACCCGCCCCGGGCGGGCACTGCTGGAGCAGCCACGTGGTGTAGTTGTCGAAGCCCGCCGGCCCGCCGGCCACGAAGAGGCCGGTCGCCGGGTCGAGGCCCTGGTCCTTCTGGAAGGACAAGGTGATGGCGCTGATGATCGGGTAGAGGATCACCACGGCCAGCAGGACGAGGGTGGGGGCGAGCAGCATCGTCGCCTGGCGACTGTTGGTCTTCTCCGCTCGCTCCTCGAGCGGCTCGGGCGCCGTGCCGCCGCCGTTCAGATCCGTCTCGTTCACTACCGTCGACATGGTGCCTCCTTTCCTGTTGACCCGGTCGGAGCGGGGTCATGGAAGTGGTGGTGCGAGGAAGTGCCGGGGGCGGGACCGGTCCGATCCGTGCCCGCCCCCGGCGTCGATCACTGGGAGCCGGCTGTGGCGGCCGTGAGTGCCTTGTTCATGTCGTCGAGCGCGGTGTTGACATCCTTCTCGCCCTTGATCGCCGCGTACGCGTTGTCCTGGATCGCCTTGGTCACGGCGGGGTAGAACGGCGTCACCGGCCGCGGCACGGCGTTGTCGATCGACGTCTTCAGCACCGGCAGGTACGGCAACTCCTTGACCGTGGCCGCGTCGGAGTAGAGGGAGGCGAGCACCGGGGCGAGGGAGCCGTTGACGGCGAACGCCCTCTGCTGTTCCTCACTGGTCACGAACGTGAGGAAGTCCTTGGCGGTGGCCTTGTTCTTCGAATACACGCTGATCGCGGAGCTGTGGCCGCCGAGCGCGGAGGCGCCGGTGCCGTCCTTGCCGGGTAGTGGCGCCATGCCGAACTTGTCGGCGACCTTGGAGCCCTGGCCTTTGAGCAGGTTGTACACATACGGCCAGTTGCGCAGGAACAGCAGCTTGCCGTCCTGGAAGGCGGCGCGGGACTGCTCCTCCTGGAAGGTGATGGCCTCCTTCGGGATGTTGCCGTTCTTGTAGGCGTCGGCCAGGTTCTGCAGGCCCTGCTGGGCCTCGGGCGAATTCACCGCCGGCTTGCCCTGGTCGTCGAGAATCTTGCCCCCGGCGGAGTTGATCGCCTCGGCGGTGTTGACGGTGAGGCCCTCGTACTTGGCGAACTGGCCGGCGTAGCAGCCGATGTTGTTCTTCTTGGCGACCGAGCACATGCCCATCATCTCGTCCCACGTCTTCGGCGGGGTCGGCACCAGATCCTTGCGGTACCAGAGGATGCCGCCGTCCGAGGACTGCGGGGCCGCGAACAGCGTGTTGTTGTAGGTCGCGGCCTTGACCGTCGACGGGATCATCTTGGACGTGTCGAGGGCCAACGAGTCCTTGAGGGGTTGCAGCCAGCCCTTGGCCGCGAACTCCGCGGTCCAGACCACGTCGACGCTGACGACGTCATAGTTGGGGTTCTTCACCTGGAAGTTCTTGACCAGGTCGTCGCGCTGCTGGTCCGCGTTGTCGGACTGCTCCTTGAACGTGACCTTCTCGTTCGGGCGCATCGCGTTCCACTTGGCGATCATCGGGGCGACGACGTTGGAGTTGTCCTTGCCCTGCACGTACGTGATCGGGCCGCGTCCCTCCATGTTGGCGGCCGCATCGCTGTTCTGCTGCTGCCCCCCGCCGGAGCTGGACCCGCCACCCCCGCAGGCGGCAAGGAAGAGCGCCAGGGCACTCACCGCCGCCAGCGGGACGATCTTCTTTCGCTTTCCCATTCCGGTTCTCCTCATCGAGACGTGTCACGAACGGACGGCCCGTCGGCACCAGTGACGTGCGTCATAGTAGTAAGACCGCGGCGACGACCGCAAGCGCTTACGCCCGTGAGAGAGTGGGTGGCGCCGAATCGTTACCGATCGCCCTGTTGACCAGCTGAACCCTGGAGAAGAACTCGTGACCCTCGAACCCGCCCCGGCCGACACCCGGACCGCCCCGTGGTGGGCCGACGCCGTCATCTACCAGGTGTATCCCCGCTCCTTCGCCGACGCGGACGGGGACGGGATGGGCGACCTGCCCGGCATCACGGCCCGACTGGACCACCTCGCACGGCTCGGCGTCGACGCCCTGTGGCTCTCCCCGTTCTACCTGTCCCCGCAGCACGACGCGGGCTACGACGTCGCGGACTACCGTCAGGTCGATCCCCGGTTCGGCACTCTCGCCGACTTCGACGCCCTGCGGGAGAAGGCTGACGCCCTGGGTATCCGCACCATCGTCGACCTGGTGCCCAACCACACCTCGAGCGAGCACGTCTGGTTCCAGCAGGCCCTCGCGTCGGCGCCCGGCTCCCCCGAACGGGACCGGTACCTCTTCCGGGACGGGCGCGGGCCCGATGGCGCGGAACCGCCCAACAACTGGACGTCCGTCTTCGGCGGACCGGGCTGGACCCGGGTGCCCGACGGCCAGTGGTACCTGCATCTCTTCGACGTCACCCAGCCGGACCTGAACTGGCACAACCGGGAGGTGGTGGCCGAGTTCGACGACGTCCTCCGGTTCTGGCTGGACCGCGGCGTCGCCGGTTTCCGGGTCGACGTCGCGCACGGCCTGGTCAAACACCCCGACCTGCCGGACTGGGACGGACACACCGCGATGGTCGAGGGCACCACGCGCGCGGACGGGGCCGACCCGATCGAGGAGCACGTACCCGCGCCGATGTTCGACCAGGACGGCGTGCACGAGATCTACCGGCACTGGAACGAGGTGCTCGCCGAGTACGACGGGGACCGGATGATGGTCGCCGAGGCGTGGGTCGAACCCGCCCCGCGGCTGGCGAAGTACGTCCGGCCCGACGAGATGCAGCAGGCCTTCAACTTCGAGTTCCTGATCGAGGGGTGGGACGCGGCGGGGATGGCCCGCGCGGTCGAGAACGTGATGAGCGCGAACGAGGCGGTCGGCGCGCCCACCACGTGGGTGTTGTCCAACCACGACGTCGTCCGGCACGCCAGCCGCTTCGGCCTGGCCGACCCTACCCACCGGCCCCCGGGGATCGGGCCGGACGACGAGCAACCCGACGCCGGTGTGGGCCTGCGCCGCGCCCGCGCCGCGACGCTGGCCATGCTCGCCCTGCCTGGGTCCGCCTACCTCTACCAGGGTGAGGAACTCGGCCTGCCGGAGGCGACGCAGCTGCCGGCCGAGGTGCGGCAGGACCCGACGTTCGTGCGCAGCGGTGGGGCCGAACTCGGCCGTGACGGTTGCCGGGTACCCCTGCCCTGGCAGGCGGGGGCGCCGGCGTACGGCTTCTCCCCCACCGGGGCCAGCTGGCTACCGCAGCCGGCCGCGTTCGCCGACCACGCCGTGGACGTACAGGAGGGGGTGCCGGGCTCCACGCTGGAGTTGTACCGGCAGTTGACGGCACTGCGCCGACAGTTGCGCCTGGGCACCGGCACGATGGCGTGGGCGGACGTGCATGCCCCGGACGAGGGCGTCCTCGCCTTCACCACCGAGGGCGTGCTCGTGGTCCTCAACGCCTCGGGCCGGTCGTTCGAGCTGCCGGCCGGGGCCGAGTTGCTGCTGGCGAGCGTCCCGGACGCCGTCGACGGCGGCGCACTGGCGCCCGACACGGCGGTGTGGCTGCGCCTGCCCTGACAGCCGGCTCCGCCGGCTCCGTCAGTCCCGGTGCCGCTCAGGCACCTGGACAGGCGGCCGAGCCGCTCGGGCGACGTCGTCGTCGGGACTGCGGGGTCAGGCGACGTCCGCCTGCCACAGGTCCGGCCCGAACACCTCGTACTGGATGTCGGCGGCCGGCACGCCGCGGTCGATCAACCCGCTGCGGACGGCCTGCATGAACGGCAGCGGTCCACAGAGGTAGTAGACGGCGTTCTCGGGCAGATCGACGTCGTCCAGGGACAGATAACCCTCGTGCACGGAAGCTGCCGCGAGGGTGCTCTCCGGCCCGTCCTCGTACCACAGGTGCAAGCGCGCGTCCGCCAGGGCGGCGACGTCACGGTCGACCTGGCTGC
The DNA here is from genome assembly GCF_001968835.1 of Tersicoccus phoenicis. GTDB lineage: Bacteria > Actinomycetota > Actinomycetes > Actinomycetales > Micrococcaceae > Tersicoccus > Tersicoccus phoenicis. Next base: position 204,618 of record NZ_MRDE01000072.1, read on the forward strand.
GCAGGGCGAAGCTCTGCTCACGCTGGTCGGCGTGCAGCACCCGGATGGTCAGACCGGAGTGCGCCTTGACCAGGTGGGAGAGCATCCCGGCCATCGGAGTGATGCCGACACCGGCGCTGGCGAACACCACGGGCCGGCCCGAGTCGTCGAGCACGACGTCGCCGTAGGGCAGCGACATGGTCAGGCGGTCGCCCACCCGGATGTCGTCGTGCAACAGGGTGGATACCTCGCCGGCGGGTTTGCCACCGCCGGCCACCCGCTTGACCGAGAACTGGCGGTGCTCGCCGTCGTCCGCGGCAGTGAGACTGTACTGGCGAGGCTGATGCACGCCGTCGGCCATCAGGGCCTTGACGGTGACGTACTGCCCGGGCAGGGAAGCCTTCACGAGCCGGTCGTCGACGCGCTTGACGACGAACGTCACGACATCGTCCGTCTCGGCGATCCGCTGCTCGACCTCCCAGTCGCGCCAGACAGTGCTGGGGTTGACGCCGCGAGCGCTGTAGAGGCCGCGCTCCTGGTTGATCAGCACGTTCGCCATCAGCCAGTAGACCTCGTCCCACGCCGCGGCCACCTCCGGTGTGACCGCGTCTCCGAGCACGTCCACGATCGCCCACATCAGGTTGTCATGCACGATCTGGTACTGGGCCGGGGAGATGCCCAGCGACGCGTGCTTGTGCGCGATCCGGTCGAGCAGGTGCTCGGGCAACTCACCCGGCCGATTGACCAGGAAGGACGCGAACGCCGCCACCGAGCCGGCGAGAGCCTGCTGCTGGGCTCCGTCGGCCTGATTGCCTCGGTTGAAGACGCCGTCGAGCAACTCGGGATGCTCGTCGAACATGTGTCGGTAGAAACGCGAAGCGATCTCGACGATGTTCTCACCGACCACCGGAAGCGTGGCTTCGACGACGGGGCGGGCGCGGTCCGACAGCATGGGTTCTCCTCGATCGAATGGGTCAAGCGCGGATAACTTGCATCTTATATGCTAGTTATCCGTTGCTCGTCTCCCCTCCCCCCATGACGCCGGCAGCGGCAATCTGCACCAGCAGGCCGGACGTGGGCGCGTCGAACAGGTCGGCGATCCGCACACCGTCCAGGGAGCGGAGGAACTCCTCCCGCGCCCGCCGGAGGGCGGTGCGCAGATTGCACGCTTGGCGCAGGGGGCACGGCGCGGCCGGGTTGTCGCAGGCGACAGGGTCCGGGTCGGGCTCGAGCCGGCGCATCAACCATCCGACCGTCGCGTCGGCCGCTTCGTCGGTGAATTGCAGACCGCCTCCGCGGCCCCTCGTGGTGTGCACCAGGCCCAGTTCACGCAGTCGTGCGACAGCCTTCGTGACGTGGGTGTACGGGACTCGGATCGCGTAGGCCACCTCGCGACTGGTCGCACCGGCGTCACCGGCAACACCGAGCCGCATCAGCACTCGTAGGCACACGTCACTGAACCCGGTGATGCGCATGCTCTTCCTTCTTCCTGTACCGCCGGGCCGTCAGTCCCGGTGCCGGTCGGGCACCTGGACGTCGGCGACCTCCACGTTGACCTCGGTCACCTGCAGGCCGACCAGCCGCTCGACGTCGTGGTGCACCGCAGCCCGCACGCGTTCGGCCAGCTGCCGCAGGGGCTCACCGAACTCGGCGATGAGCACGACGTCGACGGCGATCTGCCGGCTGCCCATCTCGACCCGGACGCCGCTGCGGGTCTCGTTCGCCCCGACCGCGTCCCGGATCGCGCCGATCGCCCGCGGTGTGCCGGCACCGAGCGCGTGGACACCGGGCACCCGGCGGGCGGCGAGCGCGGCGATCCGGGCCGCGGCGACGTCGGCGATGTGGGTGGTGCCCACCATCTCCTCGTCGCGTCGCTCGATTCCTGGTGGCGGGGGCGCCGTGGAGGGACTCTCGGACCAGGTCACCATGCCGCCTCTCATGTCGGTCGTGAACCTCAGCGTAGCGATGCCGCGAACCTCGCCGTACGCAACCCACGGGAACGGAAGAAGCCCCCGAGATGCACCCGGGGGCTTCTTCGACGATGGTGGCTCCGACCGGCGTCGATCCGGTGACCTTTCGATTTTCAGTCGAACGCTCTACCAACTGAGCTACAGAGCCCGGCACCGCCCCGGCGACCCCGAGGCGATATGCCGCGACGGCTCCGGGAGGACGATTCACGTCGTCGGCCGAAACCGCCTGAGCGACCCTGACGGGACTTGAACCCGCGACCTCCGCCGTGACAGGGCGGCGCGCTAACCAACTGCGCTACAGGGCCTTGGTGTACCCACCCGGGCAGGATCTCGATCCTACCCCAGCCGGTGATCTCCGCAGATCCGATCCGGACCTCCGCGTACCCCCAACGGGATTCGAACCCGTGTCGCCGCCGTGAAAGGGCGGTGTCCTAGGCCACTAGACGATGGGGGCCCGAACACATCACGGATCCTGCGCGAGCAGCGACTCCTCGTCGGCGAGGCATCCCGTTGTGGACCTCACCCAGCATAGGGGAGGACGCCGATTACGCCAAAACGAACGATGTCCCGGGGTCGGCCCGCCACCCCCTGCTTCCTGCCGGGAGAATGGGAGGGTGATGGAACTCTCCGAGGAGGACTTCGACCTGGCCGTACGGGTGGCGCTGCGCGAGATCCCGGCGGACCTGCGCGCCGCCATGGTCAACGTCGCGGTCTTCGTGGCCGAGGAGCCCGAGGAACCCGGACTACTCGGGCTCTACGAGGGGACGCCGCTGACCGAACGGGACGGCTGGTGGGACGCGGGTTCGCTGCCAGACAGCATCACCGTCTACCGCCGACCCATCCTCATGCTCGCCACCTCCCCCGAGGAGGTGGTGAACGAGATCCGTACCACGGTCGTGCACGAGGTCGCCCATCACTTCGGCATCGACGACGACCGATTGAAGGAACTCGGCTGGGGCTGAAGCGCCTAGAGGCCGCCCGCATTGTTCTCATTCCGCCGTGAACTCTTGTCCACCGTTGAACGAGTGTTTAGCGTACTGAACATGCGTTCAACATGCGGAACCGAGCGGTCCGGCGGTGACGACCTCACCACCCGGGCGCGGATCCGCGACGCGGCGGTCGCCCGCTTCGCCCGGGAGGGCTTCCACCGGACCACCATGCGCGCGGTCGCGGCCGACGCCGGGGTCAGCCCCGGTCTGCTCATCCATCACTTCGGCAGCAAGGACGGGCTGCGCCGGCAGTGCGACGAGTACGTGCTCGCGTGGTTCGTTCAGCGGGCCCGCGCCGAGGCGAGCACGGACGGGTTGCGCGAGGTCATCGCGTCGTTCGTCGCCGATCCGGCCGCCACCCGGGTGCCGATGGACTACATGGCGCGCGCGGTGACCGAGGGAACGCCGACCGGGGCCGGGTTCATCGACACGATGATCACCGAGACCGAGCAGTACGTCCACGCCGGCGTCGCCGACGGAACGCTGCGCCCGGTGGACGACGCCCGGGCCACCGCCGTCGTGATGGCGATGGGCAGCTTGGCCATGCTGCTGCTGCCCGACCAGATCGCCCGCACCCTCGGGGAGCCGGCCTTCGGGCCGACGGTCCTGCGCCGGCTCACCGGGCCACTGCTGCAGCTCTACACCGAGGGTCTGTACACCGACGAAACCGTCCGCCGGATCACCGAGGACTCCCTCGCCGCTCTCGACGGCGCCGGTAGCCACGGCACCGAAGCCGGACCGGAAGGAAGCACACGATGAGCGGACGGCATCGAACATCGACGGCGACACCAGTACCTGCCGCCCCGGCACCGATCGCGGCGCCGGCTGACCGGGAACCGGCCACGGCCCCGGGACCGACCAAGGCGCTGGCATCGACGAGGGCGCAGGGCCGGTCCGGTTCGACGGCGAACGCCATCGACGTCGTGAGCCTGACCAAGCGCTTCGGCCGGCACGATGCGCTTCGCGCCGTGGACTTCACCGTCCCGCGCGGCAGCGTGTACGGGCTGATCGGCCCGAACGGAGCCGGCAAGACGACGACCATGCGGATCCTGCTCGACATCATCCGGTCCACCTCGGGTCGCACGGCGGTCGCCGGCACGGACAGCCGCACCGGCGGCCCCGACCTGAGGAGACGGATCGGCTACCTGCCCGGTGAGTTGATCCTGCAGGGCCGGATCACCGGACGCCGACTGCTCTCCCACTACGCCGCCGTCTCCGGCCCGGTGCCTCCCGGCCGGATCGACGAACTGGCCGAGCGGCTCCGGATCGACCTCGATCGGCCCGTCCGCAAGTTGTCCAAGGGGAACAAGCAGAAGCTGGGGCTGATCCAGGCGTTCATGCACGACCCCGAGGTGCTCATCCTGGACGAGCCGACCAGCGGACTCGACCCGCTGATCCAGCGGGAGTTCCTCGGCATGGTCAAGGAGGTGCGCGACGAGGGCCGCACCGTGCTGCTCTCGTCTCACGTGATCAGCGAGATCCAGGAGGCCGCCGACGCCGTTGTGATCCTGCGGGACGGGGTCGTGGTCGAGGTCGCCGGGGTGGAGGTGCTGCGCCGGTCGGCCGTGCGCCGGGTGCGGCTGCAGGTGGAGACCCGCGACGAGCGAGCGCTCGACGCCGACCTGGCGGAATCCGGCCTGACCGCGGTGACGCGGCACGTCCGCGACGGCCTCGCGGACGTGCAGGCGGAACTGGGCGGCCCGATACGGCCCCTGCTCCGCGCACTCGCCACCCTGCCGGTGCACGACCTGGTGCTGGAGGAGCCCGATCTGCAGGACGCCGTGTTGCGGCTCTACGGAACGGACCGGCCGGCGCTCGTGCCGGGCGACGCGGCGGTCGGTGCCGGTGATTCGGACGAGGTGGCGCGATGAGAAGCACCGGAGCGAGGGTCGCCGATTCACGGTGGACGAGTACCCGGCCGTTGCCGCTGTTCGCGGTGGCCCTGGAGAGCAGCTGGCGTTCGCTGGTGGGCTGGTGCGTCGGCCTGAGCGCGGTGTTGTTCCTGTACCTGCCGCTGTTCCCCTCCATCGGCGGCACCGCGCAGATGCAACAGCTGATCTCGTCGCTTCCGAAGGAACTGGTCCGGACCTTGAACTACGACCAGATCGGCACCGGGCCCGGCTACACCCAGTCGACCTTCTTCGGGCTGATGGGCTTCGTCCTGACGACGATCGCCGTCATCGCCTGGGGAGCGGCGGCGGTGGGCGGCGACGAGGAATCGGGCCAGCTCGAACTCACCCTCGCCCACGGCGTCACGCGCACGCAGGTGGTGCTCGAACGGTTCGCCGCCCTCGTCGTGCGGATCGCCGTGCTGACCGTCGTGGTGTTCGTCGTCGTCCTCGCCCTGAACGGGCCGTCCCGGCTGGGCCTGGATCCGGTGCACCTGGCGGGCATGTGCCTCGAGTTCGGGCTGCTGGCGCTGCTGACCGGCACGGTCGCGCTGACGGCGGGTGCCGTGACCGGCCGCCGCGTCTGGGGCATCGGCGCGGGCACCGCCGTGGCCGTCCTCGGCTACGTGTTCAACGCGCTGGGCAATCAGTCACCCGACCTGGCGGGCCTGCAGGCCTACTCCCCGTACCACGCGGTGTTCGGGCCGGGTCCGCTGGCCAACGGCGCCGACGGCGGCGTCCTGCTGGCGTTCGCGGTGGCGATCGCGATCCTCGTCGCCGTCGCCGCCGCGGCTTTCACCCGTCGTGACGTCGGCCGCTGACCGGCCCCGTCGCTGCCCGGGAAGGTCAGCGACGGGATCGGCTTGGTCCGGTGGTCAGGCCATCGGACCGTACGACGGGCGATCGGCCAGGCGCGGGTCGTCCCGGTCGGGCACCACCATGACGGGGCCCCGAGCGTGCGCCTGCACTCCGCGGCTGGTCGAGCCGAGGAGCATGCCGGCGAATCCCCCGCGGCCGCGGGTGCCGAGCACAACCAGTCGCACCGACGCCGAGGCGGCCACGACGACGTCGACCGGGACACCGTCGATGAGCTCGTAGGAGATGTCCAGGTCCGGGAAGTGATGGCCCAACCAGCGCGTCCCGGCGATCATCTGCTCGTTCACGTCGTTGCGCATGCCGTCGCGGTCCAGCGGGGCGGGCACCCACGCCATCGTGGCGGTGATCGGCGGCAGCGCGCACAGCAGGCGCAGCGGCAGGTGGGCGCGCGTGGCTTCCTCGGCGGCGACGAGCACGGCCATCCGGGCGTGCTCGGACCCGTCCACCGCGGCGACGACGACGTCCTCCACCCGATCGGCCCGCTTGTCGGCCGGGGGCACGGTGACGACCGGGCAGCGGGCGTGCGCCGGCAGGGCACCGCTGACGGAGCCGAGCAACCGACCCACGAAGCCGCCGCGCCCGCGAGAGCCGACGACGAGCAGCTGGGCCCGCTCCGACCACGAGAGCAGCACCCCGGCGGCGTCACCGGATTCCACCGCGACCCGCACGTCGACACCGGAGGCGTCGACTCCCTTCAGGGCCGCGGTCAGCACGGCGTTCGCACCGTCCCGGATGACGGCGTCGTCGATCGAGGCGTAACCGCCGTCCATGCCGGACGCGGCGAAGATCGGCACGCTGTACGCGATCAGGGCGACGAGCGGCGCCTGCCGGCTCCGTGCCGCCGCAACCGCCCAGTCCAGGGCAGCGAGGCTGTGGTCGGACCCGTCGACACCGACCACCACCGGGAGCGGCTCGGACGGGCCGGTGCCCATTGGGGGCTCGGGTGTGCCGGTCCGGGGCTGGTCGGTCATGGCATCCTCGCTTCCTGTGATCTACGGTTTGCGAAAACTTGTGCTCGTGCCCCGAGCGTACCGTCGTGCCTGTCGGGATCGTGGCGTTCATCACGCGGATGACGCGAGGAGGAGAGCAAACGTGATCGAACGGTTACGATTCTTGAGCACTCGGCACGGGCGAAGGGCAACAGCTATGCGCGCACACTCACCGGCACCGGCTGGCACCGGCGCCGAAGCGACAACGCGGCCCCACGGCCGTGTCGACCGGTTCTTCCACATCAGCGCCCGGGGTTCGACGGTGCCCCGCGAGGTCCGCGGCGGGCTGGCCACCTTCTTCGCGATGAGTTACATCGTCGTACTCAACCCGCTCGTCCTCGCGGGTCCCGACTCGGCCGGGAACATGCTGGGCATCCCGCGCGTCGCCGCCGTCACGGCACTGGTGGCCGGCATCATGACGCTGCTGATGGGCCTGTGGGCCAAATACCCGTTCGCCATCGCGACGGGCCTGGGCGTGAACGCCCTGGTGTCCATCACGGTGGCGACCCAGCCCGGTCTGACCTGGCCCGATATGATGGGCCTCGTCATCCTCGCCGGCCTGGCCATGCTGCTCCTGGTCGCCACCGGCTTCCGGGAGGCGGTGTTCCGCGCGGTCCCGGAGGGCCTGAAGACGGCGATCGTCGTCGGCATCGGCCTGTTCATCGCCTTGATCGGTCTGGTCAACGCCGGGTTCGTGCGCCGCGTCCCGGACGCGGCGGGTACCACCGTCCCGGTCGGCCTCGGCTTCGACGGCAAACTGGTCGGCTGGCCGACCCTGGTGTTCCTGTTCGGCCTCGCCCTGACCATCGCCCTGGTGGTCAGGAAAGTGCGCGGCGCCATTCTGATCGGCATCATCGCGGCCACCGTGCTCGCCAACATTCTCGAGTCCGTCTTCCGCATCGGCCCCACCTTCCTGGGACCGGACACCCCGCCGAACCAGCAGGGCTGGTCCCTCGTGGTCCCGTCCATGCCGGCGTGGTCGGCTCCGGACCTGAGCTTGATCGGAAACGTCAGTCTCTTCGGTTCCTTCACTCAGCTCGGGGGCGTCTCGGCGCTGCTGCTCGCGTTCGTGATCCTGCTCAGCATCTTCTTCGACGCCATGGGCACCATGGTCGGGCTGGGCAACGAGGCCGGGTTGACCGACGAGCACGGGAACCTGCCGCGGGTCAACCGGGTGCTGCTGGTGGACGCGCTCGGCGCGGTCGCCGGCGGCGGCGCCTCGATCTCCTCCAATCAGATCTTCGTCGAGTCCGGGGCCGGGATCGGGGAAGGCGCCCGCACCGGCCTGGCCAACGTCGTCACCGGCGTCCTGTTCCTGCTCGCCATGTTCCTGACGCCGCTGATCTACCTGGTGCCGTTCGAGGCCGTGGCTCCCGCGCTCGTCGTCGTCGGATTCATGATGGCCTCCCAGGTCGGGCGCATCGACTGGAGCGACGTGGGGATCGCGCTGCCCGCGTTCCTCACCTTCGCCCTGATGCCGTTCACCTACTCGATCGCCAACGGTCTCGGCGCCGGATTCGTCTCCTACACCCTGATCCGCCTGGTGCAGGGCCGTGCCCGCGACATCCACCCGCTGATGTACGCGGTGGCCGGCGCGTTCGTCCTGTTCTTCGCCGTCGGCGCCATCCAGCAGGCCGCCGGCATCTCCTGACGTTCCAGCCCGCGCACAGCAACTCCCGCGAGTGTACGGACGACGTGGGAGGTCGGGTTCGCGCCGAGTGTACGGACGGCGTCGCCATCACCGCCGGATGAGCGCAATTGCCGCACACTCGGCGGTCGGGTTCGCGCCGAGAGCGCCGAGAGGCCCCCTCAGACGGCGACGGGCGCCCCGGTCCGCTCGACCAGCTCCTCGGCGGTGACGTCGGGGGCCAGTTCGACGAGGGCGAGCCCGTCGTCGGTGACGTCGAGGACCCCGAGATCGGTGATGATCCGGTTGATCACCTTCGCCCCGGTCAGCGGCAGATCGCACTCGGCCAAGATCTTCGGGGAGCCGTCCTTCGCGCAGTGCTCCATCAGCACGATCCGTTTCCGGGCACCGTGCACCAGATCCATGGCGCCGCCCATCCCCTTGACCATCTTGCCCGGGATCATCCAGTTCGCCAGGTCCCCGGCGGCGGAGACCTGCATGCCGCCGAGAATGGCCACGTCGATCTTGCCGCCACGGATCATGCCGAAGCTGGTCGCGGAGTCGAAGAAGGAAGCACCGGGCAGCGTCGTCACCGTCTCCTTGCCGGCGTTGATGAGGTCGGGGTCGACGGTGTCCTCGGTCGGGTACGGGCCGACGCCGAGGATGCCGTTCTCGGACTGGAACATGATGAACCGGCCCTCGGGGATGTAGTTGGGCACCAGGGTGGGCAGCCCGATGCCGAGGTTGACGAACGCGCCGTCGGGCAGTTCCTGCGCGGCCCGGGCCGCCATCTGCTCACGGGTCCAGGCCATGTCAGTTCCCTCCGTCGCGCGCGGCAGTGCCCGCGGCAGTGATAGTGCGCTTCTCGATCGGCTTGGTGATGTCCGCACCGACGGGCAGCACCCGGTGCACGTACACGCCCGGCAGGTGGATCTGGTCCGGGTCCAGCTCGCCCGGTTCGACCACCTCCTCGGCCTGGACGATGCAGACCTTCCCGGCCATCGCGGCCAGCGGGTTGAAGTTCCGGGCCGCCTTGTTGAACACGAGGTTGCCGTAGAGGTCCGCCTTCAGCGCGTGCACGAGCGCGTAGTCGGCGACGATCGCTTCCTCGAGGACGAACTCCGTGGCGGTGCCGCCGTGGCTGAACTCCCGCACTTCCTTTGGCGGCGAGGCGAGCGCGACGCCGCCGTCGCCGTCGTACCGGCGGGGCAGCCCCCCGTCGGCGATCTGCGTGCCGACGCCGGCCTGGGTGAAGAACGCGGCGATGCCGGAGCCGCCGGCCCGCAGCTTCTCGGCCAGGGTGCCCTGCGGCATCAGTTCCACCTCGAGCTCGCCGGAGAGGAACTGGCGGGCGAACTCCTTGTTCTCCCCGACGTAGGAGGAGTACATCTTCCGGATCCGGCCGGCCATCAGCAGCACGCCGAGACCGGCCTCGTCGACCCCGCAGTTGTTGGAGGCGATGGCCAGGTCCGTCGCACCCGAGGCGAGGACGCCGTCGATGAGGATCTGCGGCACGCCGCACAGCCCGAACCCGCCGACGGCGAGCAGGGCGCCGTCGCCGATGCCGGCGACGGCCTCCTCGATGGTGGCGACCACCTTGCTGCCGGGCCGCTGCGCGAGCGTTCCCGCTGCGCCGGCCGTCCCCGTGCCGTGATCCACCGTGCTGTCCTGACTCACCGTGCGCTCCATCCGCCGTCCATCGTGTACGAGGCGCCGGTCACCATCCCCGCGTGCTCGGAGACCAGCCACAGGGCCAACGATGCCACCTCCTCCGGCTCTACGAGCCGCTTGATGCTGCTCTCCGCCAGCATGATCCGCTCGACCACCTCGTGTTCCGCCAGCCCGTGCACCTGCGCCTGGTCGGCGATCTGCTGCTGCACGAGCGGCGTGTTGACGTAGGCGGGGTTGATGCAGTTGCTGGTGACGCCGTGCGGGCCGCCCTCCAGGGCCGTCGTCTTCGACAGCCCCTCGAGGCCGTGTTTGGCGGCGACGTATGCGCTCTTGTAGGCGGACGCACGCAACCCGTGCACGGAGGAGATGTTGACGATCCGGCCCCAGCCCCGCGCGTACATGTGCGGAAGGACGGACCGGATCAGCATGAACGGGGCTTCGAGCATCAGGGTGATGATCCGGGAGAAGTCGGCCGGGTCGAACTGCTCGATCGGACTGACGTGCTGGATGCCGGCGTTGTTGACCAGGATGTCGATCGCCGCGTCGGCGGGGGGCCGGTCCAGTACCGCCAGGTCGGTCAGGTCCACGGTCCACGGCGTCCCGCCGATCTGGCCGGCGACGTCCCGGACGCCGTCGTCGTCCCGGTCGGCGGCGATGACGTGCGCGCCCCGGTCGGCCAGTGCCCGGGCGATGGCGGACCCGATGCCGCTCGCGGCGCCGGTGACCAGGGCGGTCCGCCCGGTCAGGTCGGCCGCCGCGGCGGGCGCGAGGGTGGTGCTGGTGGGGGACGAGGTGCTCACGCGGTTCCCTTCTCGGCCAGCAGGCGCTGCCGGTCCTCGTCGTCGACGTCGTGTAGGGAGATTCCTCGAGTCTCGCGGATCCAGGCGACGGAGGCCAACGTGACGACGCAGGCGAGGGCGAGGTAGATCGCGATCGGCACGGACGACTCGAACTCCTTGAGCAGCCACGCACCGATGGTCGGGGCGAGGGAGCCGGCGATCAGCGAGGTGACCTGATAGCCGAGGGAGACGCCGGAGTAGCGCATCCGCGTCGGGAACATCTCCGCCATGATGGCCGGCTGCCCCGCGTACATCAGGCCGTGGAACAGCAGGCCGATGACGATGGCGGCGAGGATGACGACGGTGCTGCGCGTGTCGAACATCGGGAACGCGAAGAAGCCCCACGTGGCGGAGAGGACGGCCCCGACGGCGTAGACGGGGCGGCGGCCGATGCGGTCGGTCAGCCCGCCCCACAGCGGCACGGTGATGAAGTGAATGACGTGCGCGATGAACATCAGACCGAGGATCTCGGCGGTGTTGACCTTGAGCTGCGTCAGGTAGAACAGCGAGAAGGTGACCACCAAGTAGTACATGATGTTCTCGGCCAGGCGCAGGCCCATAGCGCCGAACACGCCCTTGGGGTAGCGGCGGAACACCTCGACGACGCCGTAGGACTGGGCCTTCGACTCCTCGACCTCGCTCTGTACCTGCGCGAAGATCGGCGCGTCGGTGATGCGGGTGCGGATGTAGTAACCGACGACGACGATCACGGCGGAGAGCCAGAAGGCGATCCGCCAGCCCCAGCCGAGGAACTGGGCGCTGGTCAGTGTGGTCGAGAGGATCCACAGCACGGCGGTGGCGAGCAGGTTGCCACCCGGGACGGCGGCCTGCGGCCACGCGGCCCAGAAGCCCCGGCGCCGGTTCGGGGCGTGCTCGGCCACGAGCAGCACGGCACCGCCCCACTCCCCGCCGACGGCGAAGCCCTGCAGGAATCGAAGGACCACCAGCAGCAGCGGCGCGGCGTAGCCGATGGTGGCGAAGTCCGGCAGGCAACCCATCAGGAAGGTCGAGACGCCGACCAGGATGATCGCCACCTGGAGCAGATACTTGCGGCCGAACCTGTCGCCGAAGTGGCCGAAGACGATGCCGCCCAGGGGCCGGGCGATGAAGCCCACCGCATAGGTGAGCATGATCTGGATGAAGCCGTCGATCTCGCTCGTGCCCTGCGGGAAGAACGTCTTGTTGAAGACGAGGGCCGCGGCGGAGGCGTAGAGGAAGAACTCGTACCACTCCACGACGGTGCCCGCCATGGACGCAGCGACGACGCGACGGAGGTCTCGGCGGCTGGGATGGGGATCGCGGGCGGCGGACGTGGCGGCCACGTTGCTCGGCGTGCTCATGGTGTGCTCCTGACTGACGGCATCATCCCGGATCCCGGATGGTCGTCCTAGCGAGGTCGTCGTTGACGCCGGTGCGAGGGGTGGCCCGGCCGGTGCGAGTGGACGGGTACCGATGTGATCCATGCCACCGGTTGTCAGCAGTGTAGGGAGGCACCGGGTGGCCGCGGCAATGACCAGGACAGCAGAAGCGATCTGCAAGAATGCAGACCATGGCACTCGGTCCCCTGCCTGCAGCTGCTCCGATCGCAGACGACCTGCTCGTCTTCCTGGCAGTCGCCCGGTCCGGGACCTATGTCACCGCCGCCGACGATCTGGGCATGAACCACACGACTGTCTCCCGGCGGGTGGCCGCCCTGGAGGGTCGACTCGGCGGGCGGCTGCTGGTCCGGTCGCCGTCGGGCTGGGAGCTGACCGAACTGGGCCGGTCCGCGCTGGCGGAGGCCGAGCAGGTCGAGGCCGCCGTCGACCGGTTGCGCGGCGACCGGGAGGCGCCCGCGCTGAGCGGGGTGATCCGGCTCAGCGCCACCGACGGGTTCAGCGCGCTGGTCGTGCCGCCCGCGGTCGCCCGGCTGCGGCGGCGGCACCCGAGCATCGCCGTCGAGATCGTCACCACCACCCGCCGCGCCCTGCAGCACCGGGCCGGGCTGGATCTGGAGGTGGTGGTCGGCAGACCCGAGGTCCGGCGGGCGGAGGCGCTGTGGCTCGCCGACTACCGGTTGGGACTCTACGGGTCGCGTGCGTGGCTGGCCGAGCACGGGACGCCCTCGTCCGTGGCCGAGTTGACCGGGGCACCGCTGATCTACTTCATCGACTCGATGCTCAGCGTGGACCCGCTGGACGCGGCGCCGCGGATCCTGCCGGCCATGCGCGACGCTCTGACCTCGACGAACGTGTTCGTGCACGTGGAGGCGACCCGCGGCGGCGCCGGGCTCGGCCTGCTGCCCTGCTTCATCGCGGACCGGCACGAGGACCTGGTCCGGCTGTTCCCGGCCGTGGTGTCCGAGACGCTGGGGTACTGGCTGGTCAGCCGGCGGGAGGCGCTCCGGCAGCCGACGGTCGCGGCGTTCGTGACGGAGTTGCGGGCGCAAGTGGACCGGATGCGGGAGGCGCTGCTGCCCCCCGGGTGACGTGTGTGCCGCGCGGTCGGCCGTGGGTGCAATATGCACCCACGCGGGTGTACGGTTGCCGCATGCCGAAAGTCATGCACATCCGCGACGTTCCCGACGACGTGCACGACGCCATCGCTCGGGCCGCTCGGGCGGAAGGGCTGTCGCTGACCAGGTACATGCAGCGCGAGTTGGAGCATCTCGCCAGGCGTGCACAGATCGTGCGCGACAACGTCGAGGTCGTCCGCCGCACGCAGGAACGCGTGCGGGGTCGATCGGACCGCGACACCATCCTGGCCGTTCTGCACGACGGACGCGGCGATTGAAGATTGTTGACGCCGGCGTCGTCGTCGAACTGCTCGCCGGAGGGCTCGACCCGGGGAAGCTGGGCGGCGAAGAACTGGCGAGTCCGCACCTGATCGACAGTGAAGTGACTCATGTGCTGCGTGGCCTGGTCAGCCGCGGCGCGCTCAGTGAGGAGCAAGGGGTCCTCGCGCTGGAGGGTTTCATCGAGCTGACGCTGACCAGGTTTCCGGCCGACTGGCTCCGGCCGCGGATCTGGGAGTTGAGGCACAATCTGAGCGGTTACGACGCCACGTACGTCGCTCTGGCGGAATCGACCGGTGCCAGTGCGTTGCTGACCACGGACACCCGACTGGCTCGGGCTCCCGGGCCTCGGTGCCGGATCGACCTGGTGTGAACCGGCCGCGACGCGCGCATACCGGCGAAAGGACGGCCTTCGTCAGTCGACCCGCGGGCGGGAGCCGGCGGCGAAGCGGCGTACCTGCGCGTCGTCCCACACTTGCGCGGGCACGGCGTCGGTGAGCAGGCTACGGCGCAGCGCCGGGGAGGGCTCGAGCGGCGCGTGGGAGCCGGCGAAGATGATGTTGCCCCAGCGGCGGCCCTTGAACATCGGCGGGTCCGCGATGGCCACGGTGTGCTCGAAGACGGCGGCGATGGTCGCGGCCTCACCGCGGGCGAGGGCGAGATCAGGCCGGTCGCCGCAGTTGGCGACGTAGACGCCGCCATGACCGGGCGAGTCATCCAGCACCGCGTCGACCGCGCGGGTGAACTCGACCGTGGTCAGGGGCCCCGGCGTCACCGCCCCGGCGAACACGTCGCGGATGACGACGTCGCGCGTGCCGGGGGTCAGGGACTCGGTCACGGCGCGCGCCTCCCCCACCCGCAGCCGCAGCATCGGGGCGCGGGGCAGGTCGAACCAGCGGCGGACGAGGGCCGCGAGCGCCGCGTCGATCTCGACGACGACCTGCCGGCTGGCCGGGTAGACGGCGTTGGCCCAGCGGGCCAGCGAACATCCGGCGCCGCCGAGGTGCAGCAGGCGCAGGGGTGCGCCAGCGCCAGCGCCAGAAGAAACGTCGTCGAACCGGTCCCGCAGCAGCGCGGCGATCCACCGCATGTACTCGAAGTCCAGCTCGGCCGGCTTCCCCGGCACCCAGTGGGAGGAGAGGACACCGTTCACCAGCAACTGCCACGCGCCGTCCCGGTAGGGGTCAGGCAGCAGTTCGGCGGTGCCGGTGTCGATCGGGTAGGTGCCGGCGACGGGACCGTCCGCTGCATCGGCATCGGCCGCTGCGTCCTTGTCGGGACCCCGGCGACGTCGGCCCATCAGCACTCCGGGCGGGGTCGCGGTGGAGGGGAGGCGATCACGCGCCGGCGTCGTGGTCCGTGCCGGAGCCGGTGCCGGAATCGCCGTCGAGCAGGCGCTCGACCCGCTCCACCTTGCCGGTCAGCTCACCGGTGTGCCCGGGTCGGATGTCGGCCTTGAGTACGAGGGAGACCCGGCTGCCGTAACGCCCGACGGCCTCGGTGGCGCGCTTGACGACGTCCATCACCTCGTCCCACTCCCCCTCGATCTCGGTGAACATCGAGCTGGTGTGGTTGGACAGGCCGGATTCGCGGACGATCCGGACGGCTTCGGCGACGGCGGTGTGCACGGACGCGTCCCCCTCACCGGCGCGCAGCGCGGGGTCGGACGGAGCACCGGCGGGGGACACGGAGAAGGCGACGATCATGGGTCCAGCCTGTCACTGATCTGTCGGACGCCGAACACCGCGGAGTCCCGTGATGCAGAAAGCGCTGCATAGGATGCGTCACGGCGATAGACTGGGACACATGTCCTCTCCAGCCGTGATTCGCAAGAGCGTGCCCGTGGACGCCGCAGAACTCGCTCTCGCCGACCTCGTGCGCACTCCCGGATCGCCCGAGCGCGCAGCGGTCGAAGCGATCGTGGGGCCGCTTCCTGAGCGACTCTCCGAGGCGCAGACGATTTCCAGCCTCCTTGCGGTTGCCCGGGCAACCGTGCGCGACGAGGTCATCGCCTCCGGCTATGCCGCTTACGCGGCCACGCTGGACGACGACGACCGTGCTTTCGCCGCCGCCACCCGCGCACGTCGTGCTGACCGCGAGCACCACCGGACGAAGAAGGGCCGGGACTGATGCCGTTCGTGCGCGGACAGGTGTACTTCTGCGACCTGGGGTACGGGGAGAAGCCCTGGCTCGTCGTGTCGAACAACGCCCGGAACCGAGCTCTCGGCAGCGCGCTCGTCGCCCGTATCACGACCAGCCGGAAGCCGCCGCTCGAGAGCATCGTTCAGCTCCAGCACGATGACGTCCTTGCCGGGAGCGTGCTCTGCGATGACATCGAGACGATCTATGCAGATGACGATCTCCGTCGCGCCGGCGCCCTGACGCTCGACACCATGGTGAAGGTCGACCGTGCGCTCAAGGTGGCATTCCGCGTGAACTGACACGCCTGAGCTCCTCGGTGGGCCCACCTGCCACAATGGGGGCATCCGAGCGAAGGAGCACCATGGCACGCGGAATCTATGTCAGCGCCATGACGCAGGGCGCCGGCCTGAACCTCGTCTCCCTCGGCCTGGCCGATTCGCTGTACAAGCGGGCCGACCGGATCGGGTTCTTCCGGCCGATCACCCCGGCGTCGAGCCCGGCCGAGGATTCGATGGTGGCGCTGATGCGCTCCTCGTTCGGCCTCACGGAGGCCACTGCCCGCGCCGGCATGACGGCCCGGGACGCACGGGCGCTGCTGATCGCCGGCGAGCGGGACGAGATCGATGCCCGCTCGGTCGCTCTGTTCGGGGAGATCGCCCGGGAGTGCGACATCGTCCTGGTCGAGGGCACCAATCTCTCCGGCCAGGACGCGGCCGTCGAGTTCGACCTGAACAGCCGGCTCGCGAACAATCTCGGCTGCCATGTCGTCGGCGTGGTCAGCGGGCGGGGTCGGACGATCGACGAGGCCGCCGACGCCGTCGACGTCGCCCGGCGCAGCCTGCAGGCGGAGAACGTGTCCATCCTGGCGATGCTGGTCAACCGGGTGGAGCCGCCCGACGTGGACGCCGTGATGGCGGCGATCCGCCCCGGCAGCACGCGGCGGCCGGTGTACGTGATCCCGGAGATCCCATCCCTCGGCCTGCCGTCGGTGGTCGAGATGCAGAAGACGCTCGGGCTGGCGCCGGTGACGGGCCCGGAGGGGCCCGCCCGGGACATCAGCGGCGTGAAGGTCGCCTCCATGGAGGGCGGCAACTTCCTCAGCGTGCTCGACGACGGCAATCTCGTCATCGTCTCCGGCGACCGTTCCGACGCGATCCTCGCCGCCACCGCCTCCGCGATGACCCCCCAGTTTCCCGTCCCGTCGGCGATGATCCTGACCAACGGGCTGACCCCGAACCCGCTGGTCACCCGGTTGCTCACGCACGCGGCGTTTCCCGTCTTCGTCACCGCCGCCGACACGTTCACCACCACCCGGGCGGTGGTGCAGGTGCAGGGCGAACTCTCGACCGGGCAGCCGCGGAAGGTCGCGGCCGCCCTCGGCGCGTGGCACCGGCGGGTCGACGGGTCCGAGCTGCTGGCCCGGCTCGACCTGCCCCGGCCGGAGAAGATGACGCCGTTGCGGTTCCTGCACGGGCTGATCGAGCGGGCCCGCTCCCAACGGCGTCACATCGTGCTGCCTGAGGGTACCGACCCGCGGATCCTCCACGCGGCGGAGATCCTGCACCGCCGAGACGTGTGCGACCTGACCCTGCTCGGGTCCGAGGCCGAGGCCCGGGACGTGGCCGCGCGGGAGGGCGTGGACCTGTCCGGCATCACCGTCATCGACCCGGCCACCAGCGAACTGCGGGAGCGGTTCGCTGAGGAGTACGCCCGGCTGCGCGCCCACAAGGGCGTGGACGTCGCCCGCGCCCGCGAGGTGATGCTGGACGGCTCCTACTTCGGCACCATGATGGTGCAGTTGGGCGAGGTGGACGGCATGGTCTCCGGCGCCGCGCACACGACGGCGAACACCATTCGCCCGGCCCTGGAGTTCGTCAAGACGCGGCCGGACGTGCGGATCGTCTCCAGCGTGTTCTTCATGCTGCTGGCGGACCGGGTGCTGGTGTACGGGGACTGCGCCGTCAACCCGGAGCCGGACGAGGAGCAGCTCGCCGACATCGCCCTGGCCTCGGCGCAGACCGCCGAACAGTTCGGCGTCGATCCGAAGGTCGCCATGCTCTCCTATTCGACCGGCGGCTCCGGCGCCGGTGGCGCGGTCGACGCGGTCCGGCGGGCGACGGAACTGGTCCGGTCCGCCCGGCCCGACCTGGCCGTGGAGGGACCGATCCAGTACGACGCCGCGGTGAACGCCTCCGTCGCGGCCTCGAAGCTGCCCGGTTCGACCGTGGCCGGGCAGGCGACGGTGTTCGTCTTCCCGGACCTGAACACCGGCAACAACACGTACAAGGCGGTGCAGCAGTCCTCCGGCGCGGTCGCCGTCGGGCCCGTGCTGCAGGGGCTGCGCAAACCGGTCAACGACCTCTCCCGCGGCTGCACCGTCGAGGACATCGTCAACACGGTGGCGATCACCGCGATCCAGGGCCAGGGCGACACCGCCCCCGCCACCGACTGACCTCCACCGCCTGACAGAAAGGCCCCCCGATGCTCGTGCTCGTGCTGAACTCCGGATCCTCCTCCATCAAGTACCAGGTGCGCGAGGTCGCGGACACCGCGGACACTGCCGGGGACGTCGTCACCTCCGGCCTGATCGAACGGATCGGTGAGGTCGAGGTGCCGGACCACCAGCACGCGCTGGACACCCTCAAGGACCGGCTCGACGACGAGCTCGGCGGCCGCACGCTCGACGCCGTCGGCCACCGTGTGGTGCACGGCGGGGAGCGGTTCAGCGGCCCGGTGCGGATCACCAACGAGATCACCCGCGAGATCGAGCGGCTCTCCCCGCTCGCCCCCCTGCACAACCCGGCCGCCGTGCTCGGCATCCGCGCCATCACCCAGACGCTGCCGGACCTGCCGCAGGTCGCCGTCTTCGACACGGCGTTCCACCGCACCCTGCCCGAATACGCGTGGCGGTACGCGGTGCCGGACTCGCTCTACACCGAGCATGGGGTGCGACGGTACGGGTTCCACGGCACCAGCCACGACCTGGTCACCGGCGCGGCGGCTGCCTTCCTGGGTATCCAACGGTCCCACTTCGCCGCCGTCGTCGCGCACCTGGGCAACGGCGCGTCGGTGACCGCCATCCGTGACGGCGTCAGTGTCGACACGTCGATGGGGTACACCCCGCTCGAGGGTCTGGTGATGGGCACCCGGTCCGGGGACGTCGACCCCTCGGTGATCACGCAGTTGATCGTGCGCGGGAAGTACACGGCGGAGGAGATGGACCGGCTGCTGAACAAGGAGTCCGGGTTGAAGGGTCTGGCCGGACAGTCGGACATGCGGGCGGTGGACGAGGCTGCTGCCGACGGCGATCGACGGGCGGAGCTGGCGCTGGAGGTGGCGAGTTACCGGTTGGCCAAGTACATCGGCGGGTACCACGTGGCGGTCGGCGGCGCGCAGGCCGTCGTCTTCACCGCCGGGATCGGCGAGAACGCATCGGGTTTCCGGGCGCGCGTGGTCGGGCTGCTCGGGGCGATGGGCGTCACGCTCGACGTCGCTGCCAACGAGATCCGGTCCACGGACGCGCGGCGAATCAGTGGCGCGGACTCGGCGATCCCGGTGCTCGTCGTGCCGACCGACGAGGAGCGCGCCATCGCGGAGGCCACGGCGGCGCTCGTCCGGGACTGACGTCGGCCGTTCCGGTTCAGCGTCGGTGCCGGCGGCCGTCGCTGCGGCCGCGGTTCGGGTCGTGGCCCCCGAGCGCGTCGGAGGCCCGGATCAGGGCCAGATGGGAGAACGCCTGCGGGAAGTTGCCGACCATCCGCCCGCTGTCGGGGTCGAACTCCTCGGAGAAGAGCATCAGGTCGTTGCCGCAACCGGTGACGGTGTCCATCAGGGCGACCGCGTCGTCGCGCCGACCGGTCATCGCGAACTGTTCTACGAGCCAGAAGGAGCAGGCCAGGAAGGGGTGCTCGCCGCCGCGAACGCCGTCGTCGGAGCGCTCCGTCCGGTACCGCAGCACCAGTCCCTTCCCGTCACGCAGTTCTTGTTCGATCCGGGCGACGGTGGCGAGCATCCGCGGGTCGTCGTAGGCGATGAACCCCACCTGCGGCAGTTGCAGCAGGGAGGCGTCCACCTCGGTGCCGCCGTAGGCCTGCACGAACGAGCCGGCCCGGTCGTCGAACCCGTGGTCGAGGATCTCCGCCCGCAGGCCGTCGCGGATTCTCTCCCAACGCGCCACCGGGCCCGTCATCGCGTGCTCGCGGACGGCACGGACGCCCTGGTCGAACGCCGCCCACATCATCACCCGCGAATGGGTGAACCAGTGGTCGTCGCCGCGCATCTCCCACAGACCCTGGTCCTTGCGCTCAAGATTCTGCTCGGCGAAGCGCAGTAGCTCGCGCTGCAGGGACCAGGAGAACTCGTCCTCGGCCACGCCGATGCCGCGCAGCTTGCCGAGGGCGACCATCACCTCCCCGACCACATCCGCCTGGTACTGCTCGACCGCGCCGTTGCCGATCCGGACCGGGCGCGACGACGCGTAGCCGGCCAGGTGCGGCAGCTCACGTTCGGACAGTTCCCGCTCCCCCGCCACGCCGTAGACGATCTGCAGGTCCTCGATATCACCCGCGACGGCCCGGAGCAGCCAGTTCCGCCACTGCAGAGCCTCATCGGCGTGGCCGTGGTCGAGCATCGACTCCAGGGTCAGCGCCGCATCGCGCAGCCAGCAGAAGCGGTAGTCCCAGTTCCGTTCACCGCCGAGGCTCTCGGGCAGGGACGTCGTCGCGGCGGCGACGATCCCACCGGTGGCTTCGTGGGTGAGGGCGCGTAGCACCAGCAGGGACCGCCGCACGAACGCATCGTGACCACCGGTGTTCGTGGCCTGCTCCGTCCACCGCTCCCAGTAATCGATGGTGCGCGCGAGGTCGACGTCGACGTCGATCGGTCCCGGCACCGACAGATGTGAGCGGAACCAGCTGAGCACCAGATCCGCCTGGCGCCGCTCCGGCCCGACCGCCGATCCCGTCGCACTCACCCGCAGTCGTCCGCGGTGGTGGTGGTCCGAGCCGGTCGGCAGGTCGGGCTGGCGCAGGACGACGGCTTCGGGTCCACCGATCGCCACCAGCGCGGGTGCGCCGCCGGGGTCGGACACCCGGCGCACCCACGGCACGGTGTCCCCGTAACCGAACCGGATGACGAGCTCCTCGGCGAACTCGACCGTTCCGCTCAGGGCCTCGATCCGTCGGACGACGTCAGCCCGGCCGGTGCCGACGGGCATGAACTCGGTGACCCGGGCGGTCCCCGTCGGGCCCTGCCAGACGGTCTCCAGCACGAACGTTCCGGGCAGGTAGCGCCGTTCCTTGACGGTGCCATCGACGGCGTGCAGCAACCAGCGGCTGTGGTCCGGGTCGCCCAGCAGCGCGGAGAAGAGGGACGGCGAGTCGAACCGGGGGAAGGCGAGCCAGTCGATGCTGCCGTGGCGGGAGACCAACAGGCCCGAGTGCAGGTCGGAGAGGAACGCGTAGTCGCGGATGGGTGTCGACATGGGCTCAGGCCCCCGGCACGGCCGGATCCGGCTGCGCGGCCCGCAGCCAGGCCAGCAGTTCAGCGGGACGATTGGTGGTCAGCTCCCGCACCCCGCGGTCGATGCAGTACCGCGCGTCGTCGACGTCGTCGACGGTCCACACCCGCAGGACGGCCCCGGCATCCCGCCAGCGCTGGACCCGGCGCGGGTGTCGGCGCAGATAGGCCAATCCGGGCCCGACCAGGCCCACCCGGCGCTTGTTGATCACCACGTTCGCCTCGGAGAACAGCCGGCGCAGGTAGCGGCTGACGATCAACCGCATCACGGGACCGAGCAGTTCCTTGGTCCGCAGGTCGTGGACGGAGACGTCGTCGATCAGTTGGCACACGTGGTCGCGGTTCACCGTGGCGAGCAGGTAGTTGACCGCTTCCGCGGAGAAGCTCATGAACGAGACGGTGATGTTCGCCAGGCGGCAGGTGCGCACGTCGAGACCGCGCCGCTTCAGGGTGCCCAGGACCGTCTTCTCCAACTGGCGGCCCTGCGGTATCGGGTGCTTGAGTTCGATCGCCAGGCCGATGGGACGCCCGTGCTCGAGGAGCAGGTCCAGCAGGTCGTCGAGCGTGAGCAGTTGTTCCGACGGAGCGCCGAAGCGGAGCGGAATGGCCGCGCCCTTCCACGAACTCACGTCGAGTCGGCTCATCTCCGCCAGCGTGACGTCGGCGACGCGGCCGGTGCCGTCGGACGTGCGGTCGATGTCGTCGTCGTGCCACAGCACCGGGTGCCCGTCCCGGGTCAGCCGGAGGTCGCACTCGACGCCGTCGGAGCCGTCCTCCAGGGCCTGCAGGTAGGCCGCCCTGGTGTGCTCGGCCCAGCGGGCGCTGGCACCCCGATGGGCGTAGACGACCGGGCGTGCGGCGGTCGGCTCGTGCTGCGGCTCGATCGACATCTCCTTCACAGCAGCCGACTCTACCGGCCCGACCTGCAGGAACGCTGCACGCATCGGTCGAGCGGCCGATCGGTCCGCCGGTGAGCCGATCAGTCGACGATCTCGCGGCTGACCGTGTGCCGCCGTCCGACCAGCAGACCGAGCAGCACCATGACGACACCCAGTCCCAGGTGCAGCCAGTTGTCCGCGTCGTTGACGGGCACGACGTTCAAGTTGGCGTCGGACCCGAACATCAGGCCGAGGATCCACAGGACGAGGTAGATGATCCCGCCACCGATCAGGAACGTGCGCGCCGCACCGGCGGAGCGGGACATCAACAGCCCGACCACGCCGAACGCCAGGTGCACGACGTTGTGCAGCACCGAGACCTGGAAGACGCCGAGCAACAGGGCAGCAGAGCCGGCGCCGAACAAGGTCATCCGGTCGACACCCGTCGTGATCCCGGGGATGAAACCGAGCACACCGACCGCGAGGAAGACGAGCGCGACGATGGCGGCGACGGTCCGGGCGATGGCCCGGGTGGCACGGCTGCGCTCCTTCACCACCCGCTCCCGCGTCGCCGGCCGACGTCTGGTCGTCTCGTCAACACCGCCGTCCCTTGCGGTGGTGTTCCGGGGCCCGCCCTGCCCGGCGGCGGTCTCCGCGGCGGTATCCTCCCGGACACGGTCGGCCGGCCGGCCGCCGTGGGCCGCGCCCGGGTCCCGGGCCGCCCCCGCGTCGCGACGGGACCCGCGCTCCCGAGCCATGTCATCGTGCGTGGCTCCGTCCCGCGTGCCGTCGCCGTCCGTGCCGTGACGGGGTCCGGCGCCCTCGGAGTCCTCGGGTCGGCGCGGGTCGAGCGGCCCGTCACCGGACGGACGATTGACGCTGCTGCTCATGATCGTCTCCTCTGCAGTCGCTGATCGGTGCTCGGAATGGTGACATCGGTCGGTTCGCGGACGGGTCGGGAGCCAGACCTCCGCCGGCCCGATGATGGCTCTTCACCGGGCCGGCGGAGGAATCCGCTCAGGTGTGCCGGCGGGTGGTCACCCGCCGTCCCAGCACCACGCCGAGGACGATCATGCCCACGCCCAGGACGAAGTGCAGCCAGTCGTCGGCAGTGTTCAGCGGAACGAAGTTCGCGGCGGACTCCTTGCCGACCAGCAGGCCGTACAGCCACAGCACGAGGTAGATCACGCCGCCGCCGATCAGATAGTTCTTCGCCCCCGAGAAGGAGCGGGCCACGGAAAGGCCGGCGACGCCGAACAACAGATGCACGATGTTGTGCAGGATGGACACCTGGAACACGCCCAGCAGCAGCGCGTCCGACTGATCGCTCGCGAACAACATCGCGCCGTAGTTGCTGGTGATGCCGGGGATGAATCCGAGGATGCCGACGAGCAGGAACACCGCACCGACGATCAGTGCGACGGTCTGCACGGGTGCCCGGCCGGTGCGATTGTGGGAAGTCGTGGTCATGACCCCTCCTCCGTGATGGGTGGGCAGCGGTCGCCGCCCATTCACCGATCTCTTCGGTGCATCCCAGCCTAGCGGATTGTCAGCACCCTGATGGTCTTCGCGCGCGAGTCTTTTCCCTTGTGGCGAGCGCAACCGCTGTCCAGCTCCCGCGGCGCGGGAAGATAGAGGCATGACGACGACGAGCAGCATCCCGACCGCGACCGACCCGGCGCCGATGTCCGCCGAGCAGGACGCTGTCCGCGCGGCCGGACTGCGCCGGATGAAGACGATCGCTCTCGCCCTCCTCGTGGGCCTGGCCGTCATCTTCCTCGTCGCGTTCGCGCTGCAGGGCCGGTACCCGTGGCTGCAGTACGTGCGGGCGGCCGCGGAGGGCGGCATGGTCGGAGCCCTGGCCGACTGGTTCGCCGTCACTGCCCTGTTCAAGCGCCCGATGGGCCTGCCGATCCCCCACACCGCCATCATCCCCCGGCGCAAGGACGCGATCGGTGCATCCCTGGGCGACTTCGTCGAGTCGAACTTCCTCTCGGAGACAGTGGTGCGGGGCAAGCTCGCCGCCGCCCACGTCTCCCGGCGCGTCGGCCGCTGGCTCGTCTCGCCCGGCGAGGACGACGGCCGCACCGGCGCCCAGACCGTGACCGCCGAGGGCGCCGTCGTCATCCGCGGTGCCCTGACCTTGCTCAAGGACGAGGACGTCGCCGGCCTGATCGAGGGCATGGTGCGCCGGCACGTCGTCGACCCGCCGTGGGGACCGCCGCTCGGTCGGGTCGCGCACGAGTTGTTCGTCGACGGGCACCACCGCCCGGTGGTCGACATGCTGGTGGACCGGGCCGAGGAGTGGCTGGACGGGAATCAGGGCACCGTCATCGACCTGGTCACCGAGCGCTCCCCGTCCTGGGTGCCGTCCGTGCTCGACGGTGTCGTCGGCTACAAGGTGCACAGCGAGCTGCTCAAGTTCGTGCGTGCCATCCAGACGGATCCCCAGCACCGGGTGCGCCGGTCCATCGACGACTACCTGCTGCGGCTGGCGGACGACATGCAGCACGACCCGGTGATGATGGCCCGGGTGGACCGGATCAAGGAGAGCACGTTCGACGATCCGCGGGTGCGCGGGTTCGCGGCCACCGCCTGGGATCAGGCCAAGGCGGCGCTGTTGACGGCGGTCTCCGACCCGGACAGCGACCTCTCCCGCCGGTTCACCGGGCTGGTCACGGAGTTCGGCCAGCGGCTGTGCGACGACGACGAGCTCGCCGGCAAAGTGGACGGCTGGCTCGCCGACACGGCGTCGTACCTGGTGCGCCGGTACCGGCACGAGGCGGCGTCCATCATCACCGAGACCGTCGAGCGGTGGGACGGCGAGGAGACGTCGGCGAAGATCGAGCTGCAGGTCGGTAAGGATCTGCAGTTCATCCGGATCAACGGCACCGTGGTCGGGTCGCTGGCGGGGCTGGTCATCTTCGCGATCGCGCAGGCCGTCTTCGGCTGAGCATCCCCGGTGCGCGGCAGGTCAGCGGCCGAGGCGGCCGGCCGCGGCCATCAGCCGGTCCGGGAGCACGCGGCTCGCGGCCACGACCACGCGGTACCGCTTCGACGGGACGACGACGGCGCGGCCGTCGAACGCGCCGGCCAGAGCCTCACGGACGACGCGGGGTGCGTCCAGCCAGGCGAAACCGGGGATGTTCCGGGTGTCCAGTTCCATCCGCCGGTGGAACTCCGTGTGCACCAGGCCCGGGCACACCGCGGTGACGACGACGCCGCGGGGCCGGTACCGCACGTTGGCCCACCGGCTGAAGCTGATCAGCCAGGCCTTGGCCGCACCGTAGCTGCCGCGCGGGATGAAACCGGCCACCGAGGAGACGTTGACGACGTGGCCACCCCCGCGTGTGGCCATCGCCCTGATCGCGGTGTGACCGAGCACCAGGGGCACCTCGACGAGGAGGCGCAGCATCCGCTGCTCGTCGGCCACCGGAGTGTCGATGAAGTCGGTGAGGATCCCGTATCCGGCGTTGTTGACCAGCACGGTCACCGGGTCCTCGTCCTGCTCGATCCGGGCCCGGACGGCGGCCAGCCCGTCCTGGGCGACCAGGTCGGCGGGCAGCACCTCCGTGCGCACCCCGTGGTCCCGGTGCAGCTCGTCGGCCAGGGCGGCGAGCCGCTCGGCGTCCCGGGCGACCAGGACGACGTCGTGCCCGGCGGCGGCCAGTTGCCGCGTGAACTCCGTCCCGAGGCCGGCGGAGGCCCCGGTGACCAGGGCCGTGGTCACCGGTCGGAACCCGTGTCCCCCGCGGTGGGCCCGGTCCCGCCGCCCGCGGTCGACGGCGTAGACGGATCAGCCGACGGGGGCGTCGATGACAGCTCGACGCGTTGCAGGTCAGCGACGAGTTCCCCCGGCAGGGTGTCCGGAACCTCCCCGAAAGCCTCCTGGGTGGCCTTGATCACCGCGCGGCCCATCGCCAGGTTGGCACCACCGCCGACCACCGCGCCGACCCCGAACGGGAGGGCGCGGCCGAGGACGGCGCCGCCGCTGCGCAGCAGATACCGCTTGATGAACCGGCGTCGGATGCTCGACACGATGGTCTTCGTGATGGTGTCCGACGTGCCGCGGCCGAGGACCAGTCCCCAGCGGGGGTTGGGGCCGGCCCCGCGGCCTGCCGATTGCGCCGCGAACGACTGCATCAGCTGGTTGCCCTCCTCGCCGAGCATGATGGCCATCACCATGGCCTTGGTCTTCTCGGGGTCCTTGGCATGCACGCCGTGCAGCTCGGCGATCGACTGGGCGTAGAACGCACTGGCTTCCAGAAAGGCGCCGGTCGCGACCGCGGACAGGCCGAGCGAGGCGACGGTGCCGATCCCCGGGACCACCGCCGTGGCGCCGATCCCTCCGCCACCGACGGTCACGGCCGCCAGGTAGTTGCGCTCGAGGGTTCGGGCGAGCTTCTTCGCGCTCGCGTCGGGGTGCTTGCGGCGCAGCCGCTTGAGGTTGGCGAGCACGAGGGGACGATTGACGTCCATTGCGCGGTTGAGCACCTTGGTCAGTCCTGGCTTCGGGTTGCCCTCGTCGTCGAAGGCCGCCTTGGAGGCGAACCTCATTGCGGGGTTGGCCGGTCGATCCGCCATGGTTCCTCCTGGGTCGCGGACGAATGCTCCGTCCACTGTACTCAGTGGACTGAGGATCTCCCCCTCCGTCCCGCCCGGGACGGACCGCGGACGGGAACGGGTCCCGTACGGGCGCACTGCGCGGGCCCCGTTCGCCGCACCCGGCCGACCGATCAGACGGCCACCTTGTGGGTCAGCTCCTCCCGCGGCTGAACCGTCGGGGCGGTGCCGACGATGCCGGCCCCGCCGCCGGGAGCGTTGTCATCGGTGCGGGCGGCGATCTTCTCGACCGCGGCGCTCGGCCCGGCCGCGGCCTCCAGGGCGTCGGTCGCCTCCACCGCATAGGCCCAGTCGGTGAAGCGGTACACGTCGCCGACCGCGGAGGCGAAGAGCATGTCGCGCAGAAGCTTCTCGACCGGCTCGCTGACGTGCCACGACTCGCCCCAGACGCGGGCGGTCCGCTGTACCCGGGCGGTGCGGGGGGCACGAACCCGGTTGAACCGGGACAGCGCCTCGTCCCACTGCGCATTGTCGACGGAACCACCGGCGAACACCGTGTCGGACGTGATCCGCTCGAGTGTGCGGGCATCCTCCAGGGCCTGGCAGGCGCCCTGCGCGAGGTACTGCAACATCGGGTGCGCAGAGTCGCCCAGCAGGGCGGTGCGCCCGTCGATCCAGTCGGGGATGGGCACCCGGTCGAACATCGGCCAGCTCCGCACCCGCCAGAGGTTCGCCAGAGCGGAACGCACCTCGGGCACACAGTCCTGGTAGGCCTCCTCCAGTTCGTCCTCGCTGCCCCACATCTGCTCGCCCCGCAGGAACGCCGGGGACCGGAACACGGCGACGGTGTTGAACATCTCGCCCTTGCGCAGCGGGTACTGCACGAGGTGGCAGTGTGGTCCGAGCCAGATGACGACGTCCTCCATGTCCGACTGGTACTTCACCTCGGAGACCGGCAGCGCGCCGCGGAAGGCCACGTATCCGGACGGGATCGGTTTGTCGTCGGCGATCTGCGCGCGGAGCGCCGAGTGCAGACCGTCCGCGGCGAGCGCCACGTCGGCCTCGAAGGTGCGGCCGTCCCGGATCGTCGCGCAGACCCGCGAGCCGACGGTCACGGTCCCGGTGACCTCGGCGTCGTTGAGCAGGGTGACGCCGGCCTCCGCCGCCGCGTCGAGGATGATCCGGTGCAGATCGGTCCGGTGCACGACGACGTACGGGGCGCCGTACCGCTCGGCGAACCGACCCTGGACGTTCTGGCGCAGCAGTTCGGCGCCGGTGACGGCATCCCGGAAGACGATGTGCTTCGGCGCCACGCCGACGTCGAGCACCTTCTCCAGCAGCCCCCAGTCACGCAGTACGCGGGTGGCGTTCGGGGCCAGCTGCAGCCCCGCACCGACCTCACCGAACTCCGGCGCCCGTTCGACGAGGGTGACGTCCGCACCGTTGCGTTTCATCGCCAGGGCGGCGGCGAGACCGCCGATGCCGCCCCCGACGACCAGGACCTCGGTGTTCGTGGTGGTGGTGTTGTCCATACTCACTTGACCTCCAGTGCAGGGTTCCTCGCGGTACCGGTCTCTTCGACGTTCGCAGTGTTCTCCGTGCCGCTGATACCCCCCGTGCTGCGCACGGGGTGACGGCGTACGCCCAGCAGCAGGACGGCCGCGACGAGCGCCGCAAGGCCGAAGACCAGGAAGTTGACCGCCGGGTCCAGTCCCCTGGTGGCCAGCAGCAGACCCGAGATCTGCGGGGCGAGGACCGCGCCGATGCGGCCGACGCCGAGCGCCCAGCCCAGTGCCGTGCCGCGCAGCCGGTCCGGGTACCGGCTGGCGATGGCCGCGATGATCAGGCATTGCGTGCCGTGGGTGCCGATGCCGGCGAGCACCAGCAACAGGTAGACGATCCCGGTGGAGGCCGGGTGCGTCAGCAACAGGATCAGGGCGACACCGGCCAGCAGGGCGGCGACGATGGCGGTGGGCACCGAGCCGAAGCGATCACCCGCCCAGGCCGTCAGCAGAGAGCCCGCGACGGCGCCGAGGTTCAGGGCGAGGGTGAACAGCAGGGCCGGCCCCAGGTCGAAGCCGGTGGAGGCCATGATCTTGGGCAGCTGGGTACCGAGGCCGTACCAGGCGAAGAGGGTGAACAGGGTGGCCACCGCGAACAGGATGCTCATCTTCAGATACGGCGCCCGCAGCAGGTGACCGAAGCCGGGCGCGTTCCGCTCCGGGACACCCGCGGCCGCGGCGGCGCGACGGTCGGCCGAGGGCAGCGTCTCCGGCAGTACGGCGAAGCCGATCGGGACCAGGATCACCAGGGCGACCACGGCGATCAGGAACATCGACGGCCAGCCGAGGGTAGGGATGAGCGCGAGCCCCGTCAGGGCCGCGACGCTGCCCCCGATCGGCACGCCCGACATCATCAGGGTGGCCGTCATGGACCGCCACCGCGGCGGGATCAACTCGGCGGCGAGGGCGTTGGCCGTCGGCACCAGCCCACCGAGGCCGATGCCGGCGAGCAGCCGCAGGATGCCGAAGACGGGGGCATTCGGCGCGAACGCGCAGAGCACGGTGAAGAGGGAGAACACCAGCGCGCATCCGAGCACGGTGCGTTTGCGCCCCCAGGTGTCCGACATTCGACCGGCGAAGATGGCGCCGATCATCATGCCGACGAAGGCGAGGGAGCCGATGGTGCCGGCGGTGGCGGGGTTCAGACCCCAGCCCGTCGTCGTGATCAGCTCGTTCTGCACGGTGCCGTACACGATGAGGTCGTACCCGTCGAAGACGACGAGCAGCCAGCACACGACGACGGCGATCAGGGTGCGCGGGGGAAGCAACCGCGACGTTGGGGCGTCCGACATCGTCGTCGGCGCAGGAGAAGAAGGGGGCATGGGCTCCATGGTGGAGGTCACATCGATGAGATGGGCATAACATTCTGGTGTGCAGAATTCACCGCTGCAGACCCGTCCCGCGTATGCACTCACGTCCGTGGACAACACGCTGCGCCTGCTGCAGTTGCTGCGCGACACCGGGAGGCTCCGGCTCAAGGACGCCGCCGAGGAACTGGGGATCGCGCCGTCGACGGCCCACCGGCTGATGGCCATGCTGGTCTACCGCGGGTTCGCCGTGCAGGACGAGGACCGGCGCTACCAGCCCGGTCCCGCCCTGGGCGTGGGTCCGGTCACCAGCAGCCGGAACCGGCAGCTCCGTTCCCTGTGCGCGCCGCAGATGGAGGCACTGTGCGCGGACACCGGGGAAACGGTCAACCTCAGCGTGCGCGTGGGGACGAAGTCCCGCTTCCTCTTCACGGTGGAGTCGTCGAACGTGCTGCGGGTGGGCGACCGCCGTGGCGCGGTGCTGCCGGCCCATCGCACCTCGGGCGGAAAGGTGCTGCTGGCCGAGCTCGACGACGACGCGGTGCGCCGGCTCTTCACCTCCCCGGGAGCGGAGACGAGCGGGGACGCCCTCGACGAAGCCGGCCTGGAGGACCTGCTGCGCGAGCTGGCGCAGATCCGGCAGCAAGGCTTCGCCGCCAACATCGATGCCACCGAGAGCGGGGTGAGCGCCCTCGGCGTCGCCCTCCGTAGCGCCGACGGGCGTGCGGTGGCGTCGTTGAGCCTCTCCGCGCCGACGTTCCGGTACGAGCGGCTGTCGGCGCGCTCGGTCCGCGCCGTGCTGTTCGACCGGCGGCGGCAGATCGAGGAGGAACTGGCGGACCTGGATACCGACGACTGATCCGCACCGGACCAGATTCCGGATGGCAGAATCGATTTCCCGGCCCGCGTGGACGGCTCTAGAGTCGTTCACAGGCTCGCGTGACCCGTACCACAGGAATGTGGAGGGTCACCCCGGGCACCGGGGAACCGGCGAACACCGCCGACGCGTCCCCCCCCCCGTCATCCAGCAGGAGGTCAGCATGTCCGTCTTCGACGAGACCACGACGCACGAGAGCACGACGAACGCCATGGTCGCGGCCGAGCCGACGCCCGAGGAAGCGGCCGAGCTCGAGCAGATGTACGCCATGATGCGGGACGAGAACATGATCCCGCTGTGGACCCAGATCGACGAGCTGATGCCGATGACACCGAGTCCGGCCGCCGTCCCGCACGTGTGGCGCTGGAACACCCTGCTGCCGCTCGCCGCCCGCGCCGGGGACCTGGTTCCGGTCGGCCGCGGTGGCGAGCGGCGCGCGATCGCCCTGGCCAACCCGGGTCTGAACGGCCTGCCGTACGCGACGCCCACCCTCTGGGCCGCGATCCAGTACCTGGGTGGTCACGAGGTGGCTCCCGAGCACCGGCACTCCCAGAACGCCTTCCGCTTCGTCGTCGAGGGCGAGGGCGTGTGGACCGTCGTCAACGGCGACCCGGTGCGGATGTCCCGGGGTGACTTCCTGCTCACCCCGGGCTGGAACTTCCACGGTCACCACAACGAGACGGACCAGCCGATGGCGTGGATCGACGGTCTGGACATCCCGTTCGTGCACGGCATGGACGCCGGCTTCTTCGAGTTCGGCACCGAACGCGTGACCGACGAAGCCACCCCGGACATCTCCCGGTCCGAACGGCTCTGGTGCCACCCGGGGCTGCGCCCGCTCTCGGGTCTGCAGAACACCACCAACTCCCCCATCGGTGCCTACCGGTGGGAGTACACCGATCGTGCCCTGACCGAGCAGCTCGCCCTCGAGGACGAGGGGTACCCGGCCACCGTGGGTCAGGGCCACGCCGCGGTCCGTTTCACCAACCCGACCACCGGCGGCGACGTCATGCCCACGATCCGCGCCGAGTTCCACCGCCTGCGCGCGGGCGTGCAGACCCGCACCGTCCGCCAGGTCGGCTCGTCGGTCTACCAGATCTTCGAGGGCGTCGGCTCCTTCGTGCTCGACGGCACCACCCACCGGGTGGAGAAGGGCGACATG
Organism: Tersicoccus phoenicis; assembly: GCF_001968835.1. GTDB lineage: Bacteria > Actinomycetota > Actinomycetes > Actinomycetales > Micrococcaceae > Tersicoccus > Tersicoccus phoenicis. The sequence continues at coordinate 236,228 of NZ_MRDE01000072.1, forward strand.
GTCGTCGTCCCGTCCTGGGCCGCCTGGTCCATCGAGGCCGAGACCGACTTCGACCTCTTCACGTTCGGCGATGCGCCCATCTACGAGCGCCTCGCCTTCAATCGCACCTACATCGAGGGAGAGACCAAGTGAGGCTTGCCACCCTGCGCACGACATCCGGAGCGACCGCCGGGCGGACCGTCGCCGTCAGTACTGTTGCCGTTCGGCAGGACGGGGACGCGTTCGTCGAGATCGACGGGTACGCCGACCTCGGGCAGCTGTTCGCCCGGCCCGACTGGCGCGGGATCGCCGCCGCCGCCGAGGGTGCGAAGCACCCGATCGACGGCGCCGATCTGGCCCCCGTCGTCCCGAACCCGTCCAAGGTGCTGTGCGTCGGCCTGAACTACGCCTCGCACATCACGGAGATGGGCCGGGATCTGCCCGAGTACCCGACGCTGTTCGCGAAGTTCGCCGAGACGCTCACCGGCCCCTACGACGACGTCGAGCTGCCCGAGGCCGACCCGGCCATCGACTGGGAAGCCGAGCTGACCGTCGTCATCGGCAGGACCGCGCGCCGGGTGTCCGAAGCAGAAGCCGGCCAGTACATCGCGGGCTACACCGTGGCGAACGACATCTCGATGCGGACCTACCAGTTCCGCACCAAGGAGTGGCTGCAGGGCAAGATGTGGGAGGCCTCCACCCCGGTCGGCCCCGTCGTCGTCACCCCGGACGAACTGGCGAAGGACGCGGCGATCACCACCGAGATCGACGGGCAGCAGATGCAGGTCGGCTCGATCGGCGACCTGGTGCACGGGCCCGAGTTCCTCGTCTCCTACATCTCACAGATCATCACGCTCAATCCGGGCGACCTCATCCTCACCGGCACGACCGGTGGCGTGGGCCGCGCCCGCACACCCGAGGTGTACATCACCGACGGTCAGACCGTGAAGACGCGGATCGAGGGCATCGGCGAGCTGGTCAACGTGGCCCGCGCGCAGGTGCCCGCCGCGCTGGGGGTCTGAGCGTGGTCGCCCGCCACGACCTGGTCACGGACGAGAAGGTCCGCGGCGAGTTGCTGACCGCCCGCCGGGGCACGGCATTCTTCGCCCGGAAACTCGGGGAGCTCTCGTACGCGGACATGGACGAGCCGTCCCTGCTGCCCGGCTGGAGCCGCCGGCACCTGATCGCCCACGTGGGATACAACGCGCGGGCGATCTCCCGGTTGGTGGAGTGGGCGGCGAGCGGGGTGGAGACCCCGATGTACCCGGACACGGCGTACCGCAACCGGGAGATCGAGTTCGGCGCCACGCTGCAGCCGATCGCCCTGCTGAACCTGTTCGACCACTCCGCGGTGCACCTGTCCGTGGAGTGGCGCGACCTGCCCGACGAGAAGTGGGTCGCCGAGGTGCGCACCGCGCAGGGCCGCACCGTCCCGGCCTCGGAGACGGTGTGGATGCGCACCCGCGAGGTGTGGCTGCATGCCATCGATCTGGACAACGGCGCCCGGTTCACCGACGTCCCGGTCGAGGTGCTGCGCCGGTTGTTGCCGGAGATCGCCGGTGCCTGGGCCAAGCGCGGTGAGGCGTTCACGCCGACGGTGACGGACGGGTCGGATGCAGGCGCCGACGCGGGCTCAGCCGGAGCGGGGTCAGCCGGATCGGGGTCAGCCGACGGTGGTCGGGTCGGCGTCATCGACGATCCCGCCGGGGTCGAGGTCCGCGGTTCCCTCGCGGACCTGGTCCGCTGGGCCTCCGGTCGGGTGCCGGCCGGGGAGGAGTCGGGTGTGACACTCGCCGACGGCTCGCCCGCCGCCGCCGCACCACGCTGGCTCTGAGGGTCTCACCCGTCGTCGAGGACGTGTTCACGCAGGAAGATGTCGGTCTCGACCATCATCGCCGGGGTGATCACGTGCCCGACGTCGGAGAACTCGCGCCGGGTGAGGGCCGTGTTCGCGGTCAGCCACTCCTGCGTGTCCTGCACGGCGCCCGGGTGGATCATGTGGTCGGCCGTGCCCCGCTGCCACAGGTACGGCACCCGGACCGGCAGCGGTTCGGTCACCGCGAGCAGCTCGACGTCGGGGACGAAGCCGCCGATCCCGGTCACGCAGCGAAACCCGTCCGGGCGCAGCCGCAGCAGCATGGTGGCCATCGCCATGCCCTGGGAGAAGCCGAACAGGCTGACACTGCGGAACGGACCCGTGGCCAGCACGCCGTCCAACCAGGCGAGAACCCCGGACGCGGCCGCGATCACCGTTCCCTGTTCGGTGCGCAGGCCCGGGTCGAGCAGGTACCAGCCGACGTCGTCACCGACGTCCAGGCTGCCCCGGGGAGCGGCGGCCGTGAACCCGGCCGGCAGCGTGGCGAAGAGGGACTCCATCCGCTCCTCGCCCGTGCCGTAGCCGTGCAGCATCACGAGCAGGTGCGTTCCGGCCCGCTCGCCCTCGGACCGGGAGAAGGCGCCCGGCATCGTCGGTCTCATGCAGCCAGTATCACCGGGCCGATGCGTCGGCGATCACCGGTCAGGGGATCAGCCGGTCGGCGCGGTAGCGGACGAACAGCTCGGCGAAGGCCTGCTCGGTGCGACGGTAGCCGGTGAACCCGGCGGCCCGGCTCTTGCCCATGTCGGTGACGACCTCGATGTCGCGGCCGAGGTCCGCGTCGGTATGCCACCACGAGGCGAGTCGGCTGATGTCAGGCTCGACGAGGCCATGCTTCTGTGCGATCCCCGGCCACGCCGCTTCATGCTCGGCCATCTGCTGCTCGAGTGGGCGGGGAGCGCCCTCGAAGCCGACGACCTGCTCCGGCGGGACCCCGAGGTGGGCGGCGAGTCGCGGCCACATCCACCGCCACCGGAACACGTCACCGTTGACGATGTTGAACGCCTCGTCGGCACCAGCCGGATCGGTCGCCGCCCAGACCATCTGCTCGGCGAGGACACCGGCGTCGGTCATGTCGGTCAGCCCGTTCCACTGGGTCGCGCTGCCGGGGAAGACGAACGGCAGGCCGAGTTCCTTCGCGAGCGTTGCCTGCACGGCGATCGTCAGACCCATGTTCATCGCATTACCCACCGCGTAGCCGATCACGGTGTGAGAGCGGTGCACCGACCAGGTGAAGCCCTGTCGCTCGGCCGCGGCGAACAGCTCGTCCTCCTGGGCGTAGTAGAAGTTCGGGGTCTCGTGTCGCGGCTCCTCCTCGTGGAAGGGGGTGTCCGGCATCCGGCCTTCGCCGTAGGCCTCGAACGGCCCGAGGTAGTGCTTGAGCCCGGTCACCAGCGCCACGTGCCGCAGCGGCGCGTGGGACAAGGCGGCGAGCAGATCGCACACCATGCCGCCGTTGACGGCGATGTTCTCGACCTCGGTCGGCATCCGCTGCCACGCCGTGAAGAACACGTGGGTGGGCCGCTCGTCCGCGAGCGCGGTACGCAGGCTCTCCGGGTCCCGCAGGTCGGCGGCGATGCCGCGGACACCGGCCGATGACGAGGCCCGGCGGGACAGCGCGAGAACCTCCCACCCGGCGTCCCGGAGTCGGTCGACGAGCGCGGACCCGGTGATGCCGCTCGCGCCGACGACGAGGGCAGTCCGCTGTGCGGGAGTGGTCGGCTCTGGGGTCTCGATCGTGTCCATCACATCTGGTACAGGCGACGGCGGGAGGTCGAAATTCCCGCGTGGCCGGCAATGACGGAGGTCATGGCGGTCACTCCGTCGTTCTGGGTCGGGCTCAACCGATCGCGGCGAACGCCTGCTCGAGGTCGGCCACCAGGTCGTCGGCGTCCTCCAGGCCTACGGACAGCCGCAGCAGATCCTCGGGGACGGCCAGCTCGGTGCCCTTGACCGAGGCGTGCGTCATCTCGGCGGGGTAGCAGATCAGGCTCTCCACCCCGCCGAGGGACTCGGCCAGGGCGAACAGCTCGGTGTGCCGGGCCAGCGCGAGCGCCGCCTCGGGGCCGCCGGCCAGCCGGATCGAGACCATGCCGCCGAACCGGGACATCTGCCGGGCCGCGAGCTCGTGGCCCGGGTGGTCCGGCAGGCCGGGGTAGAACACCCGCGAGACGGCCGGGTTGCCCGCCAGGGCGTCGGCAACCCGCTGCGCGTTGGTCGAGTGCCGTTCCATCCGCACATCCAGCGTCTTCAGCGACCGCGAGGTCAGCCACGCGTCCATCGGGGAGTTGATCGCGCCGACGGCAAACTGCAGGAACCCGATCTGCTCGGCGAGCTCGGCGTCGTCGGCGGTGATCAGGGCGCCCCCGACCACGTCCGAGTGCCCGCCGATGTACTTCGTGGTCGAGTGCACGACGACGTCGGCGCCGAGGCCGAGCGGCTGTTGCAGCGCGGGGGTGGCGAACGTGTTATCCGCGACGACGACGGCGCCGGCCTCGTGCCCGATCCGCGCGAGGGCGGCGATGTCGGAGATCGTCATCAACGGATTCGACGGCGTCTCGACCCACAGCATCCGCGTCCTCGGTCGGATCGCGGCGCGCACGGCGTCGAGATCGGCGACGTCCACGGTGGACAGCTCGATGCCCCAGGGCGCCCAGATCCGATTCATCAGCCGGTGGGAGCCGCCGTACACGTCGTTGCCCATCAACAGGTGGTCGCCGGGCTTGAGCACGGCGCGGACCAGGGCGTCCTCGGCGGCGAGACCGGAACCGAACGTGAACCCGCGGGCGCCGCCCTCGAGGCTGGCGAGCTGGGTCTGCAGCCCGTCGCGGCTGGGGTTGCCGGACCGCGAGTACTCGTAGCCCTCACGCAGCCCGCCGACGCCGTCCTGGACGAACGTGGACGTCATGAAGATCGGGGGGATCACCGCGCCGGTGCGCGAGTCGGGAACCTGGCCATCGTGGATGGCGCGGGTGGAGAAACCGGACACGTCATGCCTCCTTCGCGTAGAACGCCAACAGGTCGCTGCGGGTGATCACACCCACCGGCTTGGCCTCCTCGAGGACGAGCAGGGCGTCCGCGTCCCGCAGCCGCAGCTGCAGGGCGTCGATGTCCTCGTGGATGCCGATGTGGGGCAGGCCGGCGCCCTGGTGCCGGCTCACCGGGTCGGCGAGCCGGGCGGCGCCGGTGAACACGGCGTCGAGCAGGGACCTTTCGTCCAGCGATCCCGCTACCTCGCCGAGCATGACAGGCGGCTCGGTCGAGAGCACGGGCAGCTGGCTGACGCCGTACTCGTGCATGATCTCGATCGCGTCGTGCACCGTGTCGGACGGGTGTGCGTGCACCAGCGCCGGCAGGCCGCCGTCCTTCCCGGCCAGCACCTCGCGGACCGTCGTGTCGCCGTCCGGGCCCGCGAAACCGAGCGAACGCATCCACGCGTCCGAGTAGACCTTCTGCAGGTAGCCGCGGCCGGAATCCGGCAGCAGCACGACGACGACGGCGTCGGCCGGCAGGTCCTTCCCGGCCCGTAGCGCCGCCGCGACCGCCATGCCGGAGGAGCCGCCGACCAGCAGGCCCTCCTCCCGGGCGAGCCGCCGGGTCATGGCAAAGGACTCGGCGTCGTCGACGGCGATGACCTCGTCGACCAGACCCGGGTTGTAGGCGCCCGGCCACATGTCCTCGCCGACGCCCTCCACCAGATAGGGCCGACCGGTGCCTCCGGAGTAGACCGACCCCACGGGGTCGGCACCGATCACCCGCACGTTGCCGTCCGAGGCCTCCTTCAGGAACCGGGAGGTGCCGCTGATGGTCCCGCCGGTGCCGATGCCGGCCACGAAGTGGGTGACCGCCCCCTCGGTGTCCCGCCAGATCTCCGGTCCGGTGCTGGCGTAATGGGCGCCCGGGCCGTTCTGGTTGAAGAACTGGTTCGGCTTGTAGGCGCCGGGCGTCTCGGCGACGATCCGGTCGGAGACGCCGTAGTAGGAGTCGGGGCTGTCCGCCGGGACCGCGGTCGGGGTGACGACGACCTCGGCACCGTAGGCGCGCAGCGTCGCGCGCTTGTCCTCGGCGACCTTGTCCGGGCAGACGAAGATGCAGCGGTAGCCGCGCTGCTGGGCGACGAGCGCCAGCCCGACGCCGGTGTTGCCGCTGGTGGGTTCGACGATCGTGCCGCCGGGCTTGAGCTCGCCGGACTTCTCCGCCGCGTCGATCATCGCGGCGGCGATCCGGTCCTTGACCGAACCGCCGGGGTTGAAGAACTCGACCTTCGCCAGGACCGTGGCGGCGATGCCCTCGGTGACGCGGCTGAGTTTGACGAGCGGGGTATTGCCGATGGTGTCCAGCACGGACTCGGCGTAGCGCATGATGCCTCCTGACGTGACACTCCAGCGTACCGACCGGTCGGACGCACGTGGGAGTACCGACACCCGGCGTCATCCTCCGTTGCGGGCCGAGCGCCTCGGCCCTCGCAACCCTGGGGTCAGAGCGGCCCGTCAGGGTAGATGCTCCTGGTCTCCTTGCGCAGGCGGCGCCCGCTGCGACGCCGGGGCAGGCGGACACCGGGCAAGATCTTGACGATGGTCAGCACCGCGTACATGACGGTGTTGATGGCCACAAAGGTCGACAGCACCGCGAAGGCGTGGCCGTAGAGCACCGATTCGGGCAGCAGGATCCCCCGGGGGACGAAGGCAGCGGCGAGGGCGAGCGCGTTCACGGGCGGGCCGCCGGTGCCGGGGTCTCAGTGCGCGTCAGATGGCTCCAGGTGGCCCGGCGGCCCCGGGTGATGTCGAGGATGCCCTTGACGAAGACGACGTCGAGGAACAGGTCGAAGAACAGTTCGGGGAAGATCGTCAGGGCCAGCAGCCGAGCCCGCCAGCCGCCCTTCCACGCGGTGACCACGCGTTCGATCGCGAAGAGCACGCCCACGCCGAGCCAGAACGGGAACCAGATCCAGGTATCCATCGAGGCCAGCATGACGGCGATGAGCAGCAGGTAGGTGCTCAGACCGATCACGCTGTAGCCGATGCCGAGCTGCTGCGCCCAGTAACGAAAGGTCTGCGGCGTGACGCCGTAGGCACCGAGGTTCTCCAGCGCGCCGCGCTCCCACCGCAGCCGCTGCGCCCACAGGGTGTGCCATGTCGGCATCAACTCGGTCACTACGGTGCAGCCCGGCGGCGAGATCATCAGTCCGCCCAACGACTTGAGGGCGAGCGTCAGTTCGTTGTCCTCGGTCAGAGCCGCGGTGTCGTACACGTCGCCCGGCCGACCCGGGATCTGGGTGCCGCGGAGGGCGGCGATGGTGCGCAACGCCACCGGGCGGAAGATCGATGCCGTGCCGGTGAGCACGAAGACACGACCACGACGGCGAGCGATCTCGCGGCTGTAGCGCACGTACTCGTTGCGCTGGAACTGGCCGATCAGGCCGTGCCCCTCCTCGCCGTAGAACAGTCCCCCGACGGCCATCAGCGCCCGGTCCCCCTCGAAAGCCTTCTCCGCGGCGGCCAGAAATCCGTCGTCGAGCGTCGTGTCGGCGTCCATCACCATCACGACGTCGTTGTCCCTGTGATCCGGTAGCAGGGTGCGGAGCACCTGGTTGAGCGCTCCCCCCTTCTTCTCCGTGTTCCCGACGGTCTCGTACACCTCGGCTCCGCCCGCACGGGCAAGCTCCGCCGTGCGGTCGGTGCAGTTGTCGGCGACGACGACGATCCGGTCGGGCCGCCGGTCCTGTTCCCGCAGGGACGCGAGGGTGCCCGGCAACGTGACCTGCTCGTTGTGCGCAGGGATCAGCACGGTGATCGTCACCGGGCCGGCGAACACGCCGCGGGTGGCGTTCATGATGACGCGTGGGGCGAGGGGTCGGGATACCAGGTGCGGCGGGGACCGGCGGTACAGGGTGGCCACCCGACGCTCCACCAGGGCGATGCCAGCGCCCAGGAACAGGGCCAGCGCCCCCGCTATCGCGAGTACCCGCAGGTCCGGCAGGTTCGCGTCGTAGAAGACGCTCCACACCCCGGCGATGCTCAGCTGTACCGGCTCCCACAGGCGCGCGGGCACGTTCGCCGCCACCCCCCACCAGAGCAGTGCCGCCGCGAAACCGACCGCACCCAGGATGATGAGCCCCACGAATCGTTGAAACCAACGCCCTCCCACGTCAGCGATGATACCCGGGATCTGTGACTCAGGTCCGCAAGATGTGCGCCGTTTGTCCCGACCCTGGAATCATTGCGCGGGCGGCGGTTCCGCCGCCGCTTCATCCGATGCACCGTCAAATGCTCATGGCAGAGGGTGGCGGGATACACGCAGCGTGCGGATCAACCCCACAACGCGCGACGCAGCAGCGCCCGCAGCGTCGCCGCGTCGTCGTCGTCCAGGCCGGCCAGTTGCTCGCGTTCACACGCCCGGACGGCCGCCGCGGCCTGCGCGTGGATTCGCTCGCCGGCCGGGGTGGCGAGGACGATCTTCTGCCGCCGGTCGGTGCGACCCTGCTCCCGGACCACGAGGCCGCGCTGCTCGAGCCCGTCGACCAGCGCGACGATCTGGCTCGGGTCCAGGCTCAGGAACTCGGCGAGCTCCCGCTGCGTCGGCTCCAGCCCGCTGCAGGCCAGCCGCAGCACCGAGTAGGACCGCTCGCGCAGGTCGACGGCGGCCAGCGCCCGGTTGTTGAGGACGGATCCGGCGGCGTGCAGCTTCGCGAGCAGCAGACCGATGTCGTCGGCGATCGCTGCCTGCGCGAGCCGGGACGGCCTCGTCCCCACGGTGTCTCCGACGGTCACATGCCCTCCCGAGGAAATGAAGAAGATCAATCGTTGACATTTTCAATGATCCATATTCTCATGGAATGTGACAAGGGTCTCACCGCATCCCGGTGGACCGTGCACGCAGACGCACCGGAGGATCGCATGAGCCTGCAGGGCAAGACCGCCATCGTCACCGGCTCGGGCCAGGGCCTGGGCCTCGCCTATGCCGCCGAGCTCGCCCGCCAGGGCGCCAACGTCGTGATCAACGACGTGCATCAGGACGTGGCCGACGCAGCCGTCGCGACCATCACCGGTGCCGGTGGCAGCGCCGTCGCCGTCGTCGCCCCGGTCGGCAGCACCGAGACGGCGCGCCAGCTCGTGCGCACCGCCGTCGACACCTTCGGCGGCCTCGACATCCTCGTCACCAACGCCGGCGTGCTGCGCGACAAGTCAATCCTGAAAATGACCGACGAGGACTTCGACATCGTCATCGACGTGCACCTGCGCGGCACCTTTACCTGCGTCCGGGAGGCATACGCCTACTTCAAGGAGCACGCCGTGGGCGGCCGGATCATCACGATCGGCTCCCCGACCGGTCAGTACGGCAACTTCGGGCAGACCAACTACGCCGCAGCGAAGGCCGGCATCGTCGGCATGGTGCGCACCTGGGCCCTGGAGATGAAGAAGGCCGGCGTCACCGCCAACGCCATCATCCCCGTCGCCGCCACCGCCATGACCAAGACCGTGCCGTACTTCGCCGCCGCCGTCGAGGCCGACGAGCGCGGTGAGGCCATGCCGTCCTTCTTCCGCCACGACCTCGGCTTCGGTACCGCGGACGATGTGGCCGGACTGGTCGCGTACCTCGCCTCCGACGAGGCCGCGACCATCACCGGCCAGGCCATCGGTTCCGGTGGGGACCGACTGCAGATCTTCTCCCACCCGACGGCGGTCATCACCGAGTACCGGGAGGGCGGCTGGACGTACGACGCGCTGCGCGAACAGTTCCCCACGATCGCCGAGGGGAACCTCGCCACGGTCGGCGAGACGCTACCGCCACTGCCGCAGGACCTGAAGCCGACGCAGAACCTGAAGCAGACGGGGGGCGCCAAGTGAGCGCGCAGAGCACCGCGCCGGTCCGATACGAACTCGGCGTCGATCCGGACGCGGTGACCGCCATCGACATGCACGTGCACGTCGAGGTCGACGACCACGGACACGCGTCCCTACCGGCGGCGCTCACCGAGGCCTCCAGCGCGTACTTCAACGCCGAGGACCGCAGCCCCGACATCGACACCATCGCCGCCCGCTACCGCGAGTGGGGCATGGCCGCCGTCGTCTTCACCGTCGACGCCCGCACCGCCTTGAAGCACGAGCCGAACAGTGTGGAGGACCTCGTCGCCGGCGCCGCCCGGAACAACGACGTGCTGATCCCGTTCGGCAGCGTCGACCCACGCACCGGCGCGGAGGCGATCGCCCGCGCCGAATACCTGGCCGGCGAACTCGGCGTCCGTGGCTTCAAGTTCCATCCCAGTCTGCAGGGCTTCGACCCGTCGGACCCGCAGTTCCACGCCCTGTGGGCGGCGCTCGAGCGGATCGGTCTGCCGTGCATCTTCCACACCGGCCAGAACGGCATGGGCGCCGGCCTGCCGGGCGGGGGCGGCATCAAGCTGGCCTACTCGAACCCGCTGCTGCTCGACGCGGTCGCGGCGGACTTCCCGGCCCTGCCGGTGATCATGGCACACCCCTCGGTGCCGTGGCAGGAGGAGGCGAACTCGATCGCCACCCACAAGGCCAACGTGTACATCGACCTCTCCGGCTGGTCCCCGAAGTACTTCCCCGAGTCGCTCGTCAAGGCAGCCAACGGGATCCTGCAGGACAAGGTGCTGTTCGGAACGGACTACCCGCTGATCACACCGCAGAAGTGGCTCGGCGCGTTCGAACAGCAGTCCTTCTCCGACGAGGTACGCCCGAAGATCCTCAAGAACAACGCCGTGCGGCTGCTGGGGCTGACCTCCGGCAGGAGTGCCGCGGCCGGCGCGTGAGGAGGCGACGACCATGACGGAACGCCTCTACGCGGCGTGCGACCCGTACGACCACGAATCACTGCTGACCGACGCCGAGCGGGATGTCCTGTGGGGACTGCGGCGGGTCCTCGACGAGCAGGCGCACCCGCTGCTCGCCGAGTACTGGGACCGGGCGGAGTTCCCCACCCAGCTGATGGCCCCGCTGCACGAGTTGGACCTGATGGCACCGCACTCCCTGACCGCCAGCGGGGTGGAGCCGCGCGGCCTCTACCACGCGTTCCGCGTTTTCGAACTGGCCCGCACGGATGCTTCCCTGGCCACCTACTACACCGGTCAGGCAGGCCTCTTCCGCACCGCGGTCCGGGAGGGCGGCTCCCCCGAGCAGGTCGCCCGCTGGGACCGGGAGATCACCAGCTGGCGGATGCGCGGCGTCTTCGCGCTCACCGAGCCGGACCACGGGTCCGACGTCGCCGGCGGACTGACGACGACGGCGACCCGCACCGGAGACACCTGGGTACTCAACGGGGCCAAGCGCTGGATCGGCACCGCAACCTTCTCCGAGTACCTGGCCGTGTTCGCCCGCGACACTGCGGACCAGCAGGTCAAGGGCTTCCTCGTGCGCACCGACGCCCCGGGCGTACACCTGGACGTCATCGCCAACAAGGCCGCCCTGCGGATGGTGCAGAACGCCCACATCACCCTCACCGACGTGACCGTGGCCGAAGAGTTCCGGCTGCAGCGCTGCACCTCCTTCAAGGACGTCGCCCGGATGCTGCGCCGGATGCGGTCCGACGTCGCGTGGATCGCGGCCGGCGTGCAGGCGGGAGCCTACGAGGCGGCCCTGCGGTACACGACCGAGCGGACCCAGTTCGGCTGGCCCATCGCCGGCTTCCAACTGGTGCAGGAGAAGCTGGCGCGGATCCTGGGCAACATCACCGGATGCCTCGGCCTGCTCACCCGTCTGTCCGTGCAGCAGGACGCGGGCGTCTACCGCGACGAGGACTCGGCCCTGGCCAAGTCCTGGTGCGCCGCGCGGATGCGCGAGTCCGTGGCGCTGGCCCGGGAGGTCTGCGGCGGCAACGGCATCACGCTGGACACCGACGTCGCCCGGTTCTTCGCCGACGCGGAGGCCGTCTACTCCTACGAGGGCACCCACGAGATCAACTCCCTGATCGTCGGCCGGGCCATCACCGGGCTGAGCGCCTTCACCCACTGACCACCCGGCACCCTGACATCCCGACACCCTGGTTCGAGAGGACATCCCATGACGACGATGTACACGTTCGACGAGCTGCCGTCCCTGGTCGGCACCGCGGTTGGGCCCGGCCCCTGGCGCACCATCACCCAGGAACAGGTCAACACGTTCGCCGACGCCGCCGACGACCACCAGTGGATCCATGTCGACCCGGAGCGGGCGAAGGACGGCCCGTTCGGTGGCCCCATCGCCCACGGCTTCCTGACGCTCTCCCTGCTGATCCCGCTGTGGGGCGAGTTGATGGACGTGGCCGACGTGAAGACGAAGGTCAACTACGGCCTGAACCGCGTGCGCTTCACCGCCCCCGTCCCGGTCGGCGCCCGGATCCGGATGAGCTCGACCATCGCCGCCGTCGAGGAGGTCAAGGGCGACGGCGTGCAGCTGACCGTCGACCAGACGATCGAGGTCGAGGGCAGCGACCGTCCCGCGGTGGTCGCGACCTTCCTGGCCAGGTTCTACCGCTAGATGACCTATTCCAAGGGGTCGGGTACGGCGTGGCGACGTGCCATGAGATAGGGAGGGTGTCCAAGATCGGCGTTGCTACCCCATTCGTCGAACTGGGAGGTTCGTCATGGACGCCGATCTGGACACCCTCGTAACCGAACTGTATGT
>NZ_MRDE01000073.1 GCF_001968835.1 Tersicoccus phoenicis
CAAACCCCAGGAAGAGGCTCCCCCCGCTCAAGCGGTCGGGGGTTCACAAACAAGCAGTGGGCAGATCTCATGGCCACCAACAGGCAGTTCTCCTGGCCATCAGTGGGCACTTCCGTGGCCGCCTACGGGCAGTCTGACATGGCCGCTAACATTGGTGCTCCTCACGCGTAGTCCGGGTAGTACAGCCAGAGGCTGTAGGCGCCGGAATGGCCGGTGCCCAGGGTGTTGCGGATGCACTGGTAGTTCCTGATGTCGCGGAAGGTTTGCATCTGCACGAAGGCGATGCCCTGGCAGTGAGACAAGTACGCGTAGCCGTCACTGTGGAAATGGGCTCATCCCAGATGAGGGTGTAGTTGGCGTTGGCGTGGCGGTCCCGGGATAGACGTCGAGGTCTCCCGAGGATGAAGGTTCCTATACGCTGCATCCGAGAGACCTCGACTTGTCTGACGCTACCGTCGGCGAGCGCTCTGGCGCGTTCGC
>NZ_MRDE01000074.1 GCF_001968835.1 Tersicoccus phoenicis
GCGGACAGGTCCAGCATCCCGGTCACGTCGGCGACCCAGGCCCCGTCGCGTTCGTGCCCGTCGGAGTTGTAGGCCCGCGCCCACGCCTGAGCCGGGACGAGCGGCAGGGCCCTGTCGAGTGCGCCGTGGATGGGGAACCCCACCGAGTAGGCCAGGTTCCTCCTGGGTGCGGCGAGCCAGTGCACGAACTCCTGCGTGCCCCCGGCCGAGTCAGTGCGGACCATGACCTTCCGCCCCGACCGGAACCCGGCCGGCAGCTGCTTCAGCGCGTCCCCGGTGACCGTGATGTGGTCCGTCGCGGTGTTCGACCCGGCGTTGCCGGGGCGCAGCAGCACGGCGAGGGGCTCACCGGTGCCCGCACCGCCGTGGTCCACGAAGGCGCACAGCGGGTGGAAGCCATAGCCCTTCTTCCAGGTGGGACGGGCGTCTTCCTTGTCCGAGTGCGCCGTGATGAGGGTGGCGTCCAGGTCCACGATGAGCGGGTCCCCCGCGGTCGCACCGTGGATCGGGGACTGCTTCCCGGCCAGGGACCACACGTGGGCCCGGGCCGCGGCGCGGGCGGCGTTGATCGCACTCAGGGTCTTCGCCGGCGCCGCCGTGGACAGGGCTCGGACCAAGCGGCTCACGGTCGGATCCGATGCCACCGGCCCGAACACAGCCGGCTGGGCGCGGAGCCGGTCCACGTCGGCAAGGCAGTCCCCACCCATCGCCAGAGACAGGGCCAGATCGGTGACGATCTTGCCCGGATCATGCACGGCCAGCGGTTTCCGCCACGGTCCGAGCACGGCGGACAGCCCCGCACCGAGACCCGAGGCCTGGACAGTGCGGGTCAGCAGAAGCCCCCCAGCCTCGGACACGATCCCGGCACCTGCGCCATCGACGCGCACGGATGGGTACAGGGCGGTAGAGTTGCTCACCAGAAGGGTGCTCCCTGAATCTGTAGAAAATGTCGTGTGGTAACAACATCTTCCCAGTTCAGGAGCACCTTTCCCCGTTCAGACACCCCCTCGGACCCACCCTCATGAAAGGCCGAGGTTAGAAGGTCATCAAAGGCCTGAACAAATAGGCACTCGGTGTTTGGTGCGCCCGCAGTGGTGATAGGTATGCGTTCATGCCACTTCCCCCCACCGCGCCGCCATCGCTTCCATTTGCTCCATCACCAGCAGGATCGCCGTCGGCTCCTTGTCCGGCGGGTAGTCGTGCTTGGCCAGCAGCCGCTTGATCGACGAGCGTAGCTTCGCCCGGACGTCGTCGCGCACGGTCCAGTCCGTCCGCACGTCCCGGCGCATCACCGTGACCAGTTCTCGGGCGATGTCCGCCAGCACCCCCTCACCCTGCAGCTCCACCGCCGAATCGTTCTGAGAAACCGCATCGTAGAAGGCCAGCTCATCCGAGGCCAACGGGGGAGTGAACCGCTTGCCGCGGTCCGCCTCGCGCAGCGCTTCCCGGGCCAATTCCAGCATCTCGGCCATCACCTCCGCCGAGGAGAGCTGCTGGTTGGCGTACTTCGTCATCAGCTCGGTGATCCGCTCCGAGAACGCCCGCTGCCGGATGGTGTTGTTCCGGGTGGTCCGCGCGGTCTCCTCGGATATCAGCTTCCGCAGTGCCTCGATTGCCAGCGACGGGTTCCGGGCCGCCTGCGCCTTGGCCAGGAACTCTGGCGTCAGGTCCTCCAAGGACGGCTTCGGCAGCCCGGCGGCGGCGTAGATGTCGAGCACCTCACCGGTCGCCGTCGCGTCGTCGATCAGCCCGGCGAGCAGCCGCGCGATGTCGGCCGGCACCGGTTGGCCGCTGTCCTGCCGCTCCTGCGCGTCGAACTTGGCCATCCAGACCCGCATCTGCTCGTATGCCTTGATCTCCCCGAGCAGTGGCGCGAGCGTCTCCCGGCCGCAGGCCAGCGCCCACGCCCGGGACAGCTGCCCGGTGAATGCCCGGAACCGCGACATCAGGGTCTCCGAACCAGAGGAGGAGGAGGAAGTCTGGTTGCCAGGAGTCGACGGTGACCGCAGGTAGTTCACCGCCCCGAGGATCGCGTTGATGTACCCCCGCGGCCCACCCCGGGCCGCCTGAGACCGCCAGTCGTGCCCGGTCAGCAGCTCCCGGATCTGGCCGACCAACGAATGAGCCAGGGCCACCGCCTCGTCGACGTTGCGCCCCACCGGCCGGTTCGCCTGGTCGCTCTTCGTGTACTCCGCCAGCGCCTTGTTCAGGTTCTCCGCCAGCGGCGCGTACGCCACCAGCAGCCCGTCAGGCTTGCCGCGGAACGTCCGGTTCACCCGCGCGAGGGTCTGCATCAGCAGCGCGCCCTTGAGCGGCCGGTCCAGATACAGCGTGTGCAGCGGCGGGGCGTCGAACCCGGTGAGCATCATGTCCTTGACGATCACCAGCTGCAGCTCGTCGTCGGGATCCTTCAGCCGCCGCTTGATGGTCGCGTTCTCCGATTCCCGCCGCACGTGGTCGGAGACCGGCGGCTGGTCGGTCGCGTTGCCCGAATAGACCACCTTGATCACGCCGCGGTCCAGCTCGTCGGAGTGCCAGTCGGGCCGCAGCCTGACGATTTCCGCATACAGCCGCGCGC
Organism: Tersicoccus phoenicis; assembly: GCF_001968835.1. Taxonomy (GTDB): domain Bacteria; phylum Actinomycetota; class Actinomycetes; order Actinomycetales; family Micrococcaceae; genus Tersicoccus; species Tersicoccus phoenicis. The sequence continues at coordinate 2,579 of NZ_MRDE01000074.1, forward strand.
ACACCTCCCGGGTGACGCCGACGACCATCGCCTTGCCCGGACCCTCGAGAAACGGCAGCATCGCCGTCCGCCGCGCCTCCCAGTGGGCCACCAGATCCGCGGCCAGGGCACTGACCCGCTCCGGCGCCCCGTACACGGCGGTCAGCACCGCGACGCTGGCCTCCATCCGGGACCGCTCGGTGGTGTCCAGCCCGAGCGTGGCCTCGTCGGCGGCGTCGTCGAGCGTCTCCTCCGTGACCCCCTCGGCGAGCCGGACCTTGATCAGCCGCGGCTCGAAAGAGACCGGCACGGTCGCGCCGTCCTGGACCGCGCGGGTGAGGTCGTAGACGTCGATGTAGTCGCCGAACACGGCCTGCGTGTTCCGCTCGTCGCAGGAGATCGGGGTGCCGGTGAACGCGATCAGGGTGGCGTTCGGCAGGGCCCGCTTCAGGTGCGCGGCGTATCCGTCGATGTCGTCGTAGTGGGAGCGGTGCGCCTCGTCGACGATAACGATGACGTTGCTCCGGTCGGTGAGCACGGGGTGCTCGAGCCCGGCGTCGCGCTCGGCCTGAGTGAGTCCGAACTTCTGCAGGGTGGTGAAGTAGATGCCGCCGGTGGTGCGGTTGTTCAGCTCGGCCCGCAGCTCGGCGCGGCGCTGCACCTGCCGGGGCTTCTCGGCCAGCAGCAGGCTGTGGTCGAAGGTCTCGAAGAGCTGCCCGTCGAGTTCGTTCCGGTCGGTCACGACGACGATGGTCGGGTTCTTCAGCTCGGGCCGGCGGGCGACGGCGTTGGCGTAGAGCTCCATCTCCATCGACTTCCCCGAGCCCTGGGTGTGCCAGACGATGCCGGCCTTGCCGTTGGTGCGCACCGCCCGCACGGTGCTCTCGACGGCGCGGGTGACGGCGAAGAACTGGTGCGGCTTGGCGATCCGCTTGACCAGCCCGTCCGCGCCCTCCGCGAAGGCGGTGAACCCGGTCAGCAGCTGCAGGAACCGGTCCTGGTCGTAGAGCCCGTCGAGGGCGGTGTCCAGCTGCGGAACCTCCCCGCGGCCGACGTCGACGGCGGACTCCACCCGGGCGCCGTCGTCGTCGACGTTCCAGGGAGAGAAGTGGTTCAGCGGGGTGAACGGGGTGCCGTAGCGGGCGGTGATCCCGTCGGTGGCGAGGGTGAAGACGCAGAACCGGAACGCCATGGGGAACTCGCGCAGGTAGGTGCGCAGCTGGGCGTGGGCCGCGTCGACGGTGGCGTAGAGGCTGCCGGCGTCCTTCAGTTCGATCACGCTGACCGGCATGCCGTTGCAGTAGAGCACGACGTCGAAGCGGCGTTGGTGGTCGCGGTCGCGGACGGTGACCTGGTTGACGGCGAGCCAGTCGTTGTCCTCGCGGCGGGCGCCGATCAGCCGGATGGTGGGGGTGACCTCGACGCCGTCGCTGTCCAGGTAGGTCAGCCGGTAGCCCTCGACCAGGTAGCGGTGGATGCGGTGGTTCTCGGTGATCGCGTCCTGCGACGTGGGGGTGGCGATCTCGGCGAGGGCCTGCTGCAGGTACGGCATCGGCACGGACGGGTTGAGCCTCCGCATGGCGTCCAGCAGCCGGGGCCGGATCAGGGGGTCGTCCCAGCGGTCGCGCTGGTCGGTGCCGGGGGCGATCGCCTCGCCGGTGAGCGGCTCCCAGCCGAGTTCGGCCAGGTGCTCGACGGCGTCGCTCTCCCACGCCGCCTCGTTGACGACGGGAAATGCGTGCAGACTCATGGTGTTCCCCCGGGTAGTGAGACCTGGTTCATACTGTAGCGGCGCCTCCCTCAGGGCCGCGGTCGGTAGGCGGGTTCATCGAGGTTCGATGGGTTGGCGTGCAGGGCCGGCCGTGCGCCTCGCAGCGAGCGCCGAGGTGGGAATTGTGCAACGCACCGTTGCACATGCGCTGGGCGTGTCGCCGTGAGGCCAATGTTGCAACCGCCCGTTGCAAGATTGCCGGGAAGAGCGGCCTGAGCAATGTTGCAAGCGACGCTTGCACGATTGGCAGGCCGATGCGCGGCACGGCCTCGCCGGTCCATTGCATATGTGCAATGACGCGGGCGGTATTGCGGATAAGCAACGGGCCGCCTGGATCATTCGGTGCCATCCGTGCCCGATGGACCGGACAGTTCGGCTTCGAGCTCGTCGATGCTCGGCAGGCTGGCGGCGAACTCGGTCGGCAACGACTCGGTGAGCGTGGTCGTCCACTCGGCCACACCGATCGGCGTCGCGTAGCCGCGCAGCGCGTACTCGGCGACGACGTTGTTCTTCGACGCGCACAGCAGCAGCCCGATCGTGGGCTGGTCGTCGTCGTGGGCGAGCAGGTCGTCGACGGCGGACATGTACATGCCGAGCTGGCCCAGGAATGCGGGGTCGAACCGTACGGCCTTGAGTTCGATGACCACGAAGCGGCGCAGCTTCAGGTGGTAGAACAGCAGGTCGGCGAAGAACTCGTCGTCGCCGACCACCAGCCGCACCTGCCGCCCGACGAAGGCGAATCCTTGCCCGAGTTCGAGCAGGAACTTCTCGACGTGCGCCACCAGCTGGCTCTCGAGTCCCCGTTCGTTGTGCCGGTCGGTGAGGTCGAGGAAGTCGAACAGGTAAGGATCCTTCGTGGACTGCTGCGCGAGGTCCGACTCCGACGGTGGCAGGGTCGCGGCGAAGTTGGTGATCGCCTTGCCGCTGCGCTCACGCAGGCGTGTCCGGATGTGGTGAGTGAGAACGTCGCGGGACCAGCCGTGCTCGACGGCGGCCGCGGCGTACCAGAGGCGAGCTTCGGTGTCGTCGAGCTTTTCGATCAGGGCGATCTGGTGGCGCCACGGCAATTGTGCAACGCTGCGTTGCACTATTGCGTCCGCATCCCAAGCCTGGGCGAACGCCCGCATGTACTTCAGGTTCCGGGCCGAAAAGCCCCGGGCGTCGGGGAACTGGTCACGAATGTCGGCGGCGAGCCGATCGATCACCCTGGTGCCCCAGCCCTCTTGGTCCTGACGGTTCAGGATCTCGCGCCCGATGGCCCAGTAGGTCGCCAGCACTTCCCGGTTGACCGCGGTGACAGCTCTGCGCTGTCCGGAGGAGACCCGCTGCACAACCGACGTGAGGAGTTCCGGGTACCAGGACGGCATGGCCGACCGAGCCGGCGTGCTCGGGAAGGACGCTGCCATCTCCGCGCTCGGCTCGGCCGCGCCGCCCTGGTTCTCGTTCATACGCCCGCTTCCTCCAGCACCTTCTCGGCCTCCTTGACGTGCAGCTTCCCCGACATGAGCTGGGGGAGGAGCGCGTCGCGTGTGGCGGCGAGAGTGGCGTTCTCGCGTTCCGCGGAGAGAGCGGCGTCCCACAACGCGTGCATAGCTTCGTCCTCCGCCCGGACGGTCTCGTCCGACGGGATGGTGACGAGTTCATCGAGATGGCGTCGCTGAATATGACCCATCGTGGTGGCTTTGTCGGCAGCGATGCCACGAAAATACTCCATCTGGGTATCGATAGCGGCCGCGACGAGCCAGAGTGGATACCCCTGGTCAGCCGCCACCTTGAAGATGTGCTGATTGACGATCGCTTGATCGCGATACCAGCGGTGAAGCGTGAGAGATCCGGACCAAGCGAAGAGAAGATCGCCAGGGTTGGCTTCGTGATCGGCCGCGACCTCAGCGTCGCTGAAAACGGTTGAACCTCCGATTCCGGAGTTCAGCTCGGCAATGCGGACCACGACGCGTCCCGTTCCGCTCGCTCCCTTGGTGAAGGCCCTACCGTTCACAAACCGTGCCAGACTCGACAGCGGTCGTGAGTCGGGCTTCTTCAGGGCTCCGTACCGAATCAGGCGGAGACGGTCCGCCGATTGGGTCAGCTTCACATTCGCGGCTATCTTGTCGTTGAGCGAGCCCAGCACTTCCGCGATGGCTCGCTGCTCGCTGATAGCCGGAAGGCTGATCTGAAGCGAGCGAATGTCAGCCAGGTTGATGTAGGCCGCCATGTCGGTGTTGTTCATGCGGTCGGCTGCTTGACGGAGGAAATCCTCACTCTGGAACCAGTAACGCAGAAACCCTGCGTCAATCGCTGCTTGGTCTCGTACACGGAAGAAGCACAGCTGCGGGCTGTAGACCGCCCGCTCGCTGGTCGCAGGCATCACGCCGACGCGACCGACTGACCCCTTGGTGGTGAGGACGATATCGCCAGCTGCGCCGACCTTCTCGCCGATGGCCGATACGAACTGCGCGGACACGAAGTCAGATCCATCCAAGCTGATGGATCCGTCTGCTACGTCGCCAGCCCGAATGATGCGGAAGCCGTCGTCCGCGTGCTCGCTGCGCTTCGTGCGGTAACCATCGTTGAAGTACAGGTGGCCGTCGCGCATTAAGGCGCCGAGAGTCGTCCTCAGCCCCGTCACGACACCCTCCCCAGCTGCTCCCGCACGACACGGGCCAACCGCTCCGACTCGTCGAACTGCGCATACAGCTCCGTCATCAACCGGGCGATCTTCTCCCCGATCGGCTCGCCGTCGTCGGCCACTTCTGCCGCACCGACGTACCGGCCCGGGGTCAGGGCGTAGTCGGCCGCCTTGATCTCCGCCAGCGAGGCCGAGTAGCAGAAGCCGGGCTCGTCGGAATAGACCGCACCGGCAGCCGAAGGCGACCCGCGCCAGGCGTGATACGTGCCCGCGATCCGGGCGATGTCGTCGTCGGACAGTGACCGCTCCGCCCGGTCCACCATGTGGCCCAGATTCCGGGCGTCGATGAACAGCACCTGACCGGTCCGGTCCACCGAGCCGCCCTCGCCCGCCGTCTTGTCCTTCGCGAAGAACCACACGCACACCGGGATGCCGGTGGAGCGGAAGAGCTGGGTCGGCAGCGCGACCATGCAGGAGACCACGTCGGCCTCCACCAGCTGCGCGCGGATCGCGCCCTCACCGCCGGAGTTGGACGACATGGACCCGTTTGCCATCACCACGCCGGCCGACCCGCCCGGCGCCAGCTTTGCCAGGATGTGCTGCATCCACGCGTAGTTCGCGTTCCCCGCGGGCGGCACCCCGTAGACCCACCGGGGGTCCGACTCGGACCGGGCCCAGTCCTTGATGTTGAACGGCGGGTTCGCCATCACGAAGTCGGCCTGCAGGTCCGGGTGCTGGTCCCGCGCGAACGTGTCGCCCCACCGCGAGGCCAGGTTCGCCGTCAGGCCGTGGATGGCGAGGTTCATTTTCGCCATCCGCCACGTGCGCTCGTTCAGTTCCTGACCGAACACGGAGATCGCCGTCCGGTCCGTCTCGTGCGCGTCCAGGAACTTCTCCGTCTGCACGAACATGCCGCCGGAGCCGCAGCACGGGTCGTACACCCGACCGCGGGTCGGCTCGAGCACCTCGACCAGCACGCGGACCACGCTGGCCGGCGTGTAGAACTCGCCGCCGCGCTTGCCCTCCGCGCGGGCGAACTTCTCCAGGAAGTACTCGTAGACCTCCCCGAGCAGGTCCCGCGCCCGGCTCCCGCCCTGGCCGGTGAACCGCGCCGAGTTGAACAGGTCGATCAGCTCACCCAGGCGCCGCTGGTCCACGTTGTCCCGGTTGAAGATCCGCGGCAGCGTCCCGGCCAGCGTCGGGTTCGAGCCCATGATGTGCTCCATCGCCCCGTCGACCAGCTCCCCGATCGACTGCGGCGGCTGTCCCTCCAGCGCCGGCCGACCCTTCGCGTTCTCCGCCAGATATCCCCAGCGCGCGGTCTCGGGCACCCAGAACACCCCGCGCCCGACGTACTCGTCGACGTCGTCCAGGAATCCCTCGACCCGCGCCTCGCTCACCCCGTCTGCGATCAGCTCGTCGCGAATCTGCCGCCGCCGCTCCTCGAACGCGTCCGAGACGTACTTGAGGAACACCAGCCCCAGGATCACGTCCTTGTACTGGGAGGCGTCCATGGAGCCGCGCAGCTTGTCCGCGGCCTTCCACAGGGTGTCCTTGAGCTCCTTGACGGTGGACGCATCTTTGACAGTTGCGTCCATGACGGCCTTGCGCGGCATTCAGTGCTTCCGTTCGCTGGGGGTGGATGGATTCAGGCTAATGCGTCCGACGGCGACGCCGGTGGCCAGGTCGTCGGCGAGGCGCTGCAGGTCGGCGGCGCGTTCCCGGGTGCGGCGTTGCAGCTCCTGCAGGCGGGTCAGCGCCGCGGCCAGGGCCGCCGACTCCGGCTCCGGGACCCGGGGCACCCGCCACTGCCGCCACCGTCGTTCCCCGGGTTCCTGGGCGTTGATGGCCGCGGCGAGCAGGTGGGCGCTCAGCCCGCCGGGGTCGGTGGCGTCGATCCGCAGGATCCGGGCGGGGAAGGCGACGACGGCGCCACCGTGGACGTCGACGACGGCGGCCGGACGGGGCGTAGCGGCGAAGACGACGTCGCCGGGCTCGGTTAGCCGCGCCGCCGGGTGGTCCCGGGTGAAGGCGAGCAGGTCGACGTGGCGGGTCTCCGGTGGCGGGGCACTCAGTTCCGGCGGGCCGAGCACCGGGGTGCCGGTGTCGCTCTCCGTCTCACCTTTCAATCTTGTCCCCGGTAGGCAGCGCAGGTGGCCGGCGTCGATGGCGGCGCCGATGCTCACCCGGGCCGGTACCGGTTCGTGTGCGACCGCGGTGGCGGTGATCCCCGACAGCCCGGGCAGGGGTGCGGCGACGGCGTTCAGTAGCGCCTCGAGGGCGACGGCGTGCTCGGCCGGCGATGCGGTGGTGGTGCGCCGGAGCGGTGTGGCGCCGTTCCTCGTGCCGCTTCCTGAGCCGTTGTCGGCGCCCGTTGCCGGGCCCTTCTCCTTCTCCGCACCTGTCACCACGCCGACCAGGGCGCCGTTGGAGGCGGTCAGCGTGCGGGTCGGCACCAGCCGGCCGAACCGGAAGGCGCGAGCGGCGAACTGGCCGCGGTCACCGTCGGCGCCGGCGAGGGTCGCGGTGATGTCGGAGACCAGATCGCCGACAACGACGTCGTCCAGGGTGCCGGCGGAGAGGTCGGCGACGAGGGTGTAGCGCTGGTCCGTCTCGGGGAGCGTGTCCGGCCACGACGACGCCGGCCCGAGCACCCAGAGGGCCTGGGCCTCCCGCGGCCGACCCGGCAGCAGCCCCGCCGGCAGCCGGATCACGCAGCGCACCCGGCCCGAGCGCAGGACGCCGGCGCGCAGGGTGGTCTCGGCGGCGTCCGGCCGGGCGTCGGTCAGGACGGCGGCGGGTCCGAGGATCAGGGCCCGGTCGGCGTCGGTCAGCTCGAGGGCGAGCGCGTCGACGGCCGCCAGCATGTCGGTGGCGGCGGTGGTGCTGGCGCTGGTGCTGGTGGACAGCTGCAGCAGGTGCAGGGCCGCCGTCGGTAACGGCTCACCGGTCCGGTACGACACCCAGGGCCGGCGCTGGGCGCACAGTCGACGGCGTGTGAGCCGCCCGGTGGCTGCGGTATCGGTGGTGGCGGTGGCTGCGGCACCGCCGGCGTTGGGCGTGCCGTCGGTGCTACTGGCGCTGGTGTCCTCGGTGGCGGCGGGACCGACGGCGCTGCCGACGCCGGTGTCCTCGCTCTCGTCGACCAGGCGCACGACCGGGTAGATCACCTCATCGAGCCGCTCCAGGACGGCGAGCAGCGCGTCGCTGCCGCCCGGTGAATGATCGACCAGCACCGGCTTCAGTTCGTGCGCGATCGGCCCGGTACGTGGATCACCGGTCGAGCCTGCTCTGAGTTGCCCGGCCGGCCCGGTGCTCAACTCGTCGGCATCCTCGCTCAGTCGAGCAGTCAGCTGAAGGGCCAGCTCCGCGGCCAGTGCGGCGAGCAGCCGATGCGCCACCGGAGTCAGCCGCGAGCCGCCGAGCAGCGAATGACCGAGCAAGGGGCCGCCGGTCAGCGAACCACCGGCCGATGAACCGCCGGCTGTCGAGCCGCCGACCAGTAGCTCGACGGCGTCGGCGGCGTTCCAGGCAGCATCCGCGGTCCGGTCGGCCAGATCGGTCCAGTAGTTCACACGATTGGCTGTGTCGCCGTCCGTGCCAGCGGCGGCACGACTAATTACGTCGGCAGGGGCACCACCGGCATCCTGCTCGCCGTCACCGGACGCGCCACCGCCGACACCGCCGTCGAGCGCGGCGATCTCCCGGTAGAGGCAGGCGTCGTCGGGGTCCTCGGCGTCGGCAGCGTCGAGCAGGTCGGCGCGGGTCAGGCCGGTCAGGGGAGTGCCGAGGGCGGCGCTGAGTGCGAGCAGGGCCGTCAGGGTGTCGGTGTGGCGGCGGCGGTCCTCGGCCGTGCCGAGCGGTCGGGCGTGCAGGACGGCCTCGATGGTGGCCGCCGGGTTGTTGCCGCGGCCGGTGGCGGACAGCCAGGCGACGACGTCGTCGAGGTCGAACCGCTCCTGCTGATCACCGTTCGAGGCCGGCAGCGGTGTCGGGAACGGGGTGGCGGTGCCGCGGCTGCGGGTCCGCCACACGGTCACGACCGGTCGCTTGACCCGGGTGAGCGCGGCGATGTCGGGCAGGGACAAGCACAGCCGCCCGTCCGTCGTCATCCCCGCCCTCCGCTCTTCGACCGGCCGACGCTCCCACCGGCTTGCTCTTCCACCGCCACCGTGCCCGGCCGCTGCCTCACCGGCAGGCTATCGGTCCCCGCCGACGAAATGCGCGATCCGCCGATAAGAGGGGTTATCGGGTCGATCCGGCCATTGAACACGCGCCGACTCCTAGCGTCTGACCTGCGACGCCGGATGACGGTGCCGCGGACGGCGGGGTCACGCGTCAGGGGGGATGGCCCCGCCGTCGTCGACCTCATCAGCACCCATCGCAGGAGTGAACCATGAACCGGAACCCGTGGACGTCCGGCCCGAACGACCCGGAGACGCCCGAGCCGGGCGCAATCGACCCCGCAACCCGCCATCTCGACCCGGCCGAGCTCCATCAGGACGCGGACGCGGCCACCGGACCCGACCTGGCTCACCCGGACTCGGCTGACCCCGAAGGCGTCGACCCGACGCCGACCGAGCCCGTCGCCACCCGGTCGCGCCGGCGTCCGTCGCGTGCCGTGTGGATCGCGAGTGCCGTGGCTGTCACCGCGCTGTTGAGCGGCGTCGTCGTCGGCGGCGCCATTGCCGACCCGACGACGTCGGAGGCGTACCAGAGCCTCACCCGGGACAAGCAGGCCGTCGAGGGGGAGCGCGACCAGCTGCGCACCGACTACGCGGCCGAGCAGGAGAAGTACACGGCCGAGCGCGAGAAGTACCTGGTCCTCGAGAACGGGATCTCGGGCCGGGAGACGGACGTCGCGGCCCGGGAGACCGCCGTGGCGAAGGCCGAGGGCACCGTCAAGGACGCCGAAGCGGCGGTCAAGAAACGCGAGGCCGCCGTCACCAAGACGGAGCAGACCAAGGCAGCCAACACCGTCTCGGACGGCACCTGGACGGTCGGGACCGACCTCGCGCCGGGCACGTACCGGACCACCGCGGCCGTGGGCAGCACCTGCTACTGGGGCATCTACGCCAGCGGGTCCAACGGCGGCGACATCATCGAGAACGACCTCCCGGGTGGGGGCCGCCCCGTCGTCACCCTCGCCGCCGGCCAGGACTTCAGCACCCAGCGCTGCGGGTCCTGGGAGAAGCAGTGAACGCCACCATCACCACCAGTCACAGCGCCAGCCACACCATCAGTCAGGAGATCACCATGTTCCGCACCACCCTGTCCCGCAGCTCGTTGCGCCGCATCGGCACCGTCACCACCGGGCTCGCCCTGGCCGGCAGCCTCGCGGCCTGCGGATCCAGCACGACGGCGGCGGACTCCGATTCCACGGCTGCAGCTTCCTCGGCAGTATCCTCTGCCGCACCGTCGTCCGCCGCTGCCGCCGATGCCACACCGGCCGGTCCCGTCGTCGGCAAGCCCTTCACCGCGGACATGGGCAAGGGGAACGTCGCCCGGATCACCATCGTGTCGGCGAAGTACAGCACGGGGTCGGTCGGCCAGTTCGCGCCCGCGCCGACCAAGGGCGGCTACCTCGTCCTCGACGTGCTCTGGGAGACGGAGAAGGGCACGACGACGTCGAACCCGCTCTACTTCGCGGCCAAGGACGCGCAAGGACGGAAGTCGGACACAATCCTCGGGGCGGACGGCCAGCTCGGATCCGGTGAAGTGCCGGCGGGGGACAAGACCCGCGGCGTGGTCGCCTTCGACATCGCGAAGGGCCCGACGACGGTCATCGTCACCGACCAGCTGCTACAGGAGGCGGCCCGGGTGCCGGTCAAGGTGTGAAGGCGTCCCTTACCGTTGGGCTTCCGGCCCCTTCATCGCTCGCATCATCGGGGGAACACCATGACCCAGTCACTGTCTACCAACGCGCAGTACGCGCCCGTCAGGGGGCCCGTGGCGCACGGCGCCGGCTCGCTCTACGAGTTCCGCGGGGGTGCCGGCACCTGGTTCGCCACCGAACTCGTCGGCGCACTGCTCATCGTCTTCACGCTCGGCTTCGGTTACCCGTACGCCATCGTCATGTCGGAGCGTTGGCGTGCCGAGAACACCTACCTGAACGGTCACCAACTCAAGTTCGTCGGCAGCGGTAGCGCCATGTTCGGTCTCTGGGTCAAGTGGTTCCTGCTGTGCCTGATCACGCTGGGGATCTACTCGTTCTGGGTGGCTCCGCGAATGATGAAGTGGCGCACCGAGAACACGGTGCTCGCCTGATCGGCTCAGCCGGCTGACGCTGTCGGAGGGCGCCGGACGTCGACCAAATCGTTGATCAACGCGAAGTCGGCGAGATTGTGGGTGAGTAGAGGCACGCGCTCGACGGCGGCCGTCGCGGCGATGGCGAGATCGATCTGGCGGCGCCGTGGCTGGCCGCCTCGTTGCCGTACCGCGGCGGCCAGTCGCCCCCACGTCCGCGCGATCTCAAGTGTGATCGGGATTGGTTCGAAGGCCGCTTCGACGGTGGCCAGTCGAACGGTGCGGCGGGCCCGCTCGTCGTCGTCGGTGGCTACCAGGACACCGAAGTGAAGCTCGGTGAGCGAGACGACGCTGATGGCGGCTTCGACGTCGACGGGCGCGTCGTTCGCGATGAGCACCGACGTGTCGAGGACGACTCTCATGACGTGAAGGGGTCCGCCAAACCGGCGTCGAGCTGGGTCAGGTCGGCCTCGAGGGTTTGAGGTGCGGGCTCCTGCCAGACCTTCGTCAGGGATGGACCACTGACCCAACGGCGCCGGGACGCCGGATGCAGCTCCGCTACCGGCCTGCCGGCGACGGTCACGGTCAACACCTCGCCGGACTCGACGCGGCGAAGCACCTCGCCCACGTGGTTGCGGAGTTCTTTCTGCGGGATCACGCCCATGCCCACCAAGGTAGCAGTTCTGCTACGGCGGTGGAATCAGGGCCCTTGGAGCCGCCGGAGATAATCTTCTACTCGGTGCCGACGCATGGCTCCACGCGGCTCCACAGCGGCGAATCCGGCCATCTTGTCCCTTACCTCGCGCCACTAGCCACTACGCACGTCGCGCGCGCCGACCGGGAAACCCGATCCGGTCCAGGTCGTTGGCGGCGATGACGGTTGCGTCCCCGGACCGCGCCCGGGCCTGCTCGGCCAGGGGAGCGACGTCGCCGTACCGGGCAGAGAAATGGGTCAGGACGAGGGTGCCCACACCGCCACGACGGGCCAGTTCGCCCGCCTGCCCGGCCGTGAGGTGCCGGTACCGCGCGGCCAGGTCGGCGTCGTCGTCGGCGAACGTCGCCTCAGCCACCAGCACGTCCGCGCCGTCGACCAGCTCCTCGGCCCCGGCGCACGGGGCGGTGTCCATGACGAAGGCGAACCTCTGTCCGGGTCGGGTCACGCTCACGTCGTCCAGCCGCACGCCGCCGAGCCGGCCCTCCCGCTGGAGCCGCCCGACGTCGGGCCCCTCGATGCCGGCCGCCTGCAGCCGCGCGGGCAGCATCGTGCGACCGTCGGGTTCGACCAGGCGGTAGCCGTAGGCCTCGATGCGGTGGTCCAGGGGCCGCACGTGCAGGCCCGGGGCGACCTCCCCGCCGTCGTCGTGCGGGTGCAACCGGAGGTCGACGCCGGGGGTCGCCAGGGCGACCAGCGCACGGACGACCACCTCGCCCGAGGCGGGAAAGTGCAGGTGAACGGGGTGCGGGACACGGTCGAGGGCCATCCGCGAGAGGACACCGGGCAGCCCGTAGCAATGGTCACCGTGCACGTGGGTCAGGCAGATGCGCGTGATCTGGGTGGCTGAGACGCCGGCGCCGATCATCTGCCGCTGGGTGCCCTCGCCGGGGTCGAACAGCAGACCGTCGCCGTCCCAGCGCAGTAGGTACCCGTTGTGGTTGCGGTCCCTCGTGGGCACCTGGGAGGCGGTGCCGAGGACGACGAGTTCACGCATGGGTCGAGTGTGCCACTGTCAGAGTTATCCACAGGCGACCCGATTCGACGAGTTCTGTGGGTGGTGGTTGGTGTAGTGGAGACATGAAGAAGAAGTCTTCGGCACCGGAGCAGCCGCCACTGTCGGCCGACCTGTTCGGTGACGGCGCTGCCGGTCCGGTGGTGCCAGGACTTCCTGCTATCGTGCCCACCGATGCCGTCGGGCGGCTGGCGGAGGTGAGCGAGACCCTGAGCCTGGAAACGGCCGCGGCGGCGCTGGAGGACGTGCGCCGGCTCGAGTCCTGGCTCACCTGGACGAAGCATCGGCTGGTCGTGTCCACCATGCGTGCGGCTCGGGAGGATCAGCATCGCTGGGTGGATGAGTACCGCGCGTTCGACGACGACGACGCCGACCCTGCGTCCGTTGCGGGTCGACGCGGGCTGTCCCGCGCCGACCAGATCGCGATCGGCGAGCGGACGGGCATCTCGGAGATCGCCGGTGCGCTGCAACTCTGCGAAGGCGCGGCCTTTCACCTGCTCAGGCGCGCGGAAATCCTGGCCGGGCAACTGCCGGCGACCGACGCCGCGTTGCGGGGCGGGCACGTGACGGCCTCTGCCGCCGCGCTCATCGTCGACGAGACGCAGGAGTACGTCTGCGATGTTGAAGCCAGCATCTCCGAGCAGCAGGCCGAGCCCTTCTCCCGCGCCCTGGCGCTGACGGAGGCCGGACTGCTGAGCCCAGCGATGCGCGGCAACACCACGGGCCAGTTGAGCGTCCGGGCGCGCCGGCTGCGGGAGCAGTGCCATCCGACCTCGTTCGCACAGCGGCACCAGGAGGCCCGGGCCGAGCGCTATGTGCGGATCTCGCCGGACCGCGATGGCATGGCGCGACTGTCGGCGTTGCTGCCAGCGGCTGTGGCCTGGCGCATCGACGGCCGGCTCTCCGCCATGGCCCGGCGACTTCAGGAGAGCGACGCGGCGCGGTCGGCAGTTCCCGACGGCGGGACCGGAACGGGCACGGCTGGCGCTGGTGGATTCACCGAGCAGGGCGATACGCCGGCGGGGCGAGGTGGTGGCGGGCTCGGGGATGGCACCGGCGCCGGGTTCGTCCGCCCGGTTCCCCCGCCACGGACGATCGGGCAGCTTCGTGCCGATGTGCTCGCTGACCTCCTGTCCAAGTGGAGCCTCATGGACGCCGGCACGGACGCCGATGGGGCTGCCGATGAGGCCGCCGACGGTGCCGGAGGAGACGGGGCCAGCACGGAGGACGCGGTCGCCGACGGGGCCAGCACGGACGCCGACATTGTCACCGAGGGAGCCGGCGGAGCCGGTTCGACCACCACCGGCGGGGTCGGTTCGACCAGGACCGGCGGGGCCGGTTCCGGCAGGACCGGGACCGGAACCGGCGTGGCTCGCGGCTCCACCCGCACCGGTCGCGTCCGGTGGGCCGGAGGGGCCGGTTCGAGCAGGACCGGCTACATCGCCGACGAGCCGGCAGCGCCCCGCATCCTTCTCACGGTTCCGGCCGCCACGTTACTGCGATCGAGAGATGCCGAAACTGACGAGGATGGCCGCGACGAGGCCGCTGACGGCCCCGCGATCCTCGGCGCCTTCGGCCCGATCGCAGCGTCCGACGCGCGTGACCTTGCCGCCCGAGCAGCCTCCTTCATGATCGCCGTCATCGCCGATCAGATCGATGCACCCGGCCCGGCACCGGGCGACGCGGCGCGGGTCGTCCCGGTGGTGCTCACCAACGGTCGGCAGTACCGGATCCCCGATCGATTGCGCAACGCGCTGCAGATCCGGGACGGCACCTGTCGATTCCCGGGCTGCCGACGCTCGGCCGCCACCTGCGACATCGACCATGTGGTGCCCTGGGCCGACGGCGGCGAGACCACGCCGCAGAATCTGGGACACGCATGCCGGAAACACCACGTGCTCAAGCACCACTCCGGGTGGTCCGTCGAGGCGGAGTCTCCGGACACCGGTGCCGGGGTCGGTACCGACGGGTCAGATCGGCTGATCTGGACGTCCCCGGCCGGTCGGCGGTACGTCTCCGAGCCGGAGCCGCCGCCCTTCTGAGGTAAGGGCCGACGCCGGCCGCACGAGGTCACGGCCGCTGCAGGCTGCCCGCACCGTAGTGACTGTCGAGCATCGGCGTAGCCGTTGAGCGTCGGCGGATACGGGCCGCTGGCTGTCAGGGTCTCAACGGATCGACGAGTTCGGCGCCCAACGGTTCGGGTCCGTCTCCCGCATGTTGCGCCGGGGAAGCGTCCCAGACCCGCGCCAGCTCAGGCCCCTTCACCCATCGGCGTGGCCCCACGGGGACGAGTTCGGCGACCGGCCGCCCGTCAACGACGACCGTGAAATCCTCTCCGGCCTCAACCTTCCGGAGTACCTCCGCACCGTGCTCGCAGAGCTCCTGCAACGGGATGACACCCATGGTCACCACACTACCGACCTGACCTGCTGCGACGACTGGCGTAGGGTGGACACGCACAAAACCGATCGACGACGGCGTCAGCGGGTCAACCGGCGCGCCGGGAACGAGGACTGTGACTTCCGCAGCGACCCCCGAGAACGCCGGAAACACCGAGAACGCGAGCGCCGCGTACGGCGCCCCTGACCCCGATACGGCCGAAGGCCGCAGCACCCTCCGGAAGGCGATCACCGCCTCCGCCCTGGGCAACGCCACCGAGTGGTTCGACTACGGCGTCTACGCCACCCTCACCACCTACATCACGCTGAACTTCTTCCCCGGCGAGCTCGGGAGCATCGGCACGATGCTCGGCTTCGCCGTCTCCTTCGTGCTCCGTCCCCTCGGTGGCTTCATCTGGGGGCCCCTCGGCGACAAGCTGGGCCGCAAGACCGTCCTGGCCACCACCATCGTCCTGATGGCCGGCGCCACCTTCTGCATGGGCCTTATCCCCAGTGTCGACACGATCGGCGTCTGGGCACCCATCCTGTTGATCACCCTCCGTGTCATCCAGGGCTTCTCCACCGGCGGCGAGTACGGGGGAGCGGCGACCTTCATGGCCGAGTACGCCCCTGACCGGCAGCGCGGCCGCCGGGGCAGCTTCCTCGAGTTCGGCACCCTGGCCGGCTTCGCGGCCGGATCCGCCGTCGTGCTCGTCCTCGAGCTGCTGCTCAGTGAGGACGCGATGGCCGGCTGGGGCTGGCGCCTGCCCTTCTTCATCGCCCTGCCGCTCGGCCTGGTCGGCTTCTACCTGCGGACCCGGCTCGCCGAGACCCCCGTGTTCCAGGAGATCGAGCCCGAGGAGAAGGCCGAGAGTTCCGCGTTCGGCGGTCTGAAGGAACTCCTGGCCCAGTACTGGCGCCCGATCCTGACCATGTTCGCCATGGTGATCGCCCTCAACGTCGCCAACTACACCCTGCTGACCTATCTGCCGACGTACCTGCAGACCACCATCGGGCTGGACCCGTCCGCAGCGACGGCCACCATCCTGATCGGAGAGCTGGTGATGATGGCGCTCATCCCGTTCAGCGGAGCCCTCTCGGACCGGGTCGGTCGCAAGCCGATGTGGTTGACGTCGCTGATCGGGCTGCTGGTCCTGTCCATCCCGCTGTTCCTGCTGATGCGCCAGGGGTTCGGCTGGGCCATCGTCGCGTTCGCCGTGCTCGGCATCCTGTACCTGCCGCAGCTGTCCACCATCTCGGCGACCTTCCCGGCCATGTTCCCCACCCAGGTGCGCTACGCCGGCTTCGCGATCTCCTACAACGTGGCGACGGCGGCCTTCGGCGGCACGGCGCCCCTGGTCAGCGACGCCGTCATCCAGGGCACCGGCTTCGACCTGTTCCCGGCTCTCTACATGATGGCGGCGTGCGTGATCGGCCTGATCGCGATGCCGTGCTTCAAGGAGACCGCCGGCGCTTCCCTGCGCGGCACCCAGATCCCCGAGACCGGCGCCCTCCCGGTGCTGGAACGGCGCTGACCGTGCCCGACGACGGCGGATCCGTTCGGGTGGACGCCTGGCTGTGGGCGGTCCGGCTCTACAAGACCCGGTCCGCGGCGACGGCGGCCTGCCGGGCCGGGCACGTGCGGATCGACGGCAATCCCGCCAAGGCGGCCCAGACCGTGGTGCCCGGCACGACTGTGCGCGTGCGGCAGAACGGCTTCGACCGCATCCTCGAGGTCACGCGCCTGATCGCCAAGCGTGTCGGGGCCCCCGCCGCCCAGCAGTGCTACATCGACCGCACCCCGGAACGGCGCCGGGTCGCGATCCCACAGGTTCCCGTCCGGGACCGCGGGACCGGGCGCCCCACAAAAAAGGACCGCCGCGACATGGAGCGCCTGCGGGGTGGGTGACGACTGCGGGGTGGGCGGCGCCTGCGGGGTGGGTGACGAAGCGCCGTCATCGAACGCGCCGGTGACGCAGTTCAGCGCGTCTGGACGGGGAACCGGCGGCCGGTGATCTCGGTCGGCACCACCCGGACGAACCGGTTCTTCTCCCCGGCCTGCCACGGGAACAGGGGCAGCGCGACGACGGAGATGGCGTCGTCGACGTCGTGCGGCCACTCGGCGTACCCCTTGACCAGCACGCTCCACGCCCGCCCGTCGTCCACCCCGTCCGCCTCGAAGGCCAGCGGCTGACCGGACAGGGCGCCGTCGACCTTGCTGCCCTCCGCGCTGCGGAACACCACGGTGCCGTGGTCGACCACGAAGTTGACCGGGAAGATCTCCGGGTGCCCGTCGATGATGACGCCCAGACGGCCGACGTCGGCGGCGCGCATCGCTTCCCAGCAGTCGTGTTGGCTCAGGTTCTGGACGGTCCCGTGCTCCGGTTGCGCGCTCATGTCGTCAGTGTAGGTCGGAGACCGCGAAGAACGGGCCCACCTTCACGGAGCGGGCCCGACTGGTCAGTCCATCAGACGCGTCAGCGCGGTGATCAGCCGTTCGATCCGGGCGATGCCGACGTAACGGCCCGCCGCGTCCGTCACCAGCAGCGGCTCGAACCGCTGGGCGCCGGGCCGGGTGACCGCCCGCTCAAGGGCCTCCGGCAGCGGGGTGTGCACGTTGACTCGCATCCCGGGGGCCAGCGCATACAGGTCGACCGTCGACTCGAGCACGGCGACGGGCCGGTCCAGCTCGTCCAGCAGCACGACGGCGTTCAGGTGGGGTCCGTCGGTGAACCTGCCCGGCGCCTCGGCGAGGTCGGTGACGGTCGGGACCGGTTCCAGGGCGGCGCGCACGGTCCGCGCACCGACGTCGTTCTCCCGGTCCGTCGTGCGGTGCGGGTGGGCGGTGACCGCGAGGCGCAGGGCGACGGCCGGTTTGATGCCCGCCCAGGGCGGCCCGGGTCGGGCCAGGTGGTAGCCCTGCGCGAGCGGCACCCCGAGGTCGGCGAGGGTGGCCAGCTCCTCGGCCCGTTCGATCCCCTCGGCGAGCACCCACGCGTCGATCCGGCTGGCGAACGTGCCGACCAGCTCCACCAGAGCGCGTTTGGTCTCGTCGATGTCGACGTCCTGGATCAGCGCGCGGTCGATCTTGATCAGGGAGGGCCGCAGCCGGACCAGGTGTTGCAGCCCGGCGTACCCGGCACCGGCGTCGTCGACGGCGATCAGCGCGCCGGCGGACCGCAGCACGTTCAGATCGGCCTCCAGCTCGGCGTAGGAGTCGATCGGGGCCTGCTCGGTCAGCTCGACGACCAGCCCGCCGAGGTCACCGCTGCGGCCCGCTTCCTCCCGCCAGACCGCGCGGACCGGCTCGCTGACCAGTAGGTCGGGCGAGACGTTGACGGTGAGGAAGCAGTTCGCCGGCAGGGTGCGCCGGTGCCGTAGGGCGCAGCGCAGCGCCGCGGCCTCCAGCTCGGCGGCGCAGCCGTGACCGCGGGCGTTGGCGAACCACTGCTCGGGATTGCGCTCGGCGAAACCGGGAAACCTGGCCAGCGCCTCGTAGCCGACGACAGTGCCGCGTGCGATGTCGACGATCGGCTGGTAGGCGGTGTCGATGGCGCCGCGGGCCAGGGCCGCGCCGGAGAGGACGTCGTCGAACCGGTCGGCCCAGACGGCGGCGTCCGGCGCTGGCTCGCTCAGTGGATGACGATGGCGTCGCGCACGGACTGGACCAGGGTGGCGGGGACCTCGGTCAGGCCGTGGCTGGCACGGGCGTGCTGGGCGACCTGGAACAGGATCTCCTCGTCGGTGCTGCACACCCAGCGGGCCTGGCAACCCGGCACCACGTCACCACAGGCGAAGGACTTCATGGACACTCCCTTGTCGGACGAATCAGCGGCCGCATCCGTGTCGGCCGCGCATCTGTCACCTCGTGTGACAGATACGGAGGTCACTATCGGCAGGGTGGGTGTCGGGGGAAAGGCGGGACGGGTGCCGATCGGCGGCTGATGGTCTCCTGGACCTGTGGACAACTCTGTGCACTGGGCACACGGTCGGGTACGCTGTGGCCACGAGCGTGGCGGTGTGCGCAGGGGTGACGTCGGTCGACCGGGTCTGGTCGATCGTGCTGACCGAGCGGGGGACACATGGTGACAGCGGGACGACGGTGGCGGACGGCCACCATGACGGCGGCGGTGCTGATGACGGGCACGCTCGCCCTGTCCGGCTGCACCGGTGAGGCCTCGGCGACGGACACGCCGGGGGCATCGGGCAGCTCGTCGGTCTCCGGTGGGGCCTCCAGCGGCCCGGGCGCGACGCCGGTGGTGTCCGGTTCGCCTTCGGCTAGCTCGCCTTCGGCCGGATCTCCCTCGACCAGCCCGACGCCGTCCGCGGATCCGAGACCGACGGCCGGCAGCGCCAAGGGTCCTGCCCGGAACCTGCCCAAGCCGACGATGCCGGCGGCTGCGAAGCAGAAGACAGAGGCGGGGCTTCGGGCGTACGCGGGGTACTGGGTTCAGGCTTTGTCATATGCGTACGAGAACAACGACACGAAGCCCGTTCGAAGTGTCTCGAACAAGGAGTGCGTCGACTGCATTAGTCTATACGACTCGATTGACACCAATGTGCCGGCAGGCGGGTGGGCCGCTGGCGGAAAACTTTCTAATCATTTGCAATTGCGGGATGGGTTCGTTCCCGATATAAATGGGCAGTATGTGGTGATTGTTAGGATCGACCAGGCGCCATACGTGACGTACACGAGTTCGGGAAAGATCGCCTCCCGAAGTAGCGGCGTAAACGACTTATTTTTTCTTCTCGCGATCGAGTATCGCGGCACATCGTGGAGTTTGATCAATTATGATCCGGTCAAGTCGTAGCGTCATCGCGACCGTTCTTCTAGTAGCTAGCCTCGTCGGGGGGGCGGCCGCCGCAGTTGCAGATGACGCGCCGCCTGTGAAGGATATCCGAGGGAACTCTAACGACGCGACGAATCAATTCACTCTGGCTAAAGCGGGCGATGTGACCCGATCTGTCGACGGCACTGCGATCCCTGCCGGCAAGCCGATCATCACCGTTGGGCAGGTCGGGCCGAAGGTGACGTACGAGATCCGGTACGAGAACATTTGCAGCGGGGCGAACCCGAACCAGTCATGCGTGTCCGACGCGATCTGTGCGACCCGGCCCGGCGATGCCGGCTTCCGGGCCTCGGTCCGACCGACGATGAACGGCAAGGTGGGTAGCTGGGAGGCGATCGGAGGCGTCTACTGCACCCTGGACGGCCTACCCGTGCTCGCCGCACCCAACGGCAAGCCGGTCAAGGTCACCTCGCCGACGGTCACCGTGGCGGACCTGCGCCGGATGAACGTGCTGGCGGCCTCGAGCGTGGTGCAGCCCTCGCCGCATACCCTGCGCGGCGCCGAGACCAACGTCTACGCCGTCGGCCGGACACAGACGTTCGCCACCCGGATCCAGAACTTCGACATCACCATCCGGGCCACTCCCGTCGCCTACACGTTCCACTACGGCGACGGCAGCAGCCTCGGCCCGGTCGAGAATCCTGGAGGGCCCGTGGCGCGGGCCCAGTGGGGGACGAAGACCGCGACCAGCCACATCTACCGGGCGACCGGCACCGTCGGGGTCACGGTCACCACGATCTACCGCGGCGAATACACCTACAACGGGCTTCCCTACCAGCCGATCGCGGGGACCATCAGCGTGGACAGCGCTCCGGTCGGCCTCACGGTCTGGCGGGCGAAGGCGGCCAACGTCGCCGACGACTGTGCCGCCAACCCGACCGGCTGGGCCTGCGGCATGCCGACCCGCTGACCACGGATCTACCGAAGCAGCTCGGCGACTCCCGGGACCAGCACCGTGCCGGAGCCGCTCGTCGCACCGAACAGGCCGACCGCGCGGCCGATGAAGAAGAGCAGCACCAGCGCGACGACCACGCCGATCACCACGAGCCACGTCGTGTTGAACGCCAGATTGTTCTTGCCCCCACCTTCCTCGTGGCCGAGGTCGCCGCTCATGCTGTCCGCGGCGGGCGGCGTCTCACCCGGGGGCACACCGCCGCCCGGCTCGAGTCCGGGGAGGCGTTGTTCCTCCGGGTCGGGGTTGTTGCTCACCGGATAACCTCCACATGCAGGGGAGCGTCCATGCTGATCGTCCCGTCCACTCTTGCACGATCGTCTCCGGTTCGAAAGCATACTGATGAGGCGCGGCCGTCCGGTCGGCGTCGTCGTCGACCCCCAGGAGCATGCCGTGCCCTTCACCCCGCGCCGAGCCATCGTCACCGGATCCGATTCGGGCATCGGCCGATCGACGGCCATCGCCCTGGCCCGCGCGGGCATGGACGTCGGTATCACGTGGCACTCCGACCAGGACGGCGCCGAGGCGACCGCGAAGGCCGTCCGCGACGCCGGTCGGCAGGCCGCCGTCCGGCAGCTCGACACCAGTGACCTCTTGAGCGTCGGGGACGTCATCGACGCCCTCGCCGACGACCTGGGCGGCCTGGACGTGTTCGTCAACAACTCCGGCACGGGCGACGGCGTCCCCTTCCTCGACCTGACCCTGGACACCTGGCGCAGCACCGTCGACACCAATCTCACCGGCGCCTTCGTCTGTCTGCAGCGCGCTGCTCGGCGGATGGCCGACGGCGGTGAGGGCGGCCGGATCGTCGTCATCACCAGCGTGCACGAGACCCAGCCACGCGTGGGGGCGACCGCCTACGACGTCTCCAAGCACGGCCTCGGCGGCCTGGTCAAGACCATGGCCCTGGAACTGGGCCGACACGACATCACCGTCAACGCCGTCGCGCCCGGCGAGATCGCCACGCCGATGAACGACGCCGAGGCGCAGGACGCCTTCCGCGAGAAGCGCCCCGGGATCCCGCTCGGCCGGCCCGGCAGTCCCGACGAGATCGCCGCCGTCGTCGCCTTCCTCGCCTCGCCCGCCGCGAGCTACGTCACCGGCGCATCCTGGCCGGTCGACGGCGGCATGCTGCTGATGGGCCCCCAGGCGGGCTCCCACCTGACCAGTGACGACTGGCGCGACGCCTGAGGTGGCCGGAACAACCACCCCTCGCCTGAAGCGTGCCCGGCCGAACGGTCCCGGCTACATCCGCAAGGGCCGCGGCAAGGGCTTCGAGTACCTCGACTGGAACGGCGCGAACGTCACCGACGACGCGCTCAAGGCCCGGTTCGACGCTCTGGCCATCCCCCCGGCCTGGAAGGACGTGTGGATCGCCCCGACCGACCGCGAGCACATCCAGGCGATCGGCACCGACGCCGCCGGCCGGCGCCAGTACATCTACCACGAGCGGTGGGCCGACCGGCGCGCCAGCGAGAAGTACGAGCGTTCCCTGGACCTCGGTTCCCGGATGAGTCGGGTCCGCCGCGCCGTCTCGAGGGACATCGCTCAGCGTGAGGACGAGCGGCTGCGCTGCCTGGCCGCGGCGGTCAGGCTGTTCGACCACGGCTCCCTGCGGATCGGCGGCTCGAAGTACGCCCGCGACAACAAGTCCTACGGGGTGTCCACCCTGCTCGCCCGGCACGTGTCGGTGGAGGAGAACACTGACACCGTGCGGCTGAAGTTCCGGGGCAAGTCCGGCAAGGAGTGGGACCTGCTGATCGACGACGACCAGCTGGCCGACTACGCCCGCGACCGCGGCGGTCAGGGCGGGGACAAGCGGTTCCTCTCCTACCGGGTCGGGCGCAAGCGGGTCGGGCTGACCAGCGAGGACATCAACCGGTACATCGCCGACATCGCCGGCGGCGAGTTCACCGCCAAGGACTTCCGCACCTGGAAGGGGACGGTGACGGCGGCCCTCAGCCTCGCCGCCGCGGGGCAGACGGTCGGCGCGGCCTCCTCCGACAGCGCCAAGGCCCGCGCCGTCTCCCGGGCCATGCGGGAGACCGCCGAGGCCCTGCACAACACCCCGGCGATGGCGCGCTCCAGCTACGTCGACCCGCGGGTGGTCAACCGGTTCCGCCGCGGCCGGACGATCGAGACGGGAATCAGCCCGGACCGGGCGACGGTGCAGCTGCTCAGCCGGCGGTGAGCACCTGCTCGGCCAGGTCGTCGTCGAGCGCTACCCGCACACAGGCGGCGACCAGGGCGGGCAGGTCCTCGGCGGAGACGAGCGCCGCGAGCTCCTGCTCGTCCGTGGGCAGGCCGAGTTTCTTCGCGCCGTCCGCGACGCGGCGGTCCGCGAAGGGGGCCAGCATCGGCCACACGCCCTGCGCCTCCCGGCAGAAGATCGCCGCGCCGGTGGGGCCGATGCCGGGGAACTCCTGCAGGGCGCGGAGCACGCCCGCCGTGTCCTCGGCCTCGTCCCGCAGCCGGCGCAGGTCCCCGTGCCACCGGTCCAGCAGCAGGTCCGCGCCCTCGGCCAGCCGGGTGGCCGTGCCCTCATCGTACCGCCGGTAGTGCGCCCGGCCCAGGGCGTCGACCCGCTGCTGCCACGTCGACTCCCGCAGGTGCTCCGGCGTCGTCCAGCCCGCCTCGAACAACTCCCGGGCCGCCGCCACCGCAATGTCCGCCTTGATCCGCGTGGACAGCAGCGTGGCGAGCACGAGCAACTGGTACAGCGGGGCCGGCGTGTCCTTCAGGGTGATGCCCGCCTCCTCGGCGAACGTCGTCCCGCACGTGTCCAGGAGCGCGTCGACCGTTCTCGCGTGACTGGCCATGCCCCCATGATGTCGCGCCTTCGGCCGCCGGGACAGGGGGGCGTGGCATCCTGTGGACATGCATGCGGGCGAGGGCGGGAGGATCCGACGTGGCTGACGGCCTCTTCACCCAGCACCTGGACGTCGTCGTGCAGGACATCTCCTTCGGGGCGCGCGAGGACCTCGACTACGCGCTGCACCTGCTCTCCGCCGCGCGCGACGGCGCCGTCGCCCCCACCGTGCGGATCTACCGGCCGCAGCCGACGGCGGCATTCGGGCAGCGGGACGTGCGCCTGCCCGGGTACGCGGCGGCCCGGGACCGCTGCCGGGACGCCGGGTACGCCCCCCTGGTCCGCAGATCCGGCGGCCGGGCCGCCCTGTACGACCGCGGCGCCGTCGTGATCGACCACGTCGAGCCCCACGGTGACGCCATCGTCGGCTCCCAGCAGCGCTATCAGGACTTCTCCGGCGTCATCGCCGCCGCCCTCGGGCACGCCGGGGTCACCACCGGCATCGGCGAACTGCCCGGGGAGTACTGCGCCGGGGAGCACAGCGTGTTCGGCACCGACGGTCTGCACCGGGCCAAACTGGTCGGGATCGCCCAGCGCGTGGTCGCGGGGGCGTGGCTGATCAGTGCGGTGGTCAGCATCGAGGACACCGCGTCCCTGCGCACCCTGATCACCGACGTGTACCGGGACCTGGAGCTGGACCTGGATCCGGGCACGATCGGCGCCGCCACCGACTTCGTACCGGCCCTGACCCCGGACGCGTTCCTCGAGCACCTCGTCTGGGCCTACGGGCAGCGCACCGACCTGACCGTGCGGTGAGGATCGGGTCCCACCGAGGTGCGCGCGGCGAGGCGCGACGTCGGCTTGGTACGGTGACCAGCGTGAATGCGTCGAAGAACCCCACCAGCTACTACCGCGACCTCGGGGACGGGCGCTGGGAGTCCACGCGGGCCGCGCAGGGCGCCTGGAACGACCACGAGCAGCACATGGCCCCGGTCACCGGTCTGCTCACCCGGGCACTGCTGCGGCACGAGCCCCGGCCGGGGCTGCGGTTGGCGCGGATCGGGTGCGAGATCCTCGGGCTGATCCCGGCCGGCGAGTTCACCATCACGACGACGACGCTGCGGCCCGGGCGCACCATCGAACTGGTGCAGGCCGAGATGATCGCCAACGGCCGGCCCGTCGTCCGGGTCACCGGCTGGCGGCTGGCGACGACCGATTCGGCCGCCGTCGCCGGCCTGACCGTCCCACCCCTGCCCGGCCCCGACGAGGCCAAGCCGTACTCGATGACGGAGAAGTGGGGCGGCGGGTTCATCGAGTCCCTGACCGGCCGGGTGCTGCCCGATCACGCCCCGGGCCGCGGCCGGGTCTGGCTGACCACCGACCTGTCGCTGGTGGAGGGCGAGGAGCCGACCGCGCTGGAGCACCTGGTCGGCATGGCCGACGCCGCGAACGGGGTCGCCACCCGCGTGCACCCGGCCGGCGGCTGGGTGTTCCCCAACGTCGACCTGCAGCTGCACCTGTTCCGCGAACCGGCCGGCCGCTGGCTCGGGCTGGACGTCTCCGTCGACTTCGGTCCCGACGGCGTCGGGGTCACCTCCACCGTGCTGCACGACGAGGACGGGCCCTTCGGCCGGTCCCTGCAGATCCTCACGCTGCGCGAGGTGCCCGGGGCGGACCAGCCCACCCCCTGAGAGGCTCGCTCGTCACCGACGTCAGTGACCGCGGTCGATCCACTCCTGCCGGTGCGGTGCCTCGTCCCCGATCGTCGTCGCCGGGCCGTGCCCGGTCAGCACCCGGGTCTGCGGCGGCAGGGTCAGCAGCCGGTTCGTGATGGAGTCGACGATGGTGCCGAAGTCGCTGTAGGACCGGCCCGTCGCCCCGGGACCGCCCTGGAACAGGGTGTCCCCACTGAACAGCACGGCGCCGTCCGGCCAGGAGAAGCAGGTCGAGCCGGGGGAGTGGCCGGGCGTGTGGATCGCCTCCAGGGTCGCGCCGGCGACGGTGAACCGCTGCCCGTCCTCGATCGTGTGATCAGGAGCGACGTCCGGGAAGACCTGCTCCCACAGCACCGCGTCGTCCGCGTGCAGGTACACCGGGGCGTCCACCCGGGCCTTGACGTCGGCGACCTGCCGGATGTGGTCGTCGTGCCCGTGGGTGAGCAGGATGGCGGTCACCCTGCGGGCGCCGACCGCCCGCTCGACCGCGTCGGCGTCGTGCGCGGGGTCGATGACGACGCACTCGGCGTCGTCGCCGATCAGGTAGACGTTGTTCTCCACGTCCCAGGTGCCGCCGTCGAGGGAGAACGTGCCGCTGGTGACCAGGCTGTCGATCCGGGCGCTCACAGTTCCACCACCGAGCGCAGCACCGTGCCGGCGTGCATCTTCTCGAATGCCGACTCGATGTCGCCCAGGCCGATCCGCTCGGTGACGAACGCGTCGAGGTCGAGCCGGCCGAGCTTGTACTGGTCGACCAGCATGGGGAAATCGCGCGAGGGCAGGCAGTCGCCGTACCAGGAGGATTTGAGCGCCCCGCCGCGACCGAACACGTCCAGCAGCGGCAGCTCGAGCGTCATCTCCGGGGTCGGGACGCCGACGAGGACGACGCGGCCGGCCAGGTCCCGCGCGTAGAAGGCCTGGGTGTAGGTCTCGGGCCGGCCGACCGCCTCGATCACGACGTCGGCCCCGAACCCGCCGGTCAGCGCCCGGATCGCCTCGACCGGGCCCGTCTCGGACGAGTTGACGGTGTGCGTGGCGCCGAGCTGCTCGGCCCTGGCGAGCTTCTGCGGGTCGATGTCGACGGCGATGATCGTCGTCGCCCCGGCCAGTGCCGCCCCGGCGATCGCGGCGCAGCCGACGCCGCCGCACCCGATCACGGCCACCGACTCGCCGCGCTGGACGGCGCCGGTGTTGATGGCCGCACCGATGCCGGCCATGATGCCGCAGCCGAGCAGGCCCACCGCGGCGGCGTCGGACTCCTCGTCGATCTTCGTGCACTGCCCGGCGGCGACCAGCGTCTTCTCGATGAACGCCCCGATGCCGAGTGCGGGGGACAGTTCGGTGCCGTCCTCCAGGGTCATCTTCTGGGTCGCGTTGTGGGTGTTGAAGCAGTACTGCGGCTGGCCCTTGCGGCACGCGCGGCATTCTCCGCACACGGCCCGCCAGTTGAGGATCACCCGGTCCCCGGCGGCCACCTCGGTGACGCCCTCACCGACCGCGGCCACCCGGCCGGTGGCCTCGTGGCCGAGCAGGAACGGGTAGTCGTCGCTGATGCCGCCGAGCTTGTAGTGCAGATCGGTGTGGCACACTCCGCAGGTGATGATGTCGACGAGCGCCTCACCCGGGCCGGGATCCGGCACCAGGACGGTCTGCAGGGAGACCGGCTCGTTCTTGCCCATGACGACGATGCCCTTGACCCGGTGAACCATGCTGCGACTTCCTCACTGAACGACGATGGCGTGCGCTGTCCGGCCCATCCTAGGGAAGACCCGGAGCACCGTGCTCAAGATGACCGGGCGGGAGTCGACGGGTCCGGCACGGCGTGGGAAGCCTGCTGGCCGAGGTGGTGCAACGTCTCCACGGCGCTGTTGTACACGTCGCTCGAAGGTTCTTTGATATCCACATGGCAGAGTTGACCGTCTCGGACGCCCGCGCCCGGTTGGCGCACGTCATCGACGCCGCACGGGTCGAGCTGCTGAACGCTGGTGAACGCCGCGCGGCACCGGCCGAGCGTCGCGTGTTCTTCCGCGACGTGAAGCCCTACGAGGTTCCCCAGAGCCTGGACGAGCTGAGGGGTCCGGCGGGCGGCGTCATCGAGCTGTCTCACGCGGTGCTGTGGGCGCCCGGTGGCGGCACGGTCGACCTGGACGAGGAGGGCGGCGTCGGCTTGGCCTACCGGGTGGCCGTGGCGGAGGGAACCGTTGTTGACCAGGTGGCCATCCTGAATCGCGACCGGCTCGTCGCGGTGTGGCGTGAACTGTTGTTGCCGCGGCGTGCTCGCGAGCTGTGGGAGGCCCGATTCCCTGAGCTGCGCGCCGCGGTGCGTGAGTACCGAATCCGACGCACAGCGGACGGTGACCCGCATAGCCCTGACCCGGCAGGAGTTCGGTTCGGATCCAGGCCGGTGCCGGCACGGTCAGCCTGCCAACCGGGCCTTGACCTCCTTGGCGGAGGGATTCGTCGCGTTGGTGCCGTCCGGGAAGATCACGGTCGGGACGGTCTGATTGCCGTTGTTGATCGCTTCGACCAGCTCGGCGGTGCCGGGGGTCTCCTCGATGTTGACCTCGGTGAAGCCGATCCCGTCGGCGCTGAGCTGGGACTTCAGCCGACGGCAGTACCCGCACCACGACGTCGAGAACATGGTGATCGAGCCGGCGTCGGGGGTGTACGCGGTGATGTCGGCGGTCTGCGCCATCGGGGTGTCCTTCCGGGAGAGATCGGTTTCGTCGTGGACAACGGACTTCCCTGGGATGGCATTCCCGGTGCCGTCCGCGGGCGGCCGGTGCTAGATTCGGCCCATGGCTGACCAGAGCAGCACCGCGTCCATCAACTCCTCCATCAACGCACTGATGGAGGAGGAACACGCCTTGCGCAACAACCCGGACAAGTCCGCCGAGAACCAGCAGCGGCTCCGATCCGTCGAGGCCGAGCTGGACCAGTGCTGGGACCTGCTCCGGCAGCGGCGCGGCAAGGCCGAGTTCGGGGAGGACCCCGGTCAGGCGCACGTGCGTCCCGCTGCCGAGGTGGAGAACTACCGGAACTGAGCGGACCGGACCCGATGCCGGACCCTGACGAGCCGACCGTCTTCTCCCCGTTCTCCCACGCCCCGGCCGCCGAACCGACGCCCGTCCCGGGGCGCCGTCCGACGCTCGAACTGGCGGCCGTGATCGCGGCCCCCGCCGACGTGGCCTTCCGGGCGATGACGGACAGTATCCACCTGTGGTGGCCCCTGACCGACGTGAGCACGTGGGGTGAGGACACCTATCTCGAGTTCGACGGTGATGCGTTGGTGGAAACCAGCCCCCGCAACGAGACGGCGCTGTGGGCGCAGGCGCTCGGCTGGCAGCAGGACCGGTGGATCGAACTCGACTGGTCGCCGGACGCGCCCGTCCTTCAGGCTTCGACCCTCCTCGTCGAGCTCGGCGATGCGGCGCTCCCGAGCGGGGCGACGGGCACCGCCGTCAACTGGCGGGTGGAGGACGGGCAACCCAGTGCCGCGTGGTCGGACGCCTTCGAACGCTTGGTGCGCTTCCTCGGCGGCCGGCTGGACCTCGACTAGACTCGGGTGTCGACGTCGGCGGCCCTCGCACCACTCCGCGGGCCGCGGTCGACCACACGTGCATCAGGGGAGCGGTCCGCCCACGGGCGCCGAGGCCGAACGCGAAGGATGGAACACACACATGGCTGACGGCACAGGCGACGACGAGCGACCCGGGCGTGGCCCTCGACGCGGACCTGGCGGGTCCGATCGGTCGGGCGCTTCCGGGGGACGGCGGGACGACCGGGCCGGTGGGGATCGGCCTCGTCGGCAGTGGGAAGATCGGCCGCGGCGGGATGATCGTTCCGGTAGTGACCGGCCTCGTCGGCAGTGGGAAGACCG
This sequence comes from Tersicoccus phoenicis, assembly GCF_001968835.1. Taxonomy (GTDB): domain Bacteria; phylum Actinomycetota; class Actinomycetes; order Actinomycetales; family Micrococcaceae; genus Tersicoccus; species Tersicoccus phoenicis. Next base: position 31,512 of record NZ_MRDE01000074.1, read on the forward strand.
ACCCCGGCGCGATGACCGGGCCGGTAGTGACCGTCCGCGGCGCGATGGCCCTGCTGGTGGGGACCGTCCGCGGCGGCAGTGGGAAGATCGGCCGCGGCGCGATGACCGGGCTGGTGGCGACCGGCCGCGCCGGGACGACCGTGCTGGCGGTGACCGGCCTCGTCGGCAGTGGGAAGACCGCCCTCGGCGCGATGACCGTGCCGGTAGTGACCGGCCCCGTCGGCAGTGGGAAGACCGCCCTCGGCGCGATGACCGTGCGGGTGGGGACCGGCCCCGTCGGGACGACCGGGCTGGCAGTGAGCAGCAGGCTCCGCGTCATGACCTGCGGCGATCCAACCAGCCGGACCGGGCGAAGTCGCCCGACATCGACCCGGACGTCACCGGCAGCGAACTGGACAAGGTGGTCCGCGCCCAGCTGCGAACGCTCGAGTCGACCAATGCGGAGTGGGTCGCCAAGCACCTCGTGATGGCCGGCCGGTATCTCGACGTCGACCCCGCACTGGCGTTCGCGCACGCCCTGGCGGCAAGCCGGCGCGGCGGCCGGATCGCCGCGGTCCGGGAGGCCGTCGGCATCACCGCCTACGAGGCCGGTGACTTCGCGGAGGCGCTGCGTGAGTTGCGCACGTTCCGTCGGATCAGCGGCTCGAACGAGCACCTCGCGCTGATGGCCGACTGCGAACGTGGCCTCGGCCGGCCGGAGAAGGCGATCGAGTTGGCCGGGAGCGTGGACGTGGGCTCGTTCGACGCTGCCACCCGGGTGGAGGTCGCCATGGTCGTCTCCGGCGCGTACGCCGATCTCGGTCGGTCGGAGGAAGCACTGGCCACGCTGGAGATCCCGCAACTGGACATCAACCGCGCCTTCTCGTTCAGTCCCCGGCTCTTCCTGGCCTATGCCGATGCGCTCGACGCCGTCGGACGGACCGGGGAGTCCGAGCGCTGGCGCCTGCAGTCCGAGCGGGCCGAGCAGGCGCTCGGTGTCGGCGATTTCGCCGAGCCCGACATCATCGATCTGGGTGAGGACGAGCCGGAGGAGAGACCCCGTCGCGACCGGTACGACGGCGACCGGAGGGACGTCGAGTCCGGGCCGGGTGGCGACTCCGCGGACAGCGGGCCCGGCGGCGATGCCGATGCGTCGGACACCGACGCGCCCGACGCCGCTGCCGACTTCGAGGACACCGGCGGCGATTCCGAAGACAGCGCGCCCGACGCCGAGCCCGACTCCGAGGACAGCGATCCCGGTGCCGAAAACGCGGCCGGCGTCGGTGACCCGGACAGCTCGGCCAACGACGCACCGACCGACCAGGGCAACGGGCCTGACCGGGATGCGGGGCCAATGGCGTGAGCGGTGACCGCAGCGGTCGGCTGATCGACCGGTTCGACGGGGTGCTGTGCGACCTGGACGGCGTCGTCTACGCCGGTCCGAACGCCCTCCCGCACGCCGTCGAATCCCTCACCCGGCTCGTCGAGGAGGGCGTGGCGGTCGGATACGTCACCAACAATGCCTCCCGCTCGCCGGACGATGTCGCCGCTCACCTGACCGACCTGGGCGCACCGGCCAGCGAGCGCACCGTCGTCACCTCCGCACAGGCCGGTGCGCGCTTGCTGGCGGAGAAGCTCGCGCCGGGGGACATCGTGCTGATCACCGGCAGCGACTACCTGGCCGAGGAGGTGCGGCGGGTCGGACTGGTGCCCGTGACCTCGGCCACGGACCGACCCAGCGCCGTGATCCAGGGTTTCGACCCGCAGGTCGGGTGGACCCAGCTCGCCGAAGCCGCCTACGCCGTCAACGCCGGGGCACTGTGGGTGGCCACCAACACCGATCTGACCATCCCGCGCGACCGCGGCATCGCGCCCGGCAACGGGACTCTCGTCGCCGCCGTCCGGGCCGCCGTGCACGTCGACCCCCTGGTGGCCGGAAAGCCCGAGGCGCCGCTGTTCCGGGCGGCGGCGGCCGAACTCGAGATCTCGGCACCGCTGGTCGTCGGCGACCGGCTGGACACCGACATCCTCGGCGGCAACAACGCCGACCTCACCACGGCCCTGGTCCTGACCGGGGTCGACTCCGCGACGACCGCCATCGCCGCCGTCCCCGGTCAGCGGCCCGACCTGCTGCTGGCAGACCTGCGCGACCTGTTCGGACCCGTGGCCGAGGCGACGCCCGACGACGGCGGGTTCCGGTGCGGGTCCGCTCGGGCCCGCGTGGACGGTGACGCCGTGCTGGTCGACGGCGACGACGATGATCTCGACGCCTGGCGCGCCGCCTGTGCGGCCTGGTGGGCGGCGCACCCGCAGGACGCCGCGACGCCCGACCTGCGGTTCGGTTGACCCAGCGGTTCGGTTGACCCACCGGGCCGGCCCGCGCGCTCGGTCCGCACCACGCCGGGCTGATGACCGGGGTGGCCGGGCCTCCCCAGTAGGCCCGACCACCCGCTTGCCACTCTAGGGAGGGCGCGTTCGCGATTTCAATGCCTCCCGTCCGTTTGACCTGCGGCGATCAGCGGCGCTAAAAACCGGACGCCAGACCGGACGCCGTGCCGACTGGTGTGGCGACGTGCTGTGGCGACGCCCTGTGCCGAGGTGACGCGCCGAGTCGCCGCGTGAGTTGCTGGCCCGTGGGAGCTGGTCTACGTTTCATCTCATCAACGTGCTGATGATTTTGCGCACTCGCTCCGGCGGTCTGCCGCCCGAACATCGGAGGACAAGGATGTCGTTCCCCGTCCGGCCCGCCTCGGCCGTACTGCTGGTGTCCGCTCTCGCCCTGACCGCCTGCGGTGGTGGCGGTGGCCAGTCCGGCGGGAACGCCGCGGACACGCCCTCGTTCGGAGCGAGCGCCTCGGGCACCCTGAACGCCTGGGCCTTCGACAACGCCGACGACGTCGGCAAGGCCCGGCTGGCCTACGCCCAGAGCCAGCTGAACGGCGTCCAGGTCAAGCTGGACCAGACGTCGTTCGACTCCCAGAAGTTCACCACCCGCGCCGCCTCCGGCGACCTGCCCGACGTCGTGCAGATGGATCGTGCGCTGGTCGGCACCTACGCCGCGCAGGGCCTGATCAAGCCGCTGGACCAGTGCTACGCCGCGCAGAACGTGGACGCGTCGAAGCAGTTCTACCCGGCCGTCACCGACTCGGTGACGTACAAGAACCAGCTGTGGGCGGTGCCGCAGTTCTACCAGCCCGCCGCCATCATCACGAACACCCGGGTGATGGACGCGGCGGGTGTGAAGGCCGACCAGATCGACACCTCCAAGCCCGACCAGCTCGTGGCCGCGGCGAAGAAGATGTACCAGGCCAGCGGGGGCAAACCGACCCGGCTCGGTTTCGACCCGGTCGCCACCGGGCAGCCCGAGCTGTGGCTGATCGCCGGCGGCGGCAGGCTGATGGACGACACCGGTAAACCGGCCCTGGACGACCCGATGAACGTCACCGCCGTCGAGACCCTGAAGAAGATCTCCGACGCCCAGGGCGGTCACGCGAAGATCAAGAGCTTCTCCGACTCGTTCGACACCTTCGGCAAGAACAACCAGTTCGTCAAGGACCAGGTGGGCGCGCAGGCCAACGCCCAGTGGTACCTGAACGTGCTGTCCCCGTACGTGGCGCAGGAGAAGATCTCGGCGGTGCCGTTCAAGGGCAGCGACGGTCAGCCCGTCACCTACGCCGGCGGCAGCGCCTTCGTCATCCCCGCCACCGCGAAGAACCCGGACGCCGCGTGCGCGTGGGCCCTCAGCCTGGTCACCCAGCAGGCGTGGGACGCCGCCGCGAAGGCCCGGTCCGAGACGCTCGCCAAGACGCCCGGCGCGATCAACACCGGCTTGTTCACCGGTTCCCCGGCCGCGGACACGGCGATCCGGCAGAAGTACGTCAAGCCCAGCGGCAACACCGGGTTCGACCAGGCGATCAGCACCTACTACGACGTCGTCGACAAGGGCAGGTCGATCGGCGTCTCACCCGCCGGCGAGGCGATCAAGAACGAGCTGAAGAACGCCATCACCTCGGCGCTGCTCGGGCAGAAGTCCGCGCAGCAGGCCCTCGCCGACGCCCAGGCCGCCGCGATGCGTTCCTACAACCAGGACGCGCAGGGCTGACCAGTAGATCGACGCTCGACACGACGGCACCGGGCCGGACGGCTGGCAAGGGTCGGTGAGTCAGCGGGTCCCGCCCGAAGGATGTGCTCGAAGAGCCCGGAGTTCGGGCGGAACCTGCTAACTCAGGCGGGAGGGCTCAGCCCTTCCGGCCCTGGGTGGCCACACCTTCGATGAAGTAGCGCTGCGCGAACGAGAACAACAGCAGCATCGGCACGGTGACCACCAGCGCCGCCACCATGACGAACTGGTAGTCGCCGTGGCCGCCGTTGGTCGGGGAGTACATCGTCATCGCCCGGGCGATGCCCAGCGGCACCGTGTACCCCTCGGCGGTGCCCGCGTTGAGGTAGATCAGCGCGGCCTGCAGGTTGTTCCAGCTGGCCTGGAACTCGAAGATGAAGATGATCACCAGCGACGGGATCGACAGCGGCAGCGCGATCCGGCGGAACATGCCGACGTAACTCGCGCCGTCGATCCTCGCGGCCTCGAACAGGTCCCGCGGCAGGCCGAGGAAGAACTGGCGCTGCAGGAAGATGTAGAACGCCGACCCGAACAGGTTCATGCCGAACAACGGGATCCAGGTGCCCAGCACCCCGAGGTTCTTCCAGATCAGGTACTGCGGCACCATGGTGACGGCGCCGGGCAGCATCATGGTCGCCAGGACCAGCCCGAACAGCAGGTTCCGGCCGGGGAAGCGGAAGTAGGCGAAGCCGAAGGCGACGACGGCGCTGGAGATGGTGACCAGGCCCGCCGCGAGCACCGCGATCAGCACGCTGTTGAGCAGCCAGCTGAGCAGGGGCAGTTGCTGCCACACCTGCACGTAGTTCTCCGGGGTGAACGTCTGAGGGATCAGGCGGTTGTCGAACACCTCCCCGCGCGGCTTCAGGCTCGCCGCGAGCAGCCACACCAGCGGGTAGAGGAACAGGGCGCTGAACGCCGCGAGCAGCACCCACAGGAGGACGGTGGCCGGTCGGACGCGGCGCCGTTCCCGGGTTCGGTCGGGCCGCTCGACCGGCGCTCCGCCCGGTGCCGCGACGAGCACGGAGGAGGGTACGTGTCCGCCGGTGCCGACTCCGGCGTCGGTCGTCGCCGTCGTGCCGCCGACGACGGCTCCGGAGGCGACACGCTGCTGCCGCCGGGATTCTGTCCGCTCGCTCACTGTGCGCCTCCCTCGTAGTAGACCCAGCGTTTCGCGAGCCGGGTCTGGATCAGGCTGATCAGCATGATGATGACGAACAGCAGCCACGCCATCGCCGAGGCGAAGCCGAAGTTGAAGTCCCGGAACGCCTGCTGGAACAGGTAGATGGCGTAGAACAGGGACGCCTCGGGGGACGCGTTCGACTGGTCCCGCCAGAACAGCAGGTAGGCCGAGTCGAACACCTGCAGCGCCGCGATGGTCAGGACGATGACGTTGAAGAAGATGGTGGGGGAGATCATCGGCACGGTGATGGCGAAGAACCGCCGTACCGGGCCGGCGCCGTCCAGCTCGGCGGCCTCGTACAGGTCCGTCGGCACGGCCTTCAGCGCCGCCAGGAAGATCACCATGGTGCCCGAGACGCCCCACAGCGTCATCAACACGATCGAGGGCTTGACCCACGTCGGGTCCACCAGCCACTGCGGACCCGGGATGCCGAACACGCCGAGCGCCTGGTTGATCGCCCCCGTGTTGCCGTTGAGCAGCAGCAGGAACACCGACGCCGTCGCGACCGCCGGCGTCATCTTCGGCAGGTAGAACACCGACCGGAAGAACCCGGCGCCGCGGCCGACCCGGGACAGCACCAGGGCCAGCAGGAGGGCGAAGCAGATCTCCAGCGGCACCGCCATGATCGCGTAGTACAGGGTGTTCGCCAGCGACGTGGCGACCTTCGGGTCGGCGAAGAGCAGTTCGTAGTTGCGGGTGCCGACCGGGCGCGCGATGTTCGTGGCCAGGTTGTAGCGGCTGAACGAGATCACGAGGCTGTACGCCATCGCCCCGACGGTGAAGACGAGGAAGCCGACGATCCACGGCGAGATGAACAGGTAACCGGCGATCGCCTCGCGGCGCCGCAGCCGGGACATCCGAGGACGCTCGCCCGTCCGCGACCGCGTCGTCAGCGAAGTAGCGTTCATGTCGTGAAGCGTACTTACTGACGACGGCGCCGTCACGCCGGGCGCGACGCCGCGCGGATCGTCGTCGTCGTTCGCCGTCAGAACACGACGTCGATGTCGGGAAGGCGCTCGAACGCGGGCCGGGCGAACAGGAAGCCCTGCATGTACCGGATCCCGAGGTCGCGCAGCGTCCGTGCCTCCGCCGCCGTCTCGATGCCCTCGGCGATCAGCAGCGTGCCGAGCTCCTCGCACAGGCCGAGCACGGCCCGGACCACCGCTCGCCGCCGTGGGTCGGTGTCGATGCCGCGGATCAGGTCCATGTCCAGCTTCACCATGTCGGTGGCGAAGCGGGCGAACAGGTCCAGCCCGGAGTGCCCGGCGCCGAAGTCGTCGACGGCCACGGCGAACCCGAAGTCGCGGTAGGTGCTGATGATCGCCTCGATGTGATCGGGCGAGACCATCTGCTCGTTCTCGGTGAATTCGAAGATCAGCCGGTCGAGCGGGAAGGCGTGTTCCGCGGCCGTGCGCAGGGTCAGCTGGATGCACGCCGTGGGGGAGTACACGGCGTTGGGCAGGAAGTTGATGGACAGCCGGGCGCCCGTGTCGGCGATCCCCGCGGCCATCGCCGTGCGGATCGCCGTCACCCGGCAGGCCTGGTCGAAGCCGTAACGGTTGCCGTCGGTCACCTGGCCCAGGACCGTCATCGCCCCCTGGCCCTCGGGTCCGCGCACCAGCGCCTCGTAGGCGAATGGAGCGGACGTGACGACGTCGACGATCGGCTGGAACGCCATGGAGAAGGCGATGTCCGACGCGTCGCCGCTCCGGCATCCGCCGCATGCACCTCGGGAGCCACTCACCCGGTGAGAATAGCGGTCCAGGTCGGCGCACGCCCGGCGCCGCGCGGAACGCGGGCCTTCTAGACTGGCGAGCGTGAACGAGCGCGACGAGAGTGATCGGGACGGCTGGCCCGACCTACCGGAGGTGGACGACCCGGCGATCCGGGACGACGCCGTCCGCGGCATCCTCGAGCGGCTCGACGACGTCCGCACCGGCGCCGCAGAGGACCCCGCCGACCTCTACCAGGGCCTGCACGCCGCGCTCACCGCCGAACTCGATGCCCCCGAGGGCCCGCGCCCGTCCCCCTCGTGAACCGGCTCGTGAACCGCGGCCTCCTGAACCGGCTCGACGTCGAGCTGGTCGCCCGTGGCCTGGCCCGTTCCCGGACCCACGCCGCCGGCCTGGTCCGTGCGGGCCGGGTCACCGTCAACGGGACACCCGCGAGGAAACCCTCCGCCGGGATCGGTGCGGGCGACGACGTGACCGTCAGCGCCACCGCGGAGGAGTACGTCAGCCGGGCCGGGCGCAAGCTCGCCGGCGCGCTGCGCGCCTTCCCCGACGTGCAGGTCCGGGGCCGGCGCTGCCTGGACGCCGGTGCCTCCACCGGCGGCTTCACCGACGTGCTGCTGCGGGCCGGCGCCCGGGAGGTGGCCGCCGTCGACGTCGGGCACGGCCAGCTGGTGCCGCAGTTGCGCGCCGACCCCCGGGTGCGCGTCGTCGAGGGCCTGAACATCCGCCGGCTCACGCCCGAGGACATCGGGGGCCCGGTGGAGCTGACCGTGGCCGACCTGTCCTTCATCTCGCTGCGCCTGGTCGTCGAGCCGCTCGCGGCCGCCACCGGGCCGGGCGGGGACCTGTTGCTCATGGTCAAACCGCAGTTCGAGGTGGGCCGGTCCCGGCTCGGCAAGGGCGGCGTCGTCGTCTCGGCCACGGACCGACGGGAGGCGGTCGACGGCGTCGCCGCCGCCGCGCGGGACGCCGGACTCACCCTCCGCGGCGAGGCGACCAGCCCGCTGCCCGGCCAGGACGGCAACGTCGAGTTCTTCCTCTGGCTCGGCGCCCGCGCCGGCGCCTGAGGCGGCTGCGCCTACCATCGGAACATGACCCGTCGCATCCTGCTGTTGCCGCACACCGGACGCCCCGACGCCATCGACGCGACGGTGACCGCGGCCCAGCAGCTGCGCGAGGCCGGGCTCGCCGCGGTGCTCACCCGCACGGATCACGACGCCCTGGCCGACGTCGGCGTGACGGTCGACTGCAGTGAGATCCTCAACGAACACGTCAGCCTGGCCGAGATCGAACTGGGCATGGTGCTCGGCGGGGACGGGACGATCCTGCGGTCCGCCGAACTGGTCCGGCACTCGGCCGTTCCGTTGCTCGGGGTCAACCTCGGGCACGTCGGCTTCCTCGCCGAGAGCGACCGCACGGACCTGGCCGAGAGCATCCGCCTGGTCGTCGAACGCGCCTACGACATCGAGGAGCGGATGACCATCGACGTCGTGGTCTGGCGTGACGGTCGGCAGGTGGACCACAACTGGGCCCTGAACGAGGCCAGCGTGGAGAAGTCCGACCGGGCGCGGATGATCGAGGTCGTGATGGAGGTCGACGGCCGCCCGATCAGCACGTTCGGGTGCGACGGTGTGGTGATGGCGACCCCGACCGGGTCCACCGCGTACGCGTTCTCCGCCGGCGGACCCGTGGTGTGGCCCGAGGTGGAGGCGCTGCTGATGGTGCCGCTGAGCGCCCACGCGTTGTTCGCCAAGCCGCTCGTCGTCGCCCCCACCTCCACGCTGGCGGTCGAGGTGCTCGACCGCACCGACGCCTCCGGGGTGCTCTGGTGCGACGGCCGGCGCGCGACCGAGGTCCCCACCGGTTCCCGGATCGAGGTGACCCGCTCCGCGACACCGGTCCGGCTCGCCCGCACCCACCCCGCGCCGTTCTCCGAGCGGCTGGTGCGCAAGTTCTCGCTGCCCACGAGTGGCTGGCGTGGGCCGATGGTCACCCACCCGGGGACGGGACAGGTGCCGGTCGTGCTGGATCCGGTTGCCGCCGCGGGCGACGACGCGAGCACTGCTGGCGCTGTTCCGGGCGCTGCCGCGGATACCTCGGAGGCGCCCCGATGATCGAGGAGATCCGGATCCGTGACCTCGGGGTGATCACCGAGGCGACCCTGCCGCTCGGTCCCGGTCTGACCGTCGTCACCGGCGAGACCGGCGCGGGCAAGACCATGGTCGTCACGGCGCTGGGCCTGCTGCTCGGTGCCCGCGCCGACCCCGGTGCGGTGCGGGCCGGTGCCGGTTCCGCCGTCGTCGAGTCCACCGTCCGGCTCGCCCCCGGCACCGCAGCGACCGACGCGATCAGCGCCGCCGCCGACGACGCCGGCGCCGCCGTCGAGGACACCGGTGACGGGCTGGAGCTGCTGATCGCGCGCACGGTCAGCGCGGAGGGCCGCAGCCGCGCGCACGCCGGCGGCCGGACCGTGCCCATCGGCGTCCTCGCCGGGATGGGCAACCACCTGGTCGCCGTGCACGGGCAGTCCGACCAGTTGCGCCTGGCGTCCCCGGCCGCGCAGCGCACCGCGCTCGACGCGTTCGCCGGGCCCGAGCTCGCGGCCGCCCTGGGGGAGTACCGGCGCACGTGGCGCCGGCACGCCGCCGCCGCGGCGGCCCTGACCGAGGTGACCGAGCACCAGCGGGAACGGCTGCGCGAGGCCGAGAACCTGCAGACCGCGCTCGAGGAGATCGACACCACCGACCCGCAGCCGGGGGAGGACGAGGCGCTGCGCGCGGAATCCCTCAAGCTCGGCAACATCGAACAGCTGCGCGTCGCCGCGCTCACCGCGCACCAGGCGCTCGTCTCCGACGGGGCCGACGACGCGCCCGACGTCGCCCGGCTGGTCGACGCGGCCCGCCGGGCCCTGGACGCGGAGTCCGGGGACGACGAGGAGATCGCCGCCGCCGCGAAACGCGTCGCCGAGGTGGGGTACCTGGTCGCCGACATCGCCTCCGACCTGGCCGGTTATTCCGCCCGGCTGGACGAGAGCGGCCCGGCCCGGCTCGCCGAGGTCGAGGACCGGCGCGCCGCCCTGACCACCCTGACCCGCCGGTACGGGTCCACCATCGACGAGGTGCTGGCGTGGGCGGCGACCTCCCGTGCCCGGCTCGACGAGCTGACCGACGACAGCAGCCGGATCGAAGCGCTGCGGGCCGAGGTCGCCGAGGCGGCCGGGACCGTGACCGCGCAGGCCGCCCGGGTCACCGAGCTGCGCACCGCCGCCGCGGACCGCCTGGCCGGCGCCGTCACCACCGAACTGACCGCCCTGGCGATGAAGGATGCGACCCTCGTCGTCCGGGTCGAGGGCGGCGGGCAGCCGGGTCCGCACGGCGCCGACGAAATCGCCCTGCTGCTCCAGCCCCACGCCGGGTCCGCCCCCCGGCCGCTCGGCAAGGGCGCCTCCGGCGGTGAGCTCTCCCGCGTGATGCTGGCGCTGGAGGTCGTGCTCGCCGAAGCGGACCCCGTGCCGACCTTCGTGTTCGACGAGGTCGACGCCGGCGTCGGCGGCAAGGCCGCCGTCGAGATCGGCCGCCGGCTCGCCCGACTCGCCCGGCACGTGCAGGTGATCGTCGTCACCCACCTGCCGCAGGTGGCCGCCTTCGCCGACCGGCACGTCCGGGTGCTCAAGACCTCCGACCCGGGCGCCGGGGTGACCACCAGCGACGTCTCCGTGCTCGCCGACGAGGACCGCGTCGTCGAACTGGCCCGCATGCTCGCCGGGCAGGAGCAGTCCGAGACGGCGCGCGCGCACGCCCGGGAACTGCTCCAGGCCGCGCGCGCCTGATAGGCTCGAACCCCGTGGTGCAGCGAACGAATACACACAGCGGAACCCCGACCGGCGGCTCGTCCACGATGACGCGTCACATCTTCGTGACGGGGGGTGTGGCGTCCTCCCTCGGCAAGGGTTTGACCGCCTCCAGCCTCGGTCACCTGCTGCGCAAGCGCGGCCTGTCCGTGACCATGCAGAAGCTCGATCCGTACCTGAACGTGGACCCGGGCACCATGAACCCGTTCCAGCACGGTGAGGTGTTCGTCACCGACGACGGCGCCGAGACCGACCTGGACATCGGGCACTACGAGCGGTTCCTCGACGAGAACCTCAACGCCTCCTCCAACGTGACCACCGGGCAGGTGTACTCGTCCGTCATCGCGAAGGAGCGGCGCGGCGAGTACCTCGGCGACACCGTCCAGGTCATCCCGCACATCACGGACGAGATCAAGAGCCGGATGCGGTTCGCCGCCACCGGCCCCCACGCGCCGGACATCATCATCACCGAGATCGGCGGCACCGTCGGTGACATCGAGTCGCAGCCCTTCCTCGAGGCCGCCCGGCAGGTCCGGCAGGACGTCGGCCGGGCCAACGTGTTCTTCCTGCACGTGTCCCTGGTGCCGTACATCGGCCCGTCCCAGGAGATGAAGACCAAACCCACCCAGCACTCCGTCGCGGCGCTGCGCAGCATCGGCATCCAGCCGGACGCGATCGTGCTGCGCGCCGACCGGCCCGTCCCGGAGGCGATGCAGATCAAGATCGGCCGCGCGTGCGACGTCGACCCCGAGGCGGTCATCGCCTGCCCGGACGCGCCGAGCATCTACGACATCCCCAAGACCCTGCACGCCCAGGGCCTGGACGCGTACATCGTGCGGCACCTCGGCCTGTCCTTCAAGGACGTGGACTGGGGCGACTGGGACCGGCTGCTCGAGGCCGTGCACCACCCCCGGCACGACGTCGAGATCGCCCTCGTCGGCAAGTACATCGATCTGCCCGACGCCTACCTCTCGGTCACCGAGGCCCTGCGCGCCGGCGGATTCGCCACGGACGCGAAGGTGACCCTGCGGTGGGTCCGCTCGGACGAGTGCGCGACCCCCGACGGCGCCCGCCGCGCGCTGGAGGGCGCCGACGCGATCTGCGTGCCCGGCGGCTTCGGCATCCGCGGCCTGGAGGGCAAGCTCGGGGCCCTGCGGTACGCCCGCGAGAACCAGGTGCCCGCGCTCGGGCTGTGCCTGGGCCTGCAGTGCATGGTGATCGAGTACGCCCGGAACGTGGTCGGCTGGGCGGACGCGTCCTCCAGCGAGTTCGAATCCGACTCGACGCACCCGGTGATCGCCACCATGGCCGAGCAGAAGAGCATCGTCGCCGGTCAGGGCGACATGGGCGGCACCATGCGACTCGGGCTGTACCCGGCGCACCTGACCGAGGGGTCCATCGTCTCGGCGGTGTACGGGTCGACGTCGGCCTCCGAGCGGCACCGGCACCGGTACGAGGTGAACAACGAGTTCCGGCAGCAGATCGCCGACGCCGGGCTCGTCTTCTCCGGTCTGTCCCCGGACCGGGAACTGGTCGAGTACGTCGAGCTGCCGCGCGACGTGCACCCCTACTACGTGGGCACGCAGGCGCATCCGGAGCTCTCCTCGCGCCCGACCCGCCCGCACCCCCTGTTCTCCGGTCTCGTGCAGGCCGCCCTGCAACGCCAGCGGGACGGCCGTCTGGTGGAGGTGGACTGAACGATGGCGAAGTCACTGCAGGACACGCACCGGGAGCGGTTCACCCGTAGCTCGGACGTCGTGTTCGAGGGCAAGATCTGGAACGTGCTCTCGGACCGGTTCTCCCTGACCGAGGACGGGGACACGATCACCCGCGAGTACATCAAGCACACCGGCGCCGTCTCGATCGTGGCCCTGAACGACGACGGTCAGGTGCTGCTGATCAACCAGTACCGGCACGCCGTGAAGATGAACCTGTGGGAGATCCCAGCCGGCCTGCTCGACGTCGAGGGTGAGGACCTGCCGGCCGCGGCCGCCCGGGAGCTGGCCGAGGAGGCGGACCTGATCGCCGAGCGGTGGAACGTGCTCGTCGACTTCCACAACTCGCCCGGTTCCTCCTCCGAGGTGCAGCGCGTCTACCTCGCCCGCGGGCTGCGACCCGTGCCCGACGCCGACCGGCACCAGCGCACCGACGAGGAGGCCGAGATCGAGGTCGGCTGGTTCGACGTCGCCGACGCGGTGACCGCGATCCTGGCGGGCCGGCTGCACAGCCCTTCCGCCGTCGTCGGCGTCCTGGCCGCCGCGAGCGCTCAGGCTACCGGGTTCGAGCACCTCCGGCCCGCCGACGCGCCCTTCCCGGAGGATCCCCGCCGACCGGACGACGCACGGCGCGACCGCAGCTGAGCGTGTCCGGTTCCGTGGCCGCTGCTGCCCCCGTGGCGGACGACCCGTTCCGGGCCACCGCGGTGGGCCGGGCCGCCGCCGAGTACCTGGTGCACGTGAGCGTCGAACGGGGACTGGCGGGTAACACGCTCGCCGCCTACCGGCGTGACCTGCGGCGTTACCTGCTGTTCCTGGCCTCCCGGGCCGTCGGCCGACCCGACGACATCGTCCGGGCCGACGTGACGTCCTTCGCCCAGGCCCTCGGCGACGGCGCCGACGGCGGGGCCGCGCTGAGCGTCCGATCCGCGGCCCGCACCGTCGTCGCCGTCCGCGGGTTGCACCGGTACTGGGCGCTGGAGGGCCTCACCCGGACCGACCCGGCCGCCGAGGTGCACCCGCCGATGCCCGGCAAGCGGCTGCCGAAGGCGATCAGCGTCGACGAGGTGGACCGGATCCTCCGCGCGGCCGGGTCGGACACCGCCACCGGGCTGCGGGACCGGGCCCTGCTCGAGTTCCTGTACGCGACGGGGGCACGGATCAGCGAGGCGGTGGGCCTGGACGTCGACGACGTGTTCCTCGCCTCCTCGACGGACGCGCTGCGGTCCGATTCTCCCGAGGCGGGTCCCGAGGCGGTTCCCGAGACAGGTGAGCTGACCGACGTGGTCCGGCTGTTCGGCAAGGGCTCCAAGGAGCGGGTGGTGCCGCTGGGCTCGTACGCGGTCCGGTCCGTGGACGCCTACCTGGTGCGCGGCCGGCCGGCGCTGGCCGCGAAGGGGCATGGTGACGCCGGCCTGTTCCTCAACGCCCGCGGGGGACGGCTGAGCCGGCAGAGTGCATGGAGCATCATCAAGGCCGCCGCCGAGAAGGCGCAGATCACCCGGGAGGTGTCGCCGCACACGCTGCGCCACTCGTTCGCCACCCACCTGCTCGAGGGCGGTGCCGACGTCCGCGTCGTCCAGGAGCTGCTCGGCCACGCCTCGGTCACGACGACCCAGGTCTACACCCTCGTCACCGCCGACACCCTCCGGGAGGTCTACGCCGCCGCCCACCCGCGGGCGCTGGGCTAGGGGGCGGGGCCTGGCGTCGCATTACGCTGAGCACGTGCCGACCCCGCCCGTTCCCGCCGCCGACCTGCCCGACCTGCCGGATCGGGCCACCCTGACGCCGATCGCCCTGTGCTTCCCGCTGCGCGAGCGTCACGGCGTACCCGAGGTGCTCCTCGGGTTGAAGAAGACGGGATTCGGGGCCGGCCGCATGGTGGGTCTGGGCGGACATCTCGAACCGGGGGAGAACGCCGCCGAGGCGGCGTGCCGGGAACTGGGCGAGGAGTCCGGTCTGGTGACCACGCCGGACGACGTCGACCTCGCCGGCGTCGTCGACTTCCACTTCCCCGCGCGGCCGGAATGGTCCATGGCGACGTCGCTGTTCATCCCCCGCCGGTGGAGCGGGACCGAAGGGGAGACCGACGAGATCGCCCCCGCCTGGTTCCCCCACGCGCACCTGCCCGTGGCGCAGATGTGGGCCGACGCCGAACACTGGCTGCACCGGATGCTGGCCGGCCAGCGACAGCACACCGTCGTCGTCCTCGCCGACGACAACACCACGGTCCGCGCGACCTGGAGCGTTCCGCTCACCGACCGGTCGCCGTCGTGAATCTAGCGGCCACCCCCTTGTTGATCGCTATAACGCGATATATCGTTGACTTACGCTATCGGGAATCGACCCGAGGCGGGCGGGCCGGCAGGCCGGTTCGCGGCAGCACGAGTTCAGGAGGTCGCGTGATGCGACACCACCATGGTTACGACGGATATGACGACCACGGCTCGCCCGCTGACCCGGGCCGGAGCGGCTTCGGCGGAGGCGGCGGTCGGCCACCGTGGCCCGGCGGAGATCCGGCCGCCTGGTTCGGTGGTCTGGGCAGTTTCGGGCCGCGGGGCTGGGGCGGACCCGGCGGACGACGACGCGCGGGCCGCGGCGACATCCGGCTCGCCGTTCTCGCCGTGCTGGCCGAGGCACCGTCCAACGGGTACGGGGTGATGAAGACGATCGCCGCGCGCACCGAGGACGCCTGGGCCCCGAGCGCCGGCTCCGTGTATCCGCTCCTGTCCCAACTCGTCGACGAGGGCCTGATCGCCGGGGAGGGGCAGGGCCGCAGCGTCGAGTACGCGTTGACCGAGGAGGGGCGGACCTGGGTCGAGGAGCACCGGGAGCGGATCGACTCCGTGTGGGACACCGCCCCGTCGCACGGCCCGTGGCCCGGCGCCGAGACGATCGAGTTGTTCAGCAGCATCGCCGAGCTCGCCAAGGCCGCGCGGCAGTTGCGCAGCGCGACCGAGGCGCAGCAGCGGGCCGCGATCAAGGAGGTGGACGCCGCCCGCCGCGCGATCTACCGCATCCTCGCCGAGGAGGAATAGGTCGTGTGACGCCGACCTCATCGTGCAACGCAACGGGAACACGCCGGGCTACGCTGGCGTTGTGCCGCTGCAGGCTACGGATCGCCTGCGCGGTCCGATCCGTTCCCGGAAGCTGGAGGAGGTGACGACGATGACGCGATCCTCGGCCGCCGTCGTGCGCCTCCCCGGCAACAGACTGATCGCCCTCGCGGTTCTGCTCGCCGTCGTCGTCGGCCTGATCGGCATGCACGTGCTGGGCGGCAACCGCCAGAGTGGTCATGCGGTCGGTTCCCCGTCCGCCCTCAGTGGTCCGATCGCGGACGGTGAACACCGGGCGGGGTACCCCGGTGCGCCTGCCGGCGGCGTCATGCCGGTCAGCACCGCGGCCGACGTCGTCACGCCCGGCACAACCGCGATGAACGTCGCTGGAGGGGGCCCGACAGCCACGGGTGGCTCCGACTCGATGTGTGGATCCGCCCAGGAGTGCGCCGCGATGTCAGGGCCCTGCGTTCCTGACCGGCCCGGCGTCCCCACCACGGTCGGGGCCGGAGATGAGGCCGGGACGACTCCGGCGCTCCACGACCCGGGTCGGCCGGTGGACGCACTGACCGCGCAACCCCCCGAGGTGCGGCGCCCTTCGTTGCATGAACTGAGCATCAGCAGGACGTGACGCTGGTGCGGCGCCACGCGCCCGCACCCGACGTCACCCACTCACGTTCAGCACGAAGGACACACTCACCATGAAACGATCACTACTAATTTCCGCCGCCGCCGTCACGGTCACCCTGGCAGTGGCCGGCTGCGGCGCCTCCACCTCGAGCGGTGGTTCCAGCGACTCCAGCACGTCCGGGATGCCCGGCATGGACAATTCCAGCACGACGCCGCCGAGCTCGCCCAGCGCTTCGGACTCCGCCAGCGCGTCCGGCTCGGCCGGCACGTCGGTACGCAATGCCGCGGACACGATGTTCGCCCAGATGATGATTCCGCACCACCAGCAGGCCATCGAGATGAGTGACATGCTGCTGGCCAAGCAGGGCATCGATCAGCGGGTCCGGGATATCGCCCAGAAGATCAAGGCGGAGCAGGCTCCGGAGATCAAGACCCTGACCTCGTGGTTGAACGCCTGGGGCGATCCGACGTCGACGAGCAGCGGTTCGATGAGCGGCGGTTCCATGGGCGGCGGTTCCATGGGCGGCGGTTCCATGGGCGGGATGATGAGCAGCGGGGACATGCAGAAGCTGCAGGACGCCTCGGGCGTCGATGCCGCCAAGCTGTTCCTGACGCAGATGACCCAGCATCATGACAGCGCGATCAGCATGGCCAAGCAGGAGGTGGCCAACGGCAGCAACCCCGATGCCGTGGCGCTGGCCAAGTCCATCGTCAGCAGCCAGCAGGAGCAGATGACGCAGATGAAGGACCTGCTCACGAAGCTCTGACCCCGCGCGGTACGCCCCGCCGGCCTCTCGGCCGGCGGGGCGTCGCCGTTCGCCGCTGGCCGTCACCTCGTCGCCAGTGAGAAGCTGCTGGTGAGAAGCTGGTGTCCGAACCGGAGAGAGGGTGCGATGTTCTGGGGAATGCTCGTCGTCCTGGCGGTCACGCTGGTGGGCATCGTCGGTCTCTACGCTCTGTCGCGGGCGAGCGCCGTCGTCCGCGACCCACTGGTCACGCCGCCCTACACGAGCGGGTGGTTGCCCGAACAGCACGCGCTCTCCCGCTACCACGCCCGGTACTATCCGGTGACCCTCGTCTTCCTCGCGTTCGACGTCGAGATGCTCTTCATGTACCCGTGGGCGGCCGTCGTCGCCCGGATGGGGGTCGACGCGGTGATCGAGATGTTCGTGTTCCTCGGGGTGCTGCTGTGCGGCGTGGTCTGGGCGTGGCGGGAAGGCGCGTTCCGATGGGCCTGAGGAAGCTGTTGGCCGCGACCGCCGTCCGGCGCGCGCACGTGCTGCTGCTCGAGCTACCCGGCGGAGGCCGGGAGCGGATAGCCGCGGAGCGGGAGCTCGGCCGGCGCGGCTGGGTGCTGGCCGTCTCCCCGAACGACGCCGATGCACTGCTCACCTGCGGCCCCGCCCCGGACCCGGCCGAGTTCGGCGATCTCCTGGACCGGCTGTGGGATCAGCTGCCGGGTCCGCGCGCCCGATCTCACGTGCACGTCGGTGACGACCCCGCGGTCGCGCTCGACGGCTGCGCCGAGGAACTGCTCGACGTCGACCTGCAGACCGGTCGCGAGGAAGCGCGACAGGTGCCCGGGGAGAACGACCCCGACGACGGTGTTGATCATGAGCACGGCGGCGCCGCGGGCGACGAGCGGGACGCCATGGATCACTCCGAGCACGGGGCCGGCGACGCGGACGGCGACGACGGCGGGGGCGCCGGCGAGGACCAGGAGCACATGGACATGGGCGGCATGGACATGGGTGAGATGGACATGGGCAACATGGACATGGACATGCCGATGCCCGGCGGGATACCGCTGGCCGGTGGCGGTCCGGACCGCGACGGCCTCGAGATGGATGTCCTGCGCGTGCCGCTCGGACCGCTGCTGCCGCTGTGGCCCGCCGGTCTGGTGGTGGAGTGCAGCCTGCAGGGGGACCTGGTCGTGGAGGCGACGGCTCGGTTCCTGGGTGCGTCCGACAGTGGGACCTCGCGGCACCGGAACCGGCCACCGACCGCGCACGACGTCGTCGTGCACCAGACGGATCTCGCGGCCCGGTTGCTCGGCCTCGCCGGTGCCGACCCGGCCGCCGCCCGGGCGCGGGCCATCCGGGACGCCGCGGCCGACGGCGCGTCCCCCCGGACCTGCCACGGGTTGCTCGTCGATGAACTCGCCCGGTTGCGCCGGTCCGTCCTGCTGCGGCGTTCGTTGCGTGGTGTCGGGGTGATCGAAGGGGACGAGCCCACGGCCGCTCTCGCGCACCACGAGGCCGGCGACCCGGCCGGCACCGATGCCTGGTCTCGTCTGCTCGGCATGCTCGAGACGGCCGCCACCGCGATCGCCACGGGAGAAGTACCGGTTGCCACCGCCGGAGGGATATCCAGCACTGGCGCCTCCCGCGAGGACCAGCTCGTCCTCCTCTCCGCGTTGCTTCCCGGGTGCGATCTTGCGGAAGCGCGGCTCATCGTGGCCAGCCTGGACCTCGACCCGTTACGCGTACCCGCACCGGACAGGGTGACGGCGTGAGTGCGGCGGACGTGGACCAGCTGAGCCAGTGGGCGGCCCTCGGGGTGCCCGTCGTCCTGCTCCTCGTCACGCTCGTCGGCGCCGCGGTCGACGGCGTGTTGGCCGGCGGAAGCCGAAACGCAGGAAGCGGAGCCGGTGGAAGCACAGCCGGTGGAAGCACAGCCGGTGGAAGCACAGCCGGACGAGGCCGAGCCGGGCTGACCGTCCCGCTGGCCGAGGCCGCGCGTCTGCTCCGGCAACGCCGACGGGGCGCCGTCGCCGCCGACACCCTGCTCTGGCGCGCCGGTGTGGTCGGCATGCCGGTCGCGGCGGTGTTGATGGTGGCCGTGCTCCCGGTGGGATCGTGGGTGGTGGCGGACCTGCCGGTCGGGCTCGTCTGGTTCAACGCGATCGACGTGTGCATCTGGGCGTTCGCCTGGTTGGCGGGGTGGGGCGCGAACGGGGTGCCCGGCCTGGTGGGCGGCTACCGGTTCCTGGCGCTCGCACTGGCCTACGAGCTGCCGCTGATGTTCGCGCTCACCGCACCGGCGGCGGCCGCGGGCAGCCTGCGGATGGCGGACATCGTCGCAGCTCAGGACGGTCTCTGGTTCGTGGTCTGGATGCCGGTGGCGTTCGTGGTGTTCTGCGCCGCGGTACTGGGATTCTCCCTGCACCGCCCGTTCGTCTCCCCAGTGGCGACCGACATCACCGGGGGCGTGCTCGGCGAGTTGACCGGGGTGGACCGCCTGCTGTTCGAGGCCGGCCGGTACGGACTGCTGACCGCCGGTTCCGGGTTCGGGGTGGCATTGTTCCTCGGCGGTGGCGCCGGTCCGCTGCTGCCGGCCTGGGTGTGGTTCCTGGTCAAGACGCTCGTGCTGCTGGTCGTGTTGCTGGCCGTGCGGCGGCGGCTGCCGTTGATCCGTCCCGACCGGTTGATGGGCCCGGCGTGGCTGGTGGCGCTGCCGGTGGTGCTGCTGCAGGTGCTCGTCGTCGCCGTCGTCGTCATTCCGAAGGGCTGAATTCGCGTATCTCAGTTTGCAACGCTGAGGCAGAAGGGAGGGAAGCGTGCTCACCACGATCGTGTTCGTGGCCCTGGCCGTGATCGCCGTCGTCTCCGGTGTCATCGTCTTCCGCACCGACTCGATGGCCCGCGCCACCTACGCGCTCGCCGTCTCGTTCGTGGCGGTCGGCGTGATGCTGCTGTTGTTCAACCTCGATTACCTCGGGGTGATCACCATCTTGATGATGATGATGGAGATGGCGATCATGGCGATCTTCATGATCATGTTCATGGGCATGAATCCCGCGTTGATGCCGATGAGCATGGTGCACAACAAGCGCGGTTCCGCGGTGGTCGCCATCGTCGTGTTCGTCCTGCTCGCCGCCGTCGCGATCCTGGTCCCGTGGCCCACGCGGCGCGGTGCCCCCGCGGCGGATCTGACGGCGTCGCTGGGGGAGGCGCTGATGGGCTCCAACATGCTGGTGATGCTCACGGTCAGCCCGGTCCTGTTCGCCACCCTCGTCGCCGCGCTGGTGCTGGCCAACCCGCGCGGCCGCTACCGGCGGTATCCGCGCGTCCCCGACGGCACCCCGGCGAGTGCGACGACGACGACGTCGGACGCCGGCGGCCACGGCGGCCACGGCGGGGAGGACGTACGGTGAGCCTGTCCCTGGTCCTCGTCGCGGCGGCCGCCCTGTTCGGCGTCGGCCTGTTCGGGGCGCTGTCCCAGCAGGTCGTCGTGATGGTGATGATGGGCCTGGAACTGATGCTCAACGGTGTGATCCTCGCCGCCGCCGGCTTCTGGTGGTTCCTGTCCCCGGCCCCGGACGGGCAGGTGCTGATCCTGGTGGTGATCACGGCGATGACGGTGGAGATGGCGATGGGCTTCGCCGTGGCCACCGTCCTGCACCGCTCGGCGGAGACAGATATGACCGACATGGCCACGGAGCTGTCCGGATGAGCGCCCTCCTGCTGCTGCTGATCGGCCTGCCGGCCGTCGCCGGTGCGCTGCTGTGCGTGGTCGGCCACCGCGCCGACCGGGTGGCCGGCGCCGTGTCGGTGTCCGTGGCCGTCGTCGTGCTCGTGCTGTCCGTCCCGTTGTCGATCCCGCTGTCCGTCGGGGCGCCCGGCACGACGCCGACAGTGGCCCTGCCGTTGCTGCCCACGGTCGCGGGCGGCCGGTTCGCGCTCGTGGTGGACCCGCTGACGGCGGTGATCCTGCCGGTCGTCGCGGCCGTCACCCTGCTGGTGCTGGCGTTCGCCGTCGCGGAGAACGCGCGGAGCGGGAAGGACACCGGTGATCACACCGACCCGGCACGCTTCCACGGGCTGATGCTGCTGTTCCTCGCCGCGGTGCTCACCACCTTGACCGCCACGAACCTGGTCACGCTGCTGTTGGCCTGGGAGGTGATGGGCGCGGCGTCCTGGGCGTTGATCGGCTTCTCCTGGCGCGAAACGGATCGGGTGAGCGCGGGACTGACCGCGTTCGTCACCACCCGCACCGCCGACCTCGGGCTCTACCTGGCCGCCGGTGCGGCGCTGGCCGGTGGTGGTTCCTTGACCTTGGCCGACCTGCCGGGTCTACCCGCCGGCTGGCGGGACCTCGCCGCGGCTGGCATCCTGGTCGCCGCGCTCGGCAAGGCCGCGCAACTGCCGTTCAGTTTCTGGTTGGCCCGGGCCATGGCGGGTCCGAGCACGGTCAGCGCCCTGCTGCACTCCGCGGCCATGGTCGCCATGGGCGGTTACCTGCTGCTGCGGGTGCAGCCGCTGCTGGCCGCGACCGGTTGGGCACCGGCGACGACGGCGTGGGCCGGTGCGCTCACCGCCCTGCTGCTCGGCGTCGTGGCCCTGGCCCAGGAGGACCTGAAGCTGCTGCTGGCCGCGTCCACCGCCGCACAGCTCGGTTTCATCGTCCTCGCCGCCGGGGTCGGGGACGTGGCCGGCGGGACGGCGCACCTGATGGCGCACGCGCTGACCAAGTCGGGCCTGTTCCTGGCCGCTGGGGCCTGGCTGGCCGCGCTCGGCACCAAGCGTCTGACGGCGTTGGTCGGGGCCGGACGGCGGTGGCCGGTGCTCGGGGTGGCCGCCACCGTCGCGGCCCTGGCGCTGGCCGGCGTCGCCCCGCTCTCGCTGTGGGCCACCAAGGACGACGTCCTCGCCGCCGCCGCGCGCGTCTCGACACCGCTGTACGTGACCGGGCTGGTCGCCGCCGCGCTCTCGGCCGCCTACGCCGGCAAGGCCGTGGCGCTGCTCTGGCTCCCGCAGCCGGCCGACGCCGAGGCCGGTTTCGACACGGAGGAGGAGGGCACGCGACGTGTGAGCGCCGGCCAGCAGGTGCCGGTGGTCCTGCTCGCGGTCGGGGCGGCGTTCGCCGGATTGCTGGTGGTGCGTCCGATCGGATTGCCGTCCCTGCTGCCGGGCAGCGCCGGGGCCGAGGCGGCGGAACTGGTCCTCTCCGCCGTGATCGCCGTCGTCGTCCTCGTCCTCGTCGTGGTGGCGCGGGGGCGGTACCGGGTGACGTTCCGACTGCCGCTCGCGGACGGGTGGCTGGGCCTGGAGCGGGCCGCCGACGTCGTCCTCGTCCGGCCGGTGCTCGCACTGGCCCGGGGGCTGGCCGCGTTCGACGACCGGGTGCTGGACCGGGCGGTCGACCGGGCCGCCACGGTCGCGCTGGAGAGCGCGGGCAGCAGCGGCCGCGTCGACGCCCGGGTGGACGCGGCGGTGGGCGGCGTGGCCGCCGGGGTCCGCCGTACCGCCCGGCGCGCCCGCCGACCCCAGACCGGCCTGATCCACCAGTACTACGCCCAAGCGGCGGTGGCGCTCATCGTCGTCGTCCTCGTCCTGATCTTCTGGAGGTGACCGTGCTCAGTCTGCTCATCGTGCTGCCGCTGGCGGCGTCGGCCGTACTCGGCGCACTGCCCCGTACCGCCGACGGCGTGGCCCGCGTCGTGTTCGCCGTCGTCGCCGGCGTCGAGGTGGTGCTGATCGCCGGACTGTGGCTGGCGGTGGGAACCCCGGCGGCCGGCCAGCTGGCGGCGGAGGAACGGCTGCGCTGGATCCCCGGCCTGGGGGTGAGCTATCACCTCGGAGTGGACGGGTTGTCCCTGCCGCTGCTGGCCCTGACCGGGGTCATCTTCGCCGCGTGCGCCGTGTACGACTGGCGGGAAACGGACCGGCCCCGCGCCCGGTCCGCCCTGTTCCTCTTCCTCGAGGCCACCTGCGTCGGCCTGTTCGCGGCCCAGGATCTGATCCTGTTCTTCCTGTTCTTCGACCTGTCGATCGTGGCGATGTACTTCGTGATCGCCGGCTGGGGGCACGGGGACAAGACGCGGTCGGCCCTGAAATTCTTCCTCTACACCTTCCTCGGCTCCCTCGCCCTGCTCGTCGGGTTCATCGGCCTGTACCTGGCCGCCGAACCGCACACCTTCGACATCCCCGAACTGGCGCGCGCCGACGTCCTGGCCGACAACCCGTGGGCGGGCTGGGTGCTCGCGGCCATCGTGGTGGGCCTGGTGGTGAAGACGCCGACGGTGCCGTTCCACACCTGGCTGCCGCCGGCGCACACCGACGCCCCGGCCACCGGGTCCGCGGTGCTCGCGGGCGTGCTGCTGAAGATGGGCACCTACGGGTTCGTGCGGATCGCGATGCCGCTGCTGCCCGAGGCGTGGCGGGCGTGGGCACCGGTGCTCATCGCGGTGGGCATCGTCTCGGTCCTCTACGGCGCGCTGGTGGCGTTGGCCCAGAACAACCTCAAACGGATGATCGCCTACACCTCGGTCAACCACATGGGCTACGTCGTCCTCGCGGTAGGAGCGGCCGGGGCGGCGGGCGGCGCCGACGACACCGTCCGGCAGACCGCCGTCGTCGGCGCCGTCACCCAGATGGTCAGCCACGGCCTGATCACCGGGGCCCTGTTCCTGCTGGCCGGGGTGCTCGCCCGCCGGACCGGCACCTACGACCTGACCGCGTACGGCGGTCTTGCGGCCTCCGCGCCTCGCTTCGCCGGGTTCTTCGCCGTCGCCTCGTTCGCCTCACTGGGGTTACCCGGCTTCAGCGGCTTCATCGCCGAGTTCCAGATCTTCGCCGGCAGCATCGGCGTCGTCCCGATCAGCGCGCTCGCCCTGCTCGGCATCCTGATCACCGCCGCCCTGTTCCTGCGCGCCTTCCAGCGGGTGTTCACCGGACCGGTGCGGGGCGTCTCGGCCGGCTTCGCCGACCTGCGCCCGGGAGAGGCGGTTCCCACCGGTGGCCTGCTGGTCCTCTCGGTGGCGCTCGGGCTGTTCCCGGCGCCGGTGCTGGACACCATCGCGCCCGCCGCAGCCGACGTCGTCACCCTGGTGCTGCGGGGATGAGCCGGTGACCGATCCGAGCATGAATCCTCTCGGCCTGCTGCCGGAGCTGCTGCTGCTGGCCGGAGCGGTGGCGTGCCTGCTGACCGGCTCGTTCGTGGCCCAGGACCGGCAGTGGGTCAGCCGGTTGATCGCCGTCGTCGCGCTGGTGGGATCGGGAATCGCCGCGGTGGTGGCGTTCGCCGGGCCCGTGCTGTCCCTGTACACCGGCAGTTACGCCGCGGACGGGCTGACGGCGGCCGGGCGGATCATCGTGGCGGTCTCGGCGCTGCTGGTGATCGGGCTCGGCGTCGACGAGTTGGCCGGTACGGAGCGGGAGAGCGAGACCTACACCCTCATCCTGCTGGCCTCCCTCGGCGCCGTCGTCCTGGCCGGTACCACGAGCCTGCTGGTGCTCGCGGTCGGGTTTCTGCTGGCCAGCATCCCGTTGTACGCGCTGATCGGGATGCAGCGCACCCGGCTCGGCGCCGAAGCGGCGATGAAGACCTACCTGATGGGCGCGTTCACCGGCATCGCCCTGCTGCTCGGCGTCACCATGCTGTACGGGCTGGCCGGCACCAGCCGGTACTCCGACCTCGGGACCCTGGCCGGTGCGCCGGTGGCGGCGGTCGCGGCCGGCCTGGCCGGGGTGCTGGCCGGGCTGATGTTCAAGGCCGGGGCGGTGCCGGCTCACTTCTGGGTGCCCGACGCCGCGCAGGGCGCCTCCACCACGGCCGCGGCCTTCGCGACGACGGTGCCGAAGATCGGCGGTTTCCTCGCGCTGTTCCGGCTGCTGACGGTACTGCCGACGACGATCGACTGGCCCCTGCTGGTGGCCCTGCTGGCCGCGGTGACGATGACGTTGGGCAACCTGGCCGCCTATCCGCAGACCGACGCGCGGCGCCTGCTCGGCTGGTCGACGGTCAGCCAGGCCGGATACCTGCTGATGCCGGTCGCGGTGGCCGGCAGCGTCCCGGCGGCCGTTCCCGCGCTGGTGGTCTACCTGGCCGGGTACGCCGTGTCCAACCTGACGGCGTTCGCCGTGGTGGGCGCGCTGCCGACCCGCCCGGCCCTCTCCGATTACACCGGGGTGGCGCGCGGTCATCCGTGGCTGGCCGTGGGCTTGGTCGTGGCGCTGCTCAGTCTGGTCGGCACCCCGCCGACCGCGGTGTTCCTCGGCAAACTCGCCGTGTTCACGGTCGCGTGGGACGGCGGGTTCTGGTGGCTGACCGTCGCCGCCGCCGTCAACACCGTGATCAGCCTCTTCTACTACCTGCGCTGGATCGGCCCGGCGTTCCGGGCGCCGGAGGTAGGGGCCCCGTCGTCGGGCCTTGGGTCGGACGGCGACCCGGCTGCCCCGTGGGCGACCGCGACGACGCTCGCCGGCGCGCTCCTGATCCTGGTGATCGGCGTCGGCGCCGGCACGCTCGGGGGTTGACGACTCGGGCGCGGCGTCAGGCCAGGTGACGCTCGTCCGGTCCGTTGTACGCGCTCAGGGGCCGGATCAACGCGTTCGTCTCCAACTGCTCCATGACGTGCGCCGTCCACCCCGAGATGCGGGACGCGACGAACAACGGCGTGAACGTGGGGGTGTCGAAGCCCATCAGGTGGTAGGCGGGACCGGCCGGGTAGTCGAGGTTGGGCTTGATGCTCTTGGCCTCGCCCATCGACTTCTCCAACCCGTTGTAGAGGCCGATCAGTTCCGGCCGGTCGTAGTGCTCGATCATCGCGTCCAGGGCGGCCTTCATGGTCGGCACCCGGGAGTCGCCGTTCTTGTAGACGCGGTGCCCGAAGCCCATCACCTTCTTCTTCGCCGCCAGCGCGTCATCCATCCACGCCTTCGCCCGGGCCTCGGCCTCCTCGGCGGTCTCCTCCTGCCGGATGCCGATCTCGTCGAAGGTGTGCATCACCGCCTCGTTGGCGCCGCCGTGCAGCGGCCCCTTCAGCGCCCCGATCGCGCCGACGACGGCGGAGTGCAGGTCCGACAGGGTCGAGGTGATGACCCGGGCGGTGAACGTCGAGGCGTTGAAGGAGTGCTCGGCGTACAGGATCATCGAGACGTTGAAGGCGTCGACGACGGGCTCCGCCGCTTCCTCCCCGAACGTCATCCAGAGGAAGTTGGCCGCGTAGCCCAGCTCCTCGCGCGGTTCGACGAGCTCCTGCCCACGACGGCGGCGCTGATCGTAGGCGACGACGGCGGGCATCCCGGCCAGCAGGGTCTTCGCCTTGGCCAGATTCGCCTCCCGGGACGAGTCCTCCGCCGTCGGGTCCTGCGCGCCGAGCACCGACGCCGCCGTCCGGCACACGTCCATCGGGTGGCACGTCGTCGGGAGGGCGTCGATGATCTGCTTCAGTTCGGGGGACAGGGCCCGGTGCGAGCGCTCGAACGCGGTGAAGTCCGCGAGCTCGACGTCGTCGGGCAGCTCCCCGGTCCACAGCAGCAGGGCCACCTGTTCGAAGCTGCACGACGCGGCCAGTTCCTGCACCGGGTACCCGCGGTAGAGCAACGAGTTCGTGTCCGGGTTGACCTTGGAGATGGCGGTGCTGTCGACGACGACGCCGGCCAGCCCCTTCTTGATCTCGGCCTCAGCCATCGGTTCCTCCTGTGGTCGACGGTCCGGGCGCGGGTGTGCCCGGGACCTGGAAATTGAACACCCCGGTGTCGAACCGGTTGTACGCCTCGTAATCAACGAGATCGTACAGCCGGGCCCGGGTTGCCATGTCGGGTACCGCGGCGGACTGGGTGCCGTCCGCGGCGAGGGTGTCCAGCGCCCGCTCGGCCGCCCCGAGGGCGATCCGCAGCAGGGTCACCGGGTAGATGATCATCGCGACGCCGGCGTCGGCGAGCTGGGCCCGGGTGAACAGGTCCGACTTGCCGAACTCCGTCATGTTGGCCAGCACCGGCACGTCCACGGCGGCGCAGATGGCGGCGAACTCCTCGACCGAGCCCATCGCCTCGGGGAAGATGGCGTCCGCCCCGGCGTCGACCAGCGCCTTCGCCCGGTCCACCGCGGCGTCCAGTCCGGTGTCGCCGGCCTCGGTAGCGCGGATGTCGGTGCGGGCCATGATCAGGAAGTTCGCGTCTCGCCTGCCGTCGGCGGCCGCCTTGATCCGTTTGGTGGCGGTGTCCAGGTCGACGACGGCCTTGCCGTCCAGGTGGCCGCACCGTTTGGGGTTGATCTGGTCCTCGATGTGGCACCCGGCCAGGCCGGCGTTCTCCAGTTCCTGGACCGTGCGGGCCACGTTCATCGGTTCCCCGAACCCGGTGTCGGCGTCGACCAGGGCCGGCAGGTCCGTCATCCGGGCGATCTGCCCGGCCCGGGTGGCGACCTCGGTCAACGTCGTCAGTCCGATGTCGGGCAGGCCGAGGTCATTGGCGAGGACCGCGCCGGAGATGTAGACGCCGTCGAAGCCCTTCTGCTCGATCAGCCGGGCCGAGAGCGGGTTAAACGCGCCCGGGAACTGCCGGGCCGTGCCGGGGACCAGCAGCTCGCGCAGCGTCGCCCGCTTGGCCTGCGGCGTCGTGGTGGAGTACAGCATCGGTGTCTCCTTCCTGTCAGGTTCGGGTTACTTCAGAACAGCCGGCTCGGAACAGACGGTTCAGAACAGGCCTTCGGGTGCCGCGGCGAGGTCGACGACGCCGTCGGCCGCCCGGATGTTCAGGGCGTCCAGCTCACCGGCACCCAGCGCGGGCAGCCGCTCCGCGGCGTCGAGGAACCGGTCCATCTCGGCGGGCTCGACCAGGCCGGTGGCCAGGGTGCGGAATTTCTCGACGTACTGCTCGCGGCCGAAGGGGCGGGCGCCGAGCGGGTGGGCGTCGGCGACGGCGATCTCGTCCCGGATGACCCGCCCGTCGGTCAGGGTGATCTCCACCGAGCCGCCGAACGCCTTCTCGGCGATGTCCAGGGAGTGGTAACGCCGCGTCCACTCCGGGTCCTCCGTGGTGGTGACCTTCCGCCACAGGGCGACGGTGTCGGGCCGGCCGGCGCGCTCGGGCGTGTAGGAGTCGACGTGGTGCCAGGCGCCGTCCTGCAGCGCGACGGTGAAGATGTACGGGATCGAGTGGTCCAGGGTCTCGCGGGACGCGGTCGGATCGTACTTCTGCGGGTCGTTCGCGCCGGAACCGATCACGTTGTGCGTGTGGTGGCTGGTGCGGATCAGCACCGAGGCGACATTGGCCGGGTCCGTCACCTCGGGGTGCTCGCGGTGCAGCTTGCGGGCCAGGTCGATCCAGGCCTGCGCCTGGTACTCGGCCGAGTGCTCCTTGGTGTAGGTGTCCAGGATGGAGCGCTTGGTCTCACCGGGCCCGGGCAGCGGCACCTCGTACGCGCCCTGCGGCCCGTCCAGCAGCCAGGCGATGACGCCGTCCTCGCCCTCGTAGATCGGCACGGGCGAGGTCTGCCCGCGCATCGCCCGGTCCACGGCCTCGACGGCCATCTTCCCGGCGAAGGCCGGGGCGTGCGCCTTCCAGGTGGAGATCTCACCCTTGCGGGACTGCCGGGTGGCGGTCGTGGTGTGCAGCGCCTGGCCGACCGCCTGGAAGATCGTCTCGACGGGCAGGCCGAGCAGGGTGCCGATGCCGGCCGCGACGGACGGCCCGAGGTGGGCGACGTGGTCGATCTTGTGGGCGTGCAGGCAGATGGCCCGCACCAGGTCGACCTGGATCTCGTACCCGGTGGCGATGCCGCGGACCAGGTCAGCGCCGGTGCGGCCGGTGTGCTGGGCGACGGCGAGGATCGGCGGGATGTTGTCGCCGGGGTGCGAGTACTCGGCGGCGAGGAACGTGTCGTGGTAGTCGAGTTCGCGCACTGCGACGCCGTTGGCCCAGGCGGCCCACTCGGGGGAGGTGCGGTGCTCGGCGGCGTCGTCGAGACCGAACAGCAGCGCGCCGGCGCCGCCCCGGGAGGCCGGGTGGGTGAGGGCCTGGGCGCGGGCAGCGACGATCGGTCCGCGGTTCAGCGAGGCGATGGCGACGGAGGCGTTGTCGATCACCCGGTTGATCACCATGGCGGTGACGTCGTCGTCGACGGCGACCGGGTCGGCGGCGACGTCGGCGATGAGGTGGGCGAGCTGCTGCTCGCGGGGCAGGTTCTCCTCGCTGCGGTGGACGCGCACGTGGTGGGTCTGCATCGGCTGGTGGTCCTCTCGACGGGATGGGATCGGGAATGTCAACGGACGGTTTCGCGAGGGACGGCGATGGCGGTGGTGATGCCGGCCAGCGCGTTCGCCAGGTGCAGGCGGGTGGCGGCGACCGCGAGATCGGCGTCTCCGCCGGCGATCGCCTCCGCGATGGCGGCGTGCTCGAGGGCGGAGGCGGCCAGCCGGCGCGGGTTGTCCCGGGCCAGCCGGCGCAACCGGGTCAGCTGGGTGCGGAGCCGGCGTTGTGCCTCGAGCAGGTGCGGGTTCCCGACGGAGGTGTCGATCGCCTCGTCCAGCAGCCCCACCAGTGCGTAGTAGTCGTCGGCCCGCTCGTGATTTCCGTCGGACATGCCGGCGGGGTCGGCCGGTTGCGGGACGTCGCCCGGCCGCGGGACGGCCACGCTGTCCGGAATGTGCGGTCCGCGGTCCTGGTCGGCCGCGCGATTCAGGACCTCCGCCGCGGTGCGCAGCCGGTCGGCGAGGTCGTCGAACACGGCTCGGTCGGCGCGGTGGGCGGCCAGGGCCGCCGCTCGGCCGTCCAGGCCGACGCGGACGTCGAACAGGTTCCGCGCGTCCTCCAACGAGACCTCGGTGACCATCACACCGCGGCCACCCTGTGGCGCTGCGAGGCCGTCGGCGACGAGCCGGCCCAGTGCCTCCCGGATCGGTGTGCGGGAGACGCCGAGCCGGACCGACAGCTCGGTCTCGGCGAGCACCGTTCCCGGCGGTATCCTCCAGTCGACGATGTCGGCTCGCAGACGCGCATAGGCGAGGTCACTGGCACGCTGTGCCATCGCGCCGCTCCCTTCCCGCGCCGGTGACGGTCGTCACCACTCCGACTCAGTGTATACACACGACCGTGCTCACATCGAAGTCGGCGTAGAGCAGTGGCTTTATGTATACATTCGCGGGCGCTGGGCGGACTCCTGCCCGGGTCGCTCTTTCTCGGGCCGCACCCCGCGCGGCCGCATCCCGGACTCCCGCCCGGGGCCGCTGCGTCCCGGGCGGCTGCATTCCGTACCGCTCAATGCCGGGATAGCGAATGCCGGCGCGGCTTGGAACTGGCTTAGAAGTCCCTCTCCGCCGGTCGGTCCGGGTCGACCGGCTCGAAGCCCTCGTCCATCAGCTCCGTCTCGTCCCGCAGCGGGTCCTCGACCAGCTGCGGGTCGTCCGAGTCGCCCGCCACGGGCTGCGAGTCGCGGCCGTCCTGCGGGTCGAGTTCGTCCGCCGTCGGATCCTCCATGGGCACGTCGCCGGGAAGGTCGCTCATCATGGTCTCCTTCTGCAGTGGTGGGAAGCCCGGTGCCGGACCTCACTCGTGACGCTACCGCGTGCCCCGGACCAAACGCACCGGGCCCGGCAGCGACGGCCGTTCTCGCTATGAGTCCGTCAGTTCCGCCCTCAGGGGGGGGTGGTCAAAGACCGGGGCCCATGGGCGGATCTGACGGACTCAGCGTGGGGGCGGAGCGGACCTGACGGACTCAGCGTGGGGGATCATCGACGTGGCGGGCACCTCACGGGTGCCAGCGGTAGCCCATCTCGGGTCGGCCCGGGCTGCCGTAGCGGGGTTCCTTCTCCACGCGGCCGACCGCGGCGAGGTACTCCAGATAACGCCGGGCCGTCACCCGGGCGATGCCGGTGCCCGCGTGCACCTCCGCGGCCGAGAGGGGGACGGCGCTGCCCGCCACCAGGTCCGCGACCTGCGCCAGCGTGGTCTCGGACAGCCCCTTCGGCAAGGACGACGGCGCCGGAGGGAACGAGCCCGACGACGTCGGACCCCACCCCGACGACCCACGCCCCGACCCCGGTGGCGACGGCGTTCGTCTCGGCGCCGCGGGCTGCCCGGACCATCCCGGCCCCGAACGGGACGACCCGGGCGACCCGGACGACCCGAGGGAGCCCGGCGACCCCGGGCCGCTCGCCGCCGAGTGGGGCGACGCCGTACCGCTGTCACCGGGGCCGCGCAGCCGGGTGAGGGCCGCGTCCACGGCGTCCTGGGTCGCCCCGCCGTCGACGGCCCCCGCCGCCAGCTCCGCACGGAACGCCGCGTAGCCGCGCAGCTTGTCCTCGAACGCCGCGAAACCGAACGGCTTGATCAGGTACTGCACGACGCCGAGCGCGATGGCCTCCCGCACCACCGGCAGTTCGGTCGCCGCGGTGATGGCCAGCACGTCGATCCCGGCACCGCCGGCCCGGAGCATGCGGCAGATCGCCAGGCCGTGGCCGTCCGGCAGATTCATGTCCAGCAGGACGAGGTCGGCGGGCGGCTGCCGGGCCGGATCGGCGCGCGGCCCGCTCGGCAGCAGCGCCGCGACGGCCTCCCGGCGGGTGTGCGCGGTGCCGACCAGGGTGAATCCCGGCACCCGGCGCACGTATTCGCCGTGCAGGGACGCGGTCAGGGGATCGTCCTCGACGACGAAGATCCTCAGATCGGGCGCGGCGGTCACGGCAGTCGTACCTCACCGGCGTCGTTCGCGTGCGCCTCGGGGTCCGCGACAATGCCGCGCGCGGCGTCCCCGTCCGACGCACCGGCGCCCGTGGTCGTCGAGGACCCGGTGCCCGGGGCCGGGCGTTGCGGCACGGCGACCGTGAACATGGTGCCGTCGCGCACGTCGACCTCGATGTCTCCGCCGAGGGAAGCCACCGCCTGCCGGACCAGGGCGAGCCCGACGCCGCGCCCGGCGGTGGAGGGCTGGCCGGGTGCAGCCGGTTTCGTGCTGTAACCGCGGGTGAAGATCCGGTCGACGTCCTCGGCGGTGAGCGCCGCGGCGCCGTCGGCGACGGAGACCTCGAGCCGCCCGTCACCGCCCCCGAGCGCCACGTGCACCCAGCGGCCCGCCGGTTCCGCCCCGGCAGCCGCGTCGAGCGCGTTGTCGATGAGGTTGCCGAGCACGGTCAGCAGGGCGGTCGCCTCCCGGTCGGTCGGCTGGAAACCGGTGTCGGCCTCGACGGTGACGTCGACGCCCCGCTCCCGGCCCTGGGCGGCCTTCGCGGCCAGCAGGGCACCGGTGCGGGGCTCGGGCACGACGGCCGCGACCGCCGGGTCCGCCGAACCGGCACCCGCGATGGTGCCGGCGAGTTCACCGGCGATCAGCTCGGCGGCCTCGTGCGGCCGGCCCAGCTCCAACAGGGTCAGCACCGTGTGCAGCTGATTGGCGTGCTCGTGCGTCTGGGCCCGCAGCGCGTCGCTGAGCGTGCGGGTGGTCTGCAGTTCCCCGGCGATGGCGGTCAGTTCGGTGTGGTCGCGTACCGTCAGCAACCTGCCGATCCGCCGCCCCGGGCGCCGGAACGGTCCGGTCCGCTCCGTGCTCAGGGCGTCCCGCTGCGTCACGACCAGGATCCGCGACCCGGCCACGTGCACCTCGTCCTCGCAGCGGCGACCGGTCCGGACCAGCTCGGCGATCGACGGCGGCAGGTCGACGTCCGCGATCGGGACCGGCCGGGCGCCGTTCCCGGTGGGGGACAGGCCCAGCAGGTCGGCGGCCACGTCGTTGTACAGCAGGACGTGTTGCGCGTCGTCGGTGAGCACCAGCCCGTCGTCCACGGAGTGCAGCGCGGCGTCGAACACCACGACCATCCGCGCCAGCTGCTCGGGGCCCTGGCCGAAGGTCACCCGGGTGAGGTACCGGTGCAGCGCGATGGAGACGATCGCGCCCGCCGCCGCGAACAGGGCGGCGACGGCGACGATGGCCGGCAGCTGACCGAGGGCGGTCGACTCGACGGACGCGGTGGTCTGCCCGACGGCGACCATCCCGACCACGGCGCCGGTTCCGTCCCGCACCGGGGCGATGGCCCGCACCGAGGGACCGAGCGTGCCCGTGTAGGTCTCGGTGAAGACCTGCCCGCGCAGGGCGGGCTCGATGGTGCCGATGTACCGCCCCCCGATCTCGGCCGGATTGGGGTGAGTCAGCCGGGTCCGGTCCGGGCGCATGACGGTGATGAAGTCCAGTCCGGCCTGGGAACTGACCTCGGCGGTGTAGGCCCGCAGCCGGTCCCCGGCGATCCGCCCCTGCAGCCCCTCCAGGACGAAGGGACTGTCGGCCAGGGTCACCGCCGTCGTGCTCATCCGCTCGGCCACCTGCCTGGTGAGCGTGTCCCGGCTGTTGGTGACGACCGCCCAGGAGACCAGCACCGTCGCACAGATGATGAACAGCAACTGTCCGGCGAAGAGCCGCTGCGCGATGCTCCACGGGTGCACGATCCACCTCCGGAGACGTTGAACAGCACGGACGACGACCGTGACCAGTATGACCACAACCGGTGACGGCGGTCACAACGGTGCCACCGTGGGGGACGACGACGCACCGCGTCCACCCGACCGGGACGTCGACCACCTCATCAGCATGGTGCATCACCGCACGATCGCACCAGCGCAGCACCTCGTCCGGACCCGGCGGCACCGACCGACCGGCACGCAACTACCGAGACGCCACCACCGAGACCGAACCACCGAGACGCAACACGGAGTCGAAGGGGACACCATGACCGAACATCACACGGCGGCTCCCGCCCGGCCGGGCACACCGGCCGGCCGGAAGGACCGCACCCACTGGCTGTACATCGCCGTCATCGCCGCGGTGATCCTCGGCATCGCCGTCGGACTCGTCGCGCCCGACTTCGCCAAGAGCCTCAAGCCGCTCGGCGACGGATTCGTCAACCTGATCAAGATGATGATTGCGCCGGTCATCTTCTGCACCATCGTCCTGGGCATCGGCTCGATCGCGAAGGCCGCGACCGTGGGCAAGGTCGGCGGCCTGGCCCTGGCCTACTTCCTGGCGATGTCCACGTTCGCCCTGGCCATCGGCCTGGTGGTGGGCAACTTCGTGCGCCCGGGCACCGGGCTTCAACTGACCCCGTACAAGCCGTCCTCCGGCGGTGGTGACGGCGGCACCGTCCAGTTCCTGCTCGACATCATCCCCGGCTCCGTCCCGGTGCTGCCGGTCCTGTTCGTGGCGCTGCTCGTCGGGTTTGCGCTGCAGCAGATGGGCCCGACGGCGCAGCCGCTGATCAAGGGCCTGACCCTCGTGCAGGGTGTCGTGTTCCGGGTGCTGACCATGATCATGTGGGTTGCCCCGATCGGCGCGTTCGGCGCGATCGCCGCCGTCGTCGGCAGCACCGGCTGGGCCGCCGTCGGCGCGATGTTCCTGCTCATGGGCGCGTTCTACCTCACCTGCGCCGTCTTCATCCTCGGCGTCCTGGGCACCCTGCTCAAGGTCGTCACCGGGGTGAGCATCCTCAAGGTGATGAAGTACCTGGGCCGGGAGTACCTGCTGATCTTCTCCACCTCATCGTCCGAGACGGCGCTGCCGCGGCTGATCGCCAAGATGGAGCACGCCGGCGTGTCCAAGCCGGTGGTCGGCGTGACCGTGCCGACCGGGTACTCGTTCAACCTGGACGGCACCGCGATCTACCTGACCATGGCGTCCCTGTTCGTCTCCAACGCCATGGGACTGCAGATGAACCTGGGGCAGCAGATCGGTCTGCTCGTCTTCATGATCATCGCCTCGAAGGGTGCCGCCGGGGTCACCGGGGCGGGTCTGGCCACGCTGGCCGCGGGCCTGCAGGCGCACCGGCCGGAGCTGCTCGGCGGCATGGGCGTCATCGTCGGCATCGACAAGTTCATGTCCGAGGCCCGGGCGCTGACCAACTTCACCGGCAACGCCGTCGCCACCCTGCTGATCGGCAAGTGGGTCGGCGAGATCGACCTCGCCCGGGTCGACCGGGTGCTCTCCGGTCAGGACCGGTTCGACGAGTCCACCATGCTGACCCACGGCGAGCGGCTCGACGATGTGGCCACCTCGGTCACCGCGCAGCCCGCGGTCGAGGGCTCGACGACGGACCGGCTCACCGGGGCGGGAAACTCCGCGACCCGCTGACAGCCCGTCGGATCCCCTGATCGGAACTCTGATCGGCGTCCTGATCGACGAAGCCCCCGCCCGGGATCCCGGGCGGGGGCTTCGCCGTTCCGGCACCAGCCTTCAACCTCCACCTGAACCTGCGGCCCCGTGCCGCCCGGGTGATACCGGTACGCTGGGGACGAACCTGACCACGGGGCCGTGCCCGCGCGTCGTGCCCGAAGGATCGACCCCGTCGAGCGCGTGCGTCCTCACGACGCGGGCGACGTGGCCGCCGACCACGAGAAGAGTGATGGATCAGTGACGAGCAAGCAGGACACCCTGCTCGACGTCGCCGGGCGACCGGCGATCGAGTTCCCCGAACCGCCCGAACTCTCCTCCCACGGGCCCGCCCGGATCATCGCGATGGTCAATCAGAAGGGCGGGGTCGGCAAGACCACCTCCACCATCAACCTCGGCGCCTCGTTGGCCGAACTCGGTCGGCGCGTGCTGCTGGTCGACTTCGACCCGCAGGGTGCCCTCTCCGCCGGTGTGGGGGTGAACCCGTACGAGGTCGATCTCACGGTCTACAACCTGCTGATCGACCGCAAGACCGACATCCACGACGTCATCGTGCGCACCGAGACCGAGGGCGTGGACCTGCTGCCGGCCAACATCGACCTCTCGGCCGCCGAGATCCAACTCGTCAACGAGGTGGCCCGCGAGCAGCTGCTGCAGGGTGCACTGCGGAAGGTCACGGACGACTACGACGTCGTGCTGATCGACTGCCAGCCCTCGCTCGGCCTGCTCACCGTCAACGCCCTCACCGCCGCGCACGGCGTCATCATCCCGCTCACCGCCGAGTTCTTCGCGCTGCGCGCGGTCGCCCTGCTGGTCGAGACGATCGAGAAGGTGCAGGACCGGCTCAACCCCGGCCTGCAGATCGACGGGGTGTTGCCGACCATGTTCGACGCCCGCACCCTGCACTCCCGGGAGGTGCTCGCCCGGCTGGTCGACGCGTTCGGGGAGAAGGTGTTCCACACGGTGATCAAGCGGACCATCAAGTTCGCCGACGCCACCGTCGCCGCGGAGCCGATCACCGCGTACGCCGGCACCCACCAGGCCGCGGAGTCCTACCGCAACCTGGCCAAGGAACTGATCAGCCGCGGCGGGGCGCCCTGAGCGCGAGCCCGGCCCGCACCGTACGTGGTCGACACCCGTGACTGAGCAGATCGTCGCCGCCGACCGGTTCACCGTCCGGCTGGAGAACTTCACCGGGCCGTTCGACCTGCTGCTGAACCTCATCTCCAAACACGAGCTGGACATCACCGAGGTGGCGCTCGCCGTCGTCACGGACGAGTTCGTGCAGTACATCCGCCGGCTGCAGGCCTCCGGGCAGGACTGGGCGCTGGACGAGGCGAGCGAGTTCCTCGTCGTCGCCGCCACTCTGCTCGACCTCAAGGCCGCGCGGCTGCTGCCCGCCGGCGAGGTGGAGAACGAGGAGGACATCGCTCTCCTGGAGGCCCGGGACCTGCTGTTCGCCCGGCTGCTGCAGTACCGG
The DNA here is from genome assembly GCF_001968835.1 of Tersicoccus phoenicis. Classification (GTDB taxonomy): domain Bacteria; phylum Actinomycetota; class Actinomycetes; order Actinomycetales; family Micrococcaceae; genus Tersicoccus; species Tersicoccus phoenicis. The sequence continues at coordinate 68,131 of NZ_MRDE01000074.1, forward strand.
GCGTTCAAGGAGGTCGCCCGGCTGATCGGGGACCGGTTGACCGCCGAATCGAGTCGCCATCCCCGGCTTGTGGCCCTCGAGCCGCAGTTCGCCGCGCTGCTGCCCGAGCTGATCCTGAAGACCACGCCGGAGGACTTCGCGGCCCTGGCCGCGAAGGCGTTTGCCCCGAAGCCGGCGACCCCGACCGAGGTGGGTCTGACGCACCTGCACGCCCCGGCGGTCAGCGTCCGGGAGCAGGCCGAGATCCTCGCCCATCGGCTGCGGGACGCCACCGGCGCCGTCTCGTTCCGGGCGCTGGTCGCGGACGCGGACACCACCCTCGTCGTCGTCGCCCGGTTCCTGGCGCTGCTGGAGATGTACCGGGACCAGGTCGTGGCGTTCGACCAGGTGGCTCCGTTGGGGGAGCTGACCGTGCACTGGCGCTCCCCGGACACCGCGTGGACGGCCGAGGAGCTGACGGAGGAGTACGACACCGACGACGGCGGAGAGAATGAGCGCGATGACTGAACGTGGGACCGAGTCGGCGGTCGAGGGGCACGATGACGAGGCGGTCGCCGCCGTCCCCGACGTCGCCGTCGGCGTCGCCGTCCCCGACGCCGGATTCAACGTCGACGCGCTGCCCGGCGGGGCAAAGGCCGCACTGGAAGCGCTGCTGATGGTGGTCGACGAGCCCGTCGGCGACCTGGATCTGGCGACGGCGCTCAGCCTGCCGGTCGACCGCGTGCGGGCGCTGCTCGGTCAGCTCCGCGCCGAGTACGACGGTTACGCCTCCGACGGGTCGGCGCTGCCCGCTGGCGCTCGTGGATTCGAGCTACGCAACGTTGCCGGCGGCTGGCGGATGTTCTCCCGCAGCGAGTTCGCACCGGTGGTGTCCCGGTTCGTGCTGGAGGGGCAGACCGCCCGGTTGACGCAGGCGGCGCTGGAGACCCTTGCCGTCATCGCCTACCGGCAGCCGGTCTCACGCGCCCGCGTCTCCGCGATCCGCGGCGTCAACGTCGACTCCGTCGTCCGTACCCTGACCGCGCGCGGGATGATCGAGGACGCCGGCACCGACCCGGAGTCCGGTGCGCTGCTGTACCGGACGACGTCGTACTTCCTGGAGCGGATGGGGTTGGGCAGCATCGACGAACTGCCGCAGATCGCCCCCCACCTGCCCGGCCTGGACGCGCTTAAGGACTACGACGAGGACTACTGACGTCCGGCTTACTGGCCGGCACGGGCCAAGGAGACGCGGCAGATCCTGCGCCCGTCGAGAGGCCAGCAGCGCGGGCCCATCCGCGCGGCCGCCGCCGGGCCCGCGGGCTTCGCCGAGAATACAGTATCGGGGGTTTCGGTGGCCTGGAGACCCCAGAAATCGCATTCTCTGCGACGGTCGGCGTCGATTCCGTCGGCAGTGAGGGCGACCCGGGCGCATCGACTCTGCATCAGCGTTACGGTGGCGTGGTCGGCGCGTCTGCCGCCGGGTGGTCGACGCCGACGCGCTCGCTCCCTGTCAGTAGTGGTAGCGGCAAGCCGCGATGCGGACCTCGTCGTCTGCGACCTTGTACACCAGACGGTGCTCCTCGGTGATCCGGCGCGACCAGTATCCGGCGAAGTCGTGTTTCAAGGCCTCCGGTTTGCCGATGCCCTCGTTCCCGTTCCGGCGGATGTCCTGGAGGAGCAGATTGATGCGCTTGACCACCCGGCGGTCCTGTCCCTGCCACCACAGGTAATCGGCCCAGGCGTTCTCGTCCCAGACCAGCAGCACGTCACGAGTCCTCGGTGAGGTCGTGCTGGACACCTCGTCCACTCTCCAGCCGCTGCATGGCGTCCAGCAGGCGACGAGCATTGGCTGGCGAACGCATCAGGTAGGCGGTCTCCCGCAACGACTCGTAGTCGGCCAGCGAGACCATCACGACCGGATCATGGCCCGCGCGAGTGATGATGACCTCCTCGCGGTCATTCGTCACGCTGTCGAGGACTTCCGCATATCGAGCGCGCGATTCGGTGTAACTCATCGTCCGCACCGTACGTCACCTCCTGTACGCAAAAGCGTACGCGCGATCGAGGACGCACGGCAAGTGGTGGATGCGGGACGGACCGAAGCGGGGTCCGCGGTCTCCCGCGGAGCCCATCCACCTCCGCCGAGAACGCAGTATCGGGGGTTTCGGTGGCCTGGGGACCCCAGAAATTGCATTCTCGGCGACCCGCGCGCGGGAACTGGCCCGTCGGCGCCCCGCACGCGGGAACTGGCCCGTGGGCGCAGTCGCACGCGGGAACTGGCCCGTGGGCGCAGTCGCGTCAGCTGGTCGATGACGGGCCGACCGGACGCGCGGTAGCCTGACCGCCATGGCGAGTGACCCCGCACTGGTGGACTGGCTCCTGACCTCCGACCCCGCGCTGCGCTGGCAGGTCGAGCGTGACCTCGTCGGCGCCCCTCCGGAGCAGTGGCGCGCAACCCGGGACCGCGTCGCCACCGAGGGGTTCGGCGCCGCGATGCTGGCGCGGCAGGACCCGGACGGCCAGTGGGCCGGCGGTGCCTTCTTCCCGAAGGATCACGTCGACGGCGAGCCGGCGGGCGACGGCGGCTGGGTGGGTCAGCCGTGGACGGCGACGACGTGGAGCCTGACCTCGCTGCGGGAGTGGGGTGTGGACGCGTCGGCGCTCGACGGCACGGCCGACAAGCTCGCCGCGAACAGCCGCTGGGAGTGCGACGACCTGCCCTACTGGGGCGGGGAGGTCGACTGCTGCATCAACGCCGTCACCCTCGCCAACGGGGCCTGGCTCGGGGTCGACATGACCGGCCTCGCCCGCTGGTTCGTCGAGCACCACCAGCCCGACGGCGGCTGGAACTGCGAGTGGGTCGAAGGCTCCACCCGGTCGTCGTTCCACTCCACGCTCAACACGGTCAAGGGCCTGCTGGCCTGGGAGCAGCTGACCGGGGACGACACGGTGCGGGAGGCCCGGCACGCGGGGGAGGAGTACCTGCTCGACCGGGAGTTGCTGTACCGGAGGTCGACGAAGGAACTGATCGGCCCCTGGGCGACCTGCCTCGCCTACCCGTACCGCTGGGTTTACAGCATCCTCAACGCCGCCGACCACCTGCGCTCCTCCGCCCTGCACGACGGCACCGACCCGGACCCACGGATGGCCGACGCCGTCGAGCGCATCCGCGCGGACCGGCAACCGGACGGCCGGTGGCTGCAGGAGCGCCGGCATCCGGGCAAGGTCTGGTTCGAGGTCGATGTGCCGGTCGGCGAGCCGTCGCCGTGGCTGACGTTCTTCGCCACCCGTGTCCTGAGCTGGTGGGACGAGCGCTGAGGCGGCCCGCATCCCGCGTCGCACCCCTTCTTCCACGTTGACTATCGAATTTCGGGGCTCCAACGTGCGGCCGGAGCCCCGAAATTCAATAGTCAACGCGTGAGGCAGCGGGCAACGCGCGTGGGGTAGTCAACGCGTGAGGCAGCGGGCAACGCGCGTGGGGTAGTCAACGCGTGGCGCAGCGGGCAACGCGCGTGGGGTTTGGCCCGCACCCACCCCTACTTGTCGCGGCTGAGCGCATCCTTCGCCTTCGCGAAGAACTGGGCGGCCATGCCCCGGGCCGAGTTGGCGATCACCGCGCCCTCGGCCGGGTCACCCTTGAGCAGCGCGCTGAGGAAACCCTTGGCCTCGGCGTAGCTGATGTGCGGGGGCAGCGGCGGGACGTTCGGGTCGGTGACGACGTCGAGGATCACCGGCCGGTCGGCGGCGAACGCCGCGTCCCAGGCGCCGGCCACGTCGTCCTTGTGCTCCACCCTGATCCCGGTGAACCCCAGCAACTGGGCGTAGCCGGCGTAGTTCATCTCCTCCAGCAGCTGGCTGGTGTTGTAACGCGGGTCGCCGGCCTCACGCATCTCCCACGACACCTGGGTCAGGTCGTTGTTGTGCAGCACCAGCACGATGAACCGCGGGTCGGCCCATTCCTTCCAGTGCCGCTTGACCGTGAGCATCTCGTTCATGCCCAGCATCTGGAACGCGCCGTCGCCGATGGTGCACACCACCGGCCGATCCGGGTGGGCGAACTTCGCCGCGACCGCGTACGGCATGGACGCGAGCATCGAGGCCAGGCTGCCGGACAGGTTGCCCATCATGTTCCGGCCCAGCTTGATGTGCTGGCCGTACCAGTCGGCGGTGCTGCCGGCGTCGGCGGTGACGATGCTGTTCTCCGGAAGCCGCGAGTTCAAGGTGTGGTAGACGTACCGCGGGTTGATCGGGTTCGCCTCCGTCTCGGCCTCCTTCGCGACGACGTCGTCCCACGTCTTCATCGCCTCGACGATCCCGTCCTGCCAGCTGCGGTCGTCCTGGTGGTCCAGGTGCTCGACCAACGCGGCCAGCGTCGCCTTCGCGTCGCCGAGGAGATTGACCTCCATCGGGTAGCGCAGGCTCAGGTTCGCCGCGGACAGGTCGATCTGCACGCCACGCGCCTGACCGGTCTTCGGCAGGAACTCCGAGTACGGGTAGTTGCTGCCGACCATGAGCAGCGTGTCGCAGCCCTCCAGCATGTCGTAGCTGGGCTTGGAGCCGAGCAGCCCCGACTGCTGCGTGTGGTACGGCACGTCGCCGGGAACGACGCCCTTGCCCAGCAGCGAGGTGACGATGCCGGCGCCGAGCCGCTCCGCGACGGCGAGAACCTCGTCCGTCGCCCCGTACGCGCCCTCGCCGACCAGCATGGCCACCTTGCTGCCGGCGTTCAGCACGGACGCGGCTCGCTTGATCTCGTCGGCCGGCGGCGTCAGCCGCGTCGACGGGTGCCCGACGCCGGTGCGGGAGACGAAGTGCGCGACCGACGGCGCTTCCATGTCGGCGTTCTGGATGTCGTTGGGCAGGATCACCACGGTCGGGCATCGGTTGGCGGCGGCGATACGGATGGCCCGGTCGAGCACCAGCTGGGCCTGCATCGGCGCCGTCACGGTCTCCACATAGCCGGCGACGTCCTCGTAGAGCCGCTCCAGGTTGACCTGCTGCTGGAAGCTGCTGCCCAGGGACACCCGGGCCTGCTGGCCGACGATGGCGACCACCGGCTGATGGTCCATCTTCGCGTCGTAGAGCCCGTTGAGCAGGTGGATGCCGCCCGGCCCGGACGTGGCGATGCACACGCCCACCTCGCCGCTGAACTTGGCGTGGGCGCACGCCATGAAGGCGGCGATCTCTTCGTGGGTGGGGCGGACGTACCGGAAGTCCTTCTCCGCCCGCTCCGCTCGCTCCAGGGCGCCGTCGAACCCGCCGATCCCGTCGCCGGGGAACCCGTAGTAGTGGTGCAGGTCCCATTCGATGAGCCGATCGATGATGAAGTCGCTGACCGTTGCCATGTTCTCCTCCTGGGTTGGTTCTGCTGGTGTGTTCTGCTGGTGTGGCCGCGCCGGTCGGTCGCGGTCACGGTTCGCTGGATCCGATGGGTCCGGTGGGTTCGACGCGTCAGCCGGTGCGGTACCGGTCGGCATCGGCGGTGCGCAGGGTGAGGCCGTTGCCCGGGGCCGTGAAATCGGGCGTCAGGAAGCCTCCGGTCGGGTCGAGGGTGCCGTCGAAGAACAGGTTCTCGATCCGCACGTGGTCGTGGAACCACTCCAGGTGCCGGAAGTTCTCGGTGGCCGCCGCCACCGGCGCGGCCAGGTGCGGTGCGCAGTGCCCGGACACCTGCAGCCCGTGCGCCGCGGCGACCGCGGCGACGCGCAGCCACGCGGTGATCCCCCCGCACCGGGAGACGTCGATCTGCAGGCAGTCCAGCGCGTCGGCGGCGCACATCCGCGCGAAGGTGAACAGGTCGGTGCCGTACTCACCGGCGGCGACGTCGGCGGTGATCGCACCGCGCACCTCACGCATCGCGGCCAGGTGATCCGAGGACACCGGCTCCTCGAACCAGTGCACCCCGACGTCGTCGACCGCGCGCATCAGCCGGACGGCCTGTTTCGGCTGGTAGGCGCCGTTGCCGTCGACGTAGAGCTCGACGTCGGGGCCGATGATGTCCCGGGCGCTGCGGATCCAGGCCACGTCCGCCGGCAGGTCCGTCCCGCCGCCGTGCCCGATCTTGATCTTGACCCGCGGGATGCGCTGCTCGTGCACCCAACCGGAGAGCTGGGCCCGGAGTTGGTCGACGCTGTAGGAGACGAAGCCGCCGCTGCCGTAGATCTCGACGTCGTCCCGGACCCGGCCGAGCAGCGAGACCAGGCTGGTGCCGAGCAGCCGTGCCTTCAGGTCCCACAGGGCGCAGTCGACGGCGGAGATCGCGTACCCCAGCAGGCCGATCCGGGGCGAGTTGCGTACCGCCTTCGTCATCGCCACCGCGCACCCGGGGACGTCCAACGCCGGGCGGCCGCGCATGACCGGTTCGAGCTGCTCGGTGATCAGGCCGGCGCACGCCGCCGGCGCGTAGGTCCAGCCGATCCCGGTGGTCCCGCCCGCGTTGACCTGGACGACGACGACGCCCGTGCTGTCCCAGGCGAACGTCCCGTCCGCCTCGGGCGCGTCGGTGGGCACCGTGTAGGTGCTCACCGACAGCGTCTCGATCACCGGCCCGGCACTGGCCGGCCCGGCGCTCATCGGTCGACCCCGGCGCGTGCCCCGGCGAGCAGCCGGTCCGCCGCGCGGGCGGCGACCGCCATGATGGTCAGCGCCGGGTTGGCGCTGCCCTGGGTGGGCAGCACGCTGCCGTCGGTGACCAGCAGGTTCGGCACGGCGAAGGTGCGGCAGTCGCCGTCGACGACGCCGTCGTGCTCGTCCGCGGCCATCCGCGCCCCGCCGACCAGGTGGGCGTTGCGCTTGACGGTCATCACCTCGTCGGCCCCCGCGGCGTGCAGGATCCCTTCCATCACCTTCTGCGCGGCGTCGAGCAGCTGCCGGTCGTTCTCGCACTGGGAGTAGGAGAACTGCGCCACCGGCAGCCCGTGCTGGTCCTTCGCGTCGGCGAGGGTGACCCGGTTGCCGGGCTGGGGCAGGAACTCGCACAGCGCGCCGAGGCAGGCCCAGTGCGGGTAGTCGCTCATGTACTCCCGCAGCGCCGCACCCCAGTAACCCTGCGCGGCGACGTGCTCGGACCAGGTGATCGGCAGCGGCGAGACGGTCTGGACGGAGAAGCCCCGCTTGTACGGCTTGGTCGGGTCCGTCTCGTAGAACTGCTCCGTGCTCACCTCCGGCGGCGGCGCCTTCCACATCCGCACTTCCTCGTCGAACCGGCCGGCCGTCTGCGGGGCGCCCTGGACCATCAGGTAGCGGCCCACCTGGTCCTGGTTGTTGCACAGCCCGTCGGGGAAGCGGGCGCTCGCCGAGTTCAGCAGCAGCCGGGGCGTCTCGATCGAGTAGCCGGCGACGGCGACCATCCGGGCCCGCTGCACGTGCTCGACGCCGTCCTTGACGTAGTGCACGCCGGTGGCCCGGCCGGAGACGTCGTCGACGGCGACCCGGGTCACCATCGCATTCGCGCGGACCTCGGCGCCGTGCGCGAGGGCGTCGGGAATGTGGGTGATCAGCGGGGAGGCCTTCGCGTTGACCTTGCAGCCCTGCAGGCAGAAGCCGCGGTAGATGCAGTGCGGCCGATTGCCGAACCGGCCGTTGCTGATCGCCACGGGGCCGACCTTCGCGGTGATCCCGCAGGCCCGCGCTCCGCGCATGAACATCTCGCCGTTGCCGGAGACCGGGTGGGGGTTCTGCGGGTAGCTGTGCGGATCCCCCCATGGCCAGTCCTGGCCGGCCACGGGCAGTTCCTCCTCGATGTCCTGGTAGTAGGGCTTGAGGTCCTCGTAGGCGAGGGGCCAGTCGGCACCGACGCCGTCGGTGCTGAGGGTACGGAAGTCGCTGGGATGGAACCGGGGCGTGTACCCGGCGTAGTGGATCATGGACCCGCCGACGCCGCGGCCCGAGTTGTTCGACCCCAGCGGCACCGGGTCGTCCCCAGTGATCAGCCGCGGCTCGGTCCAGTACAGGTGGTGGGAACCGGCCTCGTCGCTGACCCAGTCCCGCTCCGGATCCCAGAACGGCCCGGCGTCGAGCGCGACCACGCGCCACCCGGCGCGAGCCAGGCGCTGCAGCAGCGTCGATCCGCCGGCCCCGCAGCCGACGATGACGACGTCCACCTCGTCATCGTCGTCGAACCGGCGCATCCCCGGCTGCAGACCGTGATTGCGGTCCGGTCGGGCAGGGATCAGCCAGGCCGATTCGTTCCGGTCCCGCACGCCGCTCATCCGCGGCCTCCCTTCTGTGCTGCCTCGGCGCGTTTCTCGATCTCGGCGGACCGGTCGAGCGGGTCCTGCTGGGGACGGACGTCGCGTTGTTCGAACGGTTCGAGGGCGTCGACGCCGATGTTCTTGTATCCGCGCGGGTAAGCAGGCCCGGCGAAGCCGATCTCATCCCACGCCGACGGGTGCGAGTAGAAGGCCGTGCACGCGTAGCGCGTCCAGAGGCTCCACACCTGCTTGGCCGGGTAGTCGCGCCACCGATCGGCGGTGAGGATGCCCTGCAACAGGTCGCGTTGCACGGCGCCGGTCGCGTCGGCGAACGGGCACCCGTGCTGCTCCCGGGTCTGCGCGTCGAGCGCCGCCAGCGTCTCCTGCCACGCCTTCCGGTCGGGCGGCAGGTCCGCGTAGTACCAGCCGTCGGTCTGGTTCGCGGCCAGCCGGGCGTCGACCAGGTTGAGGACGGGGACGCGTTCCTCGTCGGACTCGCTCTGGTCCAGCAGCTGGATGAAGAGCGCCCGGGCGGTACGCGCCTCGTCGGGGGTGAAGAAGCTCAGGGGCGGCGGATCGCCCAGTCGGGCCAGCACGACGTCGCGGGTCGCCTCGTCCCAGTGGGGAGCCTGAGCGGCGGAGTCGAAGCCGGGGTAGCGGTGCCCCCCGGCGGCGTCGGACAGGGGCAACTGCAGGCGATCGCGGGTCACTGCCGCGCGCTCGGCCGCATCGCGCGTCACTTCTCGCGCCTCAGCACGGCGGCCAGCAGTCCCATGCCGCCGACCACGGTGACCAGCAGCGGGGCGAGCAAGGGCGGCCCCATCTCCATGTTGTAGGTGAAGTTGCGGAAGCCGCCGGGCTTCTGCGCGATGCCCCGGGCGTGCAGGACGACGCCCTGCAGCCCGTTGGCCACGATCACCGCTGACGCGATCGGCAGCGCGGTCTTGGCCATCCGGCGGTCGAAGAATCCGGCGGTGCCGGCCGCTGCGCCGACCGGTCCGAGGGCCACGGGCGCCCACATCCACGGGTCACCGAAGCTGGCCTTGTCGTGCTCGAAGAAGATCTCGGCAGCCGTGATCAGGGACCCGACGGCGGTCAGTCCGGCGAGGGACCGCTCGAAGTGGCCGGTCCGGACATTGCGCAGGGCCCGGTCCAGCAGGTGCTCCGGCTCAAGAGTGTGGTGTGGGCCGCGGACGGCGGCCAGGAGCCGTGCGGCCGGACCCGGTTCGGGAACGTGGCGGCCACCCCGGACGGTGGCCAGGAGCCGGGCTGCCGGACCCGGTTCGGGAACGTGGCGTGCACCGCGGACGGTGGCCAGGAGCCGTGCTGCCGATCTCGGTTCGGGAACGTGGCGTGGGCCGCGGACGGTGGCAAGGAGTCGGGCTGCCGATCTCGGTTCGATGGTGGATCGGGCTCTGCCGGCTCCGCGCGTGGACATCATCGGCCGCATCCTTCCGAGACCGCGATCGGGGGTGCTCCTCGCCGTGGTCTCCGTCGTGGGGTACTCGGTTCCTCGTGACCTGGCGTGCCGTCGGCCCCGTTCAGTCAGCGTGCTTTCGACCGTACTCCCGCGACCACCGACGGCCAAGGGGCCACAGGGCCCGTCCAGAGAACCCGGAGCCACTGCTCAGGGGCCTCTCCGCTTCGCCGTGGCCACCACCGACGGGTGCTGCTCCCGGTGCACGCGCGTCGGTCCCCGGTGCACGCGCGTCGGTCGCGGTGCACCCACGGCAGTCCCGTCGCTGGGCCGAGAGTGCGGCAGATGTCGCCATTCGGCATGAATGGGTGCGTCATCCGCACACTGGGTGGACGCCTCCGGCTGATGCTCGCCGAGAGTGCGGCAGGTGTCGCCATTCGGCGCGGATGGGTGCGTCATCGGCACACTGGGCGGACGCCGTCGGGCGAGTCACGGCGTGAGTCCCGTCATCCCGCCCGGTCAGGCGTCGTCGCAGGCGATAGAGTGGAGGGCGGCCGCGTTCGGCCGCTTCAGCCCCGACCATGTCGGGTTGCGCTGTCATCCCGGTCGTCGAACCGGGACCATCACTCTTCTGTCTGTGAGGCAACACCATGACTCAGCCGCCAGCTTCCGGCGCGGGCCGGGAGGCCAACCGCCGTCGAGGTGACTCGGCATCCGGCCGGCGATCCGCACCGCGGTCACCGAACGCCGGCTCATCGAATCAGCGCTCCTCCGCGCCGGGTTCGTCTGGTTCCCATTCCGACGCCGGCCGCTCCGGTGGGAACGGCTACGGCCGTTCCGGTGACGACCGATCCGGCGAGTACGGTTACGGCCGCTCCGGCGGTTACGGTCGCCCGGGTGGTGCCGGTCGCTCCGGCGGTTACGGTCGCCCGGGTGGTGCCGGTCGCTCCGGCGACTCGGGTGGTGCCGGTCGCTCCGGCGGCGATCGCTCCGGCGGGTACGGCCGCTCCGGCGACGACCGCAAGGGTGGTGCCCCTCGGGACGGTGGCCGTGGGGGTGCCCCGCGATTCGGTGGTGGCCGCGGTGGTTCCCCGCGGGACGGCGGACCACGAAGCGAGCGCACCGGCGCTGGCGACCGGTACGGCCGGGACGGCGACGCCCGGGAGTTCGGGGGCCGGGAGTTCGGTGGACGTCCGGGCGCCGATCGTCGCACCAGCAACACGAGTCGCACCAGCAACACGAGTCGTACCAGCAACACCAGTGCCACCGGCTTCGGGAGCCCCGGAAGGGCCGGGAAGCCAGGCAAACCGGGAAAGCCCGGCGTCGGCGGTGGCAGCAGAAGTGGCAAGCAGGGCGCGGCCCGGGGTGGCGCTGCTGCTGGGGATGCACGCCGTGACCCGAAGCCCTTCGCCAACGAGCGGTTCGGCAAGGACGTCAAGCCGGCGGGACCGCCCAGGCAGCAGCGCCCCAAGCACCGCGGCAGCGCCACGCCGCCGCCGTCGGGCCCGCTGGCCCGGCCCGAACGCCTGCACAGCAAGGACGGCGAACGGCTGCAGAAGATCATGGCCCACGCCGGGGTCGCCTCCCGCCGCGTGTGCGAGGAGATGATCGAGGCGGGCCGCGTGGAGGTCGACGGCCAGGTGGTGCGCGAGCTCGGCATCCGGGTCGACGCGCAGCGCTCCACCATCCACGTGGACGGCATCCGGATCCAGGTCGACGAGACCCTGCGCTACCTCGTGTTCAACAAGCCCGCCGGGGTCGTCTCCACCATGGACGACCCGGAGGGCCGCCCCGCCATCTCCGACTTCCTGCGGGAGACCCCCGAGCGGCTCTTCCACGTCGGCCGGCTGGACGTCTCCACCGAGGGCCTGCTGCTGCTGACCAACGACGGCGAACTGGCCAACCGGCTCACCCACCCCTCCTACGAGGTGCCCAAGACGTACCTCGTGCAGGTCCGGGGGCCGCTGCCCAAGGGCATCGGTGCGCAGATGAAGGCCGGCATCGAGCTGGAGGACGGGTTCGCGAGTGTCGACTCGTTCCGGCTGGTCGACTCGACCCCCGGGCACGTGCTGATCGAGGTCGTCCTGCACTCGGGCCGCAACCGGATCGTCCGCCGCCTGTTCGACGCGGTCGGCTTCCCGGTGCTGCGGCTGGTCCGCGTCAAGCTGGGCCCGATCGCCCTCGGGGACCAGAAGCAGGGCTCCATCCGCGCGCTCGGCCGGCGAGAGGCCGGCGTCCTGCTCGCTTCTGTCGGCCTGTAGGCGGCCGGATGAACCCGCAGCTGCTGAAGAAGTCCGCCCACCTGCACGGTCCCGTGCTGATCGTGGGCACCGGCCTGCTCGGTGCCAGCATCGGCCTCGGATTACGGCAGCGGGGCGTCGACGTCTACCTCTCCGACGCGTCGCCGTCCGCCGAGGCGGTGGCCACGGACATCGCGGCGGGAGTGCCCGTCGCCGACGCCCCGGCGGAGTTCGCTCCCGAGCTCGTCGTCGTGGCTGCGCCGCCGGACGTCTGCGGCGGCCTCGTCGCGGCGGCGCTGCGCACCTACCCGCACGCCGCCGTGACCGACGTCGCGAGCGTCAAGGCCGCGGTGCTGGCCGAGGTGCGCGCGACCCTCGGCGACGACGTCGGCCAGCTTCGCCGCTACCTCGGCTCGCACCCGATGGCCGGCCGGGAGCGGTCCGGCGCCGTCGCTGCCCGGGCCGAGCTGTTCACGTCCGCGCCGTGGGTGATCTGTCCGCACGACCACGTCGACCCGCACGTCTACCGGGTCGTCACCTCGCTCGCCGTCGACCTCGGCGGCGTCGTGACGACCATGGAGCCGGCGCAGCACGACGAGGCGGTCGCCCTCGTCTCCCACCTGCCCCAGGTGGTGTCCTCCCTGCTGGCGAGCCGGCTGCAGGACACGCCCGCCGCCGCGCTGTCGCTGGCGGGCCAGGGCCTGCGGGACGTCACCCGGATCGCCGCCAGCGACCCGGGACTGTGGGTGCAGATCCTCGGCGCCAACGCCGGGCAGTTGGTCGAGCCGCTGGAGGGCCTGCGCGCCGACATCGACCGGCTGCTGCACACCCTGCGTGCCCCGGCCGCGCCCGGCGCCCGCCTGGACATGGCGCAGCTGATCGCCGAGGGCAACGTCGGGCAGGCCCGGATCCCCGGCAAGCACGGCGGACCCGCGCAGCAGTTCGCCTGGCTGACCGTGTTGGTCGATGACAAGCCCGGCCAGATCGCGACGCTGCTGACCGAGATCGGCGGCCTGGACGTCAATCTCGAGGACCTGCGACTCGGCCACTCGGCCGGGCTGCCCGTCGGCATGGTGGAGATCGCCGTGCTGCCGTCGAAGAAGCAGTCGCTGGTCGATGACCTGACCGGCCGTGGATGGAAGGTGGTTGCGTGAGCGCTGGTGCTGAGAATCGGAGCGGTACCGAGACGAACGCGTTCGACGGCGAGCTCGTCGTCGCGATCGACGGGCCCTCGGGCTCGGGCAAGACGAGCGTCAGCCGGGCGGTCGCCCGCCGGCTCGGCCTCGCGTTCCTGGACACCGGGGCGATGTACCGGGCGCTGACGTGGTACTGCCTGGACTCCGGGCTGGACCTGGCGGCAGCGACCGCCGCCGCCGACGAGAAGCTCGCGTCCGACGTCGTCGAGGCCGCCGTCGAGCTGCCGCTGATCATGGGCCTGGATCCCGAGCACGAGACGGTCGAGGTCGACGGGCAGGACATCACCGCCGTCATCCGCGACCCCCGTATCTCCGCCGCCGTCAGTGCCGTCGCCACCAACACCGCCGCCCGGGCCGTGCTGGTCGAACGGCAGCGGCGGCTGATCGAGCAGACCGGCCGGCGCGTCGTCGCCGAGGGCCGGGACATCACCACCGTCGTCGCCCCGGACGCCACCGCCCGGATCCTGCTCACCGCCTCACCCGAGGCCCGGATGGGCCGCCGCGGTCACCAGCTCGGCGGCACCCAGACCGACGCGGACCTGCACCGGCAGGTGGTGCAGCGGGACGCCAGGGACTCCACCGTGGTCGACTTCATGACCGCCGCCGCGGGTGTCACCACGGTCGACTCCACCGAGCTGGACTTCGCGCAGACCGTCGACGCCGTCATCGACGTGATTCGCGCGTCGAAGTCCAACACAGCGAAGTGAACACCGTCAGGTGAATCCGTCCGCGCGTCCGGCCCATCCGGCCCCGCCGCTGTGGATGAACCGGTGGAGCCGGCCGGTGGGGCGGCTCCTGGACCACGCGCTGTACGCGACCGACGTCGTCGGCGCCTCCTCCGTGCCCGTCGACGGCCCGGTGATCTTCGCGGCCAACCACATCTCCGCGCTCGACGGCCCGGTGCTCGTCGGCGCGGCGCCGCGGTACATGAACGTGCTGGTCAAGAAGGAGATGTTCACCGGGTTCCTCGGCCGGGTGCTGCAGTACTCCGGTCAGCTGCCGGTGAACCGGGCGGGGGACCGGCGGGCGCTGCAGACCGCGAAGGCCGTGCTCGACGCCGGCCGGTGCGTCGGGATCCTGCCCGAGGGCACCCGTGGCGGGGGAGACGTTGCCGCCATCAGTTCGGGGGTCGCCTGGCTGGCGCTGGCCACGGGCGCGCCGGTCGTCCCGGTCGCCGTTCTCGGCACCCGGCTGACCGGGGAGAGGGTCACCCACATTCCGCGGCTGCGGCGGCGGTTCGCCGTGCACTTCGGCGTGCCGGTGCCGGTGGTGTCCGAGCCGGGGATGACCGGGCGGACCCGAATGGAGGCGGCCACCGAGACCATCCGTGCCGCCCTCGCCTCCCACGTGAGCGCCGCCGTCGCCGCGAGCGGGATGCCGCTGCCGCGGGACTGAGGTTGCGCTGGCCCGTGTCGCATCGCCGGATCCGCCAGTGGGACAGTTCCTCCCGTCGAGGCGCTGGCCCGTGTCGCATCGCCGGATCCGCCAGTGGGACAGTTCCTCCCGTCGAGGCGGTGCCCCGTGTCGCGTCGGATCCGCCAGTGGGACAGTTCCTCCCGTCGAGGCGGTGGTGATGCGTCCCCTTTCGGTAGGAACTGTCCCACTGGCTGAGGATGAGCCGATTCGTTCGTCGAGGGACCGGTGTAGTGTCCGACAACATGGCCCAGCACGAGACCGACATGGCCCAGCACCCGACCGACATGGCCCAGCACGAGACCGAGCACGTCCCGACCCACGCCCGGGTCCTCGTCGTCGGCGGCGGGAACGGCGGCATCTCCCTGGCGGCGCGGCTGAACCGGCAGGGCGTCGACGACGTCGTCATCGTCGAACCGCGCGTCGAGCACCAGTACCGACCGCTGCTCTCCTACGTCGGTGCCGGTCTGGCCTCGATCGAAGCCGCACGCCGGCCGCAGCGCGAGGCCATGCCGTCCGGCTCGACCTGGGTGCGCGACGCCGTCGAACGGATCGACCCGCACGCGTCCACCGTGGCCCTGCGCAGCGGCGCGACCATCGGCTACGACCAGCTCGTGCTCGCGGCCGGATCGCGCCCTGACTGGGCCGCCATCGACGGTTCCGCCGAGGTGATGCTGGCCGAGAACGCCTCCACCAACTACCTGTTCGACCTGGCCCCGAAGACGTGGCGGCTGATCGACGGGATGCGCGCCGGGACCGCGCTGTTCACCATGCCGGACGCCACCTGCCCCTGCGCCGGCGCCGCCCAGAAGGTGCTGTACATGGCGTGCGACCTCTGGCGCAGCCGCGGCGTGCTGGACGACATCCGCGTCGTCCTCACCGTCCCGACGGACACGGTCTTCGGCGTGCCCGGCGTCGACGAGGAGCTGATGCGCAAGGTCGCCGAGTACGGCATCGAGCTGCGCACGAACACGACGGTGCGGGCGCTGGACCGGGAGACGAACACCGCCACGCTCGAGGCGGACGGCCGCACCGAGGACCTGCCCTACGACCTGCTCCACCTGACACCGCCGCACGCCGCGCCGGCGTGGGTGAAGCAGTCCGGCCTGTCGTCCGAACAAGCCGCTGGCTTCGGTCGACGTCGACCCCGGCACGCTGCAACACCGCCGCTACCCGAACGTCTGGGCGATCGGCGACATCGCGGCCACGCCGGGGTCGAGCTCCGGCGCGGGGCTGCGCAAGGAGACGCCCGTCGTGGCGAAGAACCTGCAGGCGGTGCTCGCCGGGAAGGCACCGCAGCAGCGGTACCACGGCTACACCGCCAGCCCGTTCACCGTCAGCCGGCGCACCATGGTGTTCGCCGAGTTCGGTCCGGACGGGACGCCGATGCCGAGTTCTAAGCTGGTCAACCTGATGCGGGAGCGGCGCAGCACGTTCGTCCTGGACCGGTGGGTGCTGCCGTGGATCTACTGGCACCGCATCCTGCGCGGGAAGGCCTGAGCGCGGCGGGTGAGGTCTCACGGTCGGAGCCGGGCGGGCCGGCCCCTGTGGTGGCGGGCCGTAGACTGGAACACTGGTGAACGGCGCATTCAACGCGCATCAGCCGCCCCGACCGTTCACTCTCTTCTGTCTTCCATCGCAAGGATCTGCCCGCCATGACTGAGAACGTCTCCAAGAACTCCGGAACCGGGTACCCGGACCCCGAGCGCGACGAGTACGTTCCCACCCGCGAGGACGACGTCGCCGAGCGGCTGGCCGCGATGACCGACACCGAGGCGGAGCAGCGGGCCGAGGCCCTCCGCGCCGGCCTGGCCGACTACGAGCTCGACGAGGACGACCGGATCCTGCTCGAGTCCGAACTGGCGGACATCGAGGAGGAGCTCGAGGGTCGGCTCGACCCCGTGCTCGCCATCATCGGCCGGCCGAACGTGGGCAAGTCGTCGCTGGTCAACCGCATCCTCGGCCGCCGGGAGGCCGTCGTCGAGGACGTCCCCGGGGTCACCCGTGACCGGGTCGCCTACACCACCCAGTGGAACGGGAAGAACCTCACCGTCGTGGACACCGGCGGGTGGGAGCACGACGCGCGGGGCATCCACGAGCGGGTCGCGGACCAGGCGGAGGTCGCCGTCGACGCTGCCGACGCCGTCGTGCTCGTGGTCGACGCCATCGTGGGTGCGACGGCGGCCGACGAGGCGATCGTCAAGATGCTGCGCCGCAAGGGCAAGCCCGTGCTGCTGGCCGCCAACAAGATCGACGACTTCGCCCAGGAGGCGGAGGCGGCGGGTCTGTGGTCGCTCGGGATGGGGGAGCCGCATCCTGTGTCCGCCATGCACGGCCGCGGCGTCGCCGACCTGCTCGACGAGGCCCTGAAGGTGCTGCCCGAGTTCTCCGCCGTCGCCGGCATCGCCCGCACCGGTGGACCGCGGCGCGTCGCGCTGCTCGGCCGGCCGAATGTGGGCAAGTCGTCGATGCTGAACAAACTCGCCGGCTCGGAGCGCGTGGTCGTGGATCCGACGGCCGGCACCACCCGGGACCCGGTGGACGAGTTCATCGAACTCGGCGGCCGGGTCTGGCGATTCGTGGACACCGCGGGTATCCGCCGCCGGGTACATATGCAGCGCGGCGCCGACTTCTACGCGTCCCTGCGCACGCAGTCCGCGCTGGAGAAGGCGGAGGTCGCCGTCGTGCTGATCGCCGTCGACGAGGTGATCTCCGAGCAGGACGTGCGGATCCTGCAGCTGGTGATCGAGTCGGGCCGGGCGTTGGTGCTGGCGTACAACAAGTGGGACCTGCTCGAGGACGAGCGCCGCCGCTACCTGGAACGGGAGATCGAGCAGGACCTGGCGCACGTGGACTGGGCGCCGCGGGTGAACCTCTCGGCACGGACCGGGTGGCACAAGGACCGCCTGGTGCCCGCGCTCGACGTCGCCCTCGAGTCGTGGGACAAGCGGATCCCCACCGGCAAGCTCAATGCCTTCCTCGGCGAACTGGTGGCGGCCCATCCGCACCCGGTGCGCGGTGGCAAGCAGCCGCGCATCCTGTTCGGCACCCAGGCCTCGTCCCGACCGCCGAAATTCGTGCTGTTCACCACCGGCTTCCTCGACCCCGGGTACCGTCGGTTCATCACCCGCCGGCTGCGGGAGACCTTCGGCTTCGAAGGCACCCCCATCGACGTCACCATGCGGGTCCGGGAGAAGCGGGCGCGCGGCAAGCGCTGAGCGCCGCTTCATCGGCCCGTCTGGTCGGCCGGCGGCGCGTCCGCCGGCGAGGTGCCTCACTGAGAAGTGAGCGCGAGAGCTGACCTGGTGCCTCACGCATGGTGAGCGCGAGGCTTGGGGTCATCTGGTTGTCTGGAGTCGACGGATCGACGGTTCCAAGGATGCCATGTCGAGGTGCCGGCTGGCGGTCATGGCCTCGGTCCGGTCGCGGGAGAGGTCGATGAGCCGCAGCTGTATCTGGTTGATGCGCCGGGTCAGATCGGCCGGGTTGACGCCCTCGATACGGGTCTGGACGGCGCGGACCTGCTGGGCGCTGAGCAGCCCCGATGCGAGCACTCGCTGCCATGGGGTCCTCGGCGTGTCGTAGAGGCGCTTGCGGCGCCCGTCGGCCGTGGTGGCGTAGCCGGTGGGCTTCTTCGTCGGGGTGAAGAAGTTCAGCCGCATCGATACCAGCGGCCAGAGCTCGCCCAGCAGTGCGAGCTCTTCGGGCGTGTCGTAGCGCCAGTGGAACGCGTGCTTGCGGACGACGTGGTTGTTCTTCGAC
>NZ_MRDE01000075.1 GCF_001968835.1 Tersicoccus phoenicis
CCGGATCCGGACTCCTGGTCCCCCGACGACGTCCGCCCCATGCGCGACGCCGTCGCCGCCCGCATCCGGGAAGAACTGCTGCAGCCATAGGGACTAACGGGCCCGACATGAAGCGAAACCAAAACCACGACACCGAGCGCGGCTGTTCACACTCAGCCGATCGCCCGGTGGTCGGTGGGACGACTGAACGCCACGGAGGTGCGGAACGCGATCGTCGATGCCGTGATCACGCCCGATGTCAAGATGCACGCCAGCACCACGAGCTGGAATCGCCCCGCCTCCAGCGGGGAAGCGCCGGCGAACACCGCGCCGACGAAGGCGCCGGGCAGTACGACGATGCCGGTGGTCCGGGTCTGGTCGATGGTGGGGATCAGGGCGGTGTGCACACTGGAGCGGGCCAACGGGGCGACGGCCTGGCGTGGTGTCGCGCCGAGCGAGAGCCAGGCCTCCACCTCGTCCCAGTGGTCGATGATCGAGGCGTCCAGCAGGCGGGAGGTCAGGGCCGCGGTGGTCATGGCGTTGCCGATCACGATGCCGCCGATGGCCAGCAGGTAGCGGGCGGAGAACTCGATCGCTCCGGTGCTGAAGACCACGGTCATCACCGCCGCCGGGCCCGCGGCGACGGCGACGGCCAGGACCGGGATCATCCGTCCGGGTGCGTGCGCCCGGCGGGCAGCCGTGTACGCCGCCGCGCCCAGCATCACCACCAGGGCGATCGCGACCAGGCGCAGGTCGGTGATCACCCCGCCGAGGATGGCGCTGAGCAGCATCAGCTGGACGGCGGCCCGCAGGATCGCCGTGACCACCTGGCGCGGCCCGGGCACGCGCAGGGCGGCGAGGCCCACGCCGGCGAGGACGGAGAGCACCGCGACGGCCAGGATCGTGGGCGCCCAGCTCTGCAGCGTGGCGGCGAGCACGGGCGCCGTCAGACCAGCAGTTCGAGCACGGGCTCGAGATACTCGCGGGTGGCCTGCTCGTCGCCGAGCAGGGTGTGCGCGACCAGCAGCCGGTCCGGTTCGACGAACCACGCCCGCTTCTCGGCCAGGGGCAGTTCGATGATCTGCAGCCGGAACGGGCGGGCCGAGCGGTCGACGTCCAGCTCACGCTCCTCGACGAGGCGCTCCAGGATGCGGTGCTGGTCCAGGGCGTCCCGGGTGTCGGCCACCTGCCGGTACTCGGCGACCCGCTCTCGTGACCACAGCAGGGCGGACCCGAAGTGGGCCTGCAGGTAGCGGCGCAGGGCCGGGCTGCCCGCGAACTCGGCGAACGAGGGCGGGGTGAGCCGGTCGACCGCGTGCTCCGCCCCGAGGCACAGGCCGTGCCACCACAGCTCCCACTCCCCGCGCAGCGCGTCGACCCCACCGGTACCGGCGGTCAGCCGATGCGGATCGGCGTGCCGGACCCCGGGCAGCAGCGGGGACAGCTGCGGGTGGCCGCACGGGCCCAGTCCCGCCGCGTCCCGGATGTACAGGGCGAGGACCAGCATGGGTGCCGTGTCCACGGTGATCGTCCATCCCGCCTGCGGCGTCGTCACGGGCACCTCGTCTTCCTCGACTGCGGTCATCTGCCGTTCTGCGGTCACCTGCCGGCTGCGGTCACCTGCAACCGTCGCCGCGCAGCCGTCGTCTCCCCCGGGCCTCCCCGGCCTTCCCGGACCGTCCCGGGCGGGGACCGTCCTCAGGATACCGAGCCGCCCGCGGGCGGGGCAGGGGAAGGCCGCGCGGGCGGTGACGTCCCCGGTGCGAGCCGGGTGCTGCCCTACGCTGGACGGATGAAGATCCTCGTCACCGGCGGCGCCGGATACATCGGCTCGCACACGGCCCTCGCCCTGCTCCAGGCGGGGCACGACGTCGTCGTGCTGGACAACCTGTCCAACTCCAGCCCGGAGTCGCTGCGCCGGGTCGGCGAGCTGGCGGGCCGGGACGTCGAACTGCACCGGGCAGACCTGACGGACCCCGGCGCGCTGGATGCGGTGTTCACCGGTGCCGGGATCGAGGCGGTCATCCACTTCGCGGGGCTGAAGGCGGTGGGCGAGTCGGTCGCCGAGCCGCTGCGGTACTACACGAACAACACGGTCGGCACCGTCAACCTGCTCACCGCCATGGACGCACACGACGTGCGGACCATCGTCTTCTCCTCCTCCGCCACCGTCTACGGCGCGACCGAGGAGGTGCCCCTGACGGAGAAGCTGCCGCTGGACGCCATCAACCCGTACGGCCGCACGAAGGAGCAGATCGAGGACATCCTGTCCGATCTCGGTGCCGCGGACAGCCGGTGGCGGATGGCCCTGCTGCGTTACTTCAACCCGGTCGGGGCTCACGAGTCCGGCCGGATCGGGGAGGACCCGACCGGGGTGCCGAACAACCTGCTGCCCTTCGTGGCGCAGGTCGCGGTCGGCCGGCGGGAGAAGGTCCGCGTGTTCGGGGACGACTACCCGACGCCAGACGGCACCGGGGTGCGGGACTACATCCACGTCGTCGACCTCGCCGCCGGGCACCTCGCCGCCCTGGACTACCTCGCCGACCGCGGCGGGGTGCATCGCTGGAACCTGGGCACCGGGCGCGGCTCCTCGGTGCTCGAGGTGATCGAGGCGTTCGGCCGGGCGGCGGGCAAGCCGGTCCCGTATGAGATCGCGCCGCGGCGTCCCGGTGACGCGGCCGTCAGTTACGCGGACCCGTCGGCAGCCCTGGCGGACCTGGGCTGGTCCGCCGGCCGGGACCTGAACACCATGTGCGCCGATCACTGGCGCTGGCAGTCACAGAACCCGAACGGCTACGCGGACGCCTGACCTTCCTTTCGCCAGCACGGCGGCGGGCTCCGGTGATTCACCTCGCCGGGGCGGAGGTGGATGTCGGTGACGCAGACGACGACGCGGTAGGGCCGGCCGGCCGCTGCGAGACGGTGACCGCCCACTGCTGATCCGTCCGCGCCGTCACCATCACGGCGAAGGCGTGCAGATTCACGGTCGGCGCCGGTGCCGCCGTCTCGAACGGGGGCACGTCGATGGTCTCCGCGACGAAGGTCGGTTCGGCGCCACGGTGACAGGGGACCTGCATGACTCGGATGGCGTAGAGGGCGACCTGGACGCTCCCGGTGCCCCGGCACGCCGCCTGCATGGTGACGAGTCCCTGGGGCACATCGCGGAACGGTACCTGGCCGACGCCGGTGCGCAGGCTCGCGGTGACCAGGACCTTCTCCCCCGGCGGCGTCGGGGCGATCAACGGGTAGACGACACCGCCACCGTCGGCACGCGCGGATTCCGTCCCGGCGCTCGTCGGCAGGGCGCCGGGTCGACCCGGCGCGACCGCGGCGGCGCTCCGGCTGTTCGACGCGGTGGTGTCCGCGGGCGGTCCCGGTGTGCAGCCGGCCAGGACGCCCGACAGGGCCGCCGCCACCACGGCCGCGATGACCGGGACCGATGCACGCCGTCGTTGCTTCCCCATGACCGGATGCTACCCGGTGGTAGGTCGTCGGTTCGGACCTACGAACGGAGCGTGGGACTTTTCTCAGGCCGGGTGCGGTACAACGGGCAGCGATGAGCCGTAACGTCGTACCCACGACGTGCGCCAGCCCGGAGCGGCGCTCCGACGAGGGAAGGGAACAGGGTGCGCGAAACGCGTCAGACCGTGTCCAGGAGGGTCGTGCTGGCCTCCGGCCTGGGGCTGGGCGCCGCAGCGGCGGCCGCCCTGTTGCAGCGCGGCCGGGTCCGGGACGGCCACCGCCACGACGACGTCGACGCCCGGTTCCAGCAGTGCGACGCCGGTCGGGCCGACCTCGTCGACCGCCGTCTCTTACCCGACCGCCACGCCCGCGCCCACGACACGCCTGCCCACGACGGGACTGCCCAGGATGCCGCCGGTCAGCGACCCGCACAACGTCTACGCCGCCGCGGGGGCGGGCATGCTGGCGCGGGCCGTGCGGGGGGACAAGCCGCTGGTCTACGTCCCTCACAGCGTCTCCGGTGACGTATGGGTCATCGATCCGGCCACCTTCAGGGTGGTGGCCAGGCACCCGGTCGGTACCGAGGTGCAGCACGTGGTGCCGTCCTGGGACCTGCGCACCCTCTACGCGATCGACGACGTCGGCAATCGCATGCTGCCGTTCGACGCCCGCACCGGACGACCCGGCAAGCTCATTCCCGCTGACGCCCCGTACAACCTGTACTTCACGCCGGACGGACGGTCCGCGATCGTGGTCGCCGAGGCGTTGCGTCAGCTCATCTGGTACGACCCCCGCACCTGGCGGAAGCAGCACGTGCTCCACGTGCCGACCTGCGCCGGCATCGACCACGCCGATTTCACCCCGGACGGCCGGACCGCCGTGTTCACGGCCGAGTTCTCGGGGCGCGTTGCCGTCGTCGACGTCGCTTCCCGTAAGCTGCTGCGCACTCTCGACATGCCACGGCGCAACACCCACATGGGGCCTCAGGACATCAGGGTCGCCCCGGACGGGTCGGTGTTCTACATCGCCGACTCCGACGAGGGCGGCCTGTGGGTGCTCGACGGGCCGGCCACCAAGGTCCGCCGTTTCATCCGGACGGGCGCCGGAGCCCATGGGCTCTACTACTCGCGTGACGCCACCCGGCTCTTCGTCAGCAACCGGCTGGAGGGCAGCATCAGTGTGTTGAACCCGTACACGGGCGCGATCCTGGCGAAGTGGCGGATCCCCGGGGGCGGCAGCCCCGACATGGGCAATCTCACCGCCGATGGCTCCCAGCTGTGGCTCTCCGGTCGCTACGACGACGTGGTCTACGTGCTCTCCACGCGGGACGGCGCACTGATCCGCAAGATCCCGGTCGGGCGGCAACCCCACGGCCTGTGCGTGTGGCCGCAGCCTGGCCGGTACTGCCTGGGCCACACCGGTCTGACCCGGTGATGGGTCGAGCCGCGATGCCCGCCAGCAGAGCCGGACGACGCCCGCTGCCGGCCCCACGGGCGGTCCTGACCCTGGTCCTGGCGCTGACACTGACCGCCTGCAGCGCCCAGGGATCGGGCCCCACCGGCACCACGGCGGCGGTGACCACATCCGCGGGGCCGGTCACCACTCCCCCGGCTTCCCCCACTTCTCCGATTGGCGCGGCTCCCCCCGCTTCCCCCACTTCTCCGACAGCGTCGCCCGCCACCACCTTCACGGCCGCGCTGGCACCGTGGCGCCTGCCCGCTCCGGTCTCCAGGGCGGTCGCCCTGCCCGACGGGAAGGATCTGCTGCTCCTCGGCGGGCTCACGACGTCGGGCACCTCAACCGCCGACGTGATCCGGGTCGATCCGGCCACCGGTCGGTCGAGCCGTACCGGGGCCCTCGTCCAGGGGGTGCACGACGCCGGCGGTGCCGTCCTGGGCGGCGAGTCCGTCATCTTCGGCGGGGGCGCCGGGTCGGTGCACGACGCCGTGCAGCGGCTCGGGTCCGGGGCGGGAGAGTCCGCCGTCGTCGGCCGGCTCCCTCATCCGCGCGCTGACCTGTCGGTCGCGACGGACTCCCGCGGCGTGGCGTACCTGGTGGGAGGCGCGGGCGGTGCCGGCCCGGACGCCACCATTCTGCGCACCAGCGACGGGAAGCTGTTCCGTCCGCTCGCCGACCTGCCGCGGCCGGTGCGCTACGCGGCGACCGCCGTCTCGGGGACGGAGCTGTGGGTGTTCGGCGGCAGCGACGGCAGCACGGCGACCTCGGCCATCCAGCGCGTGAACACCCGCACGGGCGCCGTCGCCGTCGTCGGCCACTTCCCCGTGTTCATCGAACAGGCGGTGGCGGTGGTCCTCGGCGGCACGGTGCTGATCCTCGGTGGACTGACCGACGGGCACCCCAGTTCCGCCATCTGGCGGCTGGACCCCGCCACCGGCCGAGTCACCAGGGCCGGAAGCCTCCCGGTCGCCGTGGCGATGCCCGCCGCCGTCGTCGCCGGCCGGACGGCCTACCTGCTCGGCGGTGAGGGGACCGCCGTCATGGACACGGTGATCGCGGTGCGCCCGGGCGGCGGGGCCGGGCCTCAGTCGAGCGGGTAGTTGCGCTCCGGGGCACCGACGTAGAGCTGGCGCGGGCGCCCGATCTTCGTCGTCGGGTCCTCGATCATCTCGCGCCACTGGGCGATCCAGCCCGGCAGCCGCCCGAGGGCGAACAGGACGGTGAACATCTTCTCAGGGAAGCCCATCGCCTTGTAGATCAGGCCGGTGTAGAAGTCGACGTTGGGGTAGAGCTTGCGCTCGATGAAGTAGTCGTCGGCCAGCGCCTTCTCCTCCAGGCGCTTGGCGATCTCGAGCAGTTCGTCGTTGCCGCCGAGCTTGCCGAGCAGCTCGTCCGCGGTCGCCTTGACGATCTTCGCGCGCGGATCGTAGTTCTTGTAGACGCGGTGGCCGAAGCCCATCAGCTTGACCCCGTCCTCCTTGTTCTTCACCTTCTCCATGTAGTCCTCGGGCTTGATGCCCTCGGCCTGGATCCGGCGCAGCATGTTCAGCACCGCCTCGTTGGCGCCACCGTGCAGCGGCCCGAAGAGCGCGTTGATGCCCGCGGAGACGGACGCGAAGAGGTTGGCGTTGGAGGAGCCGACGAGGCGGACGGTCGACGTCGAGCAGTTCTGCTCGTGGTCGGCGTGCAGGATCAGCAGCAGGTCCAGCGCCTTGACCAGTTCCGGGTCGAGGTCGTAGTGCTCGGTCGGCAGGCCGAAGCACATCCGCAGGAAGTTCTCGACGGAGTTCAACGAGTTGTCCGGATAGAGCATCGGCTGACCGATGCTCTTCTTGTGCGCGTAGGCGGCGATCACCGGCACCTTCGCCAGCAACCGGAACGTGGAGAGTTCGACCTGCTCCTTGTCGAACGGGTTCAGCGAGTCCTGGTAGAAGGTGGACAGCGCGGAGACGGCCGAGGAGAGCACCGGCATCGGGTGCGCGTCCCGCGGGAAACCGCCGAAGAAGCCCTTGAGGTCCTCGTGCAGCATGGTGTGCCGGCGCAGCCGGTTGTCGAACGCCGCCAGCTCGTCGGCGCTGGGCAGTTCCCCGTAGATCAGCAGGTAGGTGACCTCGAGGAACGAGGAGTGCTGGGCCAACTGTTCGATCGGGTAACCCCGGTACCGCAGGATCCCGGCGTCGCCGTCGATGAAGGTGATGGCCGACCTGGTGCCGGCGGTGTTCATGAACCCGATGTCGTAGGTGACGTCCCCGGTCGTCCGGAGCAGCTTGGACACGTCGAGCCCGGCGTTCCCCTCGGTCACGTCGACGCGCGGCAACTCCATCGAGCCGGTGCCGTAGTCCAGCGTCGCGCCGTTGCCTTCAGCCACTGTTCCTCCTCGCGAGGTGGTCGGACGCACGGCGGAAGCGTCTGGCCCGCACCGGCGTCGTGTTCGTGTCCAAGCTACCCGCCCGCGGTTCCTCCGACCGAATCGCTCTCGCCCCCACCGACCCGCCGCGACGGCGTTCCGACGGCCGGGGCCGCCGGCCACGAATCGGCGGTCAAGAACCGGCGGCGTGCAGCCGGTCGGCCGCGCCCTGCACCCGCCCGGTCGCGGCGGTCAACGCCACCCGCACGTACCGCGTGCCGGCCGTCCCGTAGAACACCCCGGGGCCGGCGACGATGCCGAGCTCGGCGAGACGCCCGACGGTCGTCCAGGCGTCCTCCCCGGCCGTGCACCACAGATACAGGCCCGCCTCGGAGTGCTCGATCCGCAGCCCGAAGGCTTCGAGCGCGGGCCGCAGGATCTCCCGCCGCCGTCGGTAGACGTCCTTCTGGGCGCTGACGTGCTCGTCGTCGTCGAGCGCGACCGTCATCACGGCCTGCACCGGCGCCGGCACGATCATCCCCGCGTGCTTGCGCGCATTGATCAGGTTCGGCATCAGCTCCGGCGCCCCCGCGAGGAACGCGGCACGGTAGCCGGCCACACTGGACTGCTTGCTCAACGAGTAGGCGACGAACAGGCCGCTGAGATCGCCGTCGGTGACGCGCGGATCCAGCAGCGACGGCACCGATTCCCCACCCCGGTGGGTGTCCCAGCGGTCCCAGCCCAGCTCGGCATAGCACTCGTCGGAGACGACGACGGCGCCCAGAGCGCGGGCCGCCGCGACGACCCGGCGGAGGTGCTCGGCGTCGATCACGGCGCCGGTCGGATTGGCCGGGGAGTTCACCCACACCATCCGCACTCGGGCGCGGACCGCCTCGTCGAGCGTGTCCAGGTCGTCCGCCGCGACCGCCTCGGCCCCGGCCAGGCGGGCACCGATCGCGTAGGTGGGGTAGGCCACCGTCGGATGGACGACGACGTCGCCGGCGCGCAATCCGAGCAGCAGGGGCAACCAGGCGACGAGTTCCTTGGAACCAACCGTGGGCAGCACGGCATCAGGTGGCAGGCCCGTGACCCCGCGGCGGCGCGCGAACCAGCGGACGACGGCCTCCCGCAGCTGGGGCGTGCCGTGGGTCGCCGGATAGCCCGGCGCGTTCGCGGCGTCGGCGAGGGCTGTCCGGATGAAGCCGGGGGTGGCGTCGACGGGAGTGCCGACGGACAGATTGACGACGCCGCCGGGGTGGCTCTCCGCGGTGGCCTGGTAGGGGGCCATCGCCTCCCAGGGGTACTCGGGCAGATCCAGCCCGAAGCCCCGGACCTCGGACGGCGCTTCCGTCACAGGTCGACGTCCTGGTTCTGCGGGGGCAGAGCGGCGATCATCGGGTGGTCGGTGTGCGTGTTGCCGAGCTTGGCGGCGCCGCCGGGCGAGCCGATCTCCTCGAAGAACTCGACGTTCGCCCTGTAGTAGTCGGCCCACTGCTCCGGGATGTCGTCCTCGTAGTAGATGGCCTCCACCGGGCAGACCGGCTCGCAGGCACCGCAGTCGACGCACTCGTCGGGGTGGATGTAGAGGGATCGTTCACCCTCGTAGATGCAGTCGACAGGACACTCCTCCACACACGCCTTGTCCTTGATGTCGACGCAGGGCTGCGCGATGACGTATGTCACGTCTGACCTCTCCTCGTGTACCGTCGGTCGCCGCCGCGTCCGCACTGGATCGACCAAAGCTCTGTTGACCGGGACGTTCGACGGCTCCCGCCAGTCTACTGCCGGCACCGGCACCGGAGATCGAGCCCGGCAGCGGCGTGACGGCGCTCACTCCGGTGGCTAGCGTGGTGTCATGAGCACCTCTCCCGCCCAGTTGCTGTCCACGCTGCCGCTCGGCACTCGCGTCGTGGTCCGCTACCGGATCGAGGCCACCGGGCACCGGGCGACGGACGCACTCGGCGAGATCGTCGGCCGGGAGATCGACACCTGCACCGTCCGCACCCGGTCCGCGGGGGACATCGCCATCCCGCTTCGCGACGTCGTCGCCGCCAAGCCGGTGCCCCCTCCCCCGGCGTCGCGCCGGCGCTGAGTGACTCTCACCCGCGTAAGGCCGGCACCTTGGCCCTCCTCCCTGCACTCCCCTGGCCCGCGCTCCCCTCGCACTCTGGCCCGAACAACGGTCCCACTGTTCGGGCTGGAGCGCCCTGGCCCGAACAAGAGCCCCACTGATCGGGCTGGGGTGCGAGATCGAGCCCGCCCTCGTCCGGCCGGCTGCGCGATCAGCGGCGGGTGTGCCGATCCAGTGTCTGGCGCACGAGCGACACGAACGCCTCCGGGTCGTGCACGACCATCTCGTAGGTGACGCGGAGCACCGGAACTCCCTGCCGGGTCAACAGGTTCCACCGCCGTCGATCCTCACGGTAGGCCCGGCGGTCGCTGTGGAACTGCGCGCCGTCCACCTCGACACCCACCGTGCCCTCCACCATCAGGTCGAGGTGGCCCACGCCGTCGATCCGGACCTGGCACTGCACGGTGAAGCCGGCGCGGCGCAGTAGACACCGGGCCAGGGTCTCGATCATCGACCCGGACTCGGGATGCACCTGATCCAGGACCCGGCTGGCCCAGGACGGCCGCGCCCCGGCGAATCTGCGTCGCAGTCCCGGCAGGCTGACCCTGCCGAGCACGACGGCCGACTCGATCAGCACGAGTGCCTCGATCTCCGGCAGACACCGGCAGCAGCTCAGCAGCGCGTCCGCCAGCTCGTAGTCGCCGCTCGTCCGATGCACCACGCAGTCCGGGAGACGGAGGCCCCGGCTCACGCCAACGTGCGGCATCGACGGATCACGCCACTTCCACAGACCCATCTGGTGGGCCAACGTGACGCAGGCGATGCGACCTCCCCGCTGCCGCAGGTCGACGACCACCGGGTCCGCCGTCGGAAGGGCCAGCAGCCCCCGATCCACCCGTACCAGATCGCCGTGCCGGACCCAGCGATCGACCGCCGCCCGCGTGGCCCCGGCGTCGCGCAACTCGCTCCACCGCACGACGCCGCCCTGGGCGGCCAGCACCTCCGACACGGTCATGGACGACATCCTCGAGCATCCGAGAGCCTTCGCTCGGGCGCCCAGATGCGACCGGTGGACGACGGAGCCCGGCACGCCCGCCTGTGGAGGGAGAAGCCGGTGCAACGTCATCGGCGACGGACGCTCGCACTCCAGCCCGATGATCGGTGCCGCTGTTCGGGTCAGAGCACTCTGGCCCAGATGGCGGCCGCACTGTTCGGGCCCCCGCGCGAGGCCAGCGCGGGCCCCCGTGCAAGGCCAGCGCGGGCCTCCGCGCGAGGCCAACTCGGGCCTCCGGGCGAGGCCCGAGCGGGCCCTCGTGCGAGGCCAGAGACGCACCCCGCACGGTGACGTCAGCACGGCAGCCGACGCATTCCCCACAGCGGTGAGAAGAACAGCGGGAGGCAGGCGGTCGCGGCGCCGACGACGCCGATCACCATGGTCGGCACGATGCCGATCGCGCCACCGAGCCAGCCACCCAGCAGCGCGCCGATGGGCATGACGCCCCAGACCAGGCATCGGATCGAGGCGTTCATCCGGCCCAGCAGCACCGGTGGGCACACCCGCTGCCGCATGCTGACCTGCAGCACGTTGTAGACCAGCACCAGCGCGGAGAAGCCGAACTCCGCCACGCAGAGCACCGCGATCTGGGACCAGGCCGTGGGCATGGCCACGGAGAGCGGCATCAGCGCCATCACCACGGCGGACGCGAGCATCGTCAGGGGCAGTGCGGTGCCCTCCCCCACCCGGTCGCCGACGCGGGCGGCCAGGGTGGCCCCGAGCACGCCACCGACCGCCCCCATCGTCATGACCAGCCCGAAGGCCGGCGCACCGAGCGCCAGCTCGCGCAGAACGAGGAGCGGGTACAGCGTCGCGGCGAGCGTGGAGAAGAAGTTCGAGATGCCGGTCGCCGTCGTGATCCTGCCGATCAGCGGGTGCCGCACCACGAAGCTCAACCCCGCCCGGATCTGCCCCACGAGTGACGCCTGCTCGGGCGGGTCCGGACGCCGTTCCCGGTCGCGCACGGTGGTCAACGCGATCGCCGAGACGAGATAGCCGACGGCCTCCGCGACGAACAGGACGGGCACACTGATCACGCTCAGCAGCACGCCGCCGATGCCGGGGCCACCGAGCCGCGCCACCTGTGCGGTCGCCTCCAGTTTCCCGTTGGCGTCCGCGACCCGGCCGGCCGGCACCAGGATCGGCACGAAACTCTGGTACCCGACGTCGAAGAAGACGGTGGCGGTGCCGACGACGGCGGCGACGGCGAGCAGGTGCCAGAAGTCCAGGGCCCCGGCCCACCCGAGCACCGGGATGGCCAGCATCGCCAGGGCGCGGACGACGTCCGCCACGATCATCGTGCGGCGTTTGCGCCACCGATCCACCCAGGCCCCGGCGGGCAGCCCGATCAGCAGGAAGGCGGCGAACTGCACGGCGTCGAGCAGCCCCACCTGGAAGGCGGTCGCGTCGAGCACGCTGACCGCGAGCACCGGCAGCGCGATCCGGCCCACACTCGCGCCGAGCTGACTGACGCCCTGGCCCGCCCAGTACCGCAGGAAGTCGCCGTCGTGCCACAGCGAACGGTCCGGCGCGGCGACGTCGGTGCTGTCATCGGGTCGCACGTCCGGCATCGGGTCCGACTCCGACGTCGATGCCGGCCGGACGTTCTCGAGTCCCATGCCGTCAGCATCAGCTACTGATTGGCAGTTGTCAATCAGTGAGTGGTGCTGACTGAATGAGGTGCATGGACGCCGACGACGAGGCCCGGACCCGGGGGCGGGCGCTGAGTTCGCCGTTGCGCATCCGCATCCTGCGGTACTGCCTGCACGAGGCCCGGACCAACAAGGAGATCGCCGAGCGGTTCGACCTGAACCCGGCGACGAGCCTGCATCACGTCCGGACGCTGGCCGACGCCGGGTTCCTGGCCGCCGAACCGGAACGACGCGGCACCAGAGGCGCCCGCGAAGTGCCCTACCTGGCCACCCGCCTGTCGTGGCGCACGCCGATGCCACCGGGCACCACCCTGGTCGACGCGTTCCTCGCCGACCTGGAGGGCGTGGCCCCGGACCAGCTCGAGACCGTCCGGCTCGGCATCAAGCTGAACGAGGCGCACCGACGCGAGCTGCTCGATCGGATCGAGGACGTCCTGCAGGAGTACGCGGCGATGCCGGCCGACGACGACGGCGAGCCCACGTCGATCTTCTTCGCCCACCACCCCGACCTGACCGCTCGCAACCGCTGAGCACCACAGCCGGGCCGTGCACGTGCGTCAGCCGGCGCCGGGCAGGCTCACCTCGAGTCGTCCGTCGACCACCCGGGTGCTGAACCGCGGCTGCGGAGCGGTGGCCGGACCGTTGACGACGGCTCCGCTGCGCAGGGAGAACGTCGACCCGTGCCACGGACAGGTGACGCAGGGTCCCTCGCCGGGCTTCGCCGTCGTCACTTCGCCCTCGTGCAGCGGCCCGGAGAGGTGACTGCACGTGTCCGCGAGGACGAAGACGGCGTCGGAGGACTCCTGCCGGAGCACGACGACGGGGACCTCACCCACCGCGCGGCGGGTCAGCGTGCCGGTCGGGAGGTCATCGACCGGTCCGAGCGAGTGCCACCCGGGTTCGACGCGGTGCGGGACGTCCTCGGCGTGATTCGGGCCGGCCGCCTGCCGGAAGGAGAGATGCCCACCGAGGAAGCCGCCGAGGCCGGCGATGCCGAGGCCGGCGAAGGAGAGCGCCTTGCCGAGGCCGTGGCGTCCGGACCGCCGGGCCAGCCACGAGACCGAGTAGAGGCCGACAGCCGTGAAGTTCGCACTGGCGTGCACCACCGCGACGCGCATCTGCTGCGGGTGCAGGGCGGCGAAGTCGGTGTAGCCGGCGGCGACGGCCGGTACCGTCGCCAGCACGCCGGCACCGACGAGGCGCCGCGAGGCGTCCTCGGACCCGGGCACCAGGTCGAGGAAGGCCGCGGAGAACCAGGCGCCGAGCGGCACCTGCACCAGCGGCGGGTGCAGCGGGTGCCCCTGCGGCACGCCGTGCAGCAGGTCGCGGAGCCATTGCGGCTTGATCAGTGCGTGGGACAACTTGTGTTCGAGGTCGACGACGGGGTCGAGCCAGGTGGCGTCCTCGAGGGCGTCGATGACGGCGATCGGAGCGACGGTCTTCATGCGGCCCTCCTGGTGAGCGTGGAAACCCTCATTCTGCCGTCTGAGCGCCGCCAGGGGAACCGTCTCCGACCGAATCAGGATCCGCTTCCCGTATATCAGCGGTGGGACCGCCGGAGGCCGCGTGCGGTGAGCAGTACGGCGACGACGGTCGCGACGCCCGCGCCGTACAGCCAGACGTTCCCCGCCAGGGCGACACCGGTCGGCCGGGCCGTCTGGGTGACGATCAGTGGGACACTGCCCCCACCGGCCAACAGCCAGTTACCGGTGAAGGCGACGGCCCCGGTGACGGCCGCTGCCCAGACGGCGCGAGTCCACAACCCGACGGCGGTCGCCGCGCTGGCGCAGAGCACGACCGCGAGCAGGGCACCCCACGGCAACGGCGTGGTGCCGGCGTACCCGACGTGCCCGTGCAGCACGGTGCCGAGCCAGCACACCAGCAGGCCGACCACCACTGCGGCGACGCCCGCCAACCACCGGGCCGGACGCGGCGTCGCGCCCGCACCGCCCGGACCGCCGGCAGCGCTGACAGCGCCCGCACCGCCGGCACCGGCCGGGGTGATCTCCCGGAACCGCTCGACCGGGGAGACGTCCTGCCAGATGCCGTTGGAGAGGGCGAAGCGGCCGCCCTCGACGACGGTCTGGGTGCCGTGCGCGGCGATCGCGGCTCGCTTCGCGTCGGCGTCGCCGGTCACCTCGACCAGCCGGCCGGTGGACGAGCCGACGTCGCCGGCGGTCACCCAGGCACGGACGGGGAACTCGCCGTCGATCTGGCGCAGCGCGGCGACGGTGACCTGGTGGGCGCGGACGTGGTCCGGATGGCCGTAGCCGCCGTCGTCGTCGTAGGTGATCACGACGTCCGGCCGGATCACCCGCAGCAGGGCGGCCAGGTCGGCCGCCGCTGCCTCGAGTGGCTGCTGGGTGAAGCTGTCGGTGGAGACCTCAGGGGCGGGCTGAGCCCGGCCGTCCTCGCCCCAGCTCATCCCGGAGTCACGGTAGGCCCGGGGCGGCGCACCTGGGTCGAGGGCGGGCGCGGTACCGAGCAGGAAGCCGCTGTGCACGCCGAGCACCCGGGTCGCGGTGGCCAGCTCCGTCAGCCGCAGCTGCGCCAGCGCGGCGCCGTCGTCGACGGACTCGGGGAGCCCGACCTGCAGGTGCCGCAGGTCCGCGGGGATGACCTCGCCGAGCTCACCGCGGGTGCAGGTGAGCAGGAGCACGCGGTGCCCGGCGTCGGCCAGGGCCGCCATCGTGCCGCCCGTGGCGATCGACTCGTCGTCGGGGTGGGCATGGACGAACAACACGGTCGCGGGCGCAGCGACCCCGGCGAGCAGGTCGGCGATACCGGAACGAGCGCCGGCCGGCTCCTTCCGCACCTGTCAGGCCCGGGCTCGGGCGCGAGCGGCCTTGAGCCGGTCGTTGACGTCGAGGATGACCTTACGGATCCGGATGGCCGCGGGGGTGATCTCCACGCACTCGTCCTCGCGGGCGAACTCGAGGGACTCCTCGAGGGTGAGCCGGCGCGGCGGCGTGAGGTTCTCGAACGAGTCCGCCGTGGAGGAGCGCATGTTGGTGAGCTTCTTCTCCTTGGTGATGTTCACGTCCATGTCGTCGGCGCGGGAGTTCTCCCCGACGATCATGCCCTCGTACACCTCGGACGTCGGCTCGACGAAGAAGCTGCCGCGCTCCTGCAGGTTGATCATCGCGAACGGGGTGACGACGCCGGCCCGGTCGGCGATCATCGAGCCGTTGGTGCGGTACTCGATCTCACCGGCCCACGGCTCGTAGCCCTCCGCGTAGGACGAGGCGATCCCTGCGCCGCGGGTGTCCGTCAGGAACCGAGTGCGGAAGCCGATCAGGCCACGGGCGGGGACGATGAACTCCATCCGGACCCAGCCGGTACCGTGGTTGGCCATGTTGACCATCCGGCCCTTGCGGGCGGCCATCAACTGGGTGACCGCGCCGAGGTACTCCTCGGGCACGTCGATGGTCATGTGCTCCATCGGTTCGTGCACCTTGCCGTCGACCGTGCGGGTGACCACCTGCGGTTTGCCGACGGTCAACTCGAAGCCCTCGCGGCGCATCTGCTCGACGAGGATGGCCAGGGCCAGTTCCCCGCGGCCCTGCACCTCCCAGGCGTCCGGGCGCTCGGTCGGCAGCACCTTCAGGGAGACGTTGCCGACCAGCTCCTTGTCGAGGCGGTCCTTGACCTGCCGGGCGGTGACCTTGGCGCCCTTGACCTTCCCGGCCAACGGCGAGGTGTTGATACCGATGGTCATGGAGATCGCCGGATCGTCGACCGTGATCAGCGGCAGCGGCCGCGGGTTCTCCAGATCCGTCAGCGTCTCGCCGATGGTGATGTCCTCGATGCCGGCGACGGCGACGATCTCGCCCGGGCCGGCGGCGTCGGTGGAGACCCGCTCGAGCGCCTTGGTGGCGAGCAGCTCGGTGACCTTGACCGTCTTCAGTTCGCCGGTGTGGCGGGCCCAGGCGACCTGCTGGCCCTTGCGCAGGGTGCCGTTGAAGATGCGCAACAGGGCGAGGCGGCCGAGGAACGGGGAGGCGTCCAGGTTGGTCACGTGCGCCTGCAGCGGGGCCTCGGGATCGTAGGACGGCGCCGGGATGTGCTCGACGATGGTGGCGAACAGCGGCTCGAGGTCCGGATTCTCCGGCGCGGTGCCGTTGGCGGGCTGCTCCAGGGACGCGGCGCCCACCTTGGCGGCGGCGTAGACGACGGGCACATTCAGGACGGCGTCCAGGTCCAGGTCCGGCACCTCGTCGGCGAGGTCCGAGGCCAGGCCCAGGAGCAGGTCCATGGACTCGCTGACCACCTCGGAGATCCGGGCGTCCGGGCGGTCGGTCTTGTTCACGACGAGGATGACCGGCAGCTTCGCGGCGAGCGCCTTGCGCAGCACGAACCGGGTCTGCGGCAGCGGACCCTCCGAGGCGTCGACGAGCAGGACGACGCCGTCGACCATCGACAGGCCCCGCTCCACCTCGCCACCGAAATCGGCGTGGCCCGGGGTGTCGATCACGTTGATGGTGATGGTCTCGTCCTTGGCGGCGGGGCCGCTGTAGAACACCGTGGTGTTCTTGGCGAGGATGGTGATCCCCTTCTCCTTCTCCAGATCACCGGAGTCCATCACCCGGTCGGCGACCTCGCCGTGGGTGGAGAAGGCACCGGTCTGCCGGAGCATGGCGTCCACCAGCGTCGTCTTGCCGTGGTCGACGTGCGCGACGATGGCGACGTTGCGCAGATCCTCACGGACGGCGCGAGTAGTGGTGACGGTCTCAGACATGCGGGATGACTCGTTTCGGTGAAAGTACGTGTTGATCCCCCCGGAGCTGACCGGGGGACAAGAATGAGTGACGAAAGTGACGACGCCCGGGCGCGGCAGGCGTACCGACGTACCATTCTAGACCCGCGAGAGGGGGGCCCGCCGTGGTCGCTGTCACGCGAGCCGGATCCCGGGCGGTGGCTTCAGTCGGTAGGGCGGTCGGCCTCGTGCTGGTGTCCGCGCTCGTCCTCACCGGCTGCGGTGGTGGAACGGGGCCGTCCGGGATCTCCGGGGCGCAATCTGTCCGTGCAACCGCCGACCGGCCGGCCACGTCGGCCGGCCCCCCGTCCGGTGGGACCTCGGCAGAGGTCCCCGGCGCGGACGGCCCGCCCCTGGTGTGCCAGCCGAGCGAGCGGTCGCCCACCCAGCTGGCCACCAATCCGTACACGGGTGGGCGGGAGCGCGTCGTCGCCGACCCGGCCCGGACGGCCATCCTGGTCGGGGATTCGCAGGCGTCGGGGGTGAAAGGCGTGCCGACGACGGCGACGTGGCCCGTGCTGGCGCTGCGCTCCCTCGGTTACCAGGTGTGCGCCCTGGTCGCCGCCGGCATGGGCTTCACCGGGGAGGCGTTGACCGGAGCGTACGCCGGCGCGCTGGCGACCCGATGGATCCCTCCGCACGGGTCGCTTCCGTTGATCGTCGTCGAAGGCGGGGGCAACGACGCGGCCGCCGGGGTGCCGCCCGGCACCGTGACCGCCGCCGCCGGCAAGCTCGTCCGCTCCCTGCGGGCGGCCCAGCCGGGCGCCCGCATCGTCGTCGTCGGGCCCCTCTCCGGGTCGTCACAGCCCGAACGACGCCGGTCCTCCCGGGCCGCGGTGGACCGGGCGCTGCAGGCGGCGGCGCCCACGTGGGGCGCCCGGTTCGTGGCCGCCCGGAACCTGCTCGACACGGGGACCGTACCCATGCTCGACGCGGTGCATCCGACCGCCGCGGGACACGCCGTGCTCGCCGGGCCGCTGGCGACCCGGCTCCGCGCGGCCGGCGTCCTCCCGGCGGCCGGCTGACTTCCCCGCCTCACCGCGCTGAGCGATGACCCGAGTTAGCCGGTTCCGCCCGAGAGACAGGCTCAAAGAGCCCGGCTTTCGGGCGAAACCGGCTAACTCGGCCCTCAGCGGGGTCGGTTTCGGGCGAAATCGGCTAACTCACGCTT
This sequence comes from Tersicoccus phoenicis, assembly GCF_001968835.1. Lineage (GTDB taxonomy): Bacteria > Actinomycetota > Actinomycetes > Actinomycetales > Micrococcaceae > Tersicoccus > Tersicoccus phoenicis. Next base: position 17,951 of record NZ_MRDE01000075.1, read on the forward strand.
GGAGGAGTCTCGGCTTCGGGCAGAACCGGCTACGCGGCGTCGGGCGGCAGGAGCAGCTTCCCGCCGGGGATCGCGTCGAGCAGGGCCCGGGTGTACTCCTGCTGCGGCGCGTCGAACACCTCGTCGGTGGTCCCGGTCTCGACCAGCCTGCCCTTCTCCATGACGCACACGCGGTCCGCGATCTGGCGGACCACGGCGAGATCGTGGGTGATGAACAGGTAGGTGAGGCCGAGCCGCTCCTGGAGTTCGGCGAGAAGGTTGAGCACCTGCGCCTGCACCAGCACATCGAGGGCGGAGACCGCCTCGTCGCAGATGATCACCTCGGGATCGAGGGCGAGGGCACGGGCGATGGCGATGCGCTGACGCTGGCCGCCCGAGAGCTCGTTCGGGTAACGCTGCATCGCCGACTGTGGCATCGCCACCTGATCGAGCAGCTCCCGGACCTTCGACTCGCGCGAGGCACGGTTTCCGACGCCGTGCGTGCGGAGGGGCTCTTCGATGGTGCGATAGATGTTGTACATCGGGTCGAGCGAGCCGTAGGGGTCCTGGAAGATCGGTTGCACCCGGCGGCGGAAGGCGAAGAGCTGACTCCGGTTCAGCGAGGCCGTGTCGACTCCGTCGAACGCGATCCTGCCGGACGTGGGTTCGAGCAGCTGGAGCACCATCTGCGCGACGGTGGACTTCCCCGACCCGGACTCCCCCACGATCGCCGTCGTCGTACCGCGGCGCACGCGGAAGCTGACGTCGTCGACCGCGGTGAAGTTGCTGCCCCGACCCAGGCCGGTCCGCAGCCGGAACACCTTGGTCAGGTTCGCGACCACGAGGGCGTCAGCGCCGGCTGCCCCGGCGCCGGCCTCGGCCGGGAGCTCGCCGGACTCGACCGCCTCCGCAGCGGTGGATTCGGCTCGGGCGGCCGCGTGGTCCTTCGCCTGCGCCGAGGTGGTCAGCAGATCCGCCGACCCGCCCTCCTGCGCCGCCTGGATGCGCCGGGACGCCAGCGAGGGGGCCTTGGCCACCAGCCGACGAGTATAGGGGTGCAGGGGGTTGCGCAGGATCTCCAGCGACGGACCCGCCTCGACCACACGGCCCTGATACATGACGACGACCTTGTCGGCCCGCTCGGCGGCGAGCCCCAGGTCGTGGGTGATCAGCAGCACGGAGGTGCCCATCTCGGTCGTCATGGTCTGCAGGTGGTCGAGGATCCGGCGCTGGACCGTGACGTCCAGGGCGGAGGTGGGTTCGTCCGCGATCAGGAGCTTCGGCGCGCACGAGAGTCCGATGGCGATCAGAGCGCGTTGCCGCATGCCGCCGGAGAACTCGTGCGGGTACTGCTTGGCCCGGCGCTCGGAGTCGGGCAGACCCGCGTCGGCCAGGACGCGGGCGATGTCCTCCGGCTTGCTCGGCTTGCCGTTGGCGCGCAACGTCTCGCGCACCTGGTAGCCGATCTTCCACACCGGGTTCAGGTTCGACATCGGATCCTGCGGAACCATGCCGATCGTGTTGCCGCGCAACTCGATCATGCGCCGTTCCGACGCCGGGGCGATGTCCTCGCCGTCGAGCAGGATCTGGCCCGAGGTGACGCGCCCGTTGCCGGGCAGCAGGCCGATGGCGGCCAGTGCCGTCGTCGACTTGCCCGAACCGGACTCCCCGACGATGGCCAGCGTCTCCCCGGGCATGATCGTCAGGTGCGCGTCACGGACGGCCCGGACCTCGCCGGCCCCGGTCGTGAACGTGATACCGAGATCCCGGATCTGCAGGATCGGGCGCCGACCCGGATCCTCGTCGTCGACGAGGGCGGGCGGGTCGGCGGTGATGGTGGTCTTCTCGGTCATCGGGTCCTGCTCTTCGGGTCGAGGGCGTCGCGCACCGCGTCGCCGAGCATGATGAAGCTCAGCACGCAGATCGACAAGGCCACGGACGGGTAGATGAGGATCGTCGGGTTGGTGCGGATGGACTGCTGCGCTGCGGCGATGTCGTGTCCCCAGGACATGACGGACTGGGGCAGCCCGATGCCGAGGAACGAGAGCGTCGCCTCCGCGACGATGAACACGCCCAGCTCGAGCGTGGCGAGCACGATCACGGGTGCGATGGCGTTCGGCAGCACGTGCCGCACCAGCGCCCCGAAGCGCGAGACCCCGAGTGATCGGGCGGCGGTGACGAAGTCGGCGTTGCGCACCTCGATCACGGCACCCCGGGTGAGCCGCGCCATCTGTGGCCAGCCGAGCAGAGCGATCACCAGCACGACCGTCCAGACGCTCTGGTTCTGGCGGAACAGCGGGAGCTGGGTGACGACGAGCGCACCGAGAACGAGCGGGAGGGCGAAGAAGATGTCGCCCAGGCGCGCCAGCACCGCATCGAGCCAACCGCCGTAGTAACCGGCGAGCGCTCCGAACGTCACCCCGATCACCAGGACGCACAGGACCGCGAGCACCCCCACGGTCAGCGACGCCTGGGTCCCGTAGATGACCCGCGAGTAGACGTCGCAGCCCTGGAACGTGAAGCCGAACGGGTGCCCGGCACGCGGACCAGCCTCGGAGTTCTCGAGCAGGCAGTTCTGGTTCGGCGGAACCTGGGTGAAGACCCCGGGGAATAGCGCGATGAAGACGAGCGCGAGGATCATCAGGGCGGAGACGATGAACAACGGCCGGCGACGCAGCTTGCGCCAGGCGTCGCTCCACAGGCTCAGCGGTGCGTCCTGGACGCGCAGGGCGTCGGTGTCACCGAGGTCGTCCTCGTCGAAGGAGGCGACGAAATGGTCGTCGAGACGGTCATGCTTCATAGCGGATCCTCGGGTCGAGCCAGGCGTACAGGAGGTCGACGAGCAGGTTCGCGAGCACGAACACCAGCACGAGGACACTCACGATCGCGACGACGGTGGGGCCTTCGCCGCGCAGGGTCGCCTGGTAGAGCTTGTTGCCCACGCCGGGCACGTTGAAGATTCCCTCGGTGACGATCGCGCCGCCCATCAGGCCGCCGAGGTTGGCACCGAGGTAGGTCACGACGGGGATCGCCGAGTTGCGCAGGATGTGCGCGAGGACCACCCGCGGGCGGGAGAGGCCCTTCGCCGTGGCGGTGCGCACGTAGTCGGCGTTCATGTTCTCGATCACCGAGGCACGGGTGAGCCGCAGGACATAGGCGAACGAGACGAGGCCGAGCACGATGGCCGGCAGAATCAGGTTCCCCCAGTTCGCCTGTCCCCCGACCGTCGGTTTGACCCAGCCCAGGGACACGCCGAAGACGAGCTGGAAGACGAAGCCGAGCACGAAGGTGGGGACGGCGATGACCACGAGGGAGGCGACCAGAACCGTCGAGTCGAAGAACCCGCCGCGGCGCAGGCCGGCGACGAGGCCGAACAGGACCCCGAAGATCGCCTGGATCGCGATCGCCTCGATCGCGAGCATCGCGGTGACCGGGAAGACCCGCGCGAGCGTCGCGGCGATCGGCTGCTGGGTGAAGTCGACGCCCAGATCCAGCGTGAACAGGCTCTTGAGGAACAGCCCGTACTGGACGAAGAACGGTTGATCGAGGTTGTACTGGGCCCGCAGCGCGTCGATGACGGCCTGCGGGGGCTGCCGATCCCCGAAGAGGGCAGCGATCGGGTCGCCCGGGAGGGCGAACACCATGAAGTAGACGAGCAGGGTGGTCCCGAGGAATACCGGGATGACCTGGAGGAGCCGTCGGAGGATGTAGCGGGTCATCGCAGTCCTCCCGAGTCCCGGGGAGAGGGACGTGTCATGCAGCAGAGCCTTCCGTGGGAATGCCGAGGGCCCGGCGGTGGCCGGGCCCTCGGCACCGATCAGTGAGCGGTGGGTGTTACTTCGCCTGGATGTCGTAGTAGAGGATCTGGCCGTTCCAGCCCGACTCCGCCTTGACCACGTTGTTGCTCCACACGATGGCGCGGTTCTGGTCCCAGAGCGGCAGGCCCGGCAGGTCCTGGAAGAGGATCTCCTGTGCCTGGTTGAACTTGGCGTTGGCCTCCTCGGTGGTCTTGGACGCGAGGCCCTCCTTGAGCAGCTTGTCGAACTGGGGGTTCGAGTACTTCTCGTAGTTGGAGGAGGCCCCCGTCGCCCACACCGGGCCCAGGAAGTTGTACAGGGACGGGTAGTCGCCCTGCCAGCCGGCGCGGGCAAGACCGGGCAGACTCTGCGACTTGCGCAGGTTCAGAAGCTCGGCGAACTTCGCGAACGGCTGGATCTGGGCCTGGATGCCCAGGTTGTTCTTGAAGTTGTTCGCGACCGCGTCGACCCATTCCTTGTTGCCGCCGTCGGTGTTCGACCCGATCAGCAGCGGCTTGGAGGCGTCGTACGGACGGATCTTGTCGGCCTGCGCCCAGAGGTCCTTGGCCTTGTTCGGATCGTAGGACAGCACCTCGCTGCCCGGGATGTCCGCCGTGAATCCGTCGATCACCGGCGGCGCGAAGCCCTTCGCCGGCGTGCGCGTCCCGCTGAAGACGACCTTCGCGATCTCCTCACGGTTGATCGCGTACGAGAGCGCCTGACGACGCAGCTTGCCGGCCTCGCCCTGGAAGTTCGGGTTGTATCCCGGGATGTTCAGGGTCGAGTTCGCCGCGACCGGCTTGGACGCGTTCCGGTCCTGGAAGTCGGTCGTGTAGGTCTTGAGCGCGTTCGAGGGCAGCACATCCGTCACATCCAGGTTGTCCGCCTGGAGGTCCGTGTAGGCCGGCCCGGGATCGGTGTAGAACTTGAACGTGATCCCACCGTTCTTGGGCGCGCGCGGTCCGGTGTAATCCGGGTTCTTCACCAGGGAGAGCGACTGGTCGTGGACCCACGAACCGGTGGCCTTGGCCATCTTGTAGGGGCCGTTGCCGACCGGGTTCTCGCCGAACGCCTTCGGGTCCTTGAGTGCCTCCGGCGGGAGCGGGTAGAACGCCGAGTACCCGAGTCGCAGGGACCAGTCCGCTTCGGGCTGGGCCAGCTTGACCTGGATGGTCGAATCGTCCTTCGCCGTGAGCCCGGACATCGTCTTGGCCGTGGGCGCGGGGGTGGACGTGGTCTTGCCGTCGGCCCCCTTCGACTCCTTCACGGCACTGACCGCGTCGTAGCCCTGAATGGACTCGAAGAAGTACCCGTTGTTCTGCAGGTTGGTGCTCAACGCGGCGAAGTTCCAGGAGTCCACGAACGTCTTCGCGGTGATGGGCTCGCCGTTGGTGAACTTGGCGCCCTGCTTGACCTTGATGGTCCAGTTCTGGGAGTCCGTCGTGTCGATGCTCTCGGCGAGCGCGTTGACCGGCTTGCCGTTCGCGTCGTAGCTGCGGAGGCCCTCGAAGAGCATCTCGACGACCCGGCCTCCGTACACCTCGTTGGTGTTGGCCGGCAGCAGCGGGTTCTGCGGCTCATTGGAGTATGCCGTGATGACCTTGTTCGGATCCGGGCTCCCTCCGGCGGCGCTGCCGCCGCCGGACCCGCCGCCGCACGCGCTCAGGGAGAGCGTGACGGCGATGGCGATTCCCAGGGTCTTGGACATGCGTGATCGACGCATTCCTGTGCTCCTTCGATGGTTCGGTGCGAGGTTCTCGTCTGAGACGAGCACCTGGGGCCACCCTCACATGTGCCTGTGACGTGGCGCATAGCCCCCACAGCCTAGCGGCATCTCGAAAGCAGAGAAAATCCGCCGCCGCTACTCCTCAGCACCGGCCGCGAGAAGCTGGGCGCGGACCTCACGCCGCTCTCGCTGTTTCTCCGGGTCCGGCAGCGGCACGGCGGCCAGCAGCCGCTGCGTGTACGCCTCCTGCGGGTTGCGCAGGATCTCGTCCCGGGTGCCCTGTTCGACGATCCGGCCCCGGTTCATCACCACGATCCGGTCCGCCAGCAGGTCGACGACGGCGAGGTCGTGGGTGACGAACAGGCACGCGAAGCCGAGTTCACGCTGCAGGTCCTGGAACAGCTCCAGCACCGTGGCCTGGACCGACACGTCGAGGGCGGACGTCGGCTCGTCGGCCACCATCAGCGCCGGCTTGAGCGCCAGCGCGCGGGCGATGCCGACGCGCTGCTTCTGACCGCCGGAGAGCTCGTGCGGGTACCGGTTGCGGTACGAGCGCGGCAACTGCACCTGGTCGAGCAGCAACTCGATCCGCTGCTGCAGATCGGCGCCCTTCGCCTCCTTGGCCAGGTAGAGCGGCTCGCCGATGCTCTCCCCGATGGGCAACCGCGGGTTCAGCGACGAGGACGGGTCCTGGAACACCATGCCCACCTTGTTCCGCAGCACCCGCAGCTGCCGCCGGTTCGCGGTGGAGATGTCCTCCCCCACCACGGTCAGGGTGCCCTCGACGATCGGCAGAAGGCCGACGGACGCGCGGCCGATGGTGGTCTTGCCCGACCCGGACTCCCCCACCAGCCCGACGACCTGGCCGGGGTAGATGGACAGGTTGGCGTCGGTGACGGCGCGGAACGCGGGCACCCGGCCGTGCTTGGGGTACTCGATGGCGACGCCGCGCAGGTCCAGCACCGGCGCCACGCCGCGCAGCCGCTCCGCCTCCGCCGCGGCGATCCGCTCCGCCTCGGCCAGGGCCCGCTGGTTCTCCTGCTCCCGTTCGGCCAGCTGGACGGCGACCGACGCGTCACCGACGTCGACGTGCGCTGAGCCGGTGAGCGCGGCGAGCAGGTCGATGTCCTGCCCGCCCGCGGTGCCCAGGTGCGGCACCGCGGCCAGCAGTTCCTGCGTGTACGGGTGCTGGGGGTCGTGGAAGACCTGGCTCGCGGACCCTGACTCGACGGTGCGGCCGTCCTTCATCACCATGATCCGGTCGGCCAGGTCGGCCACCACCCCCATGTCGTGGGTGATCAGGATGATCCCGGAATCCAGCTTGTCCTTGAGGTTGCGCATCAGGTCGAGGATCTCGGCCTGCACCGTGACGTCCAGGGCGGTGGTCGGCTCGTCGGCGAGCAGCAGCTTCGGATCACAGGAGAGCGACTGGGCGATCATCGCACGCTGCCGCTGGCCGCCCGAGAGCTGGTGCGGGTACGAGTCGAACGCCTTCCGCGGGTCCGGCATCTCCACCAGTTCGAGCATCTCGAGGGCGCGCGCCGCCGCCTGCTTCGGTGACACCTCGTTGTGCAGACGGACGGTCTCGACGATCTGGTTGCCCACGGTGAACACCGGGTTCAGCGCCGTCATCGGTTCCTGGAAGATGACCGCGATCTCGGACCCGCGCACCTGCCGCAGGGCCTGCCGGGACCCCCCCAGCAGCTCCCGCCCGGACAGGTTCACACTGCCGCGTACGACGGCGTTGACCGGCAGCAGGTCCAGCAACGCCATCGCCGTGGTCGACTTGCCCGAACCCGACTCGCCGACGATCGCGAGCACCTCCCCGCGCGCCACGTCGAAGTTCGAGTCGATGACGGCGGGCACGAGTTTCTTCTCCACGCCGAAGCTGATGTTCAGGTCCCGCACGGACAGCAGGGTGCCGCCGCGGCCCCCGCCGTCGGACGGGATTCCCGCGGACTGGGCTACGTGACTCATCGGTGTTTCCCTTCTTGACCTACCTGGCGACCGGCGGACGACGCCGGGCGCCGCTCCGCCTGACCTTCGTGCTCCGCGCGCCCCGGGTGGGTGGCAGCGGCGGATGCTGGAACGATGGGCAGATGACGACCTTCAAGGCCGGCACCAGCCGGTGGATGGCGATCGGCGCCTGGGCGGTGGCCGCCCTGATGCTGGGCTCCGCCGCGGCCGGCGGGGATGCCGGTACCGGGGCCAAGCTCGCGATCATCGCCGTCGACCTGGCGACCGCGGGCTGGTTCGCCCTGTGGCGCCCGTCCGTGACCGTCGACGACGCCCGGGTGCTGGTGCGCAACGTGTTCCGCACCGTGAGCGTGCCCTGGGCGGCACTGATCGACGTCGACACCAAGTACGCCCTGACCCTGGTGACCCCGCACCGCCGCGTGACCGCCCTCGCCGCCCCGGCGCCGGGCCGGCACACCGTGATGTGGGCGAACCGGCAGGACGTGACCGGGCTGCCCGAACGGACCTACGACTCGGTGCGTTCGATCCGGCCGGGCGACCCCACCCAGTCGCACTCCGGCGCCGCGGCTCTGCTGGTCCGCCGGCACTGGGAGCGCCTCGCCGAGGACGGTCGCATCGATCTCGGCTCCGCGGACGCGACCGCCGTCGAGGTGCGGTGGCATCCGCTGACCGTCACGACCGCCGTCGCGCTCGCGGTGGCGACCGTCGTCGTGCTCAGCGGCTGAGCCTGCCGCGCTCATTGCCCGCCGTCCCCGCGGTCACGCCGCCGCCGTGGTGCCGGGCCGTCGTCGTCCAGCTCGAGCCGCGTGTTCTGGCCACCCTCGCCCGGGTTGGACTGGTACAGGATCGAGGACCGCTCGTCCTCGGCGGCATCCCGTTCGCTTCGGGACGTTGAACTGAGCGAACGGTTGTCGTCGATGGCTTCTCGTTGGAGCTCCTCGACCGCCGTCCGGGTGCCGATCGCGTACTGGCCGAAGGCCCCGGTGGACGATTGGCCGCTGAGCATGGCCGCCGCCCCCAGTCGCTTGATCGTCCGCAGGGAGAACTTCTTCTGCCGCGGGTCGAAGGCGTCCCGCAGGCCGTCGCCGATGAAGTTGATGCACAGACAGATCACCACGATGAACAGGCCCGGCCACCAGAACAGCCACGGCCGGGTGGCGAACGCGGCCTGGTTCTGGCTGATCAGCGAACCCAGCGAGATATCGGGCGCCCGGACGCCGAGACCGAGGTAGCTCAGCGCCGTCTCGGTGAGGATGGCGGCGCTCATCAGCAGCGTCAGGTTGACGGTGATGACGCCGACCGTGTTCGGCAGGATGTGCTTGAAGATGATCCGGGCGTTGGACGCGCCGGCGATCCGGGCGGCGTCCACGAACTCCCGCTCCCGCAGGGACAGGAACTCGGCCCGCACCAGTCGGCCCAGCAGCATCCAGGTGACCAGACCGAGGAAGACGCCGAGGACGAGCACGCCGTTCTGGCCGCCGGCCCGGCCCACGATGGCCGCGGCGATCAGCGTCGGGATCACGATGAAGACGTCGGTCAGCCGCATCAGCACCGCCTCCACCCAGCCGCGGAAGAAGCCGGCGAGGGAGCCGACCATGATGCCGATCAGACCCGCCAGGATGCCGATGGTGAACATGATGAACAGCGAGATCTGGGTGCCGCGCATGGTCATGGCGAACAGGTCGCGGCCGACCCGGTCCTGCCCGAAGGGGTGCTCGCCGAACGCGAACGGCAACTGCCACGTCGGGGCGCCGCCGTTCACCAGTTCGGGGGTGTCGGTGTAGCTGTAACGCCACCAGCCGGGGATGGGTCCGATGCCCTGGGAGGTCACCGCGAGCACGACGATGATCAGGAAGACGACGATCGAGGCGACCGCGGCGGTGTGAGCGAGGAACTTCTTGGCCACGATCCGGCCCTGGCTCAGGCCCTTGGTGGCCTCCTCGGCGGGAACCGGGTTCTCGGTGCGGTCCGGAGGGGTCTGCGTCTCGGTGCGGCTCATGAGGAAATCCTTGGTGATGGTCTTCTGGTGGCCTGCGTCGTGCCGGTGGCCCACGCCCGGTGGGCGGCGCGAATCACGTCAGCCTCACCCTCGGGTCGAGCAGGGAGTAGGCGATGTCGGCGAGCAGGTTGAACAGCACGGTGGTGATACCGACGATGATGAACACCGCCATCACCGGGTTGGGGTCGCTGCGGAGGATCCCGTCGATGAACAGCGTGCCCATGCCCGTGAACGAGAACACCCGTTCGGTGATGACGGCGCCACCGATCAGGGCGCCCAGATCAGCGGCGACCACGGTGGCCAGCGGGATGAGGGCGTTGCGGAAGGCGTGTCGGACGACGACGCTGCGTTCGTTCACGCCCTTGGCCCGCGCGGTGCGCACGTAGTCCTGGTTCATCACCTCGAGCATCGAGGCCCGGGAGAACCGGGTGTAGGACGCCAGGGAGATGAGGATGAGCGCGATCGTGGGCAGCAGCAGGTGGGTGTACTTGTCCAGGCCGGTGAACCAGAAGTCGCCGTTCAGGTTCGGCGTCTGGGACCCGATGGTGGCAACCGGGCGGCCGTGCACCAGCGGTGAGTTGTAGTAGGCCGGCCAGGACTGCATGAACCGGTCGATGAGCACCAGTCCCGAGGTGACGAACGCGGTCAGGACGGCCGCGCGCATGTTCTGGGCCCGGTCGTAGCCGCCCGCGAACCAGCCGATCACGAGAGCGATGACGATCGCCGCGGCGCCGAGCATGAGCACCGTCGGCAGGTTGCCGTTGGCGTTGAGGATCGGCTGGACGACGAAGTAGGACACGACGCCGATCGCCGCGGTGATCAGGGCTGCGATCAGGGCGCGGCGGTTGCGCAGTCCGGCGACCAGGGCGGTGAACCCGATGGCCAGGCCGAACGCGCACAGCGCGATCATCACCGGTCCGATGCCGGGGTTGGCGAACCAGTCGGTGACCACCAGGACCGTGAGGATCGCGGCGGTCGCGACGGCCGCGACGACGAAGGCGATCAGCCGTCGCTTCCAGGAGCCCGGGATGATCAGGTACCACAACACTCCCATCAGCACGGCCAGCACCACCGTCGTCGTGACGGAGATGGTGGGACTGGCGAGGAAGTTGTTGAAACCGATGGCGCCGAATTCCTTCAGGAGCACCGCGACCCAGAACACGGGCAGGGAGAAGAAGAGGAACGTGACGAACGTGACGGTGTAGTCCAGCCCGCTGTACTGGCGCAGGGCCGTGACGATACCGACGGTGACACCGATCACGATGGCGAGGAGGAACGCGACGGTGACGAACTGCAGCGTGTTGCCGGCGGCTGAGCCCAGCAGGCCGGTCACCTCCTGGCCCTTGATGTTGGCGCCGAGGTCGCAGGCGCTGGGCAGGACGCACTTGACGGCACCACCGAGCCACAGGAAGTAGCGCAGCACCGGCGGCACGTCGAGCTGCAGCTGCTGCTTGACCGCGTTCATCTGCGCTTCTCGGGTGGGACTGTTGCTGGCGCGCAGCTCCGCCAGGGGATCGCCGCCGAAGTACGCCATCAGCAGGTAGACGAGGAACGAGGCGCCGAGCAGGATCAGCACTGCGGCAAACAGGCGCCGGAGGATGTAGGGGAACATCGAGACCTTCGAGGTCAGACCGGGATGGCCGGTGGGGAGGGTGTCGCGTCGTCGGTAGCTCGAGTCCACCGACCGGAAGGGGAATCACCGTCGGTTGCGGACAGAGGCACCAGGACAGACTTCAGTCCTGGTGCCTCTGTGCATCCGGCAACCTCGAGCGGTGTCGAACTACTGGCGGCCTACTTGACCGCCCAGTCCCACACGTCCCACCAGACGCCGTACTGGTTGGGCTGGTAGTTCACGCCACCGGTCACCCGGCTGCTGAACGCTTCCACGCCGACGCTCTGGAACAGCGGCGGCCCGTACATGGAGTCCCAGATCAGCTTGTCGATCTGCACCTGCAGCGCCTCTTGCTTCGCCGGGTCGGTGGTCGTCACCAGTTCGGCCATCAGCTTGTCGGCCTCCGGGTTGGAGAACTTGCTGAAGTTCGAGGACTGCCCGGTACCGTACAGCTGCGGCACACCGGAGACGCCGACACCCGGCTGGATCCAGCCGAAGATCGTCACGTCGTATGACCCGTCACCGAGTTTGCTGCTCCACTGGTTCGCCGGCGCACCGTTGTTGACCACCTTGAAGCCGGCCTCGGTGGCGGACTTGGCGATCAGCGTGTAGGCGTCGACCCGGTTCGGGTTGTCCTTGCTGTACATGATGCGGACGGTCGGGGTCCGTCCGGCGAGCAGCTTCTTGGCGCCCGCGATGTCGACGTCCTGGAACTTCTTCGACCCGTTGTTCTCCACCGACTTGGCGTAGCCCTCCTGGGCCGGCACGAAGAGGTAGGAGTCGAGCACCTTGGCGTCGGGCTTCATCTTGGTGATGATCGCGTCGAGGATCGCCTTGCGCGGGATCGTCTTCATGAACGCCTCGCGCAGGGTCTTGTCCTTGAAGGTGCCGTACTGGTTGATGTCGACGTGGTCGAACGCCAACTGGTCGCCCTTCTGCACCTGCACACCCTGGATGTTGTCCAGTGCGGTGAGCGTGTCCGCCGACGCCTGCGGGGCGGCGATGTCCACCTCGCCGTTCTGCAGGGCCTGGATCTGCGCCTGGGTGTCACCGATGGTGCGCATCACGATGGTGTCGACCTTCGGGATGTTGCCCCAGGTGTAGTCGGGGTTCTTCTTCAGGGTCACCGACTGGTTCTCGGTCACCGCGGAGACGACGAACGGACCGTTGGAGAGGTAGAGACTCGGATCGGACGGCAGCGTGGTGGTGTCGAAGCCCTTGTTGTAGAAGTCCGCCACCTTCTTCAGCTGCGCGTTGGTGGCGACGGGCTTGGCCGGATCACCCTTGGACATGCCCTTCATCAGGTTCGTCAGCGCCTTGGCGTCGGCCAGGCCGCCCTTCTTGGCGACGACGTTCGCGGGAACCTCGGGTCCGCTGAACGCCGTCTCCCAGTCCGCATACGGCGTCGTGTAGTTGATCGTGAAGGACTTGTTGTCGCTGCTGACCTCGGGGAACGTCGACTTGTTCAGGCCGGTGGTGCTGCCCGCGTAGGTGAAGTACTGGCTGCCCTTGGTGACCTTGCCGGAGTCGTCGTACGTGGCGTCGTCGTAGTAGCCGGAGTAGACCGCCCAGGCGAGGACGTAGTCGTCGGCGGTGACCGGCGTGCCGTCGGACCACTTGACCCCGTCGTTGATCGTGTACTTGATCGTCAGCGGGTTGTCCGAGACCTTCTCGTACTTGCCGAACTTCTCGTTCTTGACGATCTTGAGGTTGTTGTCGATGTAGTTGAAGCCCGAGTGCGTGGCCAACCAGATCTTGCCGTTGATGTCCGAGTTGCCGGTGGCCGTGGACTGGTTGAACGAACTGAAGCCGTTCACCTCGGCGACCGTGATCTGGCCGCCGCCACTAGCCGCCGAGCCTGACGCGGAGTTGCTTCCTCCGCCGGTGTTGCCACCGCAGGCACTGAGCACGAGCGCCGCGATCGCAGCCGCCCCCACCATTTTGGAAATACGCGCTACACGCATTCCGCCTCCCTCATGGATTCTAAGAGTGACCCGCAACACACTGCCCCGGGCTGACGGTCACACTACCCTACCGAGCGGTACGTGGTGTGCCTCACATGTGGCACCACAGTAGTGGGGTCTTGCCTCCCCGATGCCTCCTGCGAGGAATCGACGGCGCGTCGTTACGAACTTGTGACCCAGCGGGAGTGTCGGTGGTCGGGGCTACGCTGGCCCGCATGAGCGAACAGACGAACCAGCCCGAGCAGAACCTGCCCGCAGCCGGAGGGTCCGACGACACCGGTAGCGGCGGTGACCGGCCCACCCTCGGTGCGAGCACCCCGCAGCCGGGCACCACGGAGAAGGACCCCGGGCAGTGGGTGACCGGGGACGAACCGATGACCGGTGCTCAGCGCAGCTACCTCGACACTCTGGCTCGGCAGGCCGGGGAGGAACTGCCGGCGGACCTGACCAAGGCGCAGGCCTCCGAGCACATCGACCGGCTGCAGGGCGAGACCGGCCGGGGCGACTCGGGCAGCTGACGATGTCGCGGCGGGCCGGGCGGGCGGTGCCGTCCGGTCAGCGGCCGCCGCCTGAACGAATCACCGTGCGATGCCCGGCGTCCAGCCGCCGCGTCCAGCCGCGTCCGTCCAGATGCTCGAGCAGCGGAATCACGACCCGGCGCGTGGTGCGCAGCGCCTGCCGGGCGTCGCTCGTCGTGAACGGCTGGGCGAGACGGGCCAGTGTCCGCATCGCCAGCGCCGGCGCCGTCGGCAACAGCACGATGCCGTCCCGCAAGCGGATGATCCTCCCGGCGCGTTCGGCCGCGGCCAGGTCCCGCGTCGTCAGCCGCAATGCACTGAGGTCGTGCGCCTCCGGCGCGTTGAACGGGTTCTCGGCCAGCTGCTCGACCACCCGGGCGACCGCGGCCTCGGCGGCGCCGAGGTCACCGCTGCTGCCGGGCAGCCGGATCCGACCGGCCTCCTGCTCGAGGCCCGCTGCGGTGATCACCGGGTCGAGCGGGACGCCGGCGGGCAGGGCGAGCAGGTCCCGCGCGGCGCCGTGGGTGAGACCACCGGCGAGCGGGTCGGTCTCGTGCCGGGAGGCCACGGCGGCACGTAGCCGCTGCTGCCAACCGGCCAGCACCGGGGCGTGCACCCACCACTGTCCCAGCGCCACCACGTCGGACGGCGGGTCCTGCTGCGCCGAGGCGATCACGCCGAGCCGGTGCAGGTGGGCCGCGGTCACCGCACCGCGCGCCGCCACCTCGGCGAGCGGATCCCCGCCCGGCGTCATCGTGATCAGCCGGGCGGCCCAGCGGGCGCTGTCGCCGCGGCGGCGGAAGGCGGGCGGGTCCGCGTCCAGCAGCAGCACACCGCCGAGCAGCCGGTGGGCGCCCGGGTCGCGCAGCACCATCCGGTCGCCCGGCACCAGCGGGAGGGACCGGGACAACGCCAGCCACGCGTGGTCGTCGTCGAAGGAGCGGAGCCGGGCGGGCACCGCGGCCGTGCCGACATGCACCACCACCCGGTCCGGTGCCTCGCCGAGCGGCGAGCCGCTCGTGCGCCGCACGCCGACGGTGTCCGCCACCGGCCACGCGCCCGGCGTCACCAGCGCGTCCCCGCGGCCGACGTCGGACGGCGTCACCCCGCGCAGATTGAGTGCCACCCGGCTCACCGGGCCGACCGTCTCGCGGGGCTCGTCACGGCTCTGCAGGCCACGGACCTGAACGGTCCGGGTGCGCTCGCCGCAGATCGCGTCCAGCCGGTCACCGACCGCGACGGTGCCGGACGGCAGCGTGCCGGTGACCACGGTCCCCGCGCCCGTGATGGAGAAGGCCCGGTCCACCCACAGCCGCAGTCGGCCGGTCGTCGTCGGTTCCCCATTGGCGGCGAGGACGTCGTCGAGGGTGGTGCGCAGCTCGTCCAGGCCCGTGCCGTCGACCGCGCTGACGACGACCACCGGCGCATCCCGCAGACCCGTACCGGACAGCTCGGTCCGAGCCTGCTGCAGCGTGTCCGACACCCGACCGTGGGCGCGGTCGGCCCGCGTGATCACCAGGATCCCCCGGTCGATGCCCAGGGCCGCCACCGCGTCCCGGTGGTCGCTGGACTGGGCCTGCCAGCCTTCGTCGGCGGCGACCACGAACAGCACCACCGGGGTCGGACCGATGCCGGCCAGCATGTTGCCGAGGAACCGCTCGTGACCGGGGACGTCGACGAAGGCGATCTCCCGGCCCGACGGCAGCACGGTCCAGGCGAAGCCCAGGTCGATGGTCAGGCCACGCCGTCGTTCCTCCTCCCATCGGTCCGGTTCCATCCCGGTCAGGGCCCGGACGAGCGTGCTCTTGCCGTGGTCGACGTGACCGGCGGTGGCGACGACCGCGGTGGGGTGGCTCGAGCCGGAGGCCGATCCGGAGGGAGATGCCGTCATGCCGTCGGTGTCGTCATGCCGTTGGTGCCGCCGGTGCTACCACCGGGCGACGTGGCCGTGGCGGACGACGCGGCGAGCGCGACGTGGACCGCAGCGAGCAGCCGTTCGTCGTCCGCTTCCGGGATGCACCGCAGATCCAGCAGGCAGGCTCC
This sequence comes from Tersicoccus phoenicis, assembly GCF_001968835.1. Lineage (GTDB taxonomy): Bacteria > Actinomycetota > Actinomycetes > Actinomycetales > Micrococcaceae > Tersicoccus > Tersicoccus phoenicis. The sequence continues at coordinate 33,566 of NZ_MRDE01000075.1, forward strand.
GTCGTGCACACGCGGAAGCACGGCCGGACTCCCGGTACGCAGGTGCACGGCGATCGCCTCGTCCAGCCGCACCGCCCAGCCGGGCAGGGGCAGGCCGGGCGCTCCTCCCCCGCCGACCCGGCCGTCGTGCGGGACGACGGGCGCGTTCACCGCCGCAGCGATCCGCTCGGCGCGTTCGCGCAACCGGGTGGGATCGGCGTGCACGGACCGGCCGACCGGTACGGCGCCACCGGCCACGGTGGCCTCCAGCGCGGCCAGGGTCAGCTTGTCGGCGCGGACGGCCCGGGCCAGGGGGTGCCGGGACAGCTGCGCGACCAGGTCCGCCCGGCCGAGCAGCAGGCCCGCCTGCGGGCCGCCGAGCAGCTTGTCCCCGCTGGCCGTGACCAGATGGGCACCGGCGGCCAAGGTGGTCGCGGCGTCCGGCTCGTCCGGCAGTGCCGCGTCGGGGGCGAGCAGGCCGCTGCCGATGTCGGCGACGAGCGGCACGCCGTGGCCGGCCGCGAGCGCCGCGAGGTCGTCCATCGGGGCGCCGGAGGTGAACCCCTGGACCCGGAAGTTGCTCGGGTGCACCTTGAGGATGCAACCGGTGTCGGGGCCGAGGGCGTCCGCGTAGTCGCGCAGGTGCGTGCGGTTGGTCGTGCCGACCTCGCGCAACCGGGCCCCGGTCGAGGCGATCAGGTCCGGGAGCCGGAAGCCGGCGCCGATCTCGACCAGTTCGCCGCGACTGATGACCACCTCGCGCCCCGCGGCGAGCGCGGTGGTCGCGAGCACGAGGGCGGCGGCGCCGTTGTTGACCACGAGGGCGTCCTCGGCGGCCGGGCAGGCGGCGAGCAGCGCCGACCGGGCGCCGGACCCGCGACGCGACCGGACGCCGGTGGTCAGGTCGAGTTCGATGTCGACGTAGCCGGTGGCCGCGACGACCGCCGCGACCGCCGCCTCGCTCAGCGGGGCGCGGCCGAGGTTGGTGTGCACGACGACGCCGGTCGCGTTCAGCACCGGTCGCAGGCTCGCGGCGCTGCGTTCCTGCGCCGCCGCGCTGACCGCGTCCGCCACCCGATCGGGAGCCAGCTCTCCGCGGCGTGCACGCTGCTGGACCTCGCGCACGAGGGACAGCAGCACCGCCTCGCTCAATCGGGCGCGCGCCCGCTCGACGGCGGGCAGGGCCAGGAGGCGGTCGGTGCGTGGGATCAGGCGACGCGGGTCGACCTGCTCCACCACCGTTGCTCCTCTGCCCTTGGTCCTCGCGTTGCTGGCCGGCGCCGTCGTTCAGTGGCGCCGTAGCTCGTTGGCGGAGGCGGACGGGAATCGAACCCGCCAGACCGAGCTGCTCGGTCTCACCGGTTTTGAAGACCGGGGGGCCCACCAGGACCCGGACGCCTCCGTCCCCCAATCTAGCGAATGCCGGCCGGGTCACGGTCCACGTCACCGCACGCGGCCGTCCGTTCCTCGACCGTCGCGTCCGTCACCCCGTCCCGTCGCAGCCTCTGCAGCCCGGGTGGCTACGCTGACGTCATGACCGGTACGCGCCCCGACGTCTCGTCGACCCTGCCCCAGCTGCCGGAGCCGGCCGTCCGGCTGACCGGCTACGCCCACGGCGGCGGATGCGCGTGCAAGATCCCGCCCGGTGAACTGGAGGACGCGGTGCGGGGGTTGACCGGGCAGTCGGGCGAGAACGTGCTCGTCGGGCTCGACGACGGCGACGACGCCGCCGCGGTGCTGGTTCGAGAGGGCCTCGCGGTGCTCTCGACGGCGGATTTCTTCACCCCCGTGGTCGACGACGCCTACGACTGGGGCCGGATCGCGGCGGCGAATGCGCTCTCGGACGTGTACGCGATGGGCGGCCGACCGGTAGTGGCGATCAACCTTGTCGGCTGGCCGCGGGACGTGCTGCCGCTGACGCTGATGACCGAGGTGCTCGAGGGTGGCCTCGCGGTCGCGGCGGAGGCGGGCTGCCCGGTGATCGGCGGCCACTCGATCGACGATCCGGAGCCCAAGTACGGGATGGCGGTGACCGGCGTCGCCGACCCCGACCGCCTGCTCCGCAACGACGCCGCCGCTCCCGGCCTGCCCTTGACGCTGACCAAACCGATCGGCGTCGGGCTGCTGAACAACCGCCACAAGAGCACCGGCGAGGTGTTCGACGCCGCGATCGCCACCATGACGGCGCTCAACCGCGACGCAGCCGAGGCGGCGCTCGCCGCCGGGGTGCGGGCCGCCACCGACGTCACCGGGTTCGGTCTGCTCGGTCACCTGTTCAAGATGCTGCGGGCCTCCGGGGTCGGCGCCGTGATCGAGGCGTCCGCGGTACCCGTGGTCGACGGCGCCCGGGAGGCCCTGCGCGACGGTTTCGTCTCCGGCGGCACCCGGCGCAATCTCGACTGGGTGGAACCTCAGCTGCGGCCCGGTCCGGGGATCGGCGAGGACGAATTGTTGCTGCTCGCCGACGCCCAGACCTCCGGGGGCCTGCTCGTCGTCGGGGAACTGCCGGGCCATCCCGTCATCGGGCACACCGTCGCCGGGTCCGGTATCCAGATCCGTTGACCTCTACCCCGCACCGCGCATCTCGCACTCCAGCCCGAACAAGGAGGCCACTGTTCGGGCCCTGGCGCCTGAGCCCGAACAAGGGCGCCACTGTGCGGGCTCCCGTGCGAGCCCCGACCAGGCCCAGCCCCGGGAGACGGGCGCCGGATAGGTAGTGCGGCGGATCCGTCAGCTGGCGGTGGTGATCGCGTCGTCGGTGACCCCGGCGGCCTGCCGGGCGGCCAGGCGACGCTTCTGCGGCTCGATCGTGTACCGCGGGTCCTTCGCCGACGCGATGCCCGCGTGCAGGAACGCGAACCGGGTCAGCGCGGAGGCGGTCAGCAGGGCACCGCCGGAGAGCACGGCCACCAAGCGGTTGCGCCCGCCGATGGCCGCGCCCAGGCCGCCGAGCACGGTCAGCCGCTCGCTCCAGGCCAGCAGGGCTCCGGGCCGGCCCTGCCGCAGCGGCTCGGCGACGACGGGGTCCATCCGGCGTTCCATCGTCCGGACGCCGATGATGTCGCCGGCGACACCGATCACGGCGAGGACGCGTGCGGGCCCGGTCTGCGTCACGGGCGTCGTGATCATGGCCAGGCCACCGGCCGCGAGGGCCGCGGAACTGACGAACACGAACGGCAACTCGTCCTTGGCGGCGTTCCATGTCGGGGTCGCGGTGTCCGAGAGCAGGACCGCGGTGTAGGCGGCCAGGGGGCCTGCGAAGACGGCAGCTTCGACCCCGGCCGGACCTTCCACCGCGCGCAGCAACGGCCGCAAGGGACCCAGCGGCAACCGCTCGCCCGTCATCCGGTCGACCTCGGCGGCCGACGCCACCCCGATCCCCGTACCGAAGGCGCTGAGGATCCAGGAGCCGACGCTCATCGGCGACGTCACTTTGAAGGTACGGAGCATGTTCAGGAACCGCTCGGGCCGGCCGAGGTCACGGACCAGGGCGGCACCGCCGACCACGACGGCGGCCAGCGCACCCAGTCGAGCGTTGCGGCGCAGCGTGGGCAGGCCGGTCAGCTGCCCACCGAACGCCAGCAGCCCGGAGCCGCCGGCCACGCCGCCGAGGAACAAGTAGGCCGCGACGTCGTCCCCCCAGGGCGCGGGTTTGACCACGGGACGCCCGTAGTAGGAGGTGAACTCGACGTCGGGCACCATTGACATCTCGTTGTTGCCCTCGGCACCGCCCCTGCCGGCGCGCCGTCGGTTCCCGCCGCGGCGCTCCCGCCGAGGGCGCGCCTGCTCGGGCGGCCGATAGCTGTCGAAGGTCGACGTGCTCATCGACGGCCGCCCAGGAAGGCCAGCGCCGTCGCCGCCACCATCCCCGCCACGGCCAGGCCGGCCTGCTTGTACATCCGCGGCAGGTCCGCGGTGGGCACCCTCGGGTCCGGCGGCAGCCCGTAGACCTCGGGCTCGTCGAGCAGCAGGAACACGGAGCCGGTGCCGCCGACACCGTCGAGCTCGTTGGCGCCGTAGAGCCGCGCCTCGGTGCGGCCCTGAGCGTGCAACTCGGCCACGCGGTCCCGCGCCGTGGCGACCATGTCGTCGTGGTCGCCGTACTTGATCGACGTCGTCGGGCAGGCCTGGGCGCACGCGGGCGTCTGATCCTCGAGCATCCGGTCGTAGCACAGGGTGCATTTCTGGGCGACGCCGGTCTTCGGATCCTCGCCGTGCGTCGCGACGCGGGTCGAGGCCTTCTTGCCGACCCGCTTCTTCAGCTCGTCCGGCGGCCCGTTGCGGTCCCCGGCGACCAGGACGGTCCCGTCCTGGCGCCGCTCGATCACCCCGAACGGGCAACCGGCCACGCACGTGCCGCACCCGTTGCACACGTCGTCCTGCACCACCACGGTGCCGTACTCGGTGCGGAACAACGCACCCGTGGGGCAGACGTCCAGGCAGCCGGCGTGCGTGCAGTGCTTGCAGACGTCCGAGGACATGAGCCAGCGGAACTGTTCCGTGTCCGGCGGGGTGACGTCATCGGGATCGGGCTTGACCGGGGCGCCGATCTTCGGCATCCCGAGGGAGACGAGAGCGCGCCCGGACTGCCGCGCCTCCGCGATCCGCTCCTGGCCCTGTTCGACGAACGCGACGTGCCGCCAGGTGCTGGCCCCGAGGCCCCCGGTGTTGTCGTACGAGTTGCCGGACAGCTGGAGGTCGCCGTCCTGCGGGTTGTGGTTCCACTCCTTGCACGCCACCTCGCACGCTTTGCAGCCGATGCAGATGGAGGTGTCGGTGAAGAATCCGCGGCGCTCGGGATGGTGCTCTCCGTACGCGTCGGTGGTGGGGTCGGTCGGTCCGGCCAGCTGGCCCATCAGTGCTCCTTCGTCGCGCCGTCGTCCGGACCACCATCGTCCGGACCGCCGTCGTCCGTGCTGCCGCCCGTACTCTCAATTGTGTCGGGGACCGCGACGGTGAATCGCTCGTTGCCGGTCTCGGTGGTCACCCCGGCGCGGGCGCGGTACTCCTCGATCAGGCCGAGCAGGGCGGCACCGCGGGGGCGTCGACCGGGCTGGATGTCGCAGACGCCCGTCTTCGAGTCCTGGATCTGCGTGTTCGGGTCCAGCGTCACGTCGAGCAGGTCGTTCGTGCCGTCGCCCGTCACGATGGCACCCTGACCGCCCGTGCCCCAGTGGTAGGGCAGGCCGATCTGGTGCACGGTGTGACCGCCGACGGTCAGCGGGGTCATCCGCTCCGTGACCAGGACCTTCGCCTCGATGGCACCGCGCGCCGAGACGATGGTCGCCCAGCCGTCCGGTTCGAGTCCGCGCTCGGCGGCCAGTTCCGGGGACACCTCGCAGAACATCTCCGGTTGCAGTTCCGCCAAGTAGGGCAGCCATCGGCTCATCCCGCCGGCGGTGTGGTGCTCGGTCAGCCGGTAGGTGGTGAACGCGTACGGGTAGACGTCTGCGCCCGGCTTGTCCGCGCTCGGCGCCGAGAAGTTGTCCCGACGGGGGAAGAGCACGCGCGAGGGGTTGGTCTGCTGGGCGTACAACGCGTTCACTACGCGGGATTCCTGGGGCTCGTAGTGCGTGGGCAGCGGCCCGTCGAGCAACCCCTTGGGCGCGTACAACCACCCCTTGCCGTCGGCCTGCATGACGAACGGATCGTCACCGGCCAGCGCGTCCGGTCCCCCGAGATCGGGGTCGGGGGTGCTCCCGGGGGCCCGGTCCACCGGGAAGTCCGGGACGTCCTCGCCGACCCATTTGTTCTGCTCCTCGTCCCACCAGATGTACTTCTTCCGCTCGCTCCAGGGCTTGCCGGCGGGATCCGCGGACGCCCGGTTGTACAGGATCCTGCGGTTCGCCGGCCACGCCCAGCCCCACTCCAGCGCCGTCGGGCCCTGTTCGCGGCCGGGCTTGCGGTCCGCGGCGTGGTTGACCCCGTCCGCGTACACGCCGGTGTAGATCCAGCAGCCGCCCGACGTCGACCCGTCCGCCCGCATCTGGGTGTAGGCGGACAGGGGCTTGCCGGCGTCCGGCCCGGTCAGGTGGTAGCCGTTGATCTCGGCCAGCACCGCCTCGGGGTCCGGGTCACCGTGCTCGTCGGTCGGGTAGTCCCAGGTCAGGTCCAGCAGCGGGCGATCGCGTTCGTCGGTCGAGCCGGCCAGTCGTGCCCGGATCCGCTTGCCCAGTTCGTAGAAGAACTGCAGCTCGCTCTGGCAGTCCCCGGGCGGTGCGACGGCCTGGTGGCGCCACTGCAGCAGCCGCTGCGTCTGGGTGAAGGACCCGGCCTTCTCGACGTGGCTGGCGGCCGGCAGGAAGAACACCTCGGTCTCGATGTCCTCTGTGCGCAGTTCCCCGGTGGCGATCTCCGGCCCGTCCTTCCACCAGGTCGCCGACTCGATCAGGCTCAGGTCCCGCACCACCAGCCACTTCAGGTGCGACATCGCCATCCGCTGCATCCGGCCGTTGGAGGTGCCGACGGCCGGGTTCTGGCCGAGGATGAAGAACCCGTCGACGTCGTCGTCGAGCATCGCCGTCGCGGTCTGGAAGGTGCCGTGGGCACCGTTGATCCGGGGGAGGTAGTCGAACGCCCAGGTGTTCTCGGCCGTGGCGGCGTCCCCCCACCAGGCCTTGAGCAGGCTGATCGCGTAGGCGTCCGATTCCGTCCAGAAGCCCTTCTGCTTCTTGCTGGCGATGCCTGCGATGTAGTCGTCGAACGTGTCGTGCACGCCCGCGCTGGGCATCGGCAGGTAGCCGGGCAGCAGGTTGAACAGCGTCGGGATGTCCGTGGATCCCTGAATGCTGGCGTGCCCGCGCAGCGCCATGATGCCGCCGCCGGGCCGGCCGACGTTGCCGAGCAACAGCTGCAGGATGGCGGCGGTACGGATGTACTGGGCCCCGGTGCCGTGCTGGGTCCAGCCGACGGCGTAGGCGAAGCAGGTGGTCCGGTCGCGGCGGGAGTTCTCCGTGATGGCGCGGGCCAGGTAGTCGAAGTCCGCCGGGTCGATGCCGCACATCTGCTGCACCATCTCCGGGGTGTACCGGGCGTAGTGCCGCTTGAGGATCTGGAACACCGTGTTCGGGTCCTGCAGCGTGTCGTCCCGACGGACGTTGGCGTGCTCCAGGGGCGGGCCGCCGCTGCCGTGCTGGTCGCCGGCGGCCCGGGCCGACGCCTCGGAGCCGTGCCGTTCGCTGCTGTGGGTGCCCGAGACCGGGCCACCACCGTCCGCCTCGGCGTAGGCCCAGGTGGACGTGTCGTAGTGGCCGGTCTTCGGGTCGATGCCGGAGAACAGGCCGCCGAGGTCCTCGGCGTCGCGGTAGTCCTCGTTCACCACGGAGGCGGCGTTGGTGTACGCGAGGACGTACTCCTTGAACCACAGGTCGTTGCTGAGCACGAAGTTGATCAACGCGCCCAGCAGCACGATGTCCGAACCGGCCCGGATCGGGATGTGCTTGTCGGCGACCGCCGAGGTGCGGGTGAACCGCGGGTCGACGTGGATCACCTTCGCACCGCGCGCCTGCGCTTCGGCGACCCACTGGAAGCCGACCGGATGGCACTCGGCCATGTTCGATCCCTGGATCACGATGCAGTCGGCGTTGGCCATGTCCTGCAGGTACTGTGTGGCGCCGCCACGTCCGAACGAGGTTCCCAGACTGGGAACCGTGCTGGAGTGTCAAATACGCGCCTGGTTCTCCACCTGGACGGCGCCCGCGGCTGTGAAGAGCTTCTTGATCAGGTAGTTCTCTTCGTTGTCCAGCGTGGCCCCGCCGAGTGAGGCGACCTTCATGGTGCGGCGCAGCAGGTGACCCTGCTCGTCGGTCTGCTGCCAGTCGTGGCGGCGAGCGGCGATGAACCGGTCGGCGATCATGTCGACCGCGGTGTCCAGGTCGAGGCGCTGCCAGTCGGTGGCCCGCGGCGCCCGGTAGAGCACCTCCGTCTGCCGACCCGGCGCGTTCACCAGCTGCTCACTGGCCGATCCCTTGGGGCACAGCCGACCCCGCGAGATGGGCGAATCCGGGTCGCCCTCGATCTGCACGACCTTCTCGTCCTTGACGTAGACCCGCTGGCCGCAGCCGACGGCGCAGTACGGGCAGATGCTCTGCACCACGCGGTCGGCCGTCGTCGTGCGCGGCTTCAGCGACTCGGTGCGGGCCGATGTCACCGCGGGTCCGCGGCCGAGCCAGTCACCGGAGGCGATCTGCCGGACCGCCGGCCAGCCGAGGAACCTGCGCGCCGTCATGGTGCGAGGCTAACCCATGTCTGGGCGGGAGGCGAGCACCCGGTCACGAGCTTCGACGACATCGTCGTCAGCAGGCTTGTCATGGTCGCGTGGACGCGGGCACGGGGACAGCCTCGCCGTCCTGCTCCCGTTCCATCTGCGCCACGAAGTCTCGCTTGCCGGCCTGCCAGGCGTCCTCGTTCTGCCCGGTGCGCCAGTACCCGGAGATGGATACCCGCTCGCGCGGCAGGCCCTGCTCCACCAGCAGGAACCGCCGCAGGTCCTTGATCATCTCGGCGTTGCCGTGCACGAAGGCCCGGACATCGCCGGGAAGGCCGACTCGTCACCGACGAGCAGGTGGTCGGCCGCCGCCGGGTCCGCGGAATCCGATGGTGTCCCCGGGTCGCGCGGACGCTGCCCACGGACCGGCGAGCCCCTCGTCACCATGCACCACGACGTCGAGGTGCATCTCCCCCCGCGCCAGGTCCAGCCGGCGGATCGTGTAGCTCCGGGTGACCGGTCACTGCTCCCGCGGGAGCTGCTGCTGGATGCGCTCCGGGTCGAAGGGCCAGGCGTAGCCGGCGCCGCGCGGGGCGAACAGTAGCTTGACGTAGCTGTCGGTGTGCGCCAGCGGCTCGATCGTGGCCAGGTCCGGGCCCGCCAGGTGCACCCGGACCAGGTCGCGGGTGAGCCATTCGCTGCCGGTGACGGTGGCGGCGCGCGTCACGCGCGGGCGACGGGGACGGGTCGGTGCGGGCATGGGATCAGGCTATCGGCGGCGAGGCGGTACACGAGCCGAGGTGGACAGGCGTCTGTCCGCAGACTCGGACCGGCCGGTGGTCGCCGCCTTGCTCGACCACCGCCGAGGTGGGCGGGGACCCGGAACGGCGGCGCACCTGGTGGTGCTTCCGGTGAAAGCCAGAGCATTGACGCAATAATGTCACCCATGTTTGAAATAGATACAAGTACCGCTTCCGCGGCATTCGCCGGTACAAGCGCCGTGGCCGCAATCGTGACCGCCGGAATCGCCGGCTGGTCGCTGATCGGGGCCTACCGCGACAGCCGGGATCGCACAAGGCCGGTAGTGACGGCCAGGCTTCGCATTGGCGGCTCATCCCAGATGAGGGTGTAGTTGGCGTTGGCGTGGCGGTCCCGGGATAGACGTCGAGGTCTCCCGAGGATGAAGGTTCCTATACGCTGCATCCGAGAGACCTCGACTTGTCTGACGCTACCGTCGGCGAGCGCTCTGGCGCGTTCGC